>NZ_JAQGLA010000077.1 GCF_027853915.1 Saccharopolyspora oryzae
CCTACCTGAGCTTCCACCTGGACACCTCGACCGGCGGCATGATCGTGGTGTGCCAGGCCGTGGTGTTCGCGCTGGTCTACCTCGGTGCGCCGGAACAGGGCTTGATCGCGCGGGCGGTGCGCCGCCGCGGGCTCGCCGCCGGGCGCGCGAACACCGGACTCGTGGGCAGCGCTGGCCAACCACCGTCATAAACGCACCGCAGGCGCCCGTATCGTGAAAGTATGACGAGTATGGCCGAGCGTCCGTCGCCGTCCGTCGAGGACTACCTCCGGGCGATATACGGGCTCAGCGAGCGGGGCGTGCCCGTCACCAACGCAACCCTGACGCAGCGTCTCGGGCTGAGCCCGTCCTCGGTGTCCGGGATGATCAACAAGCTGGACCAGCTCGGCCTGGTCACCCACGTCCGCTACCGCAGCGTCGAGCTGACCCCGGAAGGCCGCCGCCTGGCCCACGACGTGCTGCGCAGGCACCGGCTGATCGAGCTGTTCCTCGTCGAGGAGCTGAACTACAGCTGGGACGCGGTGCACCGCGAGGCCGACGCCTTGGAGCACGCGGTGTCCGACGAGCTCATCGCGCACATCGCGGCCAAGCTCGGCAACCCCACCCACGACCCGCACGGCGACCCGATCCCGACCGCGGACGGCCGGATGGAAGAACCGGCGACGAAGCTGCTGGACCAGGTCGAGCCCGGCTCGATCGGCACCATCGCGCGGGTCTGGGACACCGATTCGGAACTGCTGCGCTACCTCACCGAGCACGGCATGACGCTGGGCTCGCGCATCGAGGTCGTGGAGCGCAAGCCGTTCGGCGGGCCGCTGGTGGTGCGCGTCGGCGAACCCCCGAACGACGAAACGCACTTCGTGGGCAACGAGATCGCCGCGGCGCTATCGATCAGCGTGCACCGGTGAGCCGTCGGTGAACCGCGGGCCCACCGTGCGGGCGGTCACCACGCGAGCGCGTTCCGGCTGCTCGGCCGGCTCCTCGCCGTAGACCTGCTCGGTCACCAACCGGCCGTGCAGCTCGTCGGTCCGGTGCGCGCCCAGGACCGCCAGCAGCAGGTCGAACCGGCTGTCGGTCAGCGCGACCGCGACGTAGCAGAACCCGGCCAGACCGATGAACACCAGACCGGACACCCACAGCACCGGCGCGCCCTGCACCAGGAACATCACCGCGACGGCCAGCACCAGGGCGGATCCGAAGGCCACCCCGCGGGCGATGGACACCTGCTTCAGCATCGAGCGGAACGCGGGGTACTGCTCGCACAGCTGCCGCAGGATCCGGCTGCGCTCCCGGCGGTCCAGCTCCGCGAGCCGGCTCAAGCCCGCGGTGACCGGCTTCGCCGCGCGGTTGGCCATGGCTGCTCCTGTACCCCCGGGTGCTTGCACGATCGGGCACCCCGACACGCTGATCCGCACGCTGAGTGACCACTCCTAGTCGATCACGTGGACGGTCCAGGATCAAGGCGTCATTCGGGGGCGTTCGATTGCGGTAGGGGCACCGAAAAGTAACGCCACCGGGTGACAGTGCTCCGCTTGATCGACCGCCGGGGTTTTCCCGGCCGGGACGCCGGTCACCCTCCGAGGTAGCCGGGGTCGATGCGGAGCCCCGCGGAGCGCCGGAGGAGGAGCGATGGCCATCGCAAAGGGCGCGCCCGCCTGGGTGGACCTGGCCACCCACCAGGTGTCCGAGGTCCGGGACTTCTACACCGGTCTGTTCGGCTGGCACTGGATCCAGCGGCCGGACTACAACATCGCGTTGAAGGAGCACAAGCCGGTCGCCGGCGTGCTGCCGCCCGAGGTCGAGGCGCCGACCGCCTGGACGCTGTACCTGGAGTGCGGATCGGCCCGCCGCGCGGTGGAACACGTCCGAGCTCTGGGCGGGAAAGTGCTGGTCCCACCCACGGAAACGCCCGCGGACGAGATGTTCCTGGTCGCCGAGGACCCCACCGGCGCGGTGGTCGGCCTCTGGGAAGCACCGCCCAACGGCACGTTCGGCCGGGACCACGCCGGGATGCTCTGCTGGGCCGAGCTGCACACCCGTGACGGCTCCGCCGCCGACCCGTTCTACGCGGACCTGCTGGGCTACCGCCAGGAGCAGATCGGCGAGCCGGGCGACGGGTTCGACTACACCGTCTGGTACGTCGACGACCAGCCGACCGTGGGCCGCTACGAGACCAGCCTCACGCTGCCCGAGGACGTGCCCGCGCACTGGCAGCTGTACTTCCAGGTCAACCCGGACCACAACACCGATGAGGCGACCGCGAAGGCGGTCGAGCTCGGCGGCAAGGTCCTGCGCGAACCCTCGGACTCCCCGCACGGCCGCCTCGCCCTGCTCCAGGACGTCGTGGGCGCGACCTTCTTCGTCATCGACACGGCCCAGCGCACCGGCGAGTGATCGGCAGGGTTCAGGGCATCAGGAGGGTGGTCGGCTTCCGGCGGATCCGGACGCGGTAGCCGACCGGGACCGTGCAGCCGGCGGTTTCGCGGGCCGCGCGGGCGGCGACCTTCGCGGAGAACTCGATGCCCAGGACCGCTTCGAGGGACTCGCGGTCGTCGAAGCGCCACACGGTGTCCACCGAGGTGCTCTCGAAGTCGTGGAGCTGGAAGAACGACTCGATCGCGACCGGATCGACCTGCGGCGCGTCCGCCCGCATCCAGTCCCCGTACGGCGAGCTCGCAGCGTCCAGGTCGACGATCGCGATCACGCCGCCCGGGCGCAGCACTCGCTCCGCCTCGGCCAGCCCCGGCTCGCAGCCGGGGCCGAAGAAGTAGGCCGTCCGCGCGTGCACCAGGTCCGCGCTGGCATCGGCCAGCGGCAGCTGCTGCGCAGGCGCCTGCCGAACGTCCACACCGGGGATTCCGGCCACCCGGCGACGCGCCTGCTCGACCAGCGGCGGATGCGGCTCGACACCGATCACGGTGCGCGCCTCGGCGGCGAAGAGCGGCAGGTGGAAGCCGTCGCCGCAACCGATGTCGACGACGTCCCGATCAACCCAGTCGCAACGCTCCCGCAGCGCGCTCCACAACGCGCCGGTGGCGTCCTGCGCCCGGTTCTCGATCTCGAACAGCTCCGGCCAGTGCCAGATGTTGGGGCTCGGCGTCACCTGCGGCCGAGCCGGTTTCCGCCAGCCGATCATCAGGACGGGATCAGCCAGAAGAGGATCATCCACGCGGCTGCCGCGGATGGGAGGAGCGAGTCCATGCGGTCCATCAGGCCTCCGTGGCCGGGCAATAGGTTGCCCATGTCCTTGATGCCGAGGTCCCGCTTGATCAGCGACTCCATCAGGTCGCCCAGCGTCGAGGTGCACACCAGGGCCGCGCCGAACAGCACGCCCATCCACCACTGGCCGCCGAGCATCAGGCTCACCGACAGCGCGCCGGCCACCACGCCGGTCAGCATCGAGCCCGCGAAGCCCTCCCAGGACTTCTTCGGGCTGATGTTCGGCGCCATCGGGTGCTTGCCGAACAGCACGCCGAACGCGTAACCACCGGTGTCGGAAGCGACGACACCGATCATGAAGCACAGCGCGCGGAACGCGCCGTCCTCCGGCCGCACCAGCATCGCGGCGAACGCGGCGAACAGCGGGACGTACGCAGCGGTGAACACCGATGACGTCACGTCCCGCACGTAGCCGTCGACCCCGTGCCGGAACCGCCAGGCCAGGCAGGCCAGCACGGTGATCGCGAAGGCGACCAGCGCGCCGCGCAGCCCGAACGGCCAGGACAGCCACACCATGGCTTGCCCGCCCACCAGCACGGGGACGAGCGAAACCCTGATGTCGGCGCCGCGTTTGAACGCGCTGGCCAGCTCCACGCTGGAAACCGCCACCGCAGCAGCGACGATGCCGATGAACACGAAGCGCACCATCAGCAACGAGAGGATGATCGCGGCGCCGAGCACTACCCCGACGCCGATGGCGGCACGGAGATCGCGTCCGGCCCGGGAAGGACGCGAAGGCGGGTCCGGGGTGTCAGCGGACATTCCGGACTCACCTTCGCATTGGCCGGCCGTCACCACTCAGACCTCGAGCAGTTCCGCTTCCTTGTGCTTCACAAGGTCGTCGATCTGGGCGGTGTAGCGGTGGGTGAGGTTGTCGAGCTCCTTCTCACCCCGGGTGCCCTCGTCCTCGCCGGCCTCGCCGTCCTTGACGATCCGGTCGATCTCTTCCTTCACCTTGCGGCGAACGCCGCGGACGCTGACCTTGCCTTCCTCGCCCTTGGTCTTGGCGAGCTTGACCATCTCCTTGCGGCGCTCCTCGGTCATCTGCGGGATCGCCACCCGGATGAGCTGACCGTCGTTCGACGGGTTCACACCCAGGTCGGAGTCGCGGATCGCCTTCTCCATCGCCGCCAGCTGGCTGGCGTCGTAGGGCTTGATGACCACCAGC
This sequence comes from Saccharopolyspora oryzae, assembly GCF_027853915.1. Taxonomy (GTDB): domain Bacteria; phylum Actinomycetota; class Actinomycetes; order Mycobacteriales; family Pseudonocardiaceae; genus Saccharopolyspora; species Saccharopolyspora oryzae. The sequence continues at coordinate 4,388 of NZ_JAQGLA010000077.1, forward strand.
CGCGCCTCCGGCACGGAAACGCTGGCCAGCTGGTTCAACGGAGTCGGCGAACCGTAGTACTCGACGACGATGCCGGAGAACATCGCGGGGTTCGCGCGGCCGGTGCGAACGGTGGCCAGTTCGTCCTTGGCCCGCTCCACCGCCTTTTGCATCTTCTCCTCGCCTTCGAGAAGAGCTTCGTCGATCACGGCTGCTCCTTAAGTCTGTGCCGACCGGTGGACATTGCAAGTGTGGCGCGCGGTGCGCCGCCGTCCCACGGCGGGCCCGCGACCAGATCAGGATCCAGCACCGTCAGGCCGACGCGGCGGCCGGGGTGCTGACCAACGTGCCGATCTTCTCCCCACCCACGGCGCGGGCGATGTTGCCCTCTTCCAGCAGGTTGAAGACCAGGATCGGCATGGCGTTGTCCATGCAGAGGCTGAACGCGGTCGCGTCGGCGACCTTCAGGCCGCGCTCCAGCACCTCGCGGTGCGTGATGCTGTCGAACAGCTTCGCGTCCGGAGTGGTCTTCGGGTCCGCGGTGTAGACGCCGTCGACGGCCTTGGCCATCAGCACGACCTCGCAGCCGATCTCCAGCGCGCGCTGCGCCGCGGTGGTGTCGGTGGAGAAGTACGGCATCCCGGTGCCGGCACCGAAGATCACCACGCGGCCCTTCTCCATGTGCCGCATGGCGCGGCGCGGGATGTAGGGCTCGGCCACCTGGCCCATGTCGATCGCAGTCATCACGCGGGTGTCGATGCCGTGCTCGCGCTCCAGGAAGTCCTGCAGCGCCAGGCAGTTCATCACGGTGCCCAGCATGGCCATGTAGTCGCCGCGGGCTCGCTCCATACCGCGTTGCTGCAGCTCAGCGCCGCGGAAGAAGTTGCCGCCACCGATCACGATGGCCACCTCGACACCATCGGCGACGATCTCGGCGATCTGCCGGGCGACCGTGCCGACCACGTCCGGGTCGATTCCGACGCTGCCCCCGCCGAACATCTCACCGCCCAGTTTGAGCAGCACTCGTCCATAACCGCGCTGCGTCGGGCCCTCGTCGGTCACTGATTCCTCCTGCGAGGTTCTTAGCGGTCTGTGATCAATTCGCGTTGGTGGCACCTGGCGGAACCTCATGCGCCTTCTCGGCCGGGACGCGGCCGCCCTCGAGAAGACGCATGAGAACCCGCAGGTGGCGAGCCACCTGACGTCCAGTTCAGTCGAGCACGCCGAGCATCTCAACCGCTCGTCGACGCGGGGTGCTCTCTTGCGAAAGCGCCCCGCCTTCACGAAGGCGGGGCGCCGAAGCCGCGTCTGGCGGCTGCCAGGTCCACCTGCTCACCAGATCAGGTGAGCAGGTGGTACACCACTGGGTGCGATCCCGGCAGACCGCTCGCAGCAGCAGGTCAGGCCTGGCCGACCTCGAACCGGGCGAAGCCGGTGACCGTCACGCCGGCCTCGTCCAGCAGCGCCTTGACGGTCTTCTTGTTGTCCTGCACGGACGGCTGGTCCAGCAGGCAGTTCTCCTTGAAGAAGCCGTTCAGGCGACCCTCGACGATCTTCGGCAGCGCCTTCTCCGGCTTGCCCTCCGCCTTCGCGGTCTCCTCGGCGATCCGGCGCTCGTTGGCGACCAGGTCTTCCGGGACGTCGTCGCGGCTCAGGTACTTCGGCTTGAGCGCGGCGACCTGCATCGCGGCGCCGCGAGCGGCCTCCGCGTCGTCACCGGTGTACTCGACCAGCACGCCGACGGCCGGCGGCAGGTCCGAGGAGCGGCGGTGCAGGTAGGTGGCCACGGCACCGTCGAACTTGGTGACCCGGCGCAGCTCCAGCTTCTCGCCGATCTTGGCGGACAGTTCCTGGATGACCTCGGAGACGGGCTTGCCGTCGAGGTCCGCGGCCAGCGCGCTCTCCAGGTCACCGGCACCGGCGGCCCGGGCGGCAGCCGCGATCTTGTTGGCCAGCTGGATGAACTCGTCGTTCTTGGCGACGAAGTCCGTCTCGCTGTTCAGCTCGATCAGCACACCGCCGTCAGCGGCGACCAGGCCCTCGGCGGTGGCGCGCTCGGCGCGCTTGCCGACGTCCTTGGCACCCTTGATGCGGAGGCTCTCGACGGCCTTGTCGAAGTCGCCGTCGTTCTGGTCGAGCGCCTTCTTGCAGTCCATCATTCCGGCGCCGGTCAGCTCGCGAAGACGCTTGACGTCGGCCGCACTGAAGTTCGCCATCGTGCGTTATCCGTCCCTCTTGTTACGAAGCTTAGAAGGTCTTGCTGGCGGGCAGCGGTCCCGCGGCGTCCGATCCGCTCGGCGGGAACCGGTGCCCGACTCGGGCGATCACGCCCTCAAGTGTGACTGGCAAGCAGCCTGATCGCGCCCCGCGTCCGAAGCCGGACGCGGGGCGCGGTGGATCAGGACTGCGCGGGCTGCTCGCCGCCCTCGGCGGCCTGGCCGGAACCGGCCAGCAGCTCCTTCTCCCACTCGGCCAGCGGCTCGCCACCGGCCGGCTTCTCCTCGCCCTCCGGGGCGCCGTTGGTGCGGCCGCTGCGGGCCATCAGGCCCTGGGCGACACCGTCGGCGACCACGCGGGTCAGCAGGGCGGCGGAGCGGATCGCGTCGTCGTTGCCCGGGATCGGGTAGTCGACCTCGTCCGGGTCGCAGTTGGTGTCGAGGATCGCGACGACCGGGATGCCCAGCTTGCGAGCCTCGCCGACGGCGATGTGCTCCTTCTTGGTGTCCACGATCCACACGGCGCTGGGCACCTTGCTCATGTCGCGGATACCGCCGAGGGTCTTCTCGAGCTTGTCCTTCTCGCGGGTCAGCATCAAGATTTCCTTCTTGGTGCGGCCCTCGAAGCCCCCGGTCTGCTCCATGGTCTCAAGCTCCTTGAGACGCTGCAGACGCTTGTGGACGGTCTGGAAGTTGGTGAGCATGCCACCCAGCCAGCGCTGGTTCACGTACGGCATGCCGACCCGCTGGGCCTGCTCGGCGATCGCTTCCTGCGCCTGCTTCTTGGTGCCGACGAACAGGATCGTCCCGCCGTGCGCGACCGTCTGCTTGACGAAGTCGAACGCTCCGTCGATGTAGGTCAGCGTCTGCTGCAGGTCGATGATGTAGATGCCGTTGCGCTCGGTGAAGATGTAGCGCTTCATCTTCGGGTTCCAGCGACGGGTCTGGTGCCCGAAGTGCACGCCGCTGTCGAGCAGCTGCTTCATGGTGACGACGGCCATGGCCTGATTCGCACCTCGTGGGTCGGGCGCGCCGGTCGGCGCGCGATTCGGTTGCTGCGACGAGCCGGGTGACCCGCCGCCCTGGCACCCGCTCCCGGCCACCCCACCCGGCTCACGAGGAGCGCGGGACCGCGGGGCACCGGCACCCTGCTGGGGGCAGCAGCGTCCGAGGTGTTGAACTCGGTACTGAGCCACCCGGTGGCCGACCGGAAGTCCGGTCACCTGCGCAGGCGTGGTGTGCGGGCACGCGAAGTCGGTCCGTGCGGACACGAAACCGCGCCAACAGTGTACTCGACGCGGCGGCTGACCCGATCGTGGAGTGCGAGTTGTCCACACCAGCCCGGCTTGTCCACAGATTTCCGCTTCCCCCTGTTGCCGGCCCCGGTGCGCGGCCACTGTGGGGGCATGCGCCAGTTGATCACGTCTGCCCTGCTCTGCACCGGTATCGCCACCGCTGCGATCGGCCTGTCCACCGCACCCGAACCGGTCGCCCGGCCCGCCCCGGCAGCGTCCTCGAGAACCGCGGAGGGCCAGTTCGGCTGGCCGCTGGCCCCGCCACCCGCCGTCGCGCGCCCGTTCGAATCCCCGGAGCACGCCTACGGACCAGGTCATCGCGGAGTGGACCTGGTCGGCGAGGTCGACCAGCAGGTCCTGGCGGCCGGTGACGGCGTGGTCGTCTTCGCCGGCCAAGTGGCCGGTCGGAACCTGGTCTCGATCGAACACCCGCCCGGCCTGCGCACCACTTACGAACCGGTCCGCCCGACGGCGGCGGTCGGCGACCAGGTCACCCGCGGCCAACCGATCGGCTACCTCGAACCAGGCCATCCCGAGTGCACGGCACAACCCCCGAATGCCTGCCTGCACTGGGGAGCCCGCCAACACCTGACGTACCTGGACCCGCTCCGCCTCCTGGGCGGGGGTCACGTCCGCCTGCTCCCCTGGGACTGACGACGAGAGGTGGCGGTTCGCCGAGAACCGCCACCTCCCAACCCCACGGGCAGAACGCCGCAGGAAGGCTCAGGCTTCGGTCAACTTGGTGCGCAGGCGGAGCACTGCCCTCGTGTGGAGCTGGCAGACGCGGGATTCCGTCACGCCCAGGACCTTGCCGATCTCGGCGAGGGTGAGGTTCTCGAAGTAGTAGAGCGTGACCACCACCCTGTCGCGTTCGCTCAGGCGTTCCACCGCCTCGGCGAGCTGGCGCCTGCTGTCCCGGTCGACCAGGGCCGCCACCGGGTCTTCGGCCCGGTCGTCGGGCAGCGTTTCGGCCAGCGAGGCCTGCATCGGCCCGGCACCGATCAGGTCGTCGAGCGCGACCACGCTGGTCATCTGCAGCTGGGCGAACAGCTCGCGGAGCTCGTCGAGGGACAGCTCCAGCTCGGCGGCGAGTTCGGCGTCGGTGGCCGTGCGCTGCAGCTTCGCTTCCAAGCGTTCCAGTGCCCGCTCGACGTCCCTGGCCCGGCTGCGCACCGATCGGGGGACCCAGTCCTGGGCCCGCAGGTCGTCCAGGATCGCGCCGCGGATGCGCTGCATCGCGTAGGTCTCGAACTTCAGGCCCCGTTCGGGCTCGAACTTCTCGATCGCGTCGACCAGGCCGAAGATGCCGGACTGGATCAGGTCGGAGATCTCGACGTGCGAGGGCAGCCCGGTGCCCACCCGGCCCGCCACGTACTTGACCAGCGGCGCGTAGTGCAGCACCAAGCGGTCGCGCAGCTCCTGGTCGCGCCGTTCGCCGAACGCCTGCCAGAGCGCGACGATGCCCGCTTCGACTTCGTCGCCGCTGCGCTGGTCCCCGTCCGCGGCGGCCGCGGCTTCGGCCGCCAGGGCCAGCCCGCGGCGTCGCACGGACTCGTGCGCGTGACCGTTCGTCGAGCTGCCTCGCTCACGGGCGGTCACCGGCGCCGAGTTCGGTCTCGCGGCCACCGTGTCGGCGCCGCCCCCGGCATGGTCAGGAACGGGGGTGGGTTCGGTCATGGATCGCCTTCAGCCGTTCAACGGTCACGTGGGTGTAAAGCTGGGTCGTTGCGAGCGTAGCGTGACCAAGCAACTCCTGAACGCTACGGAGGTCCGCACCGCCTTCCAGCAAATGGGTCGCCGCTGAATGCCGCATGCCGTGCGGTCCGACGTCCGGTGCACCGGAAACGGTCCCGACCGCGTCGTGCACTGCTCGTCGCACCGTGCGCGGGTCGAGCCGTCCACCTCGAACACCCAGGAACAGCGCGGCACCGGAGCCCGCTCGGACCAGGTTCGGCCGTCCAGCGGTGATCCACCGGTCGAGCGCATCATCCGCGGGTAGGCCGAACGGCACAACGCGTTCCTTGTCACCTTTGCCGATCACCCGGATCACCCGGCGTTCGCGGTCCACGTCGTCGACGTCCAACCCGCACAGCTCGGCGACGCGAACCCCTGTGGCGTACAGAAGTTCGAGCACCGCGTGATCACGCAGCGCGACCGGATCGCCCTGGTCGGCTCCGGTCGCGGAGGCCTGCATCGCCGCACCCGCCTGGTCGGCGCGCAGCACTGCAGGCAACTTCCGCGGCTTGGCCGGCACGGCGAGCCGCGGCCCGGGATCGCTCGGCAGCAGCTCGGAGCGCAGCGCCCACGCCGTGAAGGTGCGGGCGGCAGCCGTGCGTCGAGCCATCGTCGAGCGGCTCGCACCCTGCGCGTGCTGGGCCGACAACCACTCGCGGAGCACGGAAATGTCCAGCTCCGCGAGGGTTTCCCGACCGGCCGCCCCGGACAGGTGGTCGAGCAGCGAAACGACGTCGCCCACGTAGCCCCGAACGGTGTGCACCGACAGCCCGCGTTCGGCGGCGAGGTGCCGCTCGAACCCGTCGACCGCAGCACCGAGCGGCTCGGGCAGTTTCGCCCGAACCGCGCGGAAATCGGGTCTTCGCGGTTCGGTGGAACGGGCTCGGGGCATGCCTCTGACGCTGGCCCTTGCACCGCCACCGGTCAAGCATCGCCACGCCGAATCATGATCACTCGACCGCGATCAGCTGCTCAGCCACCGGTGTCGCAGATGTGACCTCATCGTGCGACCGACCACCCCCGATCCGAGCGAACCGCGAACCCGGACATCTCCAGCTCCGGGAGCAGCGCCCGCACTTCACCCAGCGGCAGGCCGCAGTCCCGCGCGAGTTCGTCCGCGCTGGCCCCTTCCATGCCGCGCAACGAGTCGTGCAGGCGTTGGGCGTGCGGTTTCAGACCGTCGGTCCGGCGGTGCGTTCCAACGGTTTCGACCGGTCCCGGCGAACCGATGGGGCTGACGGCCTCGACGACCTCCTCGATGCTGGTGACCAGCACTGCTCGCCCCGAGCGCACCATCCCGTGGCACCCCACCGAGTTCTTCGAGGTGATCGGTCCGGGCACCGCAAGCACGGGCCGCCCCAGCGAATCGGCCGTGTTCGCGGTGTTGCCCGCTCCGCTGCGCGCCCCGGCCTCCACCACGACCGCAGCCCGGCCGGAAGCCGCGATCAGCCGGTTGCGCACCAGGAAGCGGTGCTTCCGCGGCGAAGTACCTGGCGGGTACTCGCTGACCACCGCACCTTGCTCGGCCACCGCGCGCAGCAAACGGCCGTGCCCCGCCGGGTAGTCGACATCGACTCCGCAGGCCAGGAACGCCACTGTCCTGCCACCAGCGGCGAGGGCGCCCCGGTGCGCCGCACCGTCGATGCCGTACGCAGCACCGGAAACCACGGTGAACCCGGCTTGCGCCAGCCCGTGGCCGAACTCGGCCGACACGTGCTCGCCGTAGCCGGAGGCCGCTCGAGCACCGACGACGGCGACCGCCTGGTCCAGCGCCGTCGCCAGGTCCGCTCTGCCGCGCACCCACAGCGCGATCGGCTCGGCCACTTCCGGGAGCCCGACTTCGCGCGCTCCGGCCAGGTCCTCGAAGGCGCTGTGCGGCCACTCGTCGTCTTCAGGCACCACGAGCCGGGCACCGGCTACCTCCGTCGCGTCGAGCAGCTGCTCGGCGGACACGTCCTCGCACCGGGCCTCGACCTCGGCCATCACGTCCGGCGGTGCCTTCCCCCGCTGGATCGCCTCGACCACCCGCTGCGGGCCGTGCCTGGCGACGAAGCCGGCCAGCGCGGGCGCCGGTGGTTCGGCGACCGCCGCCAGGAATGCCCTCGCCAGCAGCACTTCTCGCTTGGTCTTCGCACCCAGCTTCGCCCAGTCGGCCATCAAGCCGCCCTCCTGTCCCGGAACTCCAGCGCCGCCGCCACGTGCTCGGCGTCGGGCCGCTCCTTGCCGTCGAGGTCGGCCAACGTCCACGCCACCCGCAGGCACCGGTCCGCGCCGCGGGCGGTGATCGCCCCGACCTCCAATCCGCGATCGAGCAATCCGGTGACCTCGTGGGGCAGCGCGAACTCGCGCCGCAGCACCGGTCCCGGGACTTCGGTGTTGGTCTGCCAGCCGTGCTCGGACCACCGCTCCCGCGCGGAGGCCCGCGCCTGCGCCACCCGCTCCCGCACGACGGCGGTGCTCTCCGGTTCGACACCACTGTGGACGGTCATCGCGGTGATCGGGCGCATCCGCACCCGCAGGTCCACCCGGTCCAGCAGCGGGCCCGACAGCTTGCCGAGGTAGCGCCGCCGAACCTGCGGCGGGCACTGGCAATCGAGTTCCCTGGCAGGCGCGCACGGGCAGGGGTTCGTGGCCAGGACCAGCTGGAACCTCGCGGGATAGCGCAGGGTTCCGTCCCGCCGGGCCAGCCGGATCTCGCCTTCTTCCAACGCCGTGCGCAACGCCTCCAACCGCTTCGGTCCGAGCTCGCACGCCTCGTCCAGGAGGAGAACCCCTCGGTGCGCCCTGCTGACCGCGCCCGGCCTGGCCAGCCCCGTGCCACCGCCGATCAGCGCTGGGACGGACAGCGACGCGTGCGGCGCCACGAACGGCGGGGTCCTCACCAGGGACGCCGAGCCGGAGAGGTCACCGGCCACGGACCGGATCGCCGTCACCTCCAGCGCCTCCGTCCCGCTCAGGTCCGGCAAAAGCCCGCACAACCGCTTGGCCAGCATGGTCTTGCCCGTACCGGGTGGACCGATCATCAGCAGGTGGTGTCCGCCCGCCGCAGCGACCTCGAGCGCCCAGCGCGCCTCGGGCTGACCGAGCACATCGGCGAGGTCCGGCGCGTCCTCGACCGGAAGCTCGTCCACCGGCGGCGGATGTCGGGCCAGGTCGCCGAGTTCGCGCAGCCAGGCCACCACGTCGCGCAGGTGCGTCGCGCCCAGCACCTCGATGCCGTCCACCAGGAGCGCCTCGCCCAGGCACTCGGCCGGCACCACCGCCCGGCGCATGTTCTCCTTCCGCGCGGCCAGCAAGGCGGGCAGCAGGCCGCGCACCGGGCGGATCCGGCCGTCCAGCGCCAGTTCTCCGAACAGCACCGTTCCGGCCAGCCGGTGCGGCGGCACCAGCTCCGCCCCGGCCAGCACCGCGCAGGCCAGGGCCAGGTCGTAGGAGGTCCCGGCCTTGGGCAGCGCGGCCGGGGACAGCGCGAGCGTCACGCAGCTCGCCGGCCAGTCCTCCCGGCAGTTCTGGATGGCCGCCCGCACGCGGTTCTTGGACTCCTGCAACGCGGTGTCGGGCAAGCCGAGCAGCTGCAACGACGGCAGGCCGCCCTTGCGCACGTCCGCTTCGATCTCGACGAGCACGCCGTCCACACCGAACAGCGCGACCGCCCAGGTCCGCCGCAACGCCATTCAGAACACCCCCTCGAGGTGCTGGAGGAGCACCGGCTGCCCCGGGGGCCACAGGACCGAGACGAAGTCGAACCGGACCGAGCACCCCACCAATTCGCGTTCGGCCAGCCACGCCCGCGCGGCATTGCGAATTCGCCCGATCTTCTCCGCGTTGAGCGCGTAGCGCGGACCGCCGTAATCGACTCCGGAACGCGTCTTCACCTCGCAGAACACCACGGATTCGCCGTCCGCTGCGACGATGTCGAGTTCTCCGTGCGGGCACCGCCAATTCCGGTCCAGCACGGTCATTCCCCGGTGTTCCAGCAATCCGGCGGCTAACCGCTCCCCCTCCAGCCCCAGCGCATGCCGGCCGTCACCAGCGCTGACATCGCTCAGCGGGCCCACGATCTTCTTGCGGCGCACGACTTCCTCCTCGGCCTGGCGTTGCGGGACTTCCCGCGCTCGGACAGCACCGGTCGGCGTTCGCGAGGGGTTTTCCCGCAGCACGACAACGGATCCGAGAACGGGTGGATGTCTCCGATGATCCCGAAAATCACGCCGATCGCCAGCACATTTCGGCATTCCCGGCCAGATGGATCACCTGTGGAAAACTCGGCTCACACGAATGAGTGGGAAGCGCTGAAAAACCACGGGAGAACGCGAAAAAGAATCTGCGAATACAGCCGATCGGCCAGAAAACAGCGGAAAACTGCAGCCGATCAGCTCAGTTCACCGGACATATGGCCAGGAACGCACCGAAGGCACGACACGCCACCGGCGTGTCCGCAGCTGCAGGTCCACGGAGTTCACGGGGCGAGCTGGGCCGAGCGCGCGCACAAAAAAGCTCGGGCGGCCGTCTTGAAGACGACCGCCCGAGCAGCTGATCCGGTGCTGAGCTCAGGAACCGAACGGACCGCTCTCCGGCAACCGGAGATCCGGCTTGTCCAGCTCCTCCACGTTGACGTCCTTGAACGTGATCACCCGGACGTTCTTGACGAAGCGCGCCGGGCGGTACATGTCCCACACCCACGCGTCCGACATCGCCACCTCGAAGTAGACCTCCGAGTCGGAGTTGCGCACCTGCACGTCCACCGCGTTGGCCAGGTAGAAGCGCCGTTCGGTCTCCACGACATAGGTGAACTGCCCGACGATGTCGCGGTACTCCTTGTAGAGCTGCAGCTCCATCTCGGTCTCGTACTTCTCGAGATCCTCGGCGCTCATCGCTGTGCGAGCCCTTCTGCGTTTCCGATCGGACTACAACACCTCATTGTCCACCACTCCCCCCTCAGAAGCATCGAACAACCCGGGCTTGCTGCTCACCGCGCGCGGCGAGCGCAGGCCGTGCCGCTGCGCGGCGGCCACCACGTTCGCATAGGACCAGCGGTGCTCCCGGCAGGGCCCGTGCTCGGCCAGCCGCGCCGAGTGCAGCGGCGTGCTGTACCCCTTGTGCACGTCGAACCCGTAGTCAGGGAACTCCTGGTGCAGCTGCTCGGCCATCAGCCGGTCGCGGGTCACCTTCGCCAGCACCGACGCCGCCGCCACGCAGGCGGCCACCAGGTCGCCCTTCACCACGGCCACGCTGGGCGTGGCCAGGCCCTGCACCCGGAATCCGTCGGTGAGCACGTAGCCGGGGTGTTCGGAGAGCCGGGCGACCGCGCGCCGCATGCCCTCCAGGTTGGCCACGTGGATGCCGAGCGCGTCGACGTCCTCGGCGGGGATCACGACGGTGGACCAGCTCAACGCTCGCTCGGTGATGCGGTCGAACATCAGGTCCCGGTCGGCCTCCGACAGCACCTTCGAGTCGGTCAGGCCCTCGAAGCGCTGACCGTCGCCCGGCTTCAGGACGCACGCGCCCACCACCAGCGGTCCGGCGCACGCCCCGCGCCCGGCCTCGTCCACGCCTGCCACCGGCCCGAGGCCGCGGCGGTCCAACGCGCGCTGAAGGGCCCAGTTGCCGCTGCTGCGCCGGATCACCGACCTCGGCGGCCGGAACTCCGCCACCGTCACGTCAACGTCACTCCGAGGCTCGTCCCTTGCTCACCACACCGACGAGCCTACGACCCAGCCACACCGTCGGGAACGCCGCCGCCACCCCGAAGCCGACCGGCACCCCGGTCTGCCAGGCGGGCGCGCCCAGCGCGGTGGTCTGCGGGTCCGGATCGGCGATGCCCTGCCAGCGGGTCGGCGGCAGCACGATGAACTGCGCCTTGCCGATCACGTTGTCCACCGGCACGGCGCCGTTGAGACCGCCACCGCCCTGCACGCGGGAGTCGGCCGAGTCGTTGCGGTTGTCACCCATCACCCACAGGTGGCCCGGCGGGACGGTGACCTCCTTGAACTCCTCCTGGCCGACACCGCGGCCCGGCTCCCAGTACAGGTAGGGCTCGTTGAGCGGCTTGCCGTCGACCAGAACGCGGTTCTGCGCGTCGCAGCACTCCACCTTCTGGCCGCCCACGGCGATGACGCGCTTGACGAAGTCCTTCTCGTCCGGGGCGCCGAAGCCCAGCAGCGAGGCCGCGCCCTGGAAGAACCCGGCCACCGGGTTCGAGGGCTCCTCGGTGCGGAACTCGTTCTGCACCCACGGCTGCGGGCCGCGGAACACCACGACGTCGCCCGGCTTCGGGTCGCTGAACCGGTAGGTGATCTTGTCGACCAGCACCCGGTCGTTGTTGCAGCCGGTGCACCCGTGCAGGGTCTGCTCCATCGACTGCGACGGGATCACGTAGACCCGCGCGATGAACGCCTGGATCAGAACCGTCAGCACCAGGGCGGTGACGATCAGAATCGGCAGCTCGCGCCAGAACGAGCCCTTCTTCTTGTTCTTGGGCTTGCGGCTGCGAGAGCCTTCCCCCGAGTCGTCCGGAGCACCGCTGTGGTGCTCGGCCTCGTGGGGCTCCTCCGCTGATCCGCTGCGCATGACGTCGGCCACCTGGCCAGGCTACTGGAACAGAAACAGGGGCCGTCGTGCTCCCCCGCTTCGGAGCGCCCGGAGAAGGCGCCATGACGTGCTCTTTTCCGGTACGTCCGAGTCGGGAACCACGGCGTCCGCGGCTCGAATTCGTCACTGATCACCCGAACGTGCAACGCCGTGCGGCACCGGGAGCGCACAAAAGGAACAGCCCGGATGCAGGGCATCCGGGCTGTTCGCAGTACGTCCGTCCGATCAGGAAGCGGCGGTCTCCCGCTTCTCCTTGATCTTCGCTGCCTTGCCGCGCAGCTCGCGCAGGTAGTACAGCTTCGCCCGCCGAACAGCACCGCGCGCCACGACCTCGATCTGCGCGATGTTCGGGGTGTGCACCGGGAAGGTCCGCTCCACACCGACACCGAAGGAAACCTTGCGCACGGTGAAGGTCTCCCGGATGCCATCGCCCTGCCGGCGGATGACCACGCCCTGGAAGACCTGAGTCCGCTCGCGCGAACCCTCGATGACGCGGACGTGGACCTTCAGCGTGTCACCGGGCCGGAAGGCCGGGATGTCGGAACGCAGCGACTGGGCGTCCAACGCGTCCAGGGTGTTCATCGGTGGTCCGTCCTCATCCGTGTCGAAGGCAGCCCGTGTTCTCGCATGTCGATGACCCGATCTAACGGGCACCGCCTGACACGGGGTGAACTTGCTTTGTGCGCACGCCGAGCGATCTCGCCCGGCTGCGTCAACCGTTCCAGTGTGCCAGATCCGCTTTCCGGGGTCTCAACCGACCCCACCGACGCGGGGTCAGCGAGATGCTTCTCCGGCATTCCGGGACTCGTCGGAGTGTTCCGACTCCTGCAGCTTATCGAGTTGCGCTCGGTCCCTCTTATCCAGGGCCCCCTCCGGCAGCTCTGCCAGCAGTTCCGGGCGCCTGCGGTAGGTGCGTTCGAGGGCCTGGTCCCGCCGCCAGCGGTCGATCGCGGCGTGGTTCCCGGACCGCAGCACGTCCGGCACGGCGCGCCCGCGCCAGACCTCGGGGCGGGTGTAGCAGGGCCCTTCCAGCAGGCCGTCGGAGAAGGAGTCCTGCTCCGCCGACAGCGGGTTGCCCAGCACCCCCGGCAGCAGGCGCGCCACGGCCTCGATCATCACCAGCGCGGCGACCTCACCGCCGACCAGCACGTAGTCGCCGATGGAGACCTCCTCCACCGGCATCCGGGTGGCCGCGTCGTCGATCACCCGCTGGTCGATGCCCTCGTACCGGCCGCAGGCGAACACCAAGCGCTGCTCGGAGGACCAGCGGATCGCGGTGGCCTGGTCGAACGGCCGCCCGGCCGGCGTCGGCACGACCAGCCGCGGCATCGGCTCCTCGGTCCCGCAAACGGCGTCCAGGGCTTCACCCCAGACCTGGGGCTTCATCACCATGCCGGGGCCGCCGCCGTACGGGCTGTCGTCCACCGCGCGGTGCACGTCGTGCGTCCAGTCGCGCAGGTCGTGCACGCCTACGGCGATCCGGTCGCGCTCGATGGCCTTGCCCAGCAAGGCCTCCCGCAGCGGGTTGAGGTAGTCGGGGAAGATCGTGATGACGTCGATGCGCATGGTGCCCTCGAAAAACGGAAACGCCCCCGCCGAACGGCGAGGGCGGAATCTTCAGCTGCGATTATTCGTCGAGCAGGCCTTCGGGCGGGTCGATGACCAGCTTCCCGGCGGCCAGGTCGATCTCGGGCACGATCTCGGCCACGAACGGCACCAGGACCTCGCGGTCGTCGGCCGTCCGCAGGGCCAGCAGCTCGCCCGCGGGTGTGTGGACGACATCGCTCACCTCGCCGACCTCTTCCCCGGAGACCTGGACGGCCCGCAGTCCGACCAGCTCGTGGTCGTGGAACTCGTCCGGGTCATCGGTGGGTTCGAGGACGTCCGCGGTGACGGTCAGCGTCACGCCGCGCAGGTCCTCGGCGGCCTCGCGGCCGTCGACGCCCTCCGCGCGCAGCAGCAGCCGCCCGGCGTGCGGCCGGGCGGCTGCCACGGTGAGGTTCTGCCCGCGGCCCTTGCCGCGGCGCTGGGTCCCGAGCACCGAACCGGGTGCGAACCGCAGCTCGGGGCTGTCGGTGAGCACCTCGACGACGAGCTCTCCCCGCACACCGTGCGGTCGGACGATGCGCCCCACGGCGAGGGTCTCCTGCTCGGGATCAGCCATGGCGCTCAGCGGTCGGTGTCGACCACGTCGACCCGGATGCCGCGGCCACCGATGCCGGACATCACGGTCCGCAGGGCGGTCGCGGTGCGACCGCTGCGGCCGATGACCTTGCCCAGGTCGTCGGGGTTCACGTGCACCTCGAGGGTGCGACCGCGCCGGGTCGTGAGCAGCTGAACGCGGACATCGTCGGGGTTGTCGACGATGCCGCGCACCAGGTGTTCAAGCGCGTCCGCGAGGACCGTCACGCCTGACCTTCCTCGGACTTCTCCTCGGCCTTGTCCTCGGCCTTCTTGCCACCCTTCTTCTTCGGGGTGGTGGCCTCGACGGTGGGCTCCTCGCCGGCGGCGGCCAGCGCGGCCTCGAACAGCTCCTGCTTGCTCGGCTTCGGCTCGGCGGTCTTCAGCCGACCCTCGGCACCCGGCAGGCCCTTGAACTTCTGCCAGTCGCCGGTGATCTCCAGGATGTTCTGCACCGGCTCGGTCGGCTGCGCCCCGACACCCAGCCAGTACTGCACCCGCTCCGAGTCGACGACGATGCCGCTCGGGTTCTCCTTCGGGTGGTACTGGCCGATCGTCTCGATGGCCCGGCCGTTGCGGCGGGTGCGGGCGTCGGCGACGACGATGCGGTAGTGCGGCTCGCGGATCTTACCGATCCGGGCAAGCTTGATCTTCACAGCCACGGGTGCTGGTGCTCCTCAGACTCTCGTTCGTGCTCCGGTGAGCACGCCGAACCACGTGGGGTGGCGATTCGGAATGCTCGTAGGTCAAATGGCCACAAGCGGTGAGAGGGACCCCTCGCGGCGAACAGCTAACCATTCTGCCAGATCCGCAGCCTCCAGCAGTCCCGGGGTGGTCCGGAAGTAAACGATCTCGTTCTGCCCTGCCGGATCCGAGCCCGGCCGGTCAGGCGGGGAGGAGGCCGAGGGAGACGAGCAGCAGGCCGAGGGCCGGGAGGAAGTTGTTCACCTGGTGGGCGACCACGCTGGCGGTCAGGCGGCCGGTGACCATGCGGGCCACGCCGATCGGGATCGCGATCACCAGCAGCAGCGCCGTGCGCTGGGGTTCCAGGTGCCCGATCGCGAAGACCGCGGTGCTGAGCAGGAACACGTTCAGCTGGCTCCAGCGCATCCGCTCCATGGCGCCCCAGAGCAGACCGCGGTAGAGCAGCTCCTCGCACAGCGGCGCGATCAGCCAGATGTGCAGGAACACCACCACCGCGGCGATCGGGGGCAGCTCCACCCCGTCGAGCACGCTGCTGACCGTCGAGTGGGCGTTGTCCTGCCCCACCCACTTCGCCCACAGCATGGTCGCGATGGTCGTGGTGACCAGGCCGATGCCGCCGATGAGCAGGCCGGTGGTGACGTCCGACCAGCGCCACTCCAGACCGAAGTCCAGCCGCGGGCCGTTGCCGCGCACCACCGTGATCAGGACCGCCAGCGCCCCGGCGATCACCGTGGGCAGCACCAGCATGATCACCAGCGTCAGGGCGTCCGGGCTGCCGAGCGCGGCGGCCAGCACCACCGACACCAGCACGAAGACCACCTGCGTGAGGACGAACGCGCCGAACCCCCACCGGTGGGTGCGGGCGGGTGCGCGTTCCGGTGCGTCCTCGGCTGGTTCTGGCTGTTGCGTTTCGTTCACGGGCGCCTCCGTGGTGCCGATCGGCGGCGTGGCGAGCCCGTGGCTGATCGCTCGCGGGCACCGGCGAGCCGCCAGGTTACCGCTATCGGCGCCTTGCGCGGCAGCGATTTCACCTGGCCACGGCGAACAGCAGGAGTGCGGGCAGGAAATTGTTCGTGGCGTGGGCGATCATGCTGGTCGCCACCCGACCGGTGATCATCCGCGCCGCGCCGATCGCGAGACCGCCGACGAACAGCACCGGCGTGCGCCACACCTCCTGGTGGATGAGCGCGAAGATCAGCGCGGTCAGGACCAGGATCGCGTAGCGCGGCAGGCGGTAGTGCTCCAGCGCGCCCCACAGCGCGCCGCGCATCAGCAGCTCCTCGGTCAGCGGCGCGCCGAGGAAGGCGAACAGCGCGAACAGGAAGAGCCAGATCGTGCGCTCCCCCTGCATCAGCCGGGTGAGATCGGTCTCCGGCGGCGGGCCGGAGACGGCGATGATCACCAAGGTCAGCAGCCAGGACCCGATCAGGGCGGCGAACCCGCAGGCCACGCCCACCTTGAAGTCTCGCTTCTTGGGCACGATGCCGAAGTCCGAGCGCAGGCCGCGGCCGCGCCACCAGGAGAACACCGCGGGCACCAGGCCGAGCAGGACGTTCGGGGCGAAGGCGAGCAGCAGCAGCGGACCGGTGTTGGGCGGGGTCGTCGGGTCGAAGCCGCCGTGCCGCTCCGGCCGGACCGCGGTGAGGACCAGCACGCACAGGTAGTAGCCGCCGTAGCCGATGAAGAACGCGGCCAGGCCCCACGCCAGCGAGCCGCGGCGCGCGGCCTCCAACTGGGCCTCCCAGTACGTCGGGTGCAGGTCCTGGTCGACGCCGTCCTCCGCCGGAGGCGTCGGTTGCGCGAGCGGGTCCTGCCCGTTCTCCGGCGGTTTCCGTTCCGGCTGGTCCCCCACTGCGCGCTCCCCTCGACGCCTCAACCCTAAGCGCTCGAAGAGTTCGACGCCGATCAACCACCCGGCCCTGACCTGGTGGTTCGAAGATCGTCAGGCGCCGACGACGTTGCCGCGGAGAACGATGCGGACGGGGTTGCGGAGCTCGGTGAGGTCCTTGCGGGGGTCGGCGGCGTAGCAGACCAGGTCCGCCGGGGCGCCGTGCTCCAGGCCGGACCAGCCCAGCCACTGGCGGGCCTCCCACGACGCCGCGCCGATGGCCTGCTCGGTGGACATGCCGACCCGGTTCAGCGCGATGACCTCCTCGGCCAGCACGCCGTGCGCGATGCCGCCGCCCGCGTCGGTTCCCGCGTAGACCGGGATGCCCGCCTCGATCGCCTTGGCCACCGTCCGGTCGGCCCGCTCGTACAGCTCGGTCATGTGCGAGGCGTAGGTCGGGTACTTGGTGGCCGCCGCCGCGAAGGACGGGAAGTTCTCGATGTTGATCAGCGTGGGGACCAGCGCGGTGCCGCGCCGGGCCATCAGCTCGATCGTCTCGTCGGTGAGACCGGTGCCGTGCTCGATGCAGTCGATCCCGGCCTCGATCAGCCCCGGCAGCGCGTCCTCGCCGAAGACGTGCGCGGTGACGCGGGCGCCCAGCCGGTGCGCGGTCGCGATCGCCTCGCGCAGCACCTCGTCGCTCCACAGCGGAGCCAGGTCGCCCACCGAGCGGTCGATCCAGTCCCCGACCAGCTTGATCCAGCCGTCGCCGTAGGCCACCTGCTCGGCGACCGCGGCCGGCAGCTGCTCCTCGTGGTCGAGCTGGTCGGCCAGGTACGGGATGTAGCGCTTCGGGCGGGCCAGGTGGCGGCCGGCGCGGATGATGCGCGGCAGGTCCTCGCGCTCCTGCAGCGGCCGGGTGTCGATGGGCGAGCCGCAGTCGCGGACCAGCAGGGTGCCCGCGTCGCGGTCGAGCTCGGCCTGTGCGACCGCGTCGTCCAGCTCCACCGGGCCTTCCGGTCCGATGCCAATGTGGCAGTGCGCGTCGACCAGGCCGGGCAGCACGAAACCGCCGTCGAAGACGGTTTCGGCGCCCGGCACCGGGTCGAGGCTGACGCGCCCGTCGCGAACCCAGAGGTCGCGGTGCTCCCCGTCGGGGAGGACCACTCCGCGCAGGTGCAGCGCGGTCACTTCTTCTTGCCGTTTCCGAAGTTCAGCTTGGACGGGTCGAAGCCGGCGGGCAGCTCGTTCATGCCGCCCTCCAGCTTGGACAGGTCCGGGCCGCCGGGGGGCATGCCGGGCATACCGCCGGGCGGCATGGCCGGGAAGCCGCCGGGCAGGCCGCGCATGCCCTTCGGCTGCGTCGGGCCCTTGCCCTTCTTGCCCTTCTTCCCCTTCTTGCCCTTGCGGTTCTTGCTGCCCCCGCCACCGCCGAAGCCGAACCCGCCGGCCATCTGCTGCATCATCTTGCGGGCTTCGAAGAACCGGCTGACCAGGTCGTTGATGTCGCTGACCGTCACGCCGGAACCGCGGGCGATGCGCTGGCGCCGGGAGGCGTTGATGATCTTCGGGTCGGCCCGCTCGGCGGGCGTCATGCCGCGGATGATCGCCTGGATGCGGTCCAGGTGCTTCTCGTCGAAGTTGGCCAGCTGGTCCTTCATCTGACCGGCGCCCGGCAGCATGCCCAGCAGGTTCTGCAGCGGGCCCATCCGGCGCACCGCCTGCATCTGCTCGAGGAAGTCCTCCAGGGTCAGCTGGCCGGTGCCGAGCTTCTCCGCGGCCTTCTCCGCCTGCTCCTGGTCGAAGGCCTGCTCGGCCTGCTCGATCAGGGTGAGCATGTCGCCCATGCCCAGGATCCGGTTGGCCATCCGGTCCGGGTGGAAGAGGTCGAAGTCCTCCAGCTTCTCACCGCTGGAGGCGAACATGATCGGCTGACCGGTGATCTCGCGGACCGACAGCGCGGCACCACCGCGGGCGTCGCCGTCGAGCTTGGTCAGCACCACGCCGGAGAAGCCGACGCCGTCGCGGAAGGCCTCGGCGGTGTTGACCGCGTCCTGACCGATCATCGCGTCGAGGACGAACAGGACCTCGTCCGGGGTGATCGCATCCCGGATGTCGGCGGCCTGCTTCATCATCTCCTCGTCGACGCCCAGCCGGCCGGCGGTGTCGACGATGACGACGTCGTGCTGGGCCCGGCGGGCCTCGTCGATGCTGCGGCGGGAGACCTCGACCGGGTCGCCGACGCCGTTGCCCGGCTCGGGCGCGAACACCGGCACCCCGGCGCGCTCACCGACGACCTGGAGCTGGTTCACCGCGTTCGGGCGCTGCAGGTCGCAGGCCACCAGCATCGGCGTGTGGCCCTGCCCGAACAGCCACTTGGCGAGCTTGCCCGCCAGCGTCGTCTTACCGGCACCCTGCAGACCCGCCAGCATGATCACCGTCGGCGGGGTCTTGGCGAACTCCAGCCGCCGGGTCTCGCCGCCGAGGACGGTGACCAGTTCCTCGTTGACGATCTTGATGACCTGCTGGGCCGGGTTGAGGGCCTGGGAGACCTCGGCGCCCTTGGCCCGCTCCTTGACACCCTTGATGAAGCTGCGCACCACGGGAAGCGCCACGTCTGCTTCGAGCAGGGCGATGCGGATCTCCCGCGCGGT
Source organism: Saccharopolyspora oryzae (assembly GCF_027853915.1). GTDB lineage: Bacteria > Actinomycetota > Actinomycetes > Mycobacteriales > Pseudonocardiaceae > Saccharopolyspora > Saccharopolyspora oryzae. The sequence continues at coordinate 23,571 of NZ_JAQGLA010000077.1, forward strand.
GGCGTCGATGTCCGCGTCGGACAGCCGCCCCTTGCCGCGCAGGTTCGTCAGGACCGAGGTGAGCCGGTCGGAAAGAGTGTCGAACACGGGTTCACGGGCTCCAGAGTCGATGGATTACCTATGCGAGGGTAACTGCCCCCGCCCGGGGTCCGGTGCGGGCTGGGCAGCGCAATCGCGGAAATGGCGCAACCCCGGGCGGCGGGACGGCCACCCGGGGTTCACCGGACATCACTTCAGCTGCGCTGGTAGTCATCGCGCCGACCGCGCGACTGCGGCGAGCGCTGCCCCTTGCGGTGCGGGCGCCGGTCGCGGTCCCGATCGCGGTCGCGGTCGCGGTCCCGGGCGGGACGGCGGGGACGGCGGTTGATCGACTCGCCCTCGGCGCGGGTGATGCGCAGACCGCGCCCGGCCACCTGGGTGTCGCGCAGCTTGTTCAGCAGCTCTTCCGGCAGGTCGGCGGGCAGCTCGATCAGGGTGTGCTCGTTGCGGATGTCGATGTGCCCGATGTACTTGCTGGGCACGCCGCCCTCGTTGGCCAGCGCCCCGACCAGCGCGCGCGGGGTGACCCGGTTGCGGCGGCCGACCTCGACCCGGTAGGTCTCGGTGTCCGAGCTGTTCGAGTGGAACGACGGGCCTTCGCGGCGCTGCGGCTCCGGCTCGGGCTCCAGCAGCAGCGGCCGGTCGCCCTGGGCCATGCTGGCCAGCGCGGCGGCGATCTCCAGCGCCGGCACGTCGTGGGTCTGCTCGTACTCGCGCACCAGCTCCTGGAACACCTCCAGGTCGCCCTTGGCCAGGGTGTCGGTGATGGCCTGCGCGAACTTGGCCAGGCGGCGGTCGTTGACCGCGTCGATCGTCGGCAGGTCCATCTGCTGGATCTGCTGGCGGGTGGCCCGCTCGATGGCGCGCAGCAGGTGCCGCTCGCGCGGGGAGACGAACAGGATCGCCTCACCGCTGCGCCCGGCCCGGCCGGTGCGGCCGACGCGGTGCACGTAGGACTCGGTGTCGTGCGGGATGTCGTAGTTGAGCACGTGCGAGATGCGCTCGACGTCCAGACCGCGGGCGGCGACGTCGGTGGCCACCAGGATGTCGATCTTGCCGTCCCGCAGGTGGCCGATGGTGCGCTCGCGCTGCGCCTGCGCGATGTCGCCGTTGATCGCCGCCGCGTTGAAGCCGCGGGCCTGCAGCTTCTCCGCCAGCTCCTCGGTGAGCTGCTTGGTGCGGACGAACACGATCATCGCGTCGAAGGCCTCGACCTCGAGGATCCGGGTCATCGCGTCCAGCTTGTTCGAGCCGCGCACCGGCACGTACCGCTGGGTGATGTTGGTGGCCGTGCTGGTCTTGGTCTTGACCGAGATCTCAGCGGGCTCGTTGAGGTAGTTCTGGCTGATCTTGCGGATCGCGCCGGGCATGGTGGCGGAGAACAGCGCCACCTGGCGGCTCGACGGCACGGACTGCAGGATCCGCTCGACGTCCTCGATGAAGCCCATCCGCAGCATCTCGTCGGCCTCGTCGAGCACCAGGTTCTTCAGGTTGCTCAGGTCGAGCGAACCCTTCTCCAGGTGGTCGATCAAGCGGCCGGGGGTGCCGACCACGACGTGCGCGCCGCGGCGCAGGCCGGCCAGCTGCGGGCCGTAGCCGGTGCCGCCGTAGATCGGCAGGACGTGGAAGCCGGGCAGGTGCGAGGCGTAGCGCTGGAAGGCCTCGGAGACCTGGATGGCCAGCTCGCGGGTCGGTGCGAGCACCATCGCCTGCGGCCCCTTGGCCTTGAGGTCCAGCTGGGAGAGGATCGGCAGCGCGAACGCCGCGGTCTTGCCGGTGCCGGTCTGCGCCAGACCCAGCACGTCGCGCCCCTCCAGGAGCAGCGGAATCGTCTGCGCCTGGATCGGGGACGGGGTTTCGTAGCCGATCTCGGTCAGCGCCTGGCGGACGCGCGGGTCGAGGTCGAGCTCGTCAAAGGTCTGCATGCTGAACGCGGGTCTCCTCAGTGGGGTCGACAGGGGGCTGATGGATCGCGGAAACGGCCCGGTGCTGCCCGCCGAGGAGGGTGGGCCAGGGGAGTCGGCGCGGTGGTGCAGCCGACCACGGGACAGTCGCTTGCGCTTGTCGAACCGCGCGTTCCGCTGGACGCACACCCTGTTGCCAGTCACCCGCAGCTCGATGATTCTCAGCCTGGTGCGGCGGCGTCCTAGCCGCAGCACCAGCGATCCAGCCTAGCGATCGAGATCCGCGCCCGCTGCCCCGCCCCACCACAACGGGACGCAAGTCACGCCCAAGAAGCTGTTTCCAGGCTCATTCTGCGTATCGGTGCAGGTGGCGGAACCTCAGCGCCCGCCTGGACTCCGGGTGCCCGACTTGATGTATGCCAATACACGGCAGTCAGGCCGTCCTCGCCAGGCGAACGCTGAGAACCCGCGGCGGCGCAAGCGCCGAGGGTGGGCTACGCGCCTCCGGCGCATCAAGAACGAAAACCACGGCCAAGTCACGATTCGACGTCCAGCCTGAGGCCTGAGCTGACCTCTTCGCGGGTCAGGAGGTGCGCTTGCCGCCAGCCGCGCGGCGTCGCACCGTCGCGGAGCCTGCGGTGCATGCGGTCCGCGCGCTGCACGTGCCGGGCGAACGACGTGCGGCGGATCAGGCGGCCGCGCTGCTGCTGCCCGGCCAGGGCGTCGTCCGGGTCCGCGTACAGCCACACGAGCACTCGCTGGCGGCCGCTCATCCAGCCGAACGCCAGCAGCAGGGCTCGGGTGGTGGCACGGGTGGCGGGTTCGTGCGCGACGACCGGGCCGGGCGCGGTCAGGCAGAACCAGACGATGCGGGTCCGGTGCGCCAAGTGCACGACCGGGCGGTAGTAGCGGTAGGGCAGCCAGCCCGGCAGGACCTCGCGCAGGCGCGCGCGGACCTGCTCGGAGTCAAGCGTCGAGATGTCGGCGTCCGAGCTGAGCTTGCCCAGCACCGTGCTCTTCCCGGCGCCGGGCAGGCCGGCCAGGACGACGAGGGATCGGCGGCCGACCTGCACGGCCGGCGGAGGATATGTGACCACTGGTGAGAAGTCCGGTATGTCCACGACGGGACCAGATTACGCGTTGTTGGATCTTGTGCGGCAGATCCGCTCGCACATCTCCCGCGAACAGGAGAGGAGGCGGCCCGCCTCCCCCTGCGAGCCGCCTCCAGCGCCACCCCCTGGCGCACTTCCCGGTCCGCGCGGGCGGCCCTTCCCCTACCACCCGCGCGGTTCCCCCCTTTGCGATCGCCAGGCCCGGTTTCACCCGCCCGACCCCCAGTACGGGCGGGTTCCCATCCGGTTCCCCCTGATCACCGCGTCGCACTTAGAAGTGTGCCGGGCCACCGGCCCCGGCGAGACCGTGAAGCTCCCTGAGTCCGACTGCGTATTGCTACTCACCCACCACCCGGCCCGGTCGGAAAACCACTCACGACATGACGAAGGGCGCCTCCCCGGCTCGGAGGCGCCCTTCGAGAAGTCACGAGGACTAGATCGCTTCGGGACCGGTCTCGCCGGTGCGGACCCGGACGACGGTGTCGACGGCGGTCACCCACACCTTGCCGTCCCCCACCTGGCCGGTGCGGGCGGCGCGCACGATGCCGTCCACGACCTTGTCCGCATCCGGTTCGTCGACCAGGACCTCGACGCGGAGCTTCTCGATGAAGTCGACCGAGTACTCAGCACCCCGGTAGACCTCGGTGTGCCCCTTCTGCCTGCCGTAGCCCTCCACCTGGCTGACGGTCATGCCCAGCACCCCGAGCCGGCCCAGCTCCTCCTTCAGATCGTCCAACTTGGACGGTTGCACGATCGCGGTCACCAGCTTCATGCGCGGCTGCCCTCCAGCTTGCGTTCCGACTCGACCGCGGTGCGGCGCGCGGAGCGGCCCTCACCGAAGTGGTAGGCGGCCTCGGCGTGCTCGGTCTCGTCGATGCCCACGGCCTCGTCCTGCTCGCTGGCCCGGAACCCCACGACCGCCTTGACCAGCAGCGCCAGCAGCAGGCTGAGCACGAACGAGTAGGCCAGCACCGCGACCGCGCCGACGGCCTGCCGCCACAGCTGGTCCAGCCCGCCGCCGTAGAACAGGCCGTCGACCCCGGCCGGGGCGGCCGAGGACGCGAACAGGCCGATCAGCAGCGTGCCCAGCAGGCCGCCGACCAGGTGCACGCCCACGACGTCCAGCGAGTCGTCGTAGCCGAAGCGGTACTTGAGGCTGACCGACAGCGCGCAGACCGCGCCGGTGATCGCACCGACCGCGATCGCGCCCAGCGGGGTCACCGACGAGCAGGCCGGGGTGATCGCGACCAGACCGGCGACGATGCCCGAGGCCGCGCCGAGCGTGGTGGCGTGGCCGTCGCGGATCCGCTCCACCAGCAGCCAGCCGAGCATCGCGGCGCTGGTGGACACCAGGGTGTTGACCAGCACGACCGCGGCGGTGGTGTTGGCGGCCAGCGCCGAACCGGCGTTGAACCCGAACCAGCCGAACCACAGCAGCGCCGCGCCGAGCACCACGAACGGCAGGTTGTGCGGCTTGCCCGGGTCCTTCGGCCAGTCCCGGCGCTTGCCCAGCACCAGCGCCAGCGCGAGCGCCGCGGCACCGGCGTTGATGTGCACCGCGGTGCCGCCGGCGAAGTCGATCGCGGCGATCCGGTTGGCGATCCAGCCGCCGACCGCGGTCACGTTGCCCGCGTCATCGGTCGAGTCGAACGCGAACACCCAGTGCGCGACCGGGAAGTACACCACCACCGCCCACAGCGCGGCGAACAGCAGCCATGGGCCGAAGCGGGCGCGGTCGGCGATCGCCCCGGAGATCAGCGCCACCGTGATGATCGCGAACATCGCCTGGAAACCGGCGAAGGCCAGGGTCGGGATCGAGCCGGAGAGCTGGTCCTCGCCGAGCAGCGAGCCGAGCCCGAAGAACTCGGCGGGGTCGCCGAGCAGGCCGACGCCGCCGACGTCGGACCCGAACGCCGTGGAGTAGCCGACGAGCACCCACAGCACGCCCACCACGCCGATGCTGCCGAGGCTCATCATCAGCATGTTGAGCACGCCGCGGGAGCGCACCATGCCACCGTAGAAGAACGCCAGACCGGGGGTCATGAGCAGGACCAAGGCCGCGCTCACGAGCACCCACGCGGTGTCGCCTGAATTCACATCGCCTCCCGTGCGGACCGAGTTGCGCCGCATCATGGGAAGCCGCTGTTTCAGCCGACCCGTCCTGCTGTTTCGCCGCGGTGAAATCGGGTTACGGGCGTGTTGTGACGTGACCGCCGTGCTGCACGGACGGCACCTGGCGGTGGCGGCAGGCGAGCAGCCCCGAGATCAACCAGGCGGCGCAGCAGGCCATCAGCAGCGCCAGCGGGGCCGTCCAGGTGCCCGCCAGGTCGTGCAGGAGGCCGATCAGCAGCGGACCGGTCGCGGCGATGAGGTACCCGATGCCCTGCGCCATCCCGGACAGCGCAGCGGCGGTGTCGCTGTCCGGCGCGCGCAGCCCGATCACCGTCAGCGCCAAGCCGAACGACGCGCCCTGCGCGACCCCGAGCACGATCACCGAGGGCCACACGCCGGATGCCGGGCCGACCAGGATCCCGGCGAACCCGAGCGCGATGCAGATGGCCAGCACGGTGGAGATCGGCCGCTGGTCGCGGAACCTGCGGCACAGCACCGGCACCGCGAGCGAACCGATGGACTGCACCGCCGCCTGGATGCCGAGCGCCAGTCCGGACAGCTCAGCGCTCATGCCCCGGCCCTGCAGCATGGTCGGCAACCAGCCGAACACCACGTAGGCCATCGCCGACTGCAACCCCATGAACGCGGTGACCTGCCAGGCCAGCGGGGTGCGCCACAGCAGCCCGGGCCGCGACGGCTGCGGCGGCGCGCCGGAACCGCGGCGCAGCACGAAGGCGCTGATCACCAGGGCCACCAGCACCGGGACGGCGAGCACCCCGAGCGGTGCCTGCCAGGCCGAGCCCAGCGCGGTGCCGACCGGCACCACGATGCTGGCCGCGAACGCACCGCCCCGCGTCAAGCAGACCGTGTACACCGCCGTGATCACCGGGATGTTGTGCGGGAAGTCGCGCTTGATCAGCCCGGGCAGGGCCACGTTCGCCACCGCGATCCCGGCGCCGACGACGACCGTGCCCGCCAGCAGCGTCCAGGTCGAACCCGCGGCCCGCAGCGAGTTCCCGACCAGCAGCACCACCAGGCAGCCGACGACCACCTTCTCGTCGCCGAACCGCTGCCGCAGCGTCGGCGCGACGAACGCGAACACCCCGAGGCACACCACCGGCAAGGTGGTCAGCACGCCGGCGAAGGTGTTCGACACCCCCAGGTCCCGCTGGATCGCCTCCAGCAGCGGAGCCACCGCGGTGAACGGCGGCCGCAGCGCGAGCGCCACCAGCACGATCAGCACCATGGTGGCCACCGCGGCGGTGCCGGCCGGGCGCGTGGGCGCCTGCTGGACTCCGGTACTCACTGCTCGGTTCCCCTCTCTGCGACGACGCTGCCCAGCGACGTCAGGCACGGCTGGATCACGGCCTGCGCGGCCGCGGCGGCGGACTCGGGATCGCGGTCGGCGATCGCGTCGAACAGCGCGCGGTGGGCTTGCGGGCCGCCCTCGGACAACGCGCTGTCCGCGCGCAGCTCCACCAAGCTCTCCCGCAGGCGTTCGCTCAGGTAGCGGTACATCTCGGTGAGCAGCGGGTTGCGCGCAGCCTCGACCACGGCGCAGTGGAACTCGACGTCAGCGGCGCCGAAGTCCTCCGGCGAAGCAGCGCGGTCCCGCCGCTCCAGCAGCTCGCGCAGCCGCTCGACGTCGGCGTCCTCGCGGCGCACCGCGGCCAACCGCGCGGCCTGCACGTCGTGGGCGAGCTGGACCTCGAAGACGTCCCGCAGCTCGGCCAACCGCAGCTGCCGCAGCATCGGCGTCGGATCGGCGGCCGACACCACGAACGTCCCGGCGCCCTGCCGGGCCTCCAAGCACCCCAGTTGGACCAGCGCCCGAACGGCCTCCCGGACGACGGCCCGGCTCACGCCGAGCTCGGCGACCAGCTCCTGCTCGGTGGGTATCCGCTCCCCAGGAGCCCAGGCCCCACCGGACAACTGCTCGTTGAGCGCAGCGATGACCTCGTCGACCGAAGACCGACGCCCCACAACCCGCATCCGAACTACCTCCCGCCAGACCGTAAGCGATACATCAGTCGTCAGACAAATTTCCCACCGGGCGAGAAGCACCAACAACCTTCGCCATCGGCTATGATGAATCAGATCGGAAAAAATGATTCAGATGGGGGGTTCAGGTGACTGCGACACAGGTCGGGGCAGCGGTTGACCGCGCTCGCGAGGCGGCCGGGCTGTCCCAGCGGGGCCTCGCCGACCGCACCGGCATTTCCCAGACGACCCTTTCCCGCATCATCTCCGGCGAGCGGGCCGCGAAGATGCCCGAGATCATCCGGATCGCCGACGCCACCGGCTACACCGTCGCCCAGCTGACCGGAACAGCGGCTGCTGAACGAGTGCAGTGCGCTGCTCGCGCGAGCAACGGCTCGGGCATGGAGAAGATGCGGCAGCGGCTGCTGGATTTCATCGAACTCGATGCCTACCTGGACGAGCAGGCAGTCACCGCGCCCCAGTGAAGGACAGGCAGATCATGACGCCGGAGCAGCAGGGAAGGGAAGCGGCAGCCGCCTTCCGCCGCGAGCACCACCTGGGAGACCAGCCCCTAGGTGATCTCGTCGCGCTCATCGAGCGGACAACCGGACATGATGTCGCCGTGCTGGACGCGAGTCCCGACGAGCACGGACTGACCATGCGCGACCCCGTGCGGGACGTCACCTTCATCGGGGTCGCCCGCACACGCAATCCCATGCGGCAGCGCAGCACGCTGGCGCATGAGCTCGCCCATGTGATCTTCGCCGACTGGAACGGACCACAGGGACAAGACCTCAGCGCCCGCACTGCTCAGGAGCAACGCGCTGATGCGTTCGCCCGGAATCTGCTGGTGCCGGCGGCCGGTCTCAAGGCGTTCCTAGGAGACCATGCCGCCCCGTCCGAGGCCGCCCTGTCGGCCGTCGTGCAGGGGTTCCTCGTCTCACCGGCCATCGCGGCCATCGCGCTCCACGACTGCGGATGCATCAACGCATCCACCAAGCAAGAGTGGATGGGACTTTCGACTCCACAGCTGGCAACGCGCTTCGGGTGGACCGATCAGTACGAGTCGCTCCAGAACGACTCCGATCGCACCCGCTCGCCCCAGCGACTCCTCGCCCGCACCATCGCCGGATACCGGGAAGGAGTCGTGACGGCTCAGTCGGTAGCCACCCTGCGAGGAATCACCGTCGATGCCGCCAGGAGAGAACTCGCCGACGCCGGAATCGCCCCGCGCGATCCCTCGGTTCCGTGGATGACGGCCCAGGACCTGCCGGTCGTATCAGTGGACTTGAGCGACCTGGACGACCAAGCAGGCGAGGGCGTCGCCGAATGAACCATCGCCCCATCATGGATGCCGGACCGGGCATCAACTTCCTGTCCCTCAACAAAGAACGCCTGCTCTTCAGCGTCCTGGGGGCGTTGAGCGTCCCAGAGATCGTGCGAGATGAGATCCTGCGCAAAGCTCGCCAGGATCAGCGCTTCGCCGCAGCTGAACGCGTCTGGAAAAGGCTTCCACCCCGGCTCATGGAAGTCCTCCCCGACGACGTGACCGACGAACTGGCCGCAGCGGTCCAGCGCATCAGCGGCATCCCCTTCGATCAGCGCATCCGGACCTCGAAAGACCTTGGAGAGACGATGGTCATCGCCCATGCCGTCGTCGCGGCCGAAGCCGGAGAGCACGCGATCGTCCTCATCGACGACGGCGGCGGCTGCCGTGCGGCCGCGTTCGAAGCCCAACGCCTCCAGCGCCTGCGCAACGCAAGTCACTCCGTCGGGAGCATCAGACTGGTCAGCAGCATCACCGTGTTGGAACGCGCAGCCGGGGGTGAGCACCTGCCCGACAGGGACGCCATGCGAACGCTCTACTCGCGACTCCGAAACCTCGATGACGGACTGCCTCCCCTGTCCGACACGAAGCTCATGTCTCTGCCCTGCTGGCAATGAGCCGCGCAAGATCTCTGCCAGCAATACCGGGCATCTCCCCGTCGACGGCAATCAGCGCGCCACCTAGCTGCACGGAGCAGCCCCTGTCCGGACAGCAACGACCCCCGCACCGGTCGGCGCGGGGGTCGTTCTGCGTTGGCTCAGTCGAGGAGGGCGTCCACGAAGGGGCCTGGTTGGAAGGGGGCGAGGTCGTCCGGGCCTTCGCCGAGGCCGACCAGCTTCACCGGGACTCCCAGCTCTCGCTGGACCTGGAAGACGATGCCGCCCTTGGCCGTGCCGTCGAGCTTGGTCAGGACGATGCCGCTCACGTCCACGACCTCGGAGAACACCCGGGCCTGGGTCAGGCCGTTCTGGCCGGTCGTGGCGTCCAGGACCAGCAGGACCTCGTCGACCTGGGCCTTCTTCTCCACGACCCGCTTGACCTTGCCGAGCTCGTCCATCAGGCCGGTCTTGGTGTGCAGGCGGCCGGCGGTGTCGACGAGGACCGCGTCCACCGCGGTGTCCGAACCGCGGCTGACCGCCTCGAACGCCACGCTCGCCGGGTCCGCGCCTTCCTTGCCGCGCACGACCTCGGCGCCCACCCGGTGGCCCCAGGTGGCCAGCTGCTCGACCGCTGCGGCGCGGAACGTGTCGGCCGCGCCGAGCAGGACGGTCCGGCCGTCGGCGACCAGGACCCGGGCCAGCTTGCCGGTCGTCGTGGTCTTGCCGGTGCCGTTGACGCCGACCACCAGCACCACGGCGGGCTTGCCGCCGTCGGACGGGTCGCCGTGCGGCAGCGCCTTGACCGCGCGCTCCATGTCCGGGCCGAGGGCGTCGACGAGGACCTCGCGCAGCAGGGCGCGGGCGTCGTCGGGGGTGCGGATGCCGCGCGAGGCGATCTCGGTGCGGAGGCGCTCGGTGATCTCGGTGGTGGTGGCCGCACCCAGATCGGCCATCAGCAGGGTGTCCTCGATCTCCTCCCAGGAGTCCTCGTCGAGGTCACCCGCGCCGAGCAGGCCCAGCAGGCCCTGGCCGAAGGTCGACCGGGACCGGGACAGGCGGCCGCGCAGCTTCTCCAGACGACCGGCCGTCGGCTCGATCTCCTCGATCTCCTCGGCCGCTTCCGGCTCCGCCGGGGTCGGCTCGGGCGTCGGCTCGGGCGTCGGCTCGACGCGCTCCTGGACCGGCACCTCGGGCTCGGCCGGTGCGGTCTCCGCCGGGGCTTCCGGCTGCGCCGGGGTCTCGGGCTCCGCCGGGGCCGACGGCTCCTCGGTCACCGTCGTGTCGGTCACCGCAGTGTCGGTCGCGTCCGGGAGCTGGACGTCGACGATGTCGCGGCGGACGGTGTCGCGCGGCACCGCCGCGTCGTCGCCGACTCCGGGCTGGCCCTCCACCTCGGTGCGCTCGCCCGCCGGGTGCTCCGGCGGGGCAGCCGTGGTGGCGCCGCCGCTGGACAGGCTGATGCCGCCGTCCGCGCGGTAGCCGCCGCCCTTGACGGCCTCGGTCGGCCCGGCGCTGTCTTCCCGTTCGCCCAGGCTGATCCGGCGCCGACGGTTCAGCACCACACCGGCGATCACGGCGATCGCCAGCACCAGCACCACGGCGACGATGATCAAAATCACGGTAGAGGTGGTCACCCGCCCATCCTCCCACCTGCTGATTCGGGTGCTGGCACGCGCCCCGAACCGCTCCCCGCGGCGGTGAGGAAATAACCAACAATGCGCCGCCGATGCTTGCATTTCCCGGCGGCTGTGCAATACACCACATATGTGCAGTGGTGGCGAGTGCTCGGGCTGATCTCCGGAACGTCGATGGACGGTGTCGACGTGGCCGCGGCGGAGCTGCGCCTGGACGGCGACGTCCTGGACCTCAGGCCGCTCGGCAGCACCACCGTCGCCTATCCCCCGGACCTGCACCGGGACCTGCTGGCCGCGCTCCCGCCCGGGGAGTGCAGCGCCGCCGAGCTGTGCCGCCTGGACACCCTCGTCGGGCAGCACTTCGCCGCCGCGGCGAAGGCCGGGCTGGAGCTCGCGGACGGCCGCGCGCACCTCGTCGCCTCGCTGGGCCAGACGCTCTACCACTGGGTCGAGGACGGCAAAGCGCGCGGCACGCTGCAGATCGGCCAGCCCGCGTGGATCGCCGAGGCCACCGGGCTGCCCGTGGTGTCGGACCTGCGCGCCCGCGACGTGGCCGCAGGCGGGCACGGCGCACCGCTGGCCGGTGTGCTGGACGCGCTGTGGCTGGCCGACGAACCGGGTCCCGGCGTGGCGCTGAACATCGGCGGCATCGCCAACATCACCGTCGTCGGCGGCGAGCGCCCGCTGGCCTACGACACCGGTCCGGGCAACGCGCTGATCGACCTCGCCGCCGCCCGGATCACCGGAAGACCGCAGGACACCGATGGCGCGATCGCGGCGAGCGGCACCGTGCGAACCGATCTGCTGGACGTCCTGCTCGCCGACGAGTACTACCGACTGGCCCCGCCGAAGTCGACCGGCAAGGAGCGGTTCAACGCCGAGCACCTCGACCGGGCGCTGGCGCGGATCGGCACCGAGGTCGACGGCGCCGACCTGCTCGCCACGCTCACCGAACTGACCGCGCGCACCGTCGCCGACGCCTGCCGCGCGGAAGGAGCAGTCCGCGTCGTCGCCTCCGGCGGCGGCGTGCACAATCCGGTCCTGCTCGCCGCCCTGCGCCGCCTGCTCGACGCTCCGGTGCTGGTCAGCGACGAGCTGGGGCTACCCTCCGACGGCAAGGAAGCACTGCTGACCGCGCTGCTCGGATTCCTCACCTGGCACGGCACGTACGGCAACACGCCGGGCACCACAGGTGCCGCCGGACCCCGGTTGCTGGGCAGCATCACCCCAGGAGCTGGACCGCTGCGGCTGCCCGCCCCGGCCGTCCACCAGCCGAGCCGGCTGCGCGTGCAGCCCGGCGACACCGCGTAGGAGGCAGCATGCGATGGCTAGACCTGGCCGTCATCGGCTTGTACCTGGTCGCCATGCCGGTGCTCGGGTTGTTGTTGAGCGGTCGACAACGCAGCGCCCAGGACTACTTCGTCGGCAGCCGTGAACTGCCCTGGTGGGCGGTGTGCTTCTCGGTGGTCGCCACCGAGACCT
>NZ_JAQGLA010000078.1 GCF_027853915.1 Saccharopolyspora oryzae
AGCAGACCACCGCGGACGTGATGCTGCAGAGCGGTGCGCAGCTCACCGGCGTGGTCCGGTCGGCCAACCTCGGCGTCGCGGTGCCGGACGCGCGGGTCACGTTGCTGAACTCCGGCGGCGCGGTCGTCGGCGCGGCGACCACCGACGTCGACGGCAACTACACCTTCACCGACCTGCCCGACGGCGAGTACACGGTGATCGCCACCGGCTACCCGCCGGTCGCCTCGTCGCTGCAGCTGTCCGGCGAGACGAGCACGCACGACGTCGAGCTCGGCTACCCGGAAGCCGGCTGAGCAGCGGTGCCGGGGTGAACGGGCCGTCCCCGGTCCGTTCACCCCGCCCGCGCACACGATCTTCACGCTCTGAGGAGATGTTCTTGATGGACCTCGGCCAACAGCAGGTCGAAACGACCGGCGTCGGTGCCGGCGCGGGTGCGGTCACCGCGACCGTGCGCGGCGGCGACGGCTGGCCGGTCCCCGAGGCGGTGCTGACCGTCATCGACGGCACCGGCACCCAGGTCGCCCGCGTGCAGGGCGACGCGCAGGGCTCGGTGGTCGCCACCGGGCTGAAGGCCGGTGCTTACACCGCGATCGTCACGGCGGTGGGGCACGAACCGGTCGCGCGGACCACGCTGGTGCACGACGGGACCGCGGCCACGCTCGGCGAGGTCGAGCTGCGCCGCGCGGGCGGCTCCGACCTGCCCGCGCCGGGGGTGTGGCGGATCGACCCGGTGCACTCGTCGATCCAGATCACCGCGCGGCACCTGGGGATCAGCAGCATCCGCGGGCGGTTCAACGAGTTCTCCGGCGAGATCCGCATCGGCAACCCGATCGAATCGTCCACTGTGGAGGCTTCGATCGTCGCGTCCAGCATCGACACCGCGAACGGGATGCGCGACGACCACCTGCGCAACGCGGACTTCCTGGACGTCGAGCGCCACCCCGAGATCACCTTCCGCTCCACGGCGCTGCGCCCGCGCGGCGGTGACCGCTGGGACCTGGAGGGTGAGCTGACGCTGTGCGGGGTGACGCGCCCGGTGCACCTGGACACCCGCTTCGCCGGTGTCGGTCCGGACCCGTGGGGCGGCACCCGAGCCTCGGCGACGGCCACGACCCAGCTCCGCCGCGAGGACTTCGCGATGAACTTCAACCAGGCCCTGCAGACGGGAATCGCGGCGATCGGCACGACCCTCAAGGTCGAGATCGACATCCAAGCCGTCCACGAGGCCTGAATCCCGCGGACCCGCAGTTTCAATTGAAACTGTGATCCGCCGTGGGTGGGATCTGCAGTTTCAATTGAAACTGTGGTCCACATGGTGGGAACTGGGCCCGGGAGGGGTCGGGGAACGAGACGACCTCCGGTGCGTCGGGTGATCCGATGCGCCGGAGGTCGTTCGCGTGTTCCTGCCGGGAGGTCAGACCTTCTCGTCGACCTTGCGGACCTCGCCGGTGCGGAGCTTGGCCTTGTAGGACGCCAGCTCCCGCTTCACCACCGGGATCATGATGTACAGGCCGCCGATGTTGAACAGCGCCAGCGCGAACAGCACCGCGTCGGCGAAGTCGAGCACGCTGCCCAGCGTCAGCACCGAACCCACCACGGTGAAGGTGCAGAAGATGACGTTGTAGACGCGCTCCTTGGTCTTGCTCTTGCCGAACAGGTAGCACCAGGCCTTCTGGCCGTAGTAGCCCCAGGTGATGATCGTGGAGATCGCGAACAGCGCGACCGCGACGGTCAGCACGTACGGGAACCACGGCAGCACGGTGGCGAAGGACTCCGAGGTGACGGTGACGCCGTCCGGGGTGTCCCCGCCGTTGAGCACGGTCTGCTGCGCGTCCGTCCAGAACTGCGTGTTGGCGATGACGATGGTCAGCGCCGTCATGGTGCAGACGATGACGGTGTCGATGAACGGCTCCAGCAGCGCGACCAGCCCCTCGGTGACCGGGTGCTTGGTCTTCACCGCCGAGTGCGCGATCGGCGCCGAGCCCAGGCCCGCCTCGTTGGAGAACGCGGCGCGCTGGAAGCCGACGATCAGCACGCCGATCATCCCGCCGAACCCGGCCTCCGGGGTGAACGCGCCGGTGATGATCTCGCCGATCGCGCTGGGCACGGTGTCGTAGTTGACGCCGATGACGGTGAGGCAGGCGAGCACGTAGACCACGGCCATGGCCGGGACCAGGCGGCTGGTGACCGCGCCGATGGACCTGATGCCGCCGATGATCACCGAGCCGATCAGCACCGCCAGCAGCACGCCGAAGATCAGCGCCGCGCCGTCGGAGCCGAGCAGGCCGGTGTCGCCGCCGGTGACGTTGCGCAGCTGCGCGAAGGTCTGGTTGGCCTGGAACATGTTCCCGCCTGCGATGGCGAAGAACAGGATCATGACCGCGGCGAGCACGGCCAGCACCTTGCCCAGCGATGCGCCGAACGCGTTCGGGATGCGTTCCGCGATGCCCTTGCGCAGGTAGTGCATCGGGCCGCCGGAGACGGTGCCGTCGGCGTCGATCTCCCGGTACTTCACGCCCAGGGTGCACTCGACGAACTTGGTCGCCATGCCGAGCAGACCGCAGACGATCATCCAGAAGGTCGCGCCCGCGCCACCGATGGTCACCGCGACGCCGACGCCGGCGATGTTGCCGAGGCCGACGGTGCCGGACAGGGCCGAGGCCAGCGCCTGGAAGTGGTTGATCTCGCCGGGTTCGCTCTTGTCGGTGTACTTCCCGCGGACCAGGTCGATGGCCAGCTTGAAGGACCGGACCTGGATGAACCCGAAGACCGCGGTGAACACCGCGGCGGCGATCACCAGCCAGGCCACGATCCACGGGAAGGTCACGCCGAAGACCGTGAGCTCGCCGAAGACGATGTTGGAGAAGCCCTCGGAGATCGGGTTGAAAACGGTGTTGATGGCGTTCTCTATGCCAGAGAGCGCGCCGCCCTCTTCGGCAGCCAGGACGAGCTGGCCGTCCGGCGCTGTCGTAGTGGTCATGGCGCAATAGCTAAAACGGGTGAAATGTCCCGGGCAAGCCCTCTTTGTGACATTCGTCGAAAATGAGACCGCTTCGTGTTGTACGGATCACATCCCAAGATTGAGCTGAACCAGCTCAACTTTTCTATCGTTGTCTGTGTAGACATGGCGGTTGCAGGGCAAGATGTCCTGGTAGGAGCCAGCGGCGACGAGGTGGAGGAATGGACGCGTTCAACCCGACGACCAAGACCCAGCAGGCGATCTCCTCGGCGGTGCAGGCCGCGACGGTGGCCGGCAACCCGGACGTCAGCCCCGCGCACCTGCTCGGCGCGCTGCTCGCCCAGGGCGACGGGCTGACCGCACCGCTGCTCACCGCGGTCGGTGCCGAGCCGTCGGTGGTGCACCGCGAGCTCGACCAGCTGATCAACAAGCTGCCCACCGCCAGCGGCAGCACGGTGTCCGCCCCGCAGCTGTCCCGCGACGCGGTCCGCGCGCTCACCCACGCCCAGCGGCTGGCGACCGAGATGGGCGACGAGTACGTCTCCACCGAGCACCTGCTGGTCGGCCTGGCCGCTGAAGGCGGCCGCGTCGCCGACCTGCTCAAGCAGCACGGCGCCACGCCCGAGGCGCTGACCGAGGCCTTCGGCAAGGTGCGCGGCTCCGCGCGCGTGACCAGTCCGGACCCGGAGGGCACCTACAAGGCCCTGGAGAAGTACGGCCAGGACCTCACCGACCGCGCGCGCAAGGGCGAGCTGGACCCGGTGATCGGCCGCGACACCGAGATCCGCCGCGTCGTGCAGGTGCTCTCGCGCCGCACCAAGAACAACCCGGTCCTCATCGGCGAGCCCGGTGTCGGCAAGACCGCGATCGTGGAGGGCCTGGCCCAGCGCATCGTCGCCGGTGACGTGCCGGAATCGCTGCGCGGCAAGCGCGTGGTGTCGCTGGACCTCGGCTCGATGGTCGCCGGGGCGAAGTACCGCGGCGAGTTCGAGGAGCGGCTCAAGGCGGTGCTCAAGGAGATCACCGACTCGGCCGGGCAGGTCATCACCTTCATCGACGAGCTGCACACCATCGTCGGCGCCGGTGCCAGCGGCGAGGGCGCGATGGACGCCGGGAACATGATCAAGCCGATGCTGGCCCGCGGCGAGCTGCGGATGGTCGGCGCGACCACGCTCGACGAGTACCGCCAGCACATCGAGACCGATGCCGCGCTGGAGCGCCGGTTCCAGCAGGTGCTGGTCGGCGAGCCGAGCCCGGAGGACGCGGTGGCGATCCTGCGCGGGCTCAAGGAGCGCTACGAGGTCCACCACGGCGTGCGGATCACCGACGGTGCGCTGGTCGCCGCCGCCACCCTGTCCGACCGCTACATCACCGCGCGCTTCCTGCCGGACAAGGCGATCGACCTGGTCGACGAGGCCGCGTCGCGGCTGCGCATGGAGATCGACTCGCGGCCGGTGGAGATCGACGAGGTCGAACGCGCCGTGCGGCGGCTGGAGATCGAGGAGATGGCGCTGTCCAAGGAGGACGACCCCGCCTCCTTGGAGCGGCTGGCCGCGCTGCGCGCCGAACTCGCCGACCGCCGCGAGAAGCTGTCCGAGCTGACCGCGCGCTGGCAGCAGGAGAAGGAGTCCATCGACGTCGTCCGCGACCTGAAGACGCAGCTCGAGCAGCTGCGCGGCGAGTCCGACCGCGCCGAGCGCGACGGCGACCTGGGCAAGGCCGCCGAGCTGCGCTACGGCCGGATCCCGCAGCTGGAGAAGGAGCTCGACGCGGCCACCGCGGCGCAGTCCGAGCGCAAGGCGATGCTGCAGGAGGAGGTCACAGCCGACGACGTCGCGGACGTGGTGAGCTCCTGGACCGGCATCCCCGCCGGCCGGCTGCTGGAGGGCGAGACCGCGAAGCTGCTGCGCATGGAGGAAGCGCTCGGCGCCCGCGTGGTCGGGCAGGCCGAGGCGGTGCGCGCGGTGTCCGACGCGGTGCGCCGCACCCGCGCCGGGGTCGCCGACCCGGACCGCCCCACCGGATCGTTCCTGTTCCTGGGCCCGACCGGTGTCGGCAAGACCGAGCTGGCCAAGGCGCTGGCAGGGTTCCTGTTCGACGACGAGCGCGCGATGGTCCGCATCGACATGAGCGAGTACGCCGAGAAGCACTCGGTGGCCCGGCTCGTCGGCGCGCCGCCCGGGTACGTGGGCTACGACCAGGGCGGGCAGCTGACCGAGTCGGTGCGCCGCAGGCCCTACTCGGTGGTGCTGTTCGACGAGGTGGAGAAGGCCCACCAGGACGTCTTCGACGTGCTGCTGCAGGTCCTCGACGACGGTCGGCTCACCGACGGCCAGGGCCGCACGGTGGACTTCCGGAACACGATCCTGGTGCTGACCTCGAACCTCGGCTCGCAGGCGATCGCCGACCCGAACCTGACCGAGCAGGAGCGCGACGACGCGGTGCGCTCGGTGGTGCGCAAGCACTTCAAGCCGGAGTTCCTGAACCGCCTGGACGACGTGGTGGTGTTCCACGCGCTGTCCACCGAGGAGCTGACGTCCATCGTGGACATCCAGGTGGACCACCTCGCCCGGCGCCTGTCCCAGCGCCGGCTGACCCTCGACGTCCAGCCGGCGGCCCGGGATTGGTTGGCCCTCAACGGTTTCGACCCGGTCTACGGGGCCCGGCCGCTGCGCCGCCTGGTCCAGTCGGCCATCGGTGACCAGCTGGCCCGCAAGCTCCTGGCGGGCGACATCCGGGAGGGCGACAAGATTCTCGTCGACACCGCGGACGACAACGAATCGCTCGTGGTGTCCGCCGAGAGCTGACGCTCCACAGTGGATTGGAGGGCGCCTTCGGGAACGCGGAGGCGCCCTCCGGTCAGCGGTGCAGGTAGGTGGAAGCGACCGCCGTCGCAGCGAAGAGGGCTGCTGCTGAGGCGAAGACGACCGTTGCCGCGGTGAGGCCGAAGAAGGTGCTGACCACACCGAGGGTGACGCTCGGGACCCCTGCCGACAGGTAGGCGACCACGTAGATCAGCGCCGAGGTGCCCGCGCGGTGCTCCGGGGAGGCCAGGCCGGTCAGCATCCGCATGCCGCCCATGAACATCACGCCCCAGCCGGCGCCCAGAACGGCTGCCGCGGCGAAGAAGACGAGCGGTTGGTGCTCGACCGTCGAGGTCGCGATCCCGGCCAGTCCGAGGATCATCACCGGACCGCCGATCCGCACCGCGCGGCGGGCGTCGACGCCGGACAGGACCAGCTGGGAGAGGCCGCCGAAGCCGGCCAGGGCCGCGACCGTCGCACCGCCGATCAGGTAAGGGCTGCCGTGGACCATGCCCTTGGCGACGGACGGGCCGAGGGACATGAACATCCCGCCGACGATCCAGGACGCGAGCAGCGTGGTGGCCATCAGGGCGAACGCCACGCCCTTGCCGGCCGGGACGGTCGGGCGCTGCGGGCGCAGCACCTCGCGCAGCGAGCCGCGCTGCGCGACCGGTTCCGGCATGGCCAGCACGCCGGGGATCGCCACCGCGAAGCCGAGGACGAGCAGCAGGTAGCTGGTCAGCGTCGGGCCGGGCACGTACTGCACCAGCGCTCCGGCGATCAGCGAGCCCAGGGCCATGCCGAAGGCCGCCGCCACGCCGTTGACCAGCGCTCCGCGGTTCGTCCCGGGGCGTTGGAAGTCCAGCAGCGAGCCGCTGATCGCGCTGGTCACCACGCCGGTCGCCAGACCCTGCAGAGCACGCCCCGCGTACAGCCAGCCGACGCTCGGCGCGAAGGCGAGCAGCAGCATCGAGACGATCTCCAGGGCGACCGAGACCAGGAGCACCGGGCGCCGGCCGACGTGGTCGGACAGCGAGCCGAACATCAGCAGCGCGACCAGGATCGCCACCGCGTAGACGGCGAACACCTCGGTGAGCACGGTGGTCGTGAAACCCCACCGCTGCTGGTAGATCGCGTACATCGGGGACGGCGCCGTGGACGCCATCAGGAACAGGGCGTAGAGCGCGCCGATGAACCAGAACGAAGCGGACCGGGACAGCGCCGCAGCGCGGGGCCGGGCGAGTTCCGTGGTGACCATTGCTTTCCCATCCCTTAGATGACCGGAACGGATTATTCCGTTCCGGTCCAACCTGGCGGCGGAACAGATCATTCCGGGCGGCGATATCCTGTGGGCATGGCCACACCGAGCAAGCAGGCGCACTACGACGACCTGGTCATCCGGGCGGCTCGCGACGTGTTCGCCGAGCAGGGCTTCGCCGCCCCGATGTCCGAGGTCGCCAAGCGCGCGGGCGTCGGCGTGGCCAGCATCTACCGTCGCTACCCGAGCAAGGGCGAGCTGATCGAGCAGGTGCGCATGGCCGCGTCCCAGCTGCTGCTCGACGAGGCGGAGCGAGCGCTCGCCGAGGAACCCGACGCCTGGTCGGCCCTGGTCAGGTTCATGCGGCGGTCCCTGCGGGAGGGTTCCGGGATCGGCACCGTGCTGCCGCCGATGGACCCGCAGCACGTCTACTCCCAGGAGTTCCGGGACCTCCGCGAGCGCGCCGCCAAGGCGATCGAGGAACTGGTCGCCGCCGCCAAGCAGGCGGGTGTGCTGCGCGAGGACGTCGACTGGACCGACATCGTCATGCTGTTCAAGCACCTCAACCCGCGGCTGCCCACCACCGAGCACCGCCGCGCCGAACTCCGCTCCCGCTACCTGGGCCTGGTCCTCGAAGGCCTACGCCCGGGCGGTCCGGAACTCACCGGCCCGGCCCCGGACCGCGCGGAGTGGCAAACCCTCTGCGACAACTTCGCGACCTCCTGATCCAGTCGTCCTAGGACAGATCCACCTGCTGGCTGCTGCGCCGCAAGGTGCTCTGAGCGGAGGGGGAGCCGGGGCACGCCGCCCGACTCCCCCTCCGCGAACTGTTTTCGCAGGTCAACTTCAGCCGATGGGGCGGATTCGCGTTGGATCACCAGGTGATCTTCGTCTTCGGCGGTGATCGGACTACCCTGCGCAGTGTGGGCATCCCTGCGTGGCTCTGGTTCGTCATCGCCGTCCTCGCCATCGGCGCGGGCGTCGTGCTGCTGATCGCTGACCGGTCGCAGCGCGTCTCGAACAACCGGGAACGGCGGCGCTGGGCAGCGCTGCGCGGTTGGCAGTTCGCCGAGGTCGACCAAGTCCTGCCGACCCGATGGGAGCGCGGCGCGCTCGCCCAGTACGGCAGCCCGACGGCCACCGACGTGGTCGCCGGCTCGACCTTCACCTCCGACGGCCGCCGCCAGGTCTACGTGATGGACCTCGACGCAGGCAGCCGGTCGGCGACCGTGCTGGTCGGCATGCGCTGCCGCCGGGCGGCCCCGGCCACCATCGAGCTGTGGCTGCCCGACGTGCCGGTGCCCCAGGACTCCGAGCTGGACCTGCTCGGCCCGGTCGGCGCCCGCTACGCGTTCGTCACCGAGGTGGCCGCGGCCCGGCCGCTGGTGACCCCGGACCTGGTGGACGCCACCGAGGAGATCGGCTCCGACGTCACCGTGGTGTGGCTGGAGGACGACTGGGTCCTGGCGGCCCTGGAACCGGGCAGCGCCGACCCGGCCCGCCTCGAGCGCCTGCTGCGCGACCTCGGCGACCTCGCCGACCTGATCGACCCGTTCGACGCGGACCCGAACGAGGAGGAGCCCGCAGCCGAGCCGGAACCCACCTCCTCCGAATCCGCCCGCTGACGCTGTTTCCGCACGTCAGGGACCGTGAGTCTTTCGGGTCGCCATAGGCGCCCAAAGGACTCACGGGTGCGTGCCGGGCGCACGGTAAATTCGGGCGCATGCCTACCGCACTCGTCACCGGAGCCACCGCGGGGATCGGGCGCGCCTTCGCCCGCCGACTCGCCGCCGAAGGCCACGACATGGTCCTGGTCGCCCGCGACGTCGACCGGCTCTCCGAGCTCGCCGACCGGCTGCAGGCCCGGCACGGGGTGCGCGTCGAGGTGCTGCCCGCCGACCTCGCCGACGCCGAGCAGCGCGCGAAGGTCGAGCAGCGGCTCGCCGAGGTCGACCGGCCGGTCGACGTGCTGGTCAACAACGCCGGGTTCGGCACCGCGGGCTCGTTCGCGGAAACCTCCGCCGCCGAGCTGCAGAAGCAGCTGGACGTCAACGCGGGCGCGGTACTCGCGCTGACCCACGCCGCCGTTCCGGGCATGGTCGAGCGCGGCCGGGGCGATGTGATCAACGTGTCGAGCGTGGCCGGGTTCTTCCCGGTGGCGGGTTCGACCTACGGCGCGACCAAGGCCTACGTGACCGCGTTCTCGCAGGGGCTGTCGGTCTCGCTGACCGGCACCGGGGTGCGGGTCATGGCGCTGTGCCCGGGCTTCACCCAGACCGAGTTCCACCAGCGGGCCGGCCTGGAGATGGGCCGCCTGCCCAAGGCGTTCTGGCTGCAGGCCGACCAGGTGGTCCACGGCGCGCTGGCCGACCTCCGCAGCGGCAAGGACGTCTCGATCCCGGGCGCCCAGTACAAGGCGCTGGTCACCCTCGGCCGCCTGGTGCCGCAGAAGCTCCAGCGCATGATCGTCACCCGCACGGTCCCCGGCCGCACCTGACCGCCGACCCCTGTGGACAAGTCCGGGTCCCTGTGGACAACTTCCGCAATTTCAATGGAAATCGGACATCCAATTTCCATTGAAATTGCGTTCCGGGCGGTGCTCCGGAGGTCGCACGACCCCCGGAGCGGGGGCGGGTGCGGGTTGGGCCGTATGCTGAAAACTCGTGGTCACAGTGGATGAACAGCAGCGCTCCGAGCTCGCCCGCCTGATCGAGGAAATCGCCGTCGTGCACGGCAAGGTGACGTTGGCTTCGGGCAAGGAAGCCGATTACTACGTCGACCTCCGCCGCGCGACGCTGCACCACCAGGCGGCACCGCTGATCGGCCGGCTGCTGCGCCAGCTCACCGCCGATTGGGATTACGTCGCCGTCGGCGGCCTGACCCTCGGCGCCGACCCGGTCGCGACCGCCATGATGCACGCCGAAGGCGCCCCGCTGGACTCCTTCGTGGTCCGCAAAAGCACCAAGGCGCACGGCATGCAGCGGCTCATCGAGGGCCCGGACGTCGTCGGCCGCCGGGTGCTGGCCGTCGAGGACACCTCCACCACCGGTGGCAGCGTGCTGACCGCCGTCGAAGCGCTGCGCGAGGTCGGGGCCGAGATCGTCGGCGTCGCCACCGTCGTGGACCGCGACACCGGCGCGCGGGAGAAGATCGAGGCGGCCGGCCTGCCGTACCGATCGCTGCTGGGCCTGTCCGACCTCGGCTTGGCGTGAGCGGAGATCCCTCCCGAGCGCGACCACCACTGTGAATCGCGGAGAGGCGGGACTGAGAGGCGGGACCTTGAGCGAGGACATCGGTCCCACTGAGTGGGGCAGCACGGTCGGTGTCGGCCCGTGGGAGGGTCCCTGGCCGACCGATGAGCGCTTCGACCCGGAGCTGCTGGAGCACGGCGACCGCCGCAACGTGGTCGACCACTACCGCTACTGGCGGCGCGAGGCGATCGTGGCCGATCTGGACCTGCGGCGGCACGACTTCCACGTGGCCATCGAGAACTTCCAGCACGACCACAACATCGGCACCGTGGTGCGCACCGCCAACGCCTTCGCGGCGAAGGCGGTGCACATCGTGGGGCGCCGCCGGTGGAACCGGCGCGGAGCGATGGTCACCGACCGCTACCAGCACGTCCACCACCACCCGGAGCTGGACTCGCTGCGCGCCTACGCGGCCGAGCACGACCTCGCGCTGGTGGCGGTGGACAACACGGACGGCGCGGTGCCGATCGAGCGCACGACCTTGCCGCGCCGCTGCGTGCTGCTGTTCGGCCAGGAAGGCCCCGGCCTGCGCGAGGACTCTCGGCGCGACGCCGACCTGGTGGTCTCCATCGCGCAGTACGGCTCGACGCGCTCGATCAACGCAGGCGTGGCGGCCGGCGTCGTGATGCACACCTGGATCCAGCAGCACGCCGATCCCGACGCCGCTTGGTGATCAGCCGCGGGTGGCCAGCCACTCCTGGAGCTCGATCAGGTTCCCGGCGGGGTCCTTCAGGTGCGCGACCCGCATCCGGTCGGTCATCGGGGCCGGGCCGCTGATCAGCTCCGCGCCGCGGCCGGTGATCTCCGCGCAGTAGCCGTCGAGGTCGTCGAGGTGCAGCACGACCAGCGACCGGTACGCGGACGGCTGCTCGCCGAGCTCGTCGAGCACCTGCGCCATCTGCGCCCGGTCCTGCAGGGCGATGCCCGCGGTGCCACCATCCGGGCTGAACTTCGCGTACGGGCCGTCGGGCGCCTCGAACTGCGGCTCGAGCCGCAGCACGTCCCGGTAGAAGCGGTAGCAGGCGGCGAAATCGGTGACCAGCAGGCGGACTTGTGACAGTTCCATGGGCGTGCTTCCTGGGAAGTCGACAGGACACCGGGATGCTTCCACAGCGGAACCGCTCAGCACCGATGAATTCGCGGACCGGGCGAAGTCGATCCAGGTGAACCACCGCGAACCCGTGAGGGAGCCCTGATGACCGCCAACGCGATTCCACCCGTCGTCGACGCCGAGACCTGGCAGCGCCAGCTCGACGAGCTGCGCGCCCGGGAGAAGGCCGCGACCCGCGAGCTCGACGCGATCGCCGCGCAGCGCCGCCGCATGCCGGCGGTCGAGATGCCCGACTACACGCTCGAAGGCGAGGGCGGACCGGTCCGGCTGGTCGACGTCTTCGACGGCAAGTCGCAGCTGATCGTCTACAACCACATGTGGTTCCCGGGCGAGGAGTGGCAGTGCCCGGGCTGCACCGGATTCACCTCGCAGTTCACCAGGCTGGAGTTCCTGGACGACTACGACGCCCGGTTCGTCGTCGTCACGCAGGGGCCGATCGACGAGGCGCTGGCCTACAAGCGGCGGGTCGGGAACCGGATGACCTGGTACTCCACGGCGAACAGCTCGTTCGGCTCCGACGTCGGCGCACCGCCCGGCGGGGCGTTCGCGCTCAACGTGTTCCTCCGCGACGGGGACACCGTCTACCGGACCTGGCACACCAGCGGTCGCGGCGTCGAGCAGCTCAGCCACACCTTCGCGCTGGTCGACGTGCTGCCGTACGGGCGGCAGGAGGAGTGGCAGGACGCGCCCGAGGGCTGGCCGCAGGGGCCCACCTACAGCCGCTGGCCCTCGTCCGAGACCATCGCCGCCCGCTACGGGACGGGCGACTGACCGGCCCTGAAATGCGAGAACGCGCGAACTCCGGGGTTAGGAGTTCGCGCGTTCGCCGTGGGGTCAGCTCGCCTCGCGGGCCTTCTCGCGACGGTTCTTCACGTACTCGATGACGATCGGGATGACCGAGATCAGCACGATCAGGATCGCCATCGCCTCGAGGTTGTTGCGGATCCACGGGATGTTGCCGAGGAAGAAGCCGAGCAGCGTCATGCTCACGGTCCAGGCGACGCCGCCGATGGCGGAGAAGCTGAAGAACTTCCGCTGGTCCATCCGCGCGATGCCGGCGACCGCGGTGATGAAGGTGCGCACGATCGGCACGAACCGCGCCAGGATGATCGCCCGCGCGCCGTAGCGCTCGAAGAACTCGTGGGTCTTGTCCACGTGCTCGCGCTTGAACAGCTTCGAGTCCGGCTTGTTGAACATCGCTGGACCGACCTTGCGGCCGATCCAGTAGCCGGTCACGTTGCCCACGAAGGCGCACACCGCCAGCAGGACGCAGACCAGCCAGATCGGGGTGTCGATCGCACCGGCCGCGACGAACAGGCCGGTGACGAACAGCAGGGAGTCGCCCGGCAGGAAGAAGCCGATGAGCAGGCCGCACTCGGCGAAGATGATCAGGCACACGCCGATCAGGGCGAACGGGCCGAGGGACTGAACGATGTTCTCGGGGTTCAGCCAGTCCGGCAGCAGGGCCAGCGCGGTCGTGTTCGCGGCGGCGTTGACAATCGCGGGCAGTTCGGTCGTCACGGTCGCCAACGGTACCGCGACCCCGCGGGGCCCGGTCCGCGGGAGAGTGACCCGCCGTGCACGAGGCGCGCTCGACAGCTCACCCGATGGTGAGCACGCGCACTTTCCGCAGGTGGACGATCGGGATGAAACGCCCGGAACGTCAGAACGGGCTGAAGACGGTCATGACTCCGGCCAGCGCGCCGACCACCAGTCCGAGGACCACCGCGAACACCAGCACGCCGACCACCGGAAGTCGCTTGCGCGCGGGCGGCGGCGCGGGCTGCGGAGGTGGTGGGGTCATGCCGGGGCTGCCCCCGGCCTGGGCGCGCAGCGCCGCGGACAGCAGGTGTTCGGGATCGGGCGACGTCACGCCCCGAGCCTAACCAGTCACCCCACCCGACGTCCGGACCTTCGCGCCCCCGCAAATTCAATGGAAATCAGACGTCTGATTTCCATTGAATTTGCGGCCAGTCGTCCACGACCACCGGCGTGTCCGGCACCGACACGCCGAGAGGCCCACAGTTTCAATTGAAACTGCGGAATCCCCAGTCCCGAGTCCAGTCACCGGCTTCCCACGATGTGGACCACAGTTTCAATTGAAACTGCAGATGCCAGGCACGGCGGATCACAGTTTCAATTGAAACTGCGGACTTCTGGGACGGGACCGGGGCGCGACTGGCGGGTCAGCTGGGGTCGACGGCCCAGGTGCCGTTCTTGAGGACTCCGGTGAGGTGGAGGTCCGGGTTCAGGACCACCAGGTCGGCCGCGAGGCCGGGGCGGATCGCTCCGATCCGGTCGTCGAGGCCGAGGAGCTGTGCGGGCTTGGTCGACGCGGCGGCCACGGCCGCCGGGACGCTCTGACCGCCGGACTCGACGAGGTTGCGGAACGCCACGTCCATGGTCAGCGTGCTGCCCGCCAGCGAACCGTCCGCCAGGCGCGCCTCGCCGTCGGTCACCGTCACCGGGAGCTTGCCCAGCTCGTAGGTGCCGTCGCCGGCGTCGGTGGCGCTGATCGCGTCGGTGACCAGCACCGTTCGTCCGGTACCGGCGTGCGAGGCGGCCAGCTGCACGATCGCCGGGTGCAGGTGCACGAGGTCGCAGATCAGCTCGACGGTGACCCGCTCGTCCTCCAGCAGGACGCCGATCGGGCCGGGCTCGCGGTGGTGCAGCGGGCGCATCGCGTTGAACAGGTGCGTCGCGACCGTCGCCCCGGCCTCCACCGCGGGGACGACCTGCGACAGCACCGCGTCGGTGTGCCCGACCGCGGCGATCACCCCGTGGTCGACCAGCTGGCGGACGGCTTCGACGCCGTTCGGCAGCTCCGGCGCCAGGGTGACCATCCGGACCGTCCCGCGCCCCGCGTCCAGCACCTGCTGCACGGCGGAGGCCTCCGGGGCCCGCAGGATCGCCGGGTCGTGCGCGCCGCAGCGCGCCGAGGACAGGAACGGGCCCTCCAGGTGGATGCCGGCCAGCTCGCCGTCCACCACCAGATCGCTCAGCGCGCTGATCTGCTTGGTCAGGTCCGGTAGCGGGGCCGACACCAGGCTGGCCATCATCGTGGTGGTGCCGTGCCTGCGGTGCGCGGCGATCGCGGCCCGCGCCTGGTCGACCTCGATGCTGGTGAACGAGCCGCCGCCACCGCCGTGGCAGTGGATGTCGACGAACCCGGGCACCAGCCACTGCCCGCGCAGGTCCACGACCTGCCCCTCGGGTGCCGGACCGGTGCCGACCTCGGCGATCTCGCCGCCGGACACCCGGACCCAGCCCCGGTCCAGCACTCCGTCCGGGGTGACGACCTGCCCGCCGGCGAGGATCAGTTCGGGAGCGTTCACTTTGTTCTCAACCCTTCCGTCGCCAGCAGGGCCGCCCCAAGGCAGCCCGCGGTGTCGCCGAGTTCGGCCAGTTCCAGGTGCGGGCGGCGGTGGTAGGCCGCCAGCATCGCGTCGAGCCGCTCCCGCAGCGGCTCGGTGAGCAGGGCACCGGCTTGCGCGAACCCGCCGCCGAGCACGATGCACTCGGGCGCGGCGACCGTCACCAGCACCAGCAGGCCCTTGGCGAGCGCGTCGACCGCTTCCGCCCACACAGCTTGCGCGTCCGGGTCGCCCGCGCGCACGGCCGCGGCCACTTCGGCGCTGGTGCGCTCCGCGCCGGTGCGCGCCAGGTAGCGGCGGGCCACGGCCGCGGAGGAGGCCAGCGCTTCGACGCAGCCGGTGCGCCCGCAGCCGCACGGCTCGCCGTGGCCGATGTCGACGTGCCCGATCTCGCCCGCGAACCCGCCGCCGGCGTAGAGCTGCCCGTCGAACAGCAGCGCCGCGGCGATGCCGGTGCCGATCGGCAGCACCACCACGTCGCGCATGCCGCGCGCTGCGCCCAGGCGCGCCTCGGCGAGCCCGCCCGCGCGCACGTCGTGGCCCAAGCTGACCGGCAGGTCGATGCGCTCGGCGAGCATGTCGCGCAGCGGGGCGTCGCTCCAGCCGAGGTTCGCCGAGTACACGCCGATGCCGCGGGCCTCGTCGACCGCGCCCGGCACCACGACGCCGGCCGCGTCGACCTGCGCGTCCACGCGCAGCTCGGCGACCAGTCCGGCCACGGCGTCCACCACCAGCCGGGCGGTGTCCTCGCCGCGGGGGGTTGGCCGCCGCAGCCAGCGCAGCGGTTCGGCCCGGTCGGGGCCGACGGCGACCAGCGCGGCCTTCATCTCGGTTCCGCCGACGTCGACGGCGATGGCTTGTGCGGGCACCCGACGATCCTCCGCCACCGAACACCTATTGGTCTACACCAAACAGGTGTGTTGTTCGCCGGAGGTTTTCGCGGACTTCCCGGGCTCAACCGCCCATCAGCTTCTGCAGGGCGTCCAGCGCGCGGCTCGCGGTGGACTTCACGGTGCCCTTCGAAACCCCGGTGGCCTCGGCGATCTCCGCCTCGGACAGGTTGCCGTAGTAGCGCAGCACCAGGACCTCCCGCTGCCGCCGCGGCAGCTTGGCGAGGGAGGCCACCACGGCCTGGTGCTCGGCGGTCAGCATCGCCAGCGACTCCGCGGACCGGGCGTCGGCCTGGTGCGGCGGCTGGTACTCGCGGGCCGTCTTGCGGCGGCGCAGCACCGAACGGCTGCCGTTGACCACCGCGGTCCGCAGGTAGCCGATCGCCGCCCGGGCGTCGCGCAGCCCCGACCAGTTGCGGTACAGCCCGGTGAACGCCTCCTGCACGACGTCCTCGGCCGTCGCCGGATCGTCGACCAGCAGGATGGCCAACCGGACCATCCGCATGCGCTGCTGCTTGTAGAGGTCTTCCAGGGTCAACGGGGGGCCGGAGGCGTCGATCGCCGCGCTGTCCAGAGTGCGCAGGTGACCGAGGGTCTGCTCGACGCTCCGCTCGGCTCCGCGTGAATCACCGGCCATGATCGAACAAGTTACCGGTTGTCCCCCGGTCGGTGTGCTGCGGCCGGGTAGCGTCCGCATCGATCGGGTTCGGAAAGAGGAGGTTTCGGAGATGGCGAAGTTCGTGGTCGGTCTCGTCTACGGCGAGGACGAGGAGCACCGCCTGCAGGTCCGCCCGGCGCACCGCGAGTACAGCCGCGGGCTGGCCGAGCGCGGGGTGCTGCTCGCCGGAGGGCCGTTCGCCGACGGCAAGGGCGCGCAGCTCGTCTACGAGGCGGCCGGCCCCGACGAGCTGAAGTCGATCCTGGACGCGGACCCGTACACCGAGGCCGGGGTGATCGCCGAGACGACCATCCGGGAGTGGGACGTCGTCGTCGGCGCTTGGCTGTAGTGCGCGAAAGCCCAGCGTGTGAGGATGTACACAGGATTCGTGCTGTTCTGAATCCTGTCACCGACTTTCCAAAACGCCCTCGATTCGGGCACTGTGACGCCGAAAGTGTGGCTCCGAGCTGACAGGGCCCGCTGGCGGCGGGCCGCGGCTCGTAGGATGCTGCGCAACTCCCCGTCACCAAGACCAAACTCCATGCGAGGAGGACGACCGATGCCCATCGCGACCCCCGAGGTCTACGCGGAGATGCTGGACCGGGCGAAGACCGGTGAATTCGCCTACCCGGCCATCAACGTGACCTCGTCGGAGACGCTCAACGCGGCGCTGCGCGGGTTCGCGGAGGCCGAGAGTGACGGCATCATCCAGGTCTCGACCGGTGGCGCCGAGTTCGCCTCCGGCACCAAGGTCAAGGACATGGTCACCGGTGCCACCGCGCTGGCCGAGTACGCGCACGTCGTCGCGGCGAAGTACCCGGTGAACATCGCGCTGCACACCGACCACTGCCCGAAGGACAAGCTGGACGGCTTCGTCCGGCCGCTGATCCAGATCAGCCAGGAGCGCGTCGACCGCGGCGAGAACCCGCTGTTCCAGTCGCACATGTGGGACGGCTCGGCGATCGACCTCGACGAGAACCTGGAGATCGCCAAGGAGCTGCTGGCCGCCTCGGCCAAGGCCAAGATCATCCTGGAGCTCGAGGTCGGCGTCGTCGGCGGCGAGGAGGACGGCGTCGCCAACGACATCAACGAGAAGCTCTACACCGCGCCCGGCGACTACGAGAAGACCGTGGACGCCCTCGGCAGCGGCGAGAACGGCCGCTACCTGCTGGCCGCGACCTTCGGCAACGTGCACGGCGTCTACAAGCCGGGCAACGTCAAGCTGCGCCCGGAGATCCTCAAGCAGGGTCAGGACGTGGCGTCGCAGAAGCTGGGCCTGGCGGCCGGCTCCAAGCCGTTCGACCTGGTCTTCCACGGCGGCTCGGGCTCGCTGCTGGAGGAGATCCACGAGGCGGTCTCCTACGGCGTGGTGAAGATGAACATCGACACCGACACCCAGTACGCCTTCACCCGTCCGATCGCGGACCACATGTTCAAGAACTACGACGGCGTGCTGAAGATCGACGGCGAGGTCGGCAACAAGAAGACCTACGACCCGCGCAGCTACCTCAAGGTGGCCGAGCAGGCCATGGCCGCCCGCGTCGCGCACGCCTGCGAGAACCTCAAGTCCGCGGGCCGCATGCTCGCCGGCTGACCCAGGTCACCCCAGGCGGTGATGCAACGACGGCCCGTTCGCCCGGTGGCGGACGGGCCGTCGTCGTACCTGACAGGATTGGGCTCATGACGAGGAACTTGTTGGAACCGCCGGAGACCCTGCTGCCGGAGAACGCGGCCGCGCAGGCCGAGCTCAGCGCAGGCACCGACCCGACCGTGGTCGCCGCGCACCACCCGAGCTTCAGCGCCGCGTGGGCCGCGCTGGCCGAGGGCGCGCTGGAATCCGGGCAGAACATCGCCGCGTACGCCTACGCGCGCACCGGTTACCACCGCGGGCTGGACGCGCTGCGGAAGGCGGGCTGGAAGGGCTTCGGACCGGTTCCGTGGCGGCACGAGCCGAACCAGGGCGTGCTGCGGTCCATCGGTGCGCTGGCGAAGGCGGCCCAGTCGATCGGCGAGGACGAGGAGTTCGACCGCTGCCGCCAGCTGCTGGAGGACAGCGACCCGGCGTCCCTCGAGGCCCTAGGCCTGGCCTGATTCAGCCCGGAGTGCGACTCCGCGCCGCAAATTCCATTGAAATCGGACGTTCGATTTCAATGGAATTTGCGGATCGCTGCGGGGTCCGGTGAGGATCACTGCCGGATCGCTCGGATCGCGGGGCGATCTGTCGGACAATGTCCTGTGTGCACCGACTGCGCGAGGAACTGACCCGACGACTGCGCCGACTCCTGCGCACCGGCGTGCCCATCGTGCAGTGCGCCGTCGCGGCCGGGCTCGCCTGGTTCCTGGCGAAGAACGTGTTCGGGCACGTCACCCCGTTCTTCGCGCCGGTCGCGGCCGTCATCTCGCTCGGTGTCACGCTGGGGCAGCGGATGCGGCGCGCGCTGGAGCTTGTCGTCGGCGTGACCATCGGGATCGGCGTCGGCGACGTGCTGATCTCGCTGATCGGCACCGGCACCTGGCAGATCGCGCTCGTCGTCGCGCTGGCCATGAGCACCGCCGTGCTGCTGGACAGCGGTGTGGTGATCGTGCTGCAGGCGGCGTCGTCATCGGTGCTGGTGGCGACGCTGCTGCCGCCTGCGACCGCGGGCGGGCTGACCCGCATGGTCGACGCGGTGATCGGCGGTCTGGTCGGTTTCGTGGTCGCCTCCCTGCTGCCAGCCAATCCGCTCGCCGTGGCTCACCGCAACGGGCGGCTGGTGCTCGGCGCGCTGGCCGATGCGCTGCGCGGCGTCGCCGGGGCGGTGGCGCGGCAGGATCCCGACATGGCCAGCGATGTGCTCGCGAACGCCCGCAAGAGCCAGAAGCACGTCGAGGAGTTCCGCACCGCGCTGGACGCCGGTCATGAGATCGCCAAGTTCGCGCCGATCCGGTGGCGGCGGCGCGGCGACCTCGAGCGCTACGACACCGCGGCCACGCCCATCGACCGAGCGCTGCGCAACACCCGTGTGCTCGCGCGGCGAGCGCTGTCCGCGCTGCGCGACGGCGAGCCCGTGCCGCGCCCGCTCCCGGGCCTGCTGGAGGAGTTGGCGGGCGCAGTCGTGCTGCTGCGCGACGAGCTGGCCAGCGGGGTCGACCCGCTGCAGACCCGCGAAGCGGCCCGTTCGGTGGCGAAGAAGTCCACTGTGGAACTGCTGGGGGAGGGCGACTTCTCGATGCAGGTGGTCGTCATGCAGGTCCGCTCGATCGCGGTCGACCTGCTGCAGGCGACCGGGCTCAGCCGCAACGAAGCCATCTCCGCCCTGCCGCCGCTCTACCCCGACGGCCACTGAGGGGTCAGGGCCGGTTCAGGACCGCGGCCAGGGCGTTGTGCAGGGCCTCGTGGTCGCGCGGGTCGTGCAGCCGGCAGTCCGCCGCGGACAGCCGGTACCACTCGTCGGCCCCGGCGTAGCGGATCCACACCTCGACCGCGCCGTCGGCGCAGGTGGTGGCCAGTTCCAGGTCCCCGGTGATGACCCCGACCTCGTCGGTCATCACCCCGCCCGGCGGTGCGGCGATGGACGAGCGCAGTTCGGCTCCGGTGTCCTCGGGCATCGGCCCTCCTCGTCACGACCTCTTGGTGGGGTCGATGATCGCCTCGAGCGCCGCGAGGTGCGACTCGTAGGCGCGGCGTCCGACGGGCGTGATCTCCAGCCAGGTGCGCGGGCGGCCGTTGACCGAACCCTTGCGCACCGCGACGTACCCGGACCGTTCCAGCTTGGTGATGTGCTTGGACAGGCAGGAGTCGGTGATCTCGACGGTGTCGCGCACGTGCCGGAACTCCGGTCCGTCGATCGCGATCAACTCCGCGAGGATCGAGAGCCGGACCGGTGAGTTGATCAGGGTGTCCAGCCCGTGCCGGGGGTGCTCGCCCCGCTTCACCCGGGCCGGCTTTCGGTCGCGCAGATCTCGATCTTGGTCATCACCGCAATCTCGCAACCGCGTTCCGCCCCTGTCAAGGGAAAGTGGGGCAGACGAACGGCGCCCGCCGGGCAGCGGGCGCCGTTCGCAGCGACGGCTCAGCAGCCGTCGAGGGCCTTCTGCAGGGCCGACTTCTCCGCGTCGGTGATGGTCAGCTCGTACTTGTGCTTGGTGCCGACCCACATCGAGGCGTACTTGCAGTGGTAGTCGGCCTTCGGCGGCATCCACTTGTCCGGCGTCTGGTCGCCCTTGGCCTGGTTGACGTTGTCGGTGACCGCGATCAGCTGCGGGCCCTCCAGGTCGTTGGCGAAGGCCTGGCGCTGGTCCTGCGTCCACTGCGCCGCGCCGGAGCGCCACGCGGCGGCCAGCGGCACCACGTGGTCGATGTCCAAATCGGACGGTTGGGTCCAGGTTTCCCCGTCGTACTCGCTGTACCAGGAGCCGGAGGTCGGGTAGCAGTCCGAGCCGACCTGCACGTCCTTGCCGTCCCGCTTGAGCACCGATTCGCGGGTGTTGCAGCCGTCCGGGCCCTCGATCCAGTGCGGGAACTTCTCCCGGCTGTAGCCGTCCATCGAGCCCTCCGGCGCCACCTTGAGCTCGCCGAGTTCGGTCTTGGCCGTCGCCGGGTCCGGGATCCCCGGCGGTTCGGCGCTGGCCGGTGCGGCCAGGCCGAGGCCCAGTGCGGCCGCGAGCGGCAGGGCGGTCAGGGTCGCGCGCAACGATCGGTGGCCTGTCATGGCTTCCTCCGCGTGGGCGTCTCGCCGTTGTCGGTGTTCGACCATTGCCCACGCAGGTGGACGGATCAATGCCAGTGCGTGGCCAACTGGTGACTTGGCGTGAAATCGCCACCGATCGTGGCATCTTCTGGTGAATTTCGCACCGATCTGCCAGCGGCCCTGACCCGACGGGGTGATTCAGCGGGCGAATCGGAGGTCTTCCGTGTGCCGGTACCAGACCCACTTCTCGGCGGGGCGCGGATGCTTCATGCCGTCGTGCACGACCGTCGCGGACAGGAACGACGCCTGCACCGCGCGGCCCCGGGTGACCTCGCTGCGGCGGCGGAACAGACCGCGGCGAACTGTCGTGACCAGCAGTCCGTCCATCGCCGGGTCGAGCATCGCGTTCATCGGGTCCGGCGTGGACTCCGGCAGCGGCGTGGCGTCGGGATCGGGCGAAATGGTGATGCTCAGCGCACTCCCGTCGAGCACCCGGTTGTCGTCGCAGTACACCTGGCCGGTG
Organism: Saccharopolyspora oryzae; assembly: GCF_027853915.1. Lineage (GTDB taxonomy): Bacteria > Actinomycetota > Actinomycetes > Mycobacteriales > Pseudonocardiaceae > Saccharopolyspora > Saccharopolyspora oryzae. The sequence goes on from NZ_JAQGLA010000078.1 coordinate 21,499, forward strand.
ATCGGCTCGATGGTCCCGGCGCCGAGCAGCACGCCGCCCGAGTCGTCGCGGATCAGCGCCGACGGGCGGGGCTCGGCGGTCAGCGCGCGCTCGAAGTCGCCGGCCCGCAGCCCCCACAGCTGAGCCGCCGGGGAGTCCTCGACCGGCACGTAGCCCACCACCAGGTCGGCCAGCCGGTTCTTGCGGAGCAGGCGCAGGACCACCGAGGCGAAGTCGGCGTCGGTGCCGTGCACGACCAGGCGTTCTGAGGTTTCGGCGAGCAGCGGGTCCAGGTCCTGGCGGGTCGGCGTGACCGGCAGATCGAACCATTGCACACCGTCACCGGACGGACGCGCTGCGCGGTCAACGTTTCCGCAGGACAATGCGGTGGTACTCACGTTTCGCTCCTGGTTTACCCTGATCGACCGGCATACCCCGTGGTGGGAACGGGCGAAGCGTGCGGTCACGCTGGCGACCACCCCGCCCAGTCCAGGTTGGAGTTTCACATGCCGGCGATCGTGCTGATCGGCGCCCAGTGGGGCGACGAGGGCAAGGGTAAGGCGACCGACCTGCTCGGCGAGCAGGCGCAGTGGGTCGTCCGCTACCAAGGCGGCAACAACGCGGGTCACACCGTCGTGCTGCCCGACGGGCAGGACTTCGCCCTGCACCTCATCCCGTCGGGGATCCTGACCCCCGGGGTGACCAACGTGATCGGCAACGGCGTGGTCGTCGACCCCGGCGTGCTGCTCGAGGAGCTGGCCGGGCTGGAGGAGCGCGGCGTCGACACCTCGCGGCTGCTGCTGTCCGCCGACGCGCACCTGATCATGCCGTACCACGTGGCCATCGACCGGGTCACCGAGCGGTACCTGGGCAAGAAGCAGATCGGCACCACCGGTCGCGGCATCGGCCCCTGCTACCAGGACAAGATCGCCCGCGTCGGCGTCCGCGCGCAGGACCTGCTGGACGAGAAGATCCTGCGGCAGAAGGTCGAGGCCGCCCTCGACGTGAAGAACCAGATCCTGGTCAAGGTCTACAACCGCCGGGCGATGGACGTCGACGAGGTCGTGGACACCGTGCTGTCCCAGGGCGAGAAGTTCGCCCACCGGATCGCCGACACCAAGCTGCTGATCAACCAGGCGCTGGAGCGCGACGAGACGGTGCTGCTGGAGGGCTCGCAGGGCACCCTGCTCGACGTCGACCACGGCACCTACCCGTTCGTGACCTCGTCGAACCCGACCTCCGGCGGCGCTTGCGCCGGATCCGGCATCGGGCCGACGAAGATCGGCGCCGTGATCGGCATCCTGAAGGCCTACACCACCCGCGTCGGCGCCGGTCCGTTCCCGACCGAGCTCACCGACGAGGCCGGCGAGAACCTGCGCAAGCAGGGCGGCGAGTTCGGCGTCACCACCGGCCGCTCGCGGCGCACCGGCTGGTTCGACGCGGTGATCGCGCGCTACGCGACCCGCACCAACGGCATCACCGACTACTTCCTGACCAAGCTGGACGTGCTGTCCGGGCTCGAGACCATCCCGGTCTGCGTGGCCTACGACGTGGACGGCGAGCGGGTCACCGAGATGCCGATGACGCAGACCGGCGTGCACCACGCGGTCCCGGTGTACGAGGAGATGCCGGGCTGGTGGGAGGACATCAGCGACGCCCGCACCTTCGAGGACCTGCCGGCCAACGCGCAGGCCTACATCCAGCGCATCGAGGAGCTCTCGGGCGCCCGCGTCTCGGCCGTCGGCGTCGGCCCGGGCCGCGACCAGACGATCGTCCGCCACACGATGGCCTGATCTCAGTCCGACCAGGGGGACCCCGACCTCGATCGGGGTCCCCCTGTCGCGTCTCCGGACGCAAATTCCATTGAAATCGGACGTCTGATTTCAATGGAATTTTGATCCTGGGCGGTGACTCGACTGCGCGACCGGCGCCGCTGCTGATCGCTCAGCGGTTGCGCCAGGAGCTGTCGAGGGCAGCTTCTTGGAGGTCCAGCTCTCGGAGGACCCTCCGGAGGATCTCGTCGTCGAGGTGGCCCGCGTCCCGTTCGTCGGCCATCGCCGAGCGCTGGACCTCGAGGAGGTCGCGGCGGAGGTTCGAGAAGCCCCGGCTCGCGGTGTCCTCGCGCTCGTCCGGGGTTCGGCCGACCTGTTCCGCCGCGGCCATGCCCTGGTGCTCCACCAGGGCCTTCATCCGGGTGATCATCCGCTCGTAGCGCTCCGGGTCGGTGTTCAGGTCCGCCGGGGTCAGCTGATCCAGGTAGCGCAGGGCGGCGTTGGTGGCCGTCACCCGGGCTTCCGCCTCGGCGTGGTCGTCGCGGGCCGCCTCGTCGGGGTCGATGACGTCGAGCTTGCGGATCAGCCAGGGCAGCGTGGTGCCCTGGACCAGGATGGTGGCGACCGTGATCACCGACGCGATGAACTGGATCAGGTCCCGCGCCGGGAACGGATCGCCGGTGCTGGTGGTGAACGGGATCGCGCCCGCCGCGGCGAGGGTGACCACACCGCGCATCCCCGCCCACGACAGCACCGCCGTGCGCCGCCACCGGCCGCCGGGCCGTTTGCCGGGCGAGAGCAGGTGCGACAGGCCGGGCAGGTAGTTGGAGCTGAACATCCACAGCACCCGGAAACCGATCGTCGCGGCGAAGATCGCCACCGTGGACAGCAGCAGCGAGCTGATGTCGCGCCCGGAGGCGATCAGCTCGTCGACCACGGTCTTCAGCTGCAAGCCGATGTAGGCGAACACCAGGCTCTCGAGCAGCAGGTTGATCGAGGCCCAGACGGTGTGCTCCTGCAGGCGACCGGCGGCGCGGGCGCGCGGCTGGTTGTGGCCGACGTAGAGCCCGGCGGTGATCACCGCGAGCACGCCCGAGCCGTACAGCTCCTCGGCGGTGAGGTAGGCGAGGAACGGCACCAGCACGCCCAGCACCGTGGCCACCTGCACGTCCGGGATGCGGGTCCGCGCGGCCTGCGCGAGCACGCCGAACACCAGCCCCAGCCCGACTCCGACCACCACGGCCAGCACGAACACCAGCACGCCGTGCGCGAGCGTGGGGGTCGTGCCGACGACGGCGGCGATCGCCATCCGGTAGATCGTCAGGGCGGCGGCGTCGTTGATCAGGCTCTCGCCGCCGAGGATCGTCATGACGCCGCGCGGCAGCTTCAGCTGGCGGCCGATCGAGGAGGCGGTCACGGCGTCCGGCGGGGCGATCACCGCGCCGAGCACGATCGCCGAGGCCAGCGGCAGCTCGGGGATCAGGACGAAGGCCAGCCAGCCGATCAGGAACGACGTGGCGATCACCTGCAGCACGCCGTGGTGCACGATCTTGCGGATCTGGGCCCGGAAGTTCGTGTAGGAGCTCTCCAGCGCCGCGGCGTAGAGCAGCGGCGGGAGCACGACGGTGAGCAGCAGGTCCGGGTTGATGTTCAGCTCGGTGGGCACCGGGATCAGCGACACCAGCAGGCCGACCAGCACGAGCAGCAGCGGAGCTGCGATCTCGCGGCTGCGGGCCAGGGCGGTGACGAGCAGCGCGCCGATCAGCACGAGGAGCAGTTGGACCACCGGGTGACACCTCCGTCCATCATGGACAGGTTAGGCAGCCGATCCCCCCGCTGGCTCGTCGTTCCGATCCTGATCACAGCCCTCACCCGTCCAGGTGAACTCCCGGTCGCAGGGAACTGCAGTTTCAATTGAAACTGTGATCCGCCGTGGGTGGGTTCCGCAGTTTCAATTGAAACTGCGGATTCGCGGAACCAGGACGGCCCGCCCATCCGGGTGATGAGCGGGCCGTTGCGGGGTGGGTCAGCGACCGGCGTAGTCGTCGCGGGCCGTGATCGCGATGTCCGGGTGGTCGGAGAAGATCCCGTCGATGCCGGTGTCGAACAGCGCCTTGAAGAAGCCGAAGACGTCGCCGAAGGCCTTCGGGTCGTCCGAGGACTGGAAGTCCTTCGGCAGGAACTTGTTCTCCGCCCGCACGGTGTAGGGCACGACCTCGAGGCCGGCCGCGTGCGCGTCGGCCACCACCGGCGTCGGATCGCCCAGGTACCCGTCGTCCTTGACCGGCAGGACGACCTTGGTGTCCGGCCCGATCACGTCCGCGTACCCGGCGATCTCCTTCAGCCCCTCCGGCTTGACCAGGTCGGCGTAGGTGCGCGGGTCACCGGACTCGATGAAGTCCTGCGGCGCGCCGCTGTTGCTGATCAGCTGGACCAGGTCCACCTGCAGCGACTTGTTCAGCTCCTTGAGGTTGCCCACCTCGAAGGACTGCACCGCGACCTTGGCGCCCGGCCGGTTCAGGCCGTTGGTGGTCAGCGCCTGGACCACACCGGGCTCCAGCGGCAGGCCGAGCTTGGCGAAGTAGCTCGGGTGCTTGGTCTCCGGGGCGACGCCGATGTCCCGGTTCAGCTCGCGGGACAGCCGGGCGCGCAGGTCCAGGACCTCCTGGAAGGTCGGCACCTCGTAGCGGCCGTCGTAGATGGTGTTGTTCGGCCGCACGTCCGGGATCCGCTCCTTGGCGCGCAGCGTCTTGAGCTCGGCCAGCGTGAAGTCCTCGGTGAACCAGCCGGTCAGCGACGCGCCGTCGATGACCTTGGTGGTCTTGCGGTCGGCGAACTCGGGGTGGTCGGCGACGTCGGTGGTGCCGCCGATCTCGTTCTCGTGCCGCGCGACCAGCACGCCGTCCTTGGTCGGCACCAGGTCCGGCTCGATGTAGTCCGCGCCCATCCGGGCGGCCAGCTCGTAGGAGGCCAGCGTGTGCTCCGGCCGGTAGCCGGAAGCGCCGCGGTGGCCGAACACCGACACCTGCTCGGTGCCGGCAGGTCGGTTCGGTGCGGCGATGGCCGGTGCGGTGATCAGCCCGAGCGCCGCTGCGCCCGCGACGGACAGCGCCGTCAGGCGTACCCGAATCGTCAATTTGCCCTCCCGTGTCTCGCAGCGCGTTGATCAACGCTGCACACTCGGGCAAAACACTGACCGCCGCAATCGACCATTCGCGCAAGGCGGTGCGACATCGGGCCGACCGCCAGGTGAACGCCGAGTTGGCGGGGGCAGCTCCCGCGTGGCCTGCCGCACGCTCTACGCTGCGGTTCGTGCGAATCCTCGTGATCGGTGGTGGCGGCCGGGAGCACGCGATCGCCCTGGCGCTGTCCCGCGATCCCTCAGTCACGGCGCTGGCCTGCGCGCCCGGCAACGCCGGTACCGCTGCGCTGGCCGAGAACTACGGCGTAGACGTCGCCAAGCCCGCCGAGGTGGTCGAGCTGGCCACCAAGTGGCAGGCCGACCTGGTCGTCTTCGGCCCGGAGACCCCGCTGGTCGCGGGCGCGTCCGACGCGGTCCGCGCGGCGGGCATCGCCTGCTTCGGCCCGTCCAAGGCGGCGGCCCGCATCGAGGGCTCGAAGGCCTTCGCCAAGGACGTCATGCTCGCCGCGGGCGTGCCGACCGCGCACAGCGAGATCGTGGACAACCCCGCCAAGCTGGACGCCGCGCTGACCCACTTCGGCCCGACCTGGGTGGTCAAGGACGACGGGTTGGCCGCGGGCAAGGGCGTGCTGGTGACCAGCGACTTCGACGCAGCCCGGGCGCACGCGCTCACGCTGCTCGACAGCGGTCACCCGGTGCTGCTGGAGTCGTTCCTGGACGGCCCGGAGGCCTCGCTGTTCTGCCTGGTCGACGGCACCACGGTCGTCCCGCTGCTGCCCGCGCAGGACTTCAAGCGCGTCGGCGACGGCGACGCGGGCCCGAACACCGGCGGCATGGGTGCCTACGCGCCGCTGCCGTGGGCGCCGGAGGGCCTGGTCGACGACGTCGTGCGCGACATCGTGCAGCCGACCGTGGACGAGCTCGCGCGCCGCGGCACCCCGTTCTCCGGGCTGCTCTACGCCGGTCTCGCGCTGACCTCCAGCGGCCCGCAGGTGATCGAGTTCAACTGCCGCTTCGGCGACCCGGAGACCCAGGCGGTGCTGTCGCTGCTGCACACGCCGCTGGCCGCGCTGTTCAACGCGGTGGCGACCGGCACGCTCGCCGAGCAGCCGCCGCTGGAGTGGGAGTCCGGTTCGGCGGTGACCGTCGTGATCGCCGCGGAGGGCTACCCGGGGCGGCCGCGGGTGGACGACGTGATCCAGGGCAGCGACGCGCAGGGCGTGCTGCACTCCGGCACCCGGCGTCGCGAGGACGGCGCGGTGCTCTCGGCCGGTGGCCGCGTGCTGTCCGTGGTGGCCACGGGCGAGGACTTGGCGGCGGCGCGCGAGGCTGCGTACGAGCGGGTCAACAACGTGCACCTGCCCGGTTCGCACCACCGCACCGACATCGCGCTCCGCGCTGTGCGGGGAGAGATCACCGTTCCGACTGCCCGATAGGGACATTCGGGTCGAAACCGCCCGGTGGCGAGGGGAAATCCCGCCACCGGGCGGTTTTTTCTGGTGTTCTGAACCTCCAGGGGGAACCGGGCCCGCCGTCCCCGCCGTCGAATCGAGCGGGCCGAGCACGAGGAGGGGTCGTGGCGAAGGCGGGCTACAACTTGGCGGCGCTGGAGGACTGCCGCGCGGAGCTGGACGGCAAGGCCGGTCCGGTGGGGGCGGTCGGCGACGGCTTCGAGGGGCAGCACGTCGATGCTGCGATCTTCGGGAAGCTCGACGCGGCCGGTGATTTCGCCAGCGCGATCATCGAGCTGGACGCCGCGGGCAAGCAGCAGTTCGACGCGGCCGAGCAGCTGCTGCGCAGCGCGAGCGGCGAGCTCGACTCGGTGCGCACGAGCATGGACGACATCGATCAGGCCAACGCCGACTCGTTTCGCTGATCTGGGGTTCTGATGGGGATTTCGGGAGAAGTCGCGAGCAAGCCCGGCGGTGGCCGGCTCGCCGAGCAGCTGCGCAAGATCGAGGACAGCAGGCCGGAGGACATCCGCGCGATCGGCGATCGGTGGCGCGAGGCGGCGGCGAAGGCCGACGACCACGGCAACGAGCTGGGCAAGGCCGTGAACGGCCTCGACGGCAGGTGGGAAGGCGGTTCCGCGGACGCCTTCATCGGTTACATGGGCAAGGTCAACGGCGGCTTCGGCAAGGCCCACGAGGCGTTGCAGGGCTCGGCCGACGCGATGAACGAAGCGGCGGAGGCCGTGCAGTCCGCGAAGGACCAGGTCAACGCGATCGGCGAGCGGGCGCTGGCCGATGCGCGCCGCGCGGACCAGGCCTACGAGAAGGACGTCGCGAACGCCGAGGACGACGAAGAGGCCAAGGACGAGGCGGCGAAGCGGCGCGACGAGGCCATCACCAAGGCGATGGAGGAGCACGCCGGGGAGGCCGAGGGCAAGATCGCCGAGGCGAACTCGAAGCTCAGCGCCGCCCTGGGCAAGCTGCGCAGCGCCGCGGGCGGGCTCGACGGCGTGTTCTCCGCGCTGCCGAAGGCCGGTGTGGCGGAGCCCGCGTCGACCGAGCAGCAGTCCGCGACACCCGGCGGCGGACAGCACGGATCGCCTGGCGGGACCAGCGGTTCCGGTTCCGGCGGGTCGGGTTCCGGCGGCGCCGGTGGTGCTGGCGGCGGCGAGTCCGGTGGCGGCGGTGGCGTCCACTCCGGAGGCGGCTCCGGCGGTGGTGGCGGTGGTGGCCTCGGGCCGAGCGGAGGTCCGCCGGCGGGTCCGCCGCCCGGGAACGTGCAGGAGTGGATCAAGGAAGCGATCAAGATCCTGCAGGCCAACGGCATCCCGGTCACCGAGGACAACATCGACGAGATCTGGACGATCATCCAGAAGGAGTCCGGCGGCAACCCGAACGCGATCAACGACTGGGACTCCAACGCGGCCAAGGGAACCCCGTCGAAGGGCCTGATGCAGTGCATCGACCCGACCTTCCAGTCCTACAAGCTGGCGGGCCACGACGACATCTGGAACCCGGTGGACAACATCATCGCGGGCGTCCGCTACACCTTCGACCGCTACGGCGGCTTCGACGGCCACCCGGGCCTGAAGTCGATGGCGTCCGGCGGCGGGTACCAGGGCTACTGACGATCTTCCCTAGGGTGGCGCGCATGGCTGAACGTTTCGTCCGACGCCGTCGGGGGTCCTGGATCGGCGGGGTGTGCGCGGGCATCGCGGACCGGTTGGGGCTGCCGCGGATCCTGGTGCGCCTGCTGTTCGTGCTGGCCAACGGGGCTGGGCTGGTCGTCTACCTGCTGCTCTGGACGTTCACGAAGGTCGAACCCAAGAAGTAGCCCGACGATCTGGCAGGCTGGCGGGCATGGTGACGACGGACGCGCTCGCCGCAGCCCCACGCGCGAACATCCCCCCGTTCCAGGTGATGGAGGTGCTGACCGCCGCTGCGGCGCGGCAGCGCACCCACGGTGATGTCCTCTCGCTGGCCGCCGGCCAGCCGTCGACCCCCGCGCCGGAGGCGGTCCGAGAAGCCGCCGCGGCGGCGCTCACCGCCGATCCGCTCGGCTACACCGAGCAGGTCGGCCTGCTCGCGCTGCGCGAAGCGATCGTCGGGCACTACGACCGGACGTACGGGCTGCCGGTGCAGGCCGACGACGTCGTTGTGACCACCGGCGCGTCCGGCGCGTTCCTGCTCGCGTTCCTCGCGGCTTTCGACGCCGGGGACCGGGTCGCGCTGGCCCGCCCCGGATACCCGGCGTACCGCAATATCCTGTCCGCGCTGGGCTGCGAGGTCGTGGAGCTGCCGTGCGACGAGACGACCCGCTTCCAGCCCACCGTCGCCATGCTGGAGGAGCTCGACGAGCCGGTGCGCGGGCTGATCGTGGCGAGCCCGGCGAACCCGACCGGCACCGTGCTCTCCGACGCCGAACTGGCCGAACTCGCCTCCTGGTGCGATGCCAACGGCGTGCAGCTGATCAGCGACGAGATCTACCACGGGCTGAGCTACGGCGACCCGCTGCACTCGGCGTGGGAGACCTCCCGCGAGGCGGTCGTGGTCAACTCCTTCTCCAAGTACTGGTCGATGACGGGCTGGCGGCTGGGCTGGATGCTGGTGCCGCCGCGGTTGCGCCGCGCGGTCGACGCCTTGACCGGCAACTTCACCCTCTGCCCGCCCGCGCTGTCCCAGCACGCCGCGGTGGCGGCCTTCTCCCCGGAGGCCTACGAGGAGGCCGCCGGGCACGTCGAGAGCTACCGGAAGAACCGCGAGCTGCTGCTGGACGGCCTCGCCTCGCTCGGCATCACGAAGGTCGCCCCCGCCGACGGCGCGTTCTACGCGTGGGCCGACATCGGCCACTTCACCGACGACACGTCCGCGTTCTGCCGGCGCCTGCTGGACGAGACCGGGGTGGCGGTGGTGCCGGGCGCGGACTTCGACCCGGAGCTGGGCGGCCGCTACGTGCGGATGTCCTTCGCGGGCAGCGCGGACGACATCGCGGAGGCCGTCGAGCGCCTGAAGGCCTGGCTGCCGCGACCCTGAGTTTTCCCTGGTATCCGCGTCAGGTGGGACTAATCGGGCACTCCATCTGGCAGGCTTGTGGTGACGGGTTGCCGCGGTCGAGCTGAGGTGCTTGCGATGTTGTGGAAGGTGATCGGCGGACTGCTGGTCCTGTGGTTGGTGATTTCGGTCGCTGGTGTCGTCATCAAGGGCCTGTTCTGGCTCGCGGTGATCGGCGGCATCCTGTTCGTCGCGACCGCCGCGCTCGGCTGGGCCCGGGACCGCAAGCAGATCAAGCCGTAGCTGACGCGAGGGGCACCTCCGACCGGGAGGTGCCCCTCCAGCACGTCAGACGAGGATTTCGCGGGCCTGCAGGAGCGTGCGCGCCGCTGCGGGCCCGGGCCAGAGCTCAGCGGACAGCCCGGCTTCGCGGGCGCCGTCGATGTTCTCCTGGCGGTCGTCGAAGAACAGGCATTCCGCCGGCCGGGCGTCGATGGTCTCCAGCAGCGCGCGGTAGATGCGGGCGTCCGGTTTGGCCAGATTCAGGTCGCCGGAGAAGACCAGGTGCTTGAACAGCCGCGCCCAGTCCGCGTGCTCCGCTGCGCGGCCGAACGACGACGGCGCGTTGGAGAGCAGGGCCATCGTGACGCCCTGCCGGTGCAGGTCCTCCAGCAGCTGCACCGCCGCCGGGTCGGTCTCGTACCAGCCCGCGACGTCGGCCCGGGTCAGGCGCGCGGACAGGGCTCGGTCCACCTCGCGGTCGAGCCGGGCGCCCACCGCCCGCCAGTAGTCCAGGTCCGGGCAGCCCCAGTCGTAGGCCTTGCGCTCGGCGAAGTACGCCGCCTCGAACTCCTCGGGATCCGCGCCGCACATCGCCGCGAGCTCGGGCAGCGCCGCCGTCCGGCGGCTGATCACCTCGCCGTAGTCGAAGACGACCCAACGCACCACGGGCACCTCCTGGTCAGATCCGGGCTTCCTCGATCCGGTGCAGTGCTTCCTTGATGTCGGCCGTGGAGACGTCGCGGTGGGTGACGAAGCGGATCTGGCCGCTCATCGACACCGCGTGCACCCCGACCGCGGACAAGCGTTCCAGGGACAGGGCCACGTCCGGCACCGCCGCCAGCACGATGTTGGTCTGCGGCGTGGTGACCGACCAGCCGTGGTCGGCCAGGCCCTCGGCGAGCAGCCGGGCGTTGTCGTGGTCGACGGACAGCGCGTCGATGCGGTCCAGCGCGACGAGCCCGGCCGCGGCCAGCACACCGCCCTGCCGAACGCCGCCGCCGAGCATCCGCCGGACCCGCCGGGCCTCGCTGATGAAGTCCTCGGAACCTGCGATGACCGACCCCACCGGCGCGCCGAGCCCCTTGCTCAGGCAGGCCTGCACGCTGTCCACGCCGACGGTCAGCGCGGCGGGCGGCAGGCCGAGGGCGATCGCGGCGTTCCAGATCCGGGCGCCGTCGAGGTGGATGCGCAGGCCCTTCTCGCGGGCCGCGGCGGCCAGCTGCGCGTGCTCGTGCGGCGGGGTCACCGCACCACCAGCGCTGTTGTGCGTGTTCTCCAAGCACAGCAACGTGGTGCGGAGGGTGTCGTAGCCGGAATCGCCGTGCCCGCGCACGGTTTCCGGGGTCGGTCGTCCGGGCCCGGCGTTCCACTCCAGCGGCTGCGGCATGCCGCCGGCCAGCCAGGCTGCCGAGCCGAACTCGTAGGCGAGCACGTGCGAACCGTGCGGCGCGAGGAACCGGTCTCCGCGCTGCAGGTGCAGCATCAGCGAGATCAGGTTGCCCATCGAGCCGCTGGGCACCCACAGGGCAGCGGTGGCGCCGAGCAGTTTGGCGACGCGTTCCTCCAGGGCGCGCATCGTGGGGTCGTGGTCGAGCACGTCGTCGCCGACTTCAGCGGCCGCCATGGCCGCGGACATCTGCTCGTCGGGACGCGTGACCGTGTCGGAGCGGAGGTCGATCGGGGCCAGATTGGTCACGAACAGATCACATCACATCGACCCGGGGTGAGGGAAACAGCCCGGCGCGGTCCGCTGGGGGGACTGCGGTATCAATCACTGGGGTGGATTGCCCGGTCGCCGCGTGCAACGGTTGGGGCCGGGCGTCCCGTCCTACACGTGCAAGCACTGACGAGCGGAGAGTTCCGCGTGGACCAGCACGAGGAGCAGGAGTTCGCGGAGTACTTCGCGGCTCGGCGGGAGGCGGTGCGTCGGATGGCGTACATGATGTGCGGTGACTGGCACCGCGCGGACGACCTCGCCCAGACCGCGTTCATCTCGCTGCACCGGCACTGGCGGAAGGTGCGCGACAAGGGCGCGCTGGACGCCTACGTGCGCCGGACGCTGACGCGGGCGGTGATCGACGAGTCCCGGCGCCCGTGGCGGCGGGAGCGGGCCGCGGAGGTGCTGCCGGACCGCCCGGTGGACAACCCGGACGTGGACGACTCGGTGGCGACCAAGCAAACCCTGCTCACCGCGTTGCAGAAGGTCCCGCCCAAGCAGCGCGCGGTGCTGGTGCTGCGGTTCCTGGAGGGGCTGGACGTCGCGGGCGTCGCAGCGGTGATGCGGTGCAGCGAAGGCAACGTGAAGAGCCAGAGCGCGCGGGGCCTCGCGGCGTTGCGCGAGGTGCTCGGTGATGAGCTCGGCGATCTGCGGTCGGCGTGAGGAGGTGCGGGTAAGTGGACGAGAGCAAGCTTGAAGAGCTGTTTCGCGATTCGGTGCAGTCCGTTCCTCCGGCGTCGTTCGACGAGCACGACGTGGCTCGGGCGTCGCGGCGGATCACGGCTCGGCGCCGGATGACGGCTGTCGGCGGCACGGTGGTGGCCGCCGGCGTGCTCGCGGGCGGTGTCGCCCTGGTCGTGCCGTCGGAGCAGAAGACCGTCACCAGCCAGGCGCAGCCCGAGGTCGCGTCGCCGCGCAGCGACGACGGGCCGAGCGTCATGTCCACCCGCGGTGGGCGCTGCGGGCCGGACGCGCAGCTGGCCGCGGCGGTGACCAAGGAGCTCCCGGAAGCCGCGGCGACGGCCCCGGTGGCCACGCCGAGCTGCCCGTCCGGCGCGAAGGTGGCGTCCTTCGTGCTGAACGAAGGACCGGCGGCGGGCAACGTGACGGTGATCGTGAGCCCGGTCGGCACGGTGCCGCCGGACCAAGCGGCCCCGGGCGACACCCGGCGTCCGGACGGCTCCGAGCAGTCGGTCCGCGCGACGCGCAGCGGCAAGCTGGTCATCGCGCGCAGCAACCCGAACCAGGGGTCTCCGGCGGCGCCCTATGGCGCCCGCCTCCCCGAGATCGCCGGAGCCGTGGCGACCCAGTTCTGACCCAGCACTCGACGCCGGGGCGGGCACCGACCCGCCCCGGCGCTTGCATGCGGGTGGTGGGTTCCGTCACCAGAGTGGTACATCTGTACCAGAAAATTGGTACGGTAGTGCCAGAAAGTTCGGCGGCCGGGTTGAAGGAGAGGGCGACCAGCGATGATGGCCTGGATCATTCTGATGGTGTCGGGGGTTTTCGAGGCTGGATGGGCGATCTCGCTCAAGCTCTCGCACGGCTTCAGCCGCCTGGGTCCGACCATCTCGTTCTTCGTGCTCGCCGCGGTGAGCTTCTCGGGCCTGGCCTACGCCATGCGCGAGCTGCCCGCAGGCCCGGCCTACGCGGTGTGGACCGGCATCGGTGCCGCGCTGACGGCGATCGTCGGAATGCTCTGGCTCGGCGACGGCTTCTCGGTCCTCAAAATGGTCTCGATCGTCCTGATCGTCGCCGGAGTCATCGGCCTCAACCTCGCCGGCACCCACTGACCCGGAACCACAGTTTCAATTGAAACTGCAGACTCCCCGTTACCGTTTTCGTGGCTCTGATCAAGAGCCCTGGTCGCCAGGCCTGGCATGACTTTGTCCCCCAGTCGAACGGATGATCCGGGGGGTGGTGTCACCAGGCCTGGTGGCATCGGTGGACCGCT
>NZ_JAQGLA010000079.1 GCF_027853915.1 Saccharopolyspora oryzae
CGAAGTCCTACGAGATGTTCGCCGACTGCCTGGTCGAGGACACCGCGCTGGCGGTCAAGGGCCGCATCAACGAGCGCGAGGGCACCATCAGCGTCTTCGCCTCCGACGCGGTGCCGGTCGACATCTCCGCAGCCGAAACCGGCCCGGAGGTAGCGTCGTTGACCGTGGAAGTGGAGGCCCGCCACGTCAACCTGGACTACGTGCACGAGCTCCGCGCAACACTGCGCGCCCACCGGGGGAGTATCCCGCTGCGCGTCGTGATCCGGCATGGAAACCGCCGGACCAGGTTGGCGGTGGACCGTTACCCCGTCGACCCCAGCCCCGCCCTCTTCGGGGAGCTCAAAGCTCTCCGCGGAACACGTATCGCCTCGAGCGGGTCCTGATGCGGAACCTGGCTTGTACTGTCGGCCTCGGGCGGCACTGCCCGGAGCACTCGTGGGAGGGCAGGATGGAGCTGGATCTCGGCGCGGTCCGGGCGTTCGTCGCCGTGGTGGACGAACAGCACTTCGGAGCGGCGGCGGATCAACTGGAACTGACGCAGCAGGCGGTCTCCAGACGGATCGCGAAGCTCGAAAGTGCGCTGGACACGAGCTTGTTCCAGCGAGCCCGAGGCGGCATCCTCCTCACCCAGGACGGTGCGACCTTCCTGCCGCACGCCCGTGCCCTCGTGGCACTGGCCGACCGAGCGGTGGCGTCGATGCGGCACGGCGACCGCCCGCTGCGGGTGGACGTGCTCGGCACCCGTCTCGTTGCGACCGAGCTGATCAGGACCTTCCACGAAACCCACCACGAGGTGGCGATCGACGTCATCGTGTCCCGGGGGCTCCGGAGCGCGCGGTCGGCCTTCGCGAACGAATCCATCGATGTCGCGTTCGCGAGGGTGGTCGGCGAGGTGGAGCCGGGTATCGAGAGCGTCCCCGCTTACCTCGAACCCCTCCACATCGTCGTCGGTCGCGAACACGGCCTTGCCGCGCAGCGTCAGGTTCGGCCCGCCCAGCTCGTCGGCTTGACCGCCTGGATGCCGTGCAACGAGCCGGGTAGCGAATGGGCGGACTTCTACGACGACCTAGCCCGGTGCTTCGGGCTCACCATCGACACGTCCGGCCCGGACTTCGGGTGGGACAACCTGCTCGACGACATCGCTTCATCGCGCGACCGGTACACCTTCGGCGGCCAGCGGCTGCGCACTCCGTGGCACCCCGACATCGTCCAAGTGCCCATCGTCGAACCGACTCCCGTCTACCCCCATTCGATGTTGTGGATGCGCAACAACCGGCATCCCGCGCTGCCGCTGCTCATCGACCATGTCACGGCCGGCTTCCGGACGTTCGATCCGGAGACCCAATGGCTCCCACCCGCCGAGGTCCGAGCGGGGAGCTTCGCGGCTCTCGGCGGTTCGAAGGCGGTTCCGGAAGCTTGATGTCGCGACTCCATCCTGAGCAGGATCACCAGCGGGTTACCCGTGGGTACGCTGGTCTCCTGGGGACGAAACGGGCGATCCTCACCCCGTGATCGGAATCGCAAGTCGCACCCCGCCCGCGCGCGGGGCGATCGGCGCCGGGGTAGAACGGGCCGGAAAGGCAGTAGCAGGAGGAGGAAGTCGATGATCTTCATCACCGCGAAGTTCCGCGTCAAGCCCGAGCACGCGGACCGGTGGCCCGAGATCGCCCGCTCGTTCACCGAGGCCACCCGTGCCGAGCCGGGCTGCCTGTGGTTCGACTGGTCCCGCAGCCTCGAGGACCCGAACGAGTACGTGCTGGTCGAGGCCTTCCGCGACGGCGAGGCCGGTGGCGCGCACGTCAACTCGGCGCACTTCAAGGCAGCGCAGCAGGAACTGCCGCCGCACCTGGTCGAGACCCCGCGGGTCATCAACATGGAGGTCCCGCAGGACGACTGGTCGCCGCTGGGCGAAATGGCCGTGCCGGAAGGCAACTGAGCCGGGCGCGCGCCTCTGCGGTCGAGGCCGCAGGGGCGCGCTTCCACTGTGGAATCAGCGCGGCTGGAAGGAACTCGGCGCCGTTCCGGTCTGCTTGCGGAACATCGTGGAGAAGGCAGCCGGGGTGTCGTAGGCGAGCTCCGCCGCGGTCCGGGTGACCGTCAGCCCCGCGGAGAGCAGGCGGATGGCGTGCAGGACGCAGGCGCGCTGGCGCCAGTGCTGGAAGCTGAGACCGGTCCCGGCGAGGAACAACCTGTTGAACGTGCGGCCGCTGACTCCGAGGCGGGCGGCCCACCCGGACGGCGCCTCGCGGATGTTCGGGGCCGCCTGGAACGCCTCGCAGAGCTCCCGGAGGTCCGCCCGAGCGGGCAGCGGAAGGTCGAACGGCAGCGGCGCCAGGTTCCGGATCTCGTGCAGGATCAGCTCGACCAGCGCCCCGTCCCGGCCGTGCCGGTCGTACTCCGGCGCGATGTCCACCGCGGCGAGCAGCAGCTCGCGCAGCAGCGGCGAGACGTCCACGACCCGGCAGCGCGCCGGGAACCACGGGACGGCCGAGGACTCGAGGTAGAGGCTGCGGGTGCTGACCCCGTCCATCAGCACCTGGTGGTCGGTGCCGGGCGGGATGAGCACCGCGCGGCGCGGCGGCACCGTCCAGCTCCTGTCCGCCGTCTCGACCTGCATGACCCCTGTCGCGCCGTACAGCAGCTGAGCGCGGCGGTGCCGGTGGAAGGCCAGCAGGTGGCCGGGAGGGTAGTCGGTGCCGATGGCCAGGACGGCGCGATCGATCCCGTCCACTTCGTCCAGCGGCACGTTGCGCACCGGACCACGCTAACCGACCGGTGGCGTGAACTCGAACGGGTGTGGCGCAACATCGATTGTGCGCCAATCGCGGCCGGTCCTACCGTGGCCGGGTGCTCGTCTCCTCCCTCGTGCTGCTCGGCTTCGGCTGCCTGACCGGTGTGACCACGGTCCTGTTCGGATTCGGCGGCGGTTTCATCATCGTGCCGGTCGTGTTCGCGGTCGTCTCCGCGGCGACCGGGGCCGACGCGATGCACACTGCGGTGGCCACCTCGACCGCGGTGATGATCGTCAACGCCTCCACGGCGACCATCGCGCAGGCCCGGTCCGGCCGCCTGCGCAAGGAACACCTCCACCCGCTGCTCGAGTTCATCGCGCTCGGCGCGGTTCTCGGTGCGGTCGCGGCGAACTGGGCCCCGGAGTCCGTGCTGCACGTGCTGTTCATCGCCTACCTCGCGGTCACCATCGTCGACAGCCTCGCCCGGCGCGGATTCCTGGACAACTCCCGCGATGCCGAGGGCGCAAGACCCCTGGGCAAGGTCGCTTCGACGGCCGGCGGAGTCGGCATCGGTGCGGTCGCCAGCTTCCTCGGCGTCGGCGGCAGCGTCCTGACCGTGCCGCTGCTGCGGCGCCGCGGCCTGCCCATGGCCGACGCCGCCGCGATGGCCAATCCGCTCAGCATCCCGGTCGCCGTCGCCGGGACCGCGGTCTACGCCCTGGCCACGCCGACGGCGACCTACCCGGGCCAGATCGGCCACGTCAACTTCGTGGTCGGAGCGATCCTGCTCTGCGGCTCCCTGCCGACCATCGCGCTGACCAAGCGTCTGGTCGGCAAGATCCCCGACCGGGTGCACGCGATCGCCTACGTCGCCCTCCTGGTGGTCGTCATGATCACGATGATCGTCACCGCCCTCACCTGACGGCGGCGCGGTGCTTGCCGATCACCTGCGCTGGGGGCGTGCGACGATGACGAGCATGGAGGTTCGTGCTGTCAACGGAACCAAGGAGCCGCGCTACCTGCAGATCGCTCGGGATCTGGCGGAGGAGATCGCAGCCCAGCGGTGGGCGGTTGGTGAGCGGATGCCTCCCGAGCCCGAGCTGGCGTCGTCGTTCGAGGTCTCCCGCGAGACGTTGCGCAACGCGCTGCGCGAGTTGGAGGCCCGGGGCCTGGTGTCCCGGCGCAAGGGGGACGGCACCCGCGTCGAGCGGCTCACGCCGGTGCAGCGCTTCGACACGTCGTTGGGCAGTCTCGAGGAACTGGTCCAGTACGGGCGGGACGCGGTCCGCGAGGTCACCGCATCCGAGGAGGTCACCGTCGGGTCCGAGCTCGCCGCGACCGCGGACCTGCCGCCTGGTGCGGTGCTCGCTCGGCTGACCACCGTCCGGCGCGCGCCGGACGGTTCGGCCGTTTCCTGGTCGCAGGTCTACCTCTCGCCGGACGACGCCGCGGCCGTCGCCGACGACCTCGACAAGAGCACGCGTTTGATCAGCGATCTCCTTCGGGAGCGGACCGGTCGCTCGACGCACCGGGTCGTGCAGCGGGTCCGAGCCATCGCGCTCCCGACCGAGCCTGCGGAAGCGCTCGGGCTGCCACCGGGCAGCCCGGCGCTGGAGTTCGTCCGGCACTACTACGACGCGACCGGCGACCTGTTCGAGACCACGGTCGGCGTGCACCCCGGCGACACCTTCAGCTACCGCACGACGCTCGTCCGGTCCGGGTCCGCCTAGGCCCGGGGTGCAAGACACCCATTGACATCCGGGCCACGTCCGGCCATTTTGTGTCTAGACATAAATGTGTCTAGACACAAAGAGGTGTTCGATGAAATCAGCGGAAGAGCTCCTCGCGAGCGGCCGCCGGAAACGCAGATCGCGCTGGTACACCAGCATCGGCAACCAAGTCCTGATCTCGATCGTCCTCGGGATCGCGGTCGGTGCGCTGTTCCCGGCGTTCTCGGCGCGGCTCAAGGTCGTCGGGGACACGTTCCTCGACCTGATCAAGATCGGTGTCGCACCCCTGGTCTTCCTCACCGTCGTGATGGGGATCGCCGCCGCCGGGGACTTGAAGAAGGCCAGCCGCACCGGGCTGGTCGCCCTGATCTACTTCGAGGTCGTCTCCACGGTCGCGCTCCTGCTCGGTCTGCTGGCCGGCAACATCTCGGGCGTCGGCATCGGGGCAGGTGCCCTCAGCGGCGCGCACCCGACCAGCGGGGCACCGACCGGCGGGGGAGACGACGAAGGGTTCCTCGCCGCAGTCGTGCCGGACAACTTCGTCGGCGCGTTCAGCTCGGGTCACCTGCTGCAGGTCGTGGTGGTCGCGGTGCTGCTCGGCATCGGGGTGCTCACCCTCGCCCCCGCGGTGCAAGCGCGTTTCACGGCGGGGTTGGAGACCGCTTCCGAAGGCTTCTTCGCCCTGATCAACGTGATCATGCGCCTGGCACCGATCGGGACCTTCGGCGCGATCGCCTACTCGGTGGGCACCAACGGCTCGGCGATGCTGTTGGCCCTGGCCGAGCTCGTGGCGCAGTACTGGATCGTGGTGATCCTGTTCATCGTCGTGGTCCTCGGCGGGGTCTGCCTCACCGCCGGGATCAACGTCTTTCGGCTGCTGCGCGCGGTCCGCACCGAGCTGACCCTGGTGCTCGGCACCGCTTCGTCGGAGGCAGGACTGCCCGGTCTGCTCAAGAAGCTGCCGAGGATGGGGTTGTCCCGCCAGACGGTCGGCCTGGTGATGCCCACCGGCTACGCGTTCAACCTCGACGGCACCTCGATCTACATGGCGCTGTGCACGCTGTTCCTGGCCAACGCCTACGGCATCCCGATGGGCTTCGAGCAGCAGCTCGGCCTGCTGGTGATCATGCTCCTGACGTCCAAGGGCGCGGCTACCGTCTCCGGCGGCACGTTCGTGGTGTTCGCCTCGACGGTGACGGCCACCGGCTACCTCCCGATCGAGGGCGTCGCGATCCTCTTCGGCGTCTACCGGGTCATGTCGATGGCCACCGCCACCTGCAACACCTTCGGCAACGTCGTGGCCACCGCGGTCATCGCCCGCTGGAACGGCGACCTCGACCGGGCCCGCCTGCGCCAGGTGCTCGCCGACCCGTCCTCTCTCGACCGGGACGACGACGCCCCGGAACTGGAACCGTCCGCCGAGGTGCCCGCCACCGCCACGAACTCCGGGAGTCCACAGTGAACAGCACGGTCTTCGATTCCTTCCTCTACCGCGAGATGTTCTCGACCGCGCAGATGCGCGAGGTCTTCAGCGACGGAACCTTCGTCCAGCGCATGACCGACACCGAGACCGCGCTGGCCCGAGCCCAGGCCAAGGTCGGCATCGTGCCGCACGAAGCCGCGCAGGCGATCAGCGACTCGGTCCGCCCGGACGCGCTGGACCACGAGCGGCTCCGGGCCGACACCGAGAACGTCGGCTACCCGGTGCTGCCGCTGGTCACCCAGCTCGCGGAGCAGTGCGGCGAGGCGGGCGGCTACCTGCACTGGGGAGCCACCACGCAGGACATCATGGACACCGCCACGATGCTGCAGTGCCGAGACGGGCTCGACCTCGTCGCGGCGGCTCTCGACCGGGTGCGCGCCGCGCTGCGCCGCCTCGCCGCGGAGCACGTCGACACCGTGACGGCCGGTCGCACCCACCTCCAGCACGCGTTGCCGGTGACGTTCGGATTCCGCGCTGCGGTGTGGGTTTCGGCGCTAGACCGGCACAGCGAGCGCCTCGCCCAGGCACGAGAACGCGACCTCATGGTCCAGTTCGGTGGCGCTGCCGGAACGCTCGCCTCGCTCGGGACCGGCCCCGCTGGGCTGGCCGTCCGCGCTGCGCTCGCCGCCGAGCTCGGGCTGCGGGATCCCGAGATCACCTGGCACGTGGCCCGGGACGGGCTCAACGAGCTCGTCTCGCTGCTGGCCGCGATCGGCGGATCGTTGGGCAAGATCGGCTGGGACGTGATGATGATGTGCTCGTCGGAGTTCGGCGAACTCGCCGAACCCTTCGTGCCGGGCCGGGGCGCGAGCTCGACCATGCCGCAGAAGCGCAACCCGATCTCCAGCGAGCTGATGGTCGCCGCCGCGAAACTCCTGCGCGACCGAGCCGCCACGATGCTCGATGCGCTGATGCAGGACTTCGAGCGCGCCACCGGACCCTGGCACGTCGAATGGGCCACCGTCCCGGAGGCGTTCCAGCTCGTGGCGGCTTCGCTGCACCAGGCCGAGTTCATGCTCGGTGGGCTGGAGGTCGACGTCGACCGGATGCGGGCCAACACCGCGCTCACCGGTGGGCTCATCGTCGCTGAGGCGGTCATGATGGCCGTAGCCCCGGTGCTCGGTCGCCAGCGCGCGCACGAAGTCGTCTACGACGCGTGCCGCAACGCGATCGAGACCGGTGCGGACCTCGCCGACGAGCTGCGCCGCCATCCCGACCTCGTCGCGCAGCTCGGCGAGAGCCGCATCGACGAGCTCTGCGATCCGGCCAACTACCTGGGCAGCGCTCGCACTATGACCACCGACGTCGTCGGCACCTGATCCCACATCAACCCGGAGCGCGAGTTCCCGTCGATGTTCGAGCCGGTGCACGGTTCCGCGCCGGACATCGCCGGCCGGGGGATCGCCAACCCGGTGGGCGCGATCTGGACCGCAGCGATGCTGCTCGACCACCTCGACCACCCGGAGGCGGCAGCCGAGGTCGAGCAGGCGATGGCCGCGGTGCTGGCGCGTACCGGGATCCGCACGCCGGACCTCGGCGGCACGGCCACCACCGAGGAGTTCACCCGTACCGTGCTGGAGTTCGTCGGCCGTTGAGCCGGGCCGATCCACCACGACCAGGAGGAGACCAGATGGGTGTCCCGCTGCCCAGTTCCTTCGAGCAGCAGACCGTCGACGCCGACGGGATCCGCATCAACTGCGCGGTGGGCGGTGATGGCCCGCCGCTGCTCCTCCTGCACGGATATCCGCAGACCCACCTGATCTGGCACCACGTCGCTCCTGCGCTCGCCGCCGAGCACACCGTCGTGCTCACCGACCTGCGGGGTTACGGAGACAGCGACAAGCCCGCTCCGGGGCCGGACGACGCGGAGTACTCGAAGCGCGCGATGGCGCGGGACCAGCTGCTCGTCATGCGGGCGCTCGGCTTCGAGCGCTTCGGCGTGGCCGGGCACGATCGCGGCGGCCGGGTCGGCCACAGGCTGGCGCTGGACGCCCCCGAGGCGGTGACCGCGCTCGCGGTGCTGGACATCGTGCCGACGCGCCACGCGTTCGAGCACGCGGACAAGGAGTTCGGACTCGGCTACTACCACTGGTTCTTCCTCGCCGCGGGCGGCGGCATCCCGGAGCGGTTGATCGGCGGGGACCCGGAATTCTGGATCAAGGCGCGGATGTCGGCGCGCCACCACGGCGGAACGCCGTTCGACCCGGCCGCGGTGGCCGACTACGTGCGCTGCTTCTCCGATCCGGCCGCGATCGCCGCGTCCTGCGCCGACTACCGAGCGGCCGCGTCGATCGACCTCGAGCACGACGAAGCCGATTCGGCCCGCACCATCACCTGCCCGGTGCTGGCGCTGTGGGGCGAGCACAGCTTCGTCGGCCGCAACTACGACGTGCTCCAGGTCTGGCAGGACTACGCCGAAGACGTGCGCGGCCAAGCACTTCCGTGCGACCACTACGTGCCAGAAGAACAACCCGCCCGAACAGCCACCGCCCTGCGGACCTTCTTCGCCGAGCGGACCTGATCTGCGTCCAGTCGTCCGGATCCGTGAGTCTTTTGGGCTGCCCCAGCGACCCAAAAGACTCACGGTACCCGCTGCTGAGCCGCCGGCGTCCGGTCAGCCGCGACGGGAAAGTCGTTGGGGCGCCGGGTCATTCCGGGTCGTGCGCCGCGAGGTCGAGGCGGTGGGCCAGTTGGCGGCAGCGGGTCCGGAACTGCTCGGGCTCTTCGATGGTGAAGTCCGCGTCCAAGAAGGCGAGGTTGAGCACCAGCCATTCGAAGGAGTCGACCCAGGTCGTGATCCGGCAGCGCTCCTCGTCCAGCGGTTCGATGGCGCAGTCGGAGAACTTCAGCACGTCGGCGACCTTGGGCGCAGGGGAGTGGACGGTGACGACGGCGCGGTGGCGGGGCTCGGCGAGCTTCCCGCGCAGGTACTCGGCGGCGGACTCGGCCGGCAGCGGGCGCGGTGCGAACCGGGTGCCGGGGACGGCGATGTCGCTGATCCGGTCGAGCCGGAAGGTGCGCCAGTCCGCCCGGTCGCGGTCCCAGGCCAGCAGGTACCAGCGCAGGTGGAGGTGCACCTGCCGGTAGGGCTCGATGCGGCGCTGCGACGTGGTGCCGTCGCGGGTGGTGTAGCTGAAGGTGACGTACTCGTGGTGATCCGCCGCGGCGGCCAGCGTGGCGAGCGCGTCGGCGTTGATCGGCGGGGCCGTCTGCGCGGCCGCTTCGAGCGTGGCGCGCACGGCGGTGGCCCGGGCCCGCAACCGCTTCGGCAGGAACTGGTCGATCTTGCCGAACGCGCGGTCGGCCGCCGAGCCGATACCTCCTGCGTCGGTGTCCGGCGGTGCGCTGGCCGCTAGCACGCCGAGACCGACCACGGTCGCGACGGCCTCCTCGTCGTCGAACACCATCGGCGGCAGCGCCCGGCCCGCGGCGAGCTGGTAGAAGCCACCCGGCCCCGGCTGGGTCGTGACCGGATAGCCGTAGTCGCGCAGCCGCTCCACGTCGCGCCGCACCGTGCGCGGGCTGGTCTGCAGCCGCGAGGCCAGCTCCGGACCGCTGAAGCGGCGGCCGGTCTGCAGGTGGGCGAGCAGTTCGAGCAGGCGCCGGGTGACATCGCTCATGACCCCATCATCCCTGAATCGCGGTCAGGATCCGGCCACATCTGTTCGTAGCGTCGCGGTATGAGCTCGACGATCCGCATCCGCGGCGCCCGCACGCACAACCTGAAGGACCTCGACCTCGACCTGCCGCGCGGTGAGCTGGTGGTGTTCGCCGGAGTGTCCGGTTCGGGCAAGTCCTCGCTGGTCTTCGACACGATCGCGGCCGAAGCCGGCTACCAGGTGAACGAGAACTACCCGCCGTTCGTGCGCAACCGCCTGCCGAGGTGGAGCCGCCCCGACGCCGAGGTGGACGGGCTCTCGCCGGTGGTGCTGATCGACCAGAAGCGGCTGGGCGGCAACGCGCGGTCGACGGTCGGCACCACCACCGACGCGTTCACCTACCTGCGGTTGCTGTTCTCGCGGGTGGGTGAACCGCACGTCGGCGAGTCCAACCACTTCTCGTTCAACGACCCGGCCGGGATGTGCCCCACCTGCGCGGGGCTGGGGGAGACGCTGGCCACCGACGTCGAGCGGATCCTGGACCTGGACCGAACGCTGGAGCAGGGCGCGATCCTGCTGCCCGGCTTCGGCATCGGCCAGTACTGGTACCGGCAGTACGCGGAGCTCGGCGTGTTCGACGTGGCGAAACCGTTGCGGGACTGGGCCGCCGCCGACTTGGAGGCGCTCCTCCACCGCGAGGCAGCGCAGCGGTCAGCGCTGCGCGTGCCGAAGGACTACGAAGGCGTGGTCGACCGCTTCGAGCGCATCTACCTGCACACGGCCGACAACATGTCCGAACGCAAGCAGGCGGTGCTGCGCCGGTGCACCCGCTCGGCGCGCTGCCCCGACTGCGACGGCGAGCGGTTGCGCGAGGCGGCCCGCGAGGCGCGGGTGCTCGGCCGCACCATCGGCGAGATGAGCAGGATGGAGATCGGTGAGCTGGCCGAGGTCGTCAGCGAGGTGCGGAATCCGCGAGTCGCACCGGTCGTGGCGGCGCTGTTGGACAAGCTCGGCGCGCTGACCGAGATCGGGTTGGGCTACCTGTCGCTGGCGCGTCCGACGACCACG
Source organism: Saccharopolyspora oryzae (assembly GCF_027853915.1). Lineage (GTDB taxonomy): Bacteria > Actinomycetota > Actinomycetes > Mycobacteriales > Pseudonocardiaceae > Saccharopolyspora > Saccharopolyspora oryzae. The sequence continues at coordinate 10,613 of NZ_JAQGLA010000079.1, forward strand.
CTCTCGGGCGGTGAGTCGCAGCGCATCAAGACGGTCCGGCACTTGGGCAGCAGCCTGGTCGAGATGCTGTACGTGTTCGACGAACCGACCGTCGGCCTGCACCAGCACGACGTGCAGTCCATGATCGGACTGCTGAAGTCGTTGCGGGACAAGGGGAACACGCTGCTCGTCGTCGAGCACGACCCGGACGTGATGCGGGCCGCCGACCGGATCGTCGAGCTCGGCCCCGGCGCGGGCGGTGCTGGTGGGCGGATCGTGTTCGAGGGCAGCTTCGGTGAGCTGACGACCGCGGACACCCCGACCGGGCGTGCTCTGCGGACCCGGATCCGAGCGCGAATGCCCCGAGTTCCCACGGGCAAGCTGCGCATCGAGAACGCTCGCCGCAACAACCTGCGCGACCTGACCGTGGACGTGCCGACCGGGGTGCTGACGGTGCTGACCGGGGTCGCCGGATCCGGGAAGTCCAGCCTGGCAGCGGAATTCGCCGCGCAACACCCGGCCACCGTCGTCGACCAGCGCCCGGTGAGCACCAACCGCCGCTCCTCGCCGCTGACCTACTGCGGCATCGCCCCGGCGATCCGGAAGCTGTTCGCGCGGCGCAACGGCGTGAGCGCGAAGCTGTTCAGTGCCAACTCCGAAGGTGCGTGCCCAGCATGCCAGGGCGCCGGCGTGATCTACACCGATCTGGCTTTCATGGACGGGCAGGAGACGGTCTGCGAGGCGTGCGCCGGCCGCCGGTTCACGGCTGAAGTCCTGGCCCACACGGTCGACGGACTGTCCATTGCGGACGTCGACGAGCTGACCATCGCGGACGCCGTGCACCGCCTGCCGGAACCGGCGATCGGCCGAGCACTGCGCGACCTGGTGGACGTGGGGCTGGGCTACCTGCGGCTCGGTCAGCCGCTGACCGACTTGTCCGGTGGCGAGTGCCAGCGCCTGAAGATCGCCAAGGAGCTCTCCAGCGCGGACGGGCCCACCTGCTACGTGCTCGACGAGCCGACCACCGGCCTGCACCTGTCCGACACCGAAGTCCTGCTCCGGGTCCTGGACCGGCTGGTCGAGCAGGGCAACACGGTGCTCGTGATCGAGCACGACCTCGAGGTGATCCGCAGCGCGGACTGGGTGATCGACCTCGGACCTGGGCCGGGCCGCCGCGGTGGGCGCGTCATCTGCGCGGGCACGCCGCAGCAGCTCATGGCCTGCGAGGAGTCCGAAACCGCGCGGGCACTGCGCGGTTAGCGGTTCGCGACGGCGGTTCCCGCCTTGTCCCAGTTGTCGTGCAGCCGGTCGAGGTAGTTCTGCGCCTGCGGGCCCGGGGAAGTGCCCTTCGCGACGGCTCGCATGTTGCCGGGGCCCGCGTTGTAGCCGACTGCCAGCAGTTCCTCGGTGGTGTGCGCGCCCGACCGCTGATCGGGCAGCGAGGCGGAGAGGTCGTGCAGGTACCAGGACGCGGCCTGGATGGCCAGGTCCGGGTCGTCGGGGAGCTGCAGCCAATCGCGGTCGGTGAAGCCGTGGTTGGCCTTGACCTCGTCGAAGGTGGCGCGGTGCATGTTGGCGACGCCCAGCGCGGCGTCCGGTTTGAACTGCAGCCAGGCCCGTTCGGTGTCCGGGTCGTGCGGCTTGTAGGACTCGTTGTACAAGATCGCCATCACCAGCTGCGGATCGACGCCGGCTTCCCGCGCGTGGTTGATCACCTGCGCGGCGAACCGCCCCGGATCCTGGTCGTCAGCGCTCGGCGAGTCCGAAGCCGGGGCGCTCGGCGCGGCCGGTTCGGTGGCGGCGTCGCGCCCCGCGGAGCATCCGGTGGCCGCGGCGACGAGCGCGCACGCGGCGAGCCACCGCCACCGATTCCTGCCCGTTTCCAGCCCCATGCCCACATTCGACCAGATCGCGATGCACGTCCACCAATCGACGCGCTGCACGACATCGACTTCGCCTCCTGCCACTCCGGCAACGCGGTGGCGATGAAGGACGGCGCGGTGGGTGGCCTTGGGCACCCTCGCGGAGACGATGACATCGCAGGTCAGCGCGTCGGCGTCTGCTTCAGCTGATCAGCGCCTCGGCGACGTACGGGACAGTGGCGACCAGGGCGCCGAGCAGGAGCACGGTGGTGTCCGTCCGGGTCCAGGGCGCTGGTTCCGCCCAGGTGCGGCGGTGGGCGTGGGCGAAGCCGCGGGCGTCCATGGCGATCGAGGCGCTGGTGGCTTCGCGCATGGTGGTGACCAGCAGTCCGAAGGTGACGGAGCTGGCGTGGCGGGTCCGGGAGACCGGCCCGCGACCGGGCCCGAACCCGCGCGAACGGCGAGCCCGCGACAGGTGCTGCCAGGTCTGGCCGAGCTGCTCGAACCGCTGGAGCGCAGCGGCGAACGACACGACGAACCGGTGGGGGAGTCGGAGGCGTTGGCCGAGCTGATCGGCCAGCGCCATCGGCTCGATCAGCGGTGCGACGGCGATCCCGGGCAGCGCCAGCACGGCGATGCGCAGGCCTGCGGTGGCGGCGACGTCGAGGTGCCCGCCGCCGAGCAGCCACGTCGAGTAGGCGACGGACACGCTGGCCAGCAGGACGGTCGCGAACCGGATCGGACGCCCGGAGCGCGCGGGCAGCATCAGCAACCCGGCGAGCACGTAGACGCAGGTGGTGATCACCGCCGAGGTCAGCGAGCGCACGCCCAGCGAGGCGATCAGGGCCAGCAGTCCCACCGCGACCAGCACCAGGGGATTCACCCTGCCCAGCACACCGTTCATCGCGCCACCACCTGCCCGCGGTGCAGCCGCGTTTCGCGGTCGGCGATGTCGGTCAGGGTCTGATCGTGGGTGGACACGCCCGCAGTGGCGCCGGAGCGCGCGGCGGCGCGCATCCACCCGGCGATGGCAGCCCAGGTGTGGCGGTCCTGGCCGACGGTGGGCTCGTCGAGCATCAGCGCGCCGGGCCGGTGCGCGAGCGCGGCGGCGAGCGCGACGCGGCGCTGTTCGCCGCCGGAGAGCCGATAGGGGTTGGCGTCGGCGAGCGCGCTCAGGCCGAGCACTTCCAGGATCGGCTCGACCTGGGCGGTCGTGCCCAGCCGCGTTGCGGTGTGCGTGATCTCCTGCCGGACGCTGGTGGTGAGGAAACCGTGCTCCGGGTTCTGCGGGACCCATCCGACGGTCCTCGCCAGCTCGATCGACTTCATCCGGTGCAGCGGGACGGTCATGCCGCTGATGCTGCCGCGATCGGGGCGGACCAGGCCGGCCAGCGCGGCGAGCAGCGTGGACTTGCCCGCTCCCGATGCGCCGGTGAACGCCGAGATCTGCCCCGGCGACGCGGAGACCGAGACGCCGTCGAGCGCGGTGACGGCTGCGGTTGAGCGGATCCGCCGGGTCACCAGGTCCACGCCCAGGTCGTGGGTTTCGAGCTGCGGGCCGGGGCCGTCCGGAGCCACCACGGCTTCCGGCACGTCGAACGGTTCGGGCGCGGGGAGATCGGGCATCCACACCCCGGCGCGGCCGAGCTCGGGGGTGAGCCGGGCCCGGCAGGTCTCGGGGTCGACGTCGTGCACGACCTGACCGGTGGAGTCGAGGACGACGACCCGGTCGACGAGGTCCAGCCACGGTCCGATCCGGTGGTCGACGACCACCGTCGATGCACCCGTGCTGGTCACCACGTTCGCCACGGCGGCCCGCACCCGGTCGGCGTTGCCGGGATCGAGCATCGAGGTCGGCTCGTCGAGCAGCAGCATCGAGGGCTGCATCGCCAGCACCCCGGCCAGGGCCAGGCGCTGCAGCTCGCCGCCGGACAGCGCCGACGTCGGCCGGTCGAGCGGGTAGTCCAAGCCGACCAGCTCGAGGGCCTCGGCGACCCGCCGCCAGATCTCCTCGCGGGGGATCCCGCTGTTCTCCGGCCCGAACGCCGCATCGCGACCGATGCGATCGGCCACCACCGCGGACCCGGGGTTCTGCAGCACCAGCCCGATCTGGCCGTCGACCTGGACGTCCCCGCCGGCCTCGCCGGGCAGCGCGCCGCCGAGCACACCGGCCAGCGCGTGGATCACGGTCGACTTGCCCGCTCCGCTCGGCCCGGCCAGCAGAACCCGCTCGCCGGGCCGGATGCGCAGGTCGAGCTCGTGGATCGTGGGAGCGCGCCGCCCCAACGGCTTCCAGCTGAAGCCCCGCAGTTCAGCGCGCAGCCCCGTCGAGATCGTCACACCGCTGTCCGCTCGTGGTGCTCCCGGCCGGGCCCGAAGGCGTCCAAGGCACCGGTCGCGGCCAGCCCGCGCACCAGCGCCCAGCCGCCCAGACCGGCGATGACGGCTCCGGAAACCGCGAAGAACCCGAGGTAGGCCAGCTTGTACGGGAACGTCCAGTCCACGTAGTAGAACTGCCACTCGTAGAACGACTCGAGCGTCGCGGCGACCGCAGCGCCCAGCGCGGCGACCAGCGGGCCGAACCGGGTCCACAGGAACACGCCCAGCACGAGCTCGACCCCGAGCCCCTGGATGCACCCGGACACCACGGTCGACAGCCCCCAGCTGTTGCCGAGCAGAGCTTCGACGGAAGCCCCGATGACCTCGGTCAGCAGCGCCGCACCGGGCTTGCGGACGATCAGCCCGCCGATCACGCCACCGAGCAGCCAGGCACCCCCGAAGAGGCCGGCGCTGGGCGGGAAGGCGAACACGGAGAGGGTGCTCAACACCTGGTAGAGCTGGGACCAACCCCAAAAGGCGACGCCGATCGCAACACCGAGCATGGCCACGGTCACGAAATCGATCGTCCGGTAGCGGAAAGCGGCACCGCGCACCACTTGAACTCCCTTCGCCGGTGCTAACCGGAGCAGGTTCGGAGGGTCTGCGGCTCAACCCGCACTCTCAGCGCCCTTCACGATGGCGCTCCCCTGTCATCAGGCCCCACACATTACCTCCCGCATCGCCGCTCTCAACACCGCCTCCATCCGGGGGAGCGATGCCGGCCGAGGACGAGAACGGTCCGCAGTGGTTCAGCTACCAGGTGTAGCGATCAGTGGATTCGTTCTCCAGGCGCGCGAACGGCTGATCGCGGCGGAGTCCATGCGATACGTGCAGCGGTTCTCCTGGAATCGAATCCGGTTTCGACAGGATGCTTCCGCTGAAAAGCCGCTGAGTTCAGCAAAATCGTCCCGCCCGCCCGAGTCCACAGTGCACGGTTCGAGGTGGTGCTATGTGATGTCGCGGGGGTGGGGGCGTGGGGTGAGGACCTTTTCGCGGGGTTGTTCGTTGGCCGCTCGGACCGCTTCGGTGACGATCTCGTGGTCCGGGGAGAGGATGCAGACCGGGTCCGTGCGGGCCGGGTCTCCGGTCAGGAGGTAGGCCTGGCAGCGGCAGCCGCCGAAGTCGACCTCCCGGCGGGGGCAGCTGCGGCAGGGCTCGGGCATCCAGCCGGTTCCCCGGAAGGCCTGGAAGATCGGCGAATCCGACCAGATCCGGGCCAGCGCCTCGGTGCGGACGTTGGGGTGCGGGAGCGGCAGGACGTGCGCGGCAGGGCAGGGGAGGACGTCGCCGTTGGGCACCACGGTGAGCTGGTGCGAGCCCCAGCCGCCCATGCAGGGCTTGGGGTAGCGGCTGTAGTAGTCGGGGAGCACGTAGATGATCTCCACCTGGCCCTTCAGGCGCGTGCGGGCCGCGCGCACGACTTCCTCGGCGTGATCGACCTGGGCTCGGCTCGGCAGCAGCGCGGCGCGGTTGCGCAGGGCCCAGCCGTAGTACTGGGTGTTGGCCAGTTCAACGCGGTCGGCGCCGAGATCCTCGGCCAGCGCGATGGTTTCGGCGATCCGGTCGATGTTGAGCCGGTGCAGCACGGTGTTCACCGTCAGCGGCCAGCCGAGCTCCTTGATCAGGTGGGCCGCGGCGACCTTGCGGTCGAAGCTGCGGGTGCCGGCGATCCGGTCGGAAGCGGTGGCCTCGTGCGCCTGGATGCTGAGCTGCACGTGGTCGAGCCCGGCCTCGCGCAGTTGCTCGGCCCGTCGCCGGGACAGGCCGAGCCCGCTGGTGATGAGGTTGGTGTAGAGGCCGAGCCCGCTGCCGAAGCGCACGATGTCCACCACGTCCCGGCGCTGCAGCGGTTCGCCGCCGGACAGGTGCAGCTGCAGGATGCCCAGGTCCTGGCCCTCGCCGATCACCCGCTGCCATTCCGCGGTGGTCAGCTCGTCGCGGTAGTCGCCCATCCGCAGCGGGTTGGAGCAGTACGGGCAGTGCAGCGGGCAGTCGTAGGTGAGTTCGGCCAGCATGCCGTAGGGGCTAGTCATCACCGACCTCCACGTACCGCTTGCGGACGAGCCGGTCGAGGAAGCCGGTCACCTCCTCGTCGGCAACCCGGTCGTACCGGCCGCGCAGGTTCGCCGCGATGTCGGCGACCGTGCGGTGCCCGTCGCACAGATCGAGGATCGACGCCCCCGGCGGGTTCAGGACCAGCACGGACTCGGGCCCCAGCAGCACGTACTGGTCGCGCGACCGGTCGAAGGCCAGCCGCACGTGCGCGGCCAGGGCCGGTCGGCTCGACGATCGCAACGCCGTGGTCATCCGCGCTCACCTCGTCCGGCCGGGCGGGGGATCGTGGCCGGTGGCCGTGATCCCCCGGCTGCTGCTAGTCCTCCATCCGACCGGCGTACATGGTCACTTCGGAAGTGCACAGGACTTCCACGTAGTCCGGGTGCTCCCACACGGTTTCCTCGAACTCCGGAGGCTCCCACCGCAGGGCGGGGCGGGCGGTTTCGGATTCCACGGTGACACCTCTTCCGTCGACTCCGCGACGGCTCGGCGGTTGCGCGGGAGAACTCCCCGAGAAGCCGGGCCCATCGCAGGTGCAGCATAGCTCCGCAGCAGTGCCCCAGTAACCGCGCAGCGGCAGTATTGGCAGGTCAGAGGTCGAATTCAGGGCTTTCGTCCCGGATCGACGTTACAGGCTGTACAGGGGTCGTTACGCGCTGCGCAAGGACGCGCAGCACTCGCCGGGGCGCGGTTCGAGCACGGCCTCGACGGACCGCGCCTCGAATCCGGTGAGGAAGCCGCTCAGGAAGGCGTGGTTGAGCCCGCACACCAGTTCCGGGGAACGGGCGGTGAGCGGGTGGAACGGGCAGTTGCGCAGCCGCACGCAGTCGGGCGCCTCGCGGTCCGGTTCGAAGCCGTACTCGGCGAGCACCTCCCGGGCCCTGGTCAGCGCGCGTTCCGCGCCGAGCCGGCCGGGGCGGGTGCGTTCGCGCTCGGCGGCGCCGAGGCGATGCCCGTGCTCGCGCGCCGCGCGCTTCGCGGCCTGGGCGGCGTTCTCCTGGTCGCCTTCGGTGAGCACGGCGTCCAGCAGGATCTCGGCGAGGAGGTCGTGCCTGCGGGGCGGGATGCTGATCCGGATGTCGGTGCGGGCCGGTTCGTAGACCTTCGGGGTGCGGCCGACCTTGCGGATCCCGTCCAGCGGCGCGTAGCGCGCGCACAGCAGGCCGGCGTCGACGAGCTTGTCGAGGTGGAAGGCGGCGAGCTTGCGGGAGATGCCGACCGCCTCGGCGGCCTCGTCGCGGCCCACCGGCCGCCGGGCGCGGCGGATGTAGTCGTACATCCCACGTCGCAGGTCGTCCTCCAACGCGGCCACCGCGGTCACCGCCGAACCGGCCTTCTCCATGCTCCAACCCTAGCGTCTCGCGCACATCTCAATGGGTGGAATCCACCAGGTGATGCAACTACCACCTGCATTGACCACGCTCCACGAATAAGACTAACGTTGATTGGCGAAATAACGGTGAGCCCCGCGCCACCACCGCGGTCGCCGACGGCCGCGATGACGCGAAGGAAGACGTTGATGACATCCGCACCGGCCCTGCACGTCGCGCACGAGTCCACCGGCGAGATCGACCTCGGCGCCGCGGAGCAGGCGGCGGGAGAGCTACTGCGGGCGTTGGGCATCTCCACCGACTCCGAGAGCCTGCGGGGCACGCCGGGCCGGATGGCCCGCGCCTACGCCGAGCTGTTCACCCCGCGCCCGTTCGACCTGACGACCTTCCCGAACGAGGAGGGCTACGACGAGCTGGTGCTGGCGCGGTCGATCCCGGTCCGGTCGGTGTGCGAGCACCACCTGCTGCCGTTCGTCGGCACCGCCCACGTCGGTTACCTGCCGGGGGACCGGATCCTCGGGCTGTCGAAGCTGGCGCGCGTCGTCGAGCACTTCGCCTGCCGCCCGCAGGTGCAGGAGCGGCTCACCAAGCAGGTCGCCGACTGGCTGTCCGAGCAGCTGCAGCCCAAGGGCGTCGGCGTGGTCATCGAAGCCGAGCACACCTGCATGACCTTGCGCGGGGTGCAGGCCACCGGATCGAACACGGTGACCTCGACCCTGCTGGGCACGCTGCGCCAGGACGCCCGCTCGCGGCAGGAGTTCTTCGCCCTAACCGGCGTCAACGCCTGAGCCGGTGCGGGCCTTCCGCCCGCGGTGCAGGAGAGCGTCGATCGAGAACGGACCCGCGCCGAGCGCTGCGAAGAGCAGGAAGAACCAGCTGTACAGCGCGGCCAGCTCGCCGTAGTTCTGCATGGGGAACAGCCCGCGCGGCTGGTGCACGGTGAAGTACGCGAACGCCATCGCTCCGGAGGAGATCAGCGCTGCTGGTCTGGTGCCCAACCCGATCAGGACCAGTCCGCCGCAGACGAACTGGATCAGGCCCGCCCACCACCCCGGCCAGAGCCCGACGGGCGTGGGGGCGCCGGCGCCGAGCACTCCGAACAACGCCGCCGCGCCGTGCAGCACGAAGAGGAACGACACGACGATGCGCGTGACGGAGAGCACGACGTCGCCGATCCGGTCCCAGGCATCTTGCGCCACGTCGAACGCCTCCCTTCCGCGTCAGGTCGGAGGTGTTCGCCAACTGGCTGCCCGCGCGGGGGCGTTTTCAATCCGCCGATCGTCCCGACCACAGTGGACGACGGGGATCGACTACGACTGGAGTCCTACGAGGCGTACGACTCGCGGACCACGGCGGAACCAGTGCCCGGGAGGATGTGGGCGCACGTGCTTGCGAAATACCTTCATCCCTGAAGTTGATCGCGGGACCGCGAAACCCGCGACGGGGTACGAGACGCGCCACCGGCGCGGACAGGAGAGCGCGCAGCATGCACGCAGTCGTCCAGCAGGCTTCCCTGGCCCTCGACAACGAGGCGTTCACGAGCGGCCTGTTCCTCTTTCTGATCGCCCTCCCGGTGCTGGTCTACGTGGTGCTGGTCGTCGGTGCGCTGATCAGCGTCCTCGGCTCGCCCCAGAGCTTCGGGATGAAGGTGGTCTGGATCGTGTTCGTGTTCGTCGCACCGTTCCTCGGCAGCATCCTGTGGTTCCTCATCGGCCGCGGGAACGCCTACGAGCGGGCGTGACCCACGACCTGCACAGGACCGCGCCCCGGCCGGCAGTCGCTCGGTGACCTTCACCGCGACCGCCCGGCCGGGGCGTTCGCCTTCCCGGGGCCCGCGGTTTCGGCACCGTGCGCGGGGGTACCCGTGGACGTGTCCGGAAGTCTGCTCCGGGGCGCGGGGCGGGCGGGGTCGGTGCGACGGGGGTTGGTCCCGATGCCGCCAGCCGGGAAGGGCCGTGGGGGCGAGCCGGAAGCGACCATTGTGGACGAACGCGAGGTCCGCCGCGCGGTGGCCGCCGCGGCCCTCGGCAACACCGTGGAGTGGTTCGACTTCGGGGTCTACAGCTACCTGGTGATGATCATCAGCCAGGTGTTCTTCCCGCCGACGAGCTCGACCGCGCAGCTGCTGTCCACCTTCGCCACGTTCGCGGTGGCCTTCCTGGTGCGCCCGCTGGGCGGGTTCTTCTTCGGCCCGCTGGGCGATCGCATCGGTCGCCGGACGGTGCTGGCCATCACGATGGGCACGATGGCGCTGGGCACGCTGTCGATCGGGCTCATCCCCAGCTACGCGACCATCGGCGTCTGGGCGCCGGCACTGCTGCTGGTGGCGCGGTTGGTCCAGGGGTTCTCCACCGGAGGGGAGTACGGCGGGGCGGCCACGTTCGTCGCGGAGCACTCGCCGGACCGGCGGCGCGGGTTCACCACGTCCTGGCTGGAATTCGGCACGCTGGTCGGCTACTCCTCGGGTGCGGCGCTGGTGATCGCGCTGACCTTGGCGCTGACCCCGCAGGACCTGGTGGCCTGGGGCTGGCGGATCCCGTTCCTGCTGGCCGGGCCGCTGGGCATCATCGGCCTGTACCTGCGCTTCCGGCTGCGGGAAACCCCCGCCTACCGCGAGTCGTCGAGCTCGGAGCGGTCCGGGCCCGCGGCGACATGGCGCAGCCTGCGCACGATCTTCGGCGAGCACTGGCGCCCGATGCTCGTGTGCATCGGTTTCGTGCTGGCGTTCAACGTGACCAACTACGTGCTCACCGCGTACATGCCGACCTACCTGTCGGCGGTGCTCGGCTTCCAGCACACCAGCGCGCTGGTCCTGGTGCTGGTCGCGATGCTGGTGGTGCTGGGGCTGATCGTGGTGCTGGGCAACTTCTCGGACCGGATCGGACGGCTGCCGATCGCGGGGCTGGGCAGCATCGCCCTGATCGTGCTGTCGTTCCCGGCGTTCCTGCTGATGGGCGTGGGCAGCATTCCGGCGGTGCTCGGCGGGTTGCTGGTGATCGGGCTGATGCTGATCTGCTTCAGCAGCACCATGCCGTCGACGCTGCCCGCGCTGTTCCCGACCGAGGTCCGCTACGGCGCGGTGTCGGTGGGGTTCAACATCTCGGTCGCGCTCTTCGGCGGCACCACCCCGCTGGTCGCCGAGGCGCTGGTGGCTGCGACCGGGATGCCGACCGTTCCGGCGTTCCTGCTCGTCGTGGCGGGAGTGGTGGGGCTGCTGGCGGTGTGGTCCACCCGGGAACCCGCGGGCCGCGCCCTGCCCGGGGCCGAGCCCACCGCCACCGACCGCGCCGAAGCCCGCGAACGCGTCGAGGAAGAACGCGACGAGGAACAGTGAATACCCGTTCCCGGCCGGGGTGAAACCGGCGTACTTCTCGGTGTTGCGGGTAGTCGACGGGCTGCGGAGCGCATTGGAGGAAGTGACGCAAATGCCTCAGCGAGCCTGGAACGAGAAGCAGGAACGGCAGTACGAGCACATCAAGCAGCAGGCCCAGGAACACGGCTCGAGCCCGGAGCGGGCGAGCGAGATCGCGGCTCGAACGGTCAACAAGGACCGCGCCCAGCAGGGGCAGGCCGAGCAGCGCAGCCGGACCTCCACCGAGGACATCTCGCCGCACCGGCGCGGTGGCCGGAGATCGGGCAAGCGCGGGGGCCCCGGTGGCCGGACCAAGCAGCAGCTGTACGACGACGCTCGCCGCCTGGGCGTCCGGGGCCGGTCCAAGATGACCAAGGCGCAGCTGGAACAGGCGCTCAGCCGCGGTTGACCCGCAGCAGAACCGGCCGCCGGGTGCTCGGCCCGGCGGCCGGTTCTTCGTGCGATCAGTCGTAGCCCAGGGCGATCACCTCGTCCACGTCCTCCTCGGGCTCCGGTTGCGGAGTCCGCGGGGTGTCTTCAGCGGAGTTGATCTCCTCGTTCGGATCCAATCGGACCATTCCCAACAGGTCGAAGCCGGACAGGTGCGCCCCAGCCGTACCCGGGCGCGGGCGCGTCGGAAACGTGCGGCGAGGCCCTCCCAGGTGCCGGATTCTCCAAGCGCCGCAACGGGTAGTGAGAGGAGGACGTCACGCCGACCAGGGAGTTGCCGATGCGACAGGAGAAGAACCACCAGCGCCCGGTGGAGGACGACGCGCCGGCCGACGAGCCCACGACGACCGGGGCCGAGCGGCGCGAGAAGCTCAACGACGACACCGAGTCCGCGCTGGAGGAGATCGACGACATCCTCGAGGAGAACGCCGAGGACTTCGTCCGCTCCTACGTGCAGAAGGGCGGTCAGTAGTCGTCGAGCAACCGGGATCCGAGCAGTTCCGCCAGGTGGACCGGGGCGCGTTCCGGTTCGCCGTGGCGGATCTGCTCGCGGCAGCTGAACCCGTCGGCGACGACTGCGGTGTCCTGGGACGCTGATCGCACGGCGGGCAGCAGGACGCGCTCGGCGCACGCCATCGACACCTCGTAGTGCCCGCGCTCGAACCCGAAATCACCGGCCAGGCCGCAACATCCGGAATCGAGCACGTCAGCGTCCAACCCAGCGCGGTCGAGCAACTGCGCATCGGCGTCGAAGCCCAGCACCGCGTGCTGGTGGCAGTGCTGCTGCACGATCGCCTGCCCGCCCACCTGCGGTGGCCGCCAGCCCTCCGGTGCGCGCGCTTGGAGGACCTCGGCGAAGGTGGCGAACTGGTCCCGGAGCCGACGCGCGTCCTCGTCGTCGGGAAGCAGCTCCCGGCTGCCGGAGCGCAGGAGCGCGCTGCACGACGGTTCCAAGCCCGCTATCGGCGTTCCCGCCTCCAACCACGGCCGCAGAGTCCGCAACGACCCCTGCAGCACGCGTTTGGTGGTGTTGAGCTGACCGGTGGAGAACCACGTCAGCCCGCAGCAGACCGGATCATCCGGCACTGCGACGCGCAGGCCGGCGTCTTCCAGCAGCGCAGCGGCAGAGCGCGCGATGCGCGGCTCGAAGTGCTCGGTGAAGGTGTCCGGCCACAGCAGCACGGCGTTGCGGTCGCCGGGGGCCGGTGCAGGGCCGCGGCGCTGCCACTCCTGCCGGAAACCCCGGTGCGCGAACGGGGGAGGGGTGCGTTCCGGGGCGATCCCGGCGAGCCGTTTGCCGAGGTCTGCGATCACCGGCGTGCGCATCGCGAGGTTGACCGCGCCTGGCGCGTGCCGGGCGAGCTGCGCGAACACCGGCAGCCAGCCCAGCGAGTAGTGGGTGCGAGGACGGATGCGGTGCCGGTAGTGCTGGGCGAGGAATTCCGCCTTGTACGTGGCCATGTCCACGCCGGCCGGGCAGTCGGACTTGCACCCCTTGCAAGCCAGGCACAGGTCCAGCGCGTCCCGCACGGCGGTCGACCGCCAGCCGTCCTGCACCGGGGAATCGGCGTGGCCGTGCAGCATCTCGAACAGCAGCCGGGCCCGGCCCCGGGTGGAGTGCTCCTCCTCGCGGGTCACCATGTAGGACGGGCACATCACGCCGCCGGTGCTGCGCCGGCAGTTGCCGACGCCGACGCACCGCTGGGCCGCGCGGGTGAAGCTGCCGCCGTCGTCGGGGAATCCTAGGAACGTGCGGGGCGTCGACGGGCGGTAATCCGCGCCCAGCCGCAAGTCCTCGTCGACCCGGTGCGGGGCGACGACCTTGCCCGGGTTCATCCGGTCCGCGGGGTCGAAGGCCGCCTTCACCTCGGCGAAGGCCGTGACGATGCGCGGGCCGAACATGCGCTCCAAGAGCTCGCCGCGGGCCTGGCCGTCCCCGTGCTCACCGGACAGCGAACCTCCGTGCGCGGTCACCAGATCGGCGGCGCTGCGCACGAAGTCCCGGAAGGTCTCCACGCCTCGGGCGGTCTTGAGCCGGAACGGGATGCGGACGTGCACGCACCCGTGCCCGAAGTGGCCGTAGAGCGCCGGCCGCTCGTAGCCGTACTCGTCGAACAGGCCGAGCAGATCGCGCAGGTAGTCGCCGAGCACTTCGGGCGCGACCGCGGAATCCTCCCACCCCTCCCAGCTCTCCGGCATGTCCGGGGGATTCGCGGTGACGCCCAGACCGGCCTCGCGGGCGTTGAGCATCCGCTGCTCCTGCTCGGGGTCGTCGGACACCGCCACATCACCGTCCGATGTGGACTTTCCGAGCGCGCGCAGCAGCTCGGCCAGCTGGCGGTCCGCCGACTCGGTGGAGTCCCCGCCGAACTGGACCAGCAGCCAGCTCCGGCCGCGCGGCAGCATCGCGACGGAGCCGAGGTGTTGGCCCTGCTCGCGCATGAAGTGCACCAGCTCGTCGTCGATGGCCTCCACCTGCACCGGGCGGCAGTGCGCGAGGATCCGGGGGACGGCGTCCGCGGCCGCCGCGATGTCGTCGTAGCCCCGCGCCAGCATCGCCTTGGCCGGCACCACCGGCACCAGGTCCAGCTCCGCGTGCAGCACGGTGGCCAACGTGCCCTCGCTGCCGACCAGCAGCCCCGCCAGGTCGAAGTCGTCGCCGAGCAGCGAGTCCAGGTTGTAGCCGGACACCCGCCGGGGGATGTCGGGGAAGCGCCGCCGGATCTCGTCCTGGTAGCGGTCCCGGACCTCGCGCAGCCGGCGGCAGAGGTCGCTGAGCTGACCGCCGAACTCGATGCGCTCGGTCAGCTCGGCCTCGTCCATCCGGCCCAGCCAGGCGCGCAGCCCGCCGTAGGTGACGATCTCCAGCCGGGACACGTTGTCGGCGGTCTTGCCGTGGAGCTGCGCGCTGGCCCCGCAGGAGTTGTTGCCGATCATCCCGCCGATCGTGCACTGGCCGTGCGTCGACGGCCTCGGCCCGAACTGCAGGCCGTGCTCGGCGAGGTGCCGGTTGAGGTCGTCCAGCGCGATCCCGGGTTCGACGACGCAGGTGCGGTTCTTGGGGCTCACCGAGACCACGCGGTTGCAGTACTTGCTCCAGTCCAGCACGACGGCGGCGTTGGTGCCCTGACCGCCGAGGCTCGTCCCGCCGCCGCGGGAGAGCACCGGGGCCCGGTGCCGTGCGCAGATCTCGATCGCGCGCGCTCCGGCCACCACGGTGCGCGGCACGACCACCCCGATCGGCACCTGGCGGTAGTTGGAGGCATCGGTCGAGTACGCGCCGCGGGTTCCCGGGTCGAAGCGGACCTCCCCGTCGACCTCGCGGCGCAGGTCCGCCAGCAGCCCGTCGGCGCTCTGCGGCGTTGCGTTCCTGCTCATCACCGCGTCCCTCCGGTCGGTTCAGGCGATGCGGAACGGCTCGACCGCCTCGGCGCTCAGCATCCCGGCGAAGTGCGGCAGGTGGTAGCCGTACTCGCCCGCCGCGGCGTCGGGCTGCGCCGGGCCGGGCATCAGCGGCGGCCCCGGCTCCCGGGCACGTACTCCTGGACCTTGGCCTTCACGCCTTCCCGGACCACCGACCACGCCTCGGGATCGCCCTTGAGCAGCGAACTGGCCACCTTCTCCAGCTGGTCGAGATCCGCCCGGGGCGGGATCGGCGGCACCGTCGGATCGGAGACGAACTCCAGGACGCACGGCCGGTCGGCATCCAGCGCCCGCCGCCAGGCCGCGCCCACCTGGCTGGGGTCGTCGACCTTCGCGGCTCGCAGACCCAGCTGCTCGGCCAGCGCCGCGTACCCGACGTCGGGGATGCGCTGCGACGGGATGAACTGCGGGGCGCCGCTCATGGCGCGCAGCTCCCAGGTGACCTGGTTGAGATCGCCGTTGTGCAGCACCGCGACGATCACCCGCGGATCCGACCACTCGCGCCAGTAGTGCGCCATGGTGATCAGCTCGTTGAGCCCGTTCATCTGCATCGCGCCGTCGCCGACCAGCGCGATCACCGGCCGGTCGGGGTGCGCGAACTTCGCCCCCGTGGCGTAAGGCGCGCCGGGACCCATGGTGGCCAGCGTCCCGGACAGCGAGGCCCGCATCCCGCGCCTGATCTTCAGGTGGCGCGCGTACCAGTTCGCCGCCGAGCCGGAGTCGGAGGTCAGGACGACGTCGTCGGGCAGCTGCGGCGAGAGCTCGTGGAACACCAGCTCGGGGTTGACCGGCTGCGCGTCGACGTGGGCGCGGCGTTCCAGCACGTCCCACCAGGCGCGCACGCCCTCCTCGACGGTCTGCCGCCACGAGCGGTCCGCCTTGCGCTGCACCATCGGCAGCAGCGCGGCGAGGGTCCGCCGGGCATCGCCGAGCAGGTTGACCTCGAAGGGGTAGCGCATCCCGATGCGGTTCGGGTCGATGTCGATCTGCACCCCGCGCGCCTGGCCGTACTCGGGCAGGAACTGGCTGTACGGGAAGCTGGAGCCGACCATCAGCAGCGTGTCGCAGTCGCGCATGAGCTGGTACGAGGGCTTCGTGCCCAGCAGACCGGCCGCCCCGGTGACGAACGGCAGGTCGTCGGGCAGCACGTCCTTGCCCAGCAACGCCTTGGCCACGCCCGCGCCGAGCACGTCGGCGATCTGCTCGACCTCCTCGGCGGCACCTCGGGCGCCCTGCCCGATCATGATCGCGACGCGTTCGCCGGCGTTGAGCACGTCGGCGGCGCGGCGCAGGCTGTCCTGGTCGGGCAGCACCGAGGCGTCGGACATGCCCATGCTGGAGGGCACCATCTTGAACTCGTGCGTCGGCGGCTCGTACTCCAGGGTCTGCACGTCGCCCGGGATGATCAGCGCGGTCACCGTTCGGCGCGCCTGCGCGGTGCGGATCGCCCGGTCCAGCACGTTCGGCAGCTGCTCGGGCACGGTCACCGTCTCCAGGTAGTCCGAGGCGACGTCCTTGTACAGCGCCATCAGGTCGACTTCCTGCTGGTAGGAGCCGCCCAGGGCGGTGCGGGCGGTCTGCCCGATCAGCGCGACCACCGGAACCCGGTCGAGCTTGGCGTCGTAGAGGCCGTTGAGCAGGTGGATCGCACCGGGCCCCGAAGTCGCGGCGCAGACGCCGACCCGCCCGGAGAACTTCGCGTACCCGACGGCTTCGAACGCGGACAGCTCCTCGTGGCGGGACTGCACGAACCGGGGCCGGTCACCAGCGCGTTCCCACGCCGCGAGCAGACCGTTGATCCCGTCCCCGGCGTAGGCGAAGACGTGCTCGACACCCCATTCGCGCAGGCGGGCCAAGATGTGATCGGATACCAGCACTTCGCCACCTCCTCGCTGCAGCCGCGCGTTGTCCGGCGCTCCTGCTGCTCTACCCGGAAGCTCCCGCGCCCAACCACCGGAACTCCGATCAGCTCGGTCCACTGTGGATCGCGGGACGGCGGGCCACTGCCGGTGCGGCTGCGCCGATACGATGGCGGTTCAGACGCGATGGAGATTGAACTCATGGCACAGGCAGGGAGCTTCGAACCCGAGTCGGAGCGCGTGATGCGGCAGCTCCGAGACGAGATCGTCGACGGTGTCCGGGCCCCGGGCAGCAGGCTGGTGGAGCGGGACCTGGCGGCCGAGCTGGGGGTGAGCCGCCTCCCGGTGCGCGATGCGCTGCGGTCGCTGGTGGCCGAAGGGCTGGTCACGCCCCGGCCGCGCAGCTGGGCGGTGGTCCGCGAGTTCACCGCCTCGGACGTCGCGGACCTCAACGAGGTGCGCGGTGCGTTCGAAGCGCTCACCTTCAAGCTGGCGGCCCAGCGGCGGACCAAGGACGGCTTGGCCCGGCTCCGCGAGGTCGTGGACACCGAGCTCGCGGCGGCGCGCGCGGGCGACGAGGTGCGGGCCCGGCGCGCGGCGGCGGACTTCCACGAGGTGGTGACCTCGCTGGCGGCGAACGAGCTGCTCAGCGAGCTGGACCGGGTGATGAGCGGCCGGATGCGCTGGCTGCTCGGCCAGCACGACGACCTCACCGCGATCGCCGAGCAGCACGAGGGCCTCTACGCGGCCATCGCCGACCGGGACGTGGCGCGGGTGGAAGAGCTGATCGCCGAGCACCTCGCCGCTGGTCAGGGCATGGCTGCGGCGCGCCAGCGCTCGGCGGGTTCCTGACGAGCAGCGGTCACGCGACCGGCGGGATCGACCAGGTCGCGTGACCGCGGAACGGCACCTAGCCCTGCTCGACGCCGTGCAGCCGGGCGTGCAGGCCGCGGACCTCGTCGGCCAGCTCCGGGTCCGGTCCGGCGACCGGGACGCCCGGGGCGATCGCGTTGATCGCCAGCGGCGCGACCGGACCGGCGGGCAGTCCCCACTCGCGGTGCCACGAGGTCAGCTGCTCGGTGCTCGTCGCGTAGACGATGCGGTCGAGCCCGACCCAGGCGTGCGCGGCGCTGCACATCGCGCAGTGCTCGCCGGAGGTGTAGACGGTGCTCTCGCGGCGCTCGGCGGGGGAGAGGTGCTCGGCCGCCCAGC
The DNA here is from genome assembly GCF_027853915.1 of Saccharopolyspora oryzae. GTDB lineage: Bacteria > Actinomycetota > Actinomycetes > Mycobacteriales > Pseudonocardiaceae > Saccharopolyspora > Saccharopolyspora oryzae. Next base: position 28,515 of record NZ_JAQGLA010000079.1, read on the forward strand.
GCGCGATCTCGAACTCGGGGTGCCGGGTGGCGTCGCCGCCCTGGACCCGGTTGCGGTCCTCGAAGCGCACCGCGCCGCGGGCGTCGACGAGCAGGGAGCCGAACGGCTCGTCACCGTCGTCCAGCGCTTCGCGGGCGAGGTCGACGCAGCGCCGCAGGTGCACCCGGTCCTGCGCGCTGAGGTTCTGCTGTTCACTCATGGCCTCGACCGTAGCACCTTTGGTATACCATTTCTCGTCGACGTCAGCCCAGCACAGGCGGCCAGTTGAGCATCTTCTTCGGCCGCGGGGAGGCGTAGGTGCGGACCTTGGACGTGGTCAGGCCCAGGCGCACGAGCGACTCGGCGATGGTCACCGCCGCGGTCACCCCGTCCACGACGGGCACCCCGGTCCGCTCCACCACGCGCTCGGTCAGCCCGGACATGCCACCGCACCCCAAGCAGACGACCTCCGCGCGGTCGTCCTCGACGGCACGCGCCGCCTGCTCGGCGATGGCGTCCACCGCGGCACCCGGATCGCGCTCCAGCTCCAGGACCGGCATGCCGCTCGCGCGCACCGACGCGCACCGCGCGCTGAGCCCCGCGGCGTGCAGGCGCTCCTCGATCAGCGGGACCGTGCGGTCCAGGCTGGTCACCACCGAGTAGGTGCGGCCGAGGAACTGGGCCGTGCTCGCGGCGGCCTCGGTGATGTCGACGACCGGGACGTCGAACAGCTCCTGCAGCCCTTCCCGGCCGTGCTCGCCGTAGCCGGCCTGGATGATCGCGTCGAACGGCTCGGGGTAGGCCCGAACGGTCTCCATCACGGCGATCGCGGCGAGGTAGCTCTCGTAGTTGCCCTCGACCGACTCCGCGCCGAAGGACGGCGTGATGGGAACGATCTCGGTGCCGGGAGACGCCGCACCCGCTGCTTGCGCACCGATGGACTCGGTGATGCTCGCAGTGGTGTTGACGTTCGCGACCAGAATGCGCATTGTTGGACCTCTTTCGGGGAACTCGTCCCCGGACTCGTGTTGCGTGGTGGTGCGGGCGGGCGACCGGGCCCGCCCGCAGCGGGCCCGGTCGGTGGTTCACTCGGCGGCCACGGCGATCGATTCACCGTCCACATCGGTCGCATCGGGCTTGCGGTCGGCGATCACGGCGTAGATGATCGCGCCCAGGATCGCGCCGATGAACCAGGAGAACCCGGAAGCCGCGCCGAACACCGGCACCAGCGCCACGATGACGGCGATCGCCGCGGCGGGGATGAACGCTCCGACGGCCTTCGGGTTGTAGCCGCCGCGGTAGTGGTACTCGCCGTTCTCGTCCTCGCTGTAGAGCTCCGGCACGTTGACCCGGGTCCTGCGGATCAGCCAGTAGTCGGCCATGATCACGCCGAACAGCGGGCCGAGCAGCGCGCCGAGACCACCCAGGAAGTAGTTCACCACGACCGGGCTGTTGTAGAGGTTCCACGGCAGGATGATCAGGCCGATGATGGCGCTGACCAGCGCGGCCCTGCGGAAGTTCAGGTGCCGCGGGAAGAGGTTCACCAGCACGTAGATCGGCGCCACGAAGTTGGCCAGCAGGTTCACCGCGATGGTCAGCACGATGAGTGCGATCGACGCGGCGGCCAGCAGCACCATGTTCGGGATGGTCTGCACGATGTCGGTCGGGCTGGTGATGATCTTGCCGTCCAGCTTGAACTGGGCACCGCTGAGCACCACCACGATGACGGCGAAGAACAGCATGTTCACCGGGATGCCGATCAGGTTGCCGCGGATGATCGACTGGCGGCTCTTGGCGGAGCGGGTGAAGTCGCAGAAGTTCAGCACGAAGGTGCCGTAGATGACCACCCAGAGCGCGGCGCCCTCCAGGACGTGCAACCACATGTCGGTGCCGACCAGCGGCTGCGAGGTGGACAGCGAGATCGAGCCGCCGGCGCGGATGAACATCCAGATCGCCAGCGCGAGCATCGTGATGAGCGTGGTCGGCGCGGCGATCGCCATGTACCTGCGGATGACGTGCATGCCGTAGCTGGCGATGAGGACCTGGACGACCCACAGGGACAGGAAGGTGATCCAGCCGAGCAGCGGCAGCCCGAGCACCGACTGGGCCTTCAGCGACTCCAGCGACGGGAACATCGCCACCAGCAAGGTGCTCAGCACCTCGGAGGCGAGGTAGGTCTGGATGCCGAACCAGGCGATGGCGACCAGGCCGCGCACCGCGGCCGGGATCTGCGCGCCCTTGGTGCCGAACGCGATGCGGCTCATGACCGGGAACGGCACGCCGGTCTTGTGCCCCATGTAGCCGGAGAGCGTCAGCAGCAGGAAGAGCAGCAGCGACGCGAGCAGGAAGGCCGCCAGGATGCCCCACACGTTCAACCCGATCGCGAAGAGCCCGATCGCGAAGGCGTAGTTGCCGAGGCTGTGGACGTCGTTGCCCCAGAGGGTGAAGACGTTGTAAGCGCCCCACCGCCGCCCTTCCTTCTGGGTGGGAGCGAGGTCGTAGGTGTACAGCCGGGAACTCGTCGTGCTGGTGGAGGCGTCCACATCGGCCCCTTTTTCCATGGCGGTCATCGGGCCACCTCCAGGCGTCCTGTGCGCAACTGTCGACTTCCTTGTCTGGTGCCGGGCATCGGATGTGGGCTGTGGTGCGGGATCTCGCTCAGCGCTCTGCCCGCGTCCTGGTGTTCGAGCTGTGCCGGGATCGCTCGATGAGGACATGGGGTTCTCCGGTGGTGGATGCGACCGGGGCTTCCGCGAAACCCCGCGGCGCAGAGGGAGCGCTTCAGTCGCCGGGGTCGCCGACGAAAGTTTTATTTCGAATTATGGAAGTATACGTCGTGATTTGAAAACGCTAGACCGCTTCTCAGGGCTCGTCAAGAGGTTCTGCGAACGGCGGCTCGGCGCTGTCGGGGCGGTTGATCCGGGACTTCGGGAACGGCCGCCTGTCCAGATGGTGGACCCCGCCGGTCCGGGATGTCCACGATCCGGGCTCAAGTGGTGCGGGATTGCCCGCGGAGTCTGGCCGGCGAGACGCGCGGCTGAACCGGCCATCTTGCGCACGCTTCGCGTCTCGGTATACCAAAACGATCAGCCCGGTTGGAGTGGCTGAGATGCCCGCCTGGGTGGCGGGTAGCTTCTACCCAATTTGGTATACAGAACATCGCAAACTTGGACATCGAGGAGCTCGTAATGTGCGTTGACCCCGCTCCGCCGCCCGCCAACCACCTCACCCGCCGAGGTGTGCTCACCGCAGCAGCGGTGCTGGCCGGGACCGCCGCGGTCGCAGCCGCGCCCCGTTCGGCCAGCGCTGCGCCGAAGCCCGGTCCGGCCGCGGGGGATCTGGTCATCGACGGCGGCACGCTGCTCGACCCGGCGACCGGTGCGGTCGTCGAGAACAGCGTGGTCGTGATCCGCAACGGCGTCGTGCGCGCAGCCGGACCCCGCGACGGCGTCGAGGTGCCGGCGGGTGCGACCCGCCTCGACGCCCAGGGGCGCTGGGTGCTGCCGGGGTTGGTCGACGCGCACATCCACCTCAACACCGCCGACGAGGCGCGCGCCGCCGTCCGCCAGGGCGCCACCAGCGCCCGCAGCGGGTCGACGAACTTCTACCAGGACATCGCCGTGCGCGAGCTGGCCCGCCAGGTGCCCGAGCTGGCGCCCGAGCTGAAGGCGGCGGGCGTCTTCGTCACCCCGGACCTCGGTGACACCGTCCTGGCCGACCCCGACCTCACGCCGCTGGCCCGGCTCGCCGACGGCGTCCGCTCGCCGGAGGCGCTGCGCCGCGTCGTCGAGGTGAACCTCGCCCGGGGCGCCGACGTCATCAAGACGCGGGTCAACGAGCGGGCCGGGCTGCCCGAGCAGGACCCGCAGACCCAGGTGTACTCCTACGAGCAGCTCTCCGAGGTGGTCGCCGCGGCACGCCGGGGCGGCAAGGGCGTGCTGTGCCACAGCTACAGCGAGAAGGGCTGCCACGACGCGGTGACCGCGGGCATCCGCTCGCTGGAGCACGGCGTGTTCGTCGGCGAGAAGACCCTGCACGAGATGCTCCGCCGGAACACCTTCTTCACACCCACGATGACGGCGATCGCCGGGATGATCGGCGACCCGAACCCGGTCCTGGACGAGCGCGGCCGCACCTACCTGCCGACCCTCCAGGCCGCGGTGCGAGCAGCCCACGAGCTGGGCGTCCCGCTGGCCGCCGGGACCGACTCCTCCGGCGGTGAGGTCGACCCGATCGGCCGCGAGGTGCAGCTGATGCACGAGGCGGGCCTGCCGGAGCTCGACGCGATCCGCACGGCGACGACGTCGGCCGCGGCGCTTCTGGGCATCGAGCGCGAAGCGGGGCGGCTGGCGCCGGGCTTCCGGGGCGACGCGCTTGTGGTCTCCGGCGACCCGCACCGCGACCTGTCCGTCTTGACGTCGCCGGTGCACGTCGTGCGCGCGGGCTGGGCAGTGGCGAGAAACCGCCGT
>NZ_JAQGLA010000007.1 GCF_027853915.1 Saccharopolyspora oryzae
CGCGCTGGCCTGCTCCGGCAGCAAGTCCTCGAGTTCTCGTTGCGCCTGCGGGAATTCCGCGAACTCGAGGCCGGCCCGCACGCAGGCGTCCGCGGCGAGCACGCCGAGCCCGCCCGCGTTGCTGACCACGGCCACCCGCGGCCCCGCGGGCAGCGGTTGCCAACTCAGCAGGCCGAGCACCGCGACGAGTTCTTCCAGGTCGTCCACCCCGATCGCACCTGTCTGCCGCAGCAGCGCATCCCGGGTGCTGCTGGGCGTGGCGGTCGCCGCGGTGTGCGAAAGGGCGGCGCGCTGCGCCACCGGACTGGTGCCGCTGCGCAGCACCACCAACGGCTTGGACCGGCCGATGCGCCGCGCCAGCCACGAGAACTTGCGGGGGTTCCCGAAGGACTCCAGGTAGAGGACACCGACCTCGGTGCGCTCGTCGCGCTCCCACCACAGCAGCGCGTCGTTGCCGCTCACGTCGTACTTGTCCCCTGTGGACACCAGGGTGGACACGCCCAGCCCAGCAGCGCTGAGCCGCTCCAGCAGCGCGATCCCCACGCCACCGGACTGCGTGACCACTCCCACCCCACCACCCGGGATCCCGGCTGCGCTGAACGTCGCGTCCAACCGGACCTGCGGGTCGGAGTTGACCAGCCCGAGGCAGTTCGGCCCCACCAGCCGCATTCCCCAGCGGCGCAAAGCGGTGAGCAGCCCGTTGGCGATCTCCGGCCGACCGGTGATCCCGGAAGCCACCACCACGAGCGCGCGCACTCCGCACCGACCGCACTCCTCGGCAACGGCGGGCACGCTCTCCGCGGGCACGCACAGCACGGCGAGTTCCGGGGGTTCCGAGATGTCGGCCACCGAGCGCACCGCGGTCACGCCGTGGACCTCGCCGCCGCTGCGGTTGACCGCGTGCACAGGTCCGGCGTATCCGCCGCGAATGATGTTGTGCAGCACGGCGTTACCGACCGATGTGGGCCGGTGCCCGGCGCCGATGACGACCACCGAGGCCGGGCTGAGCACTCGCCGCAGGCTGGCGACGTCCGCGATCCGCTCGCGGTCGCCGACCTTGGCCTGGTACGGCTCGCCGGCGTCCAGCTCGACCTCCACCTGGTAGGTCGAGCCGTCCAGGTGCGTCTTGTGCGGCAGGCCGCTGTCCCGCAACACCTGGAGCATGGCCGAGTTCTCCGCCAGCACCTCGGCGACGAACGTCCGGACGCCGCGCTGCCGACCCGCCGCGACCAGGTGCTCCAGCAGCAGGGTCGCCACTCCGCGCGCGTGGCGGGCGTGCTCGACCACGAACGCCACCTCGGCCGCTTCCGGGAGCAGGAGTTCGAAGTGGCCGACGCCGATCAGCCGCTCCCCCTCGAACGCACCCAACGCCACCACGTGCGCGCCACCGGGCTCCACCAGTCCACGCAGGAACTTGTTGATGCTGGTCTCCGACGGCGCACCGAAGAACCGCAGGTAGCGGTCCTCGGCCGGGAGCGCGGTGTGCAGGCGTTCGAGCTCGGCGAGATCGTCACGTGCCAGCGACCGAACGGTGACGACGCTGCCGTCGGCCAGCACCGCGCGCACGACCTGCGCGTCCGCCCGGGGGTTCGCCCCGCTTCCTGCCGTTGGCACCGGACCGGCTCCTCTCACCCGAGACCGCTCGGGGGAAGCACGCTCCACCTCGGTTGCGACGATAGGGCCCATTTGCCCTTCCAGCACGGTGGCGGAGTTGCCAGCGTGGTCGATGCCGGGGTGCACCCTGGTGCCCCGGCACCGAAGGGGGACCCGTGGGGCGAGACGCGTTCGCCGAATGGGGGCAGCGGTTCGGCCACGACGAGACCGACGTCCTCGGGCAGCTGCACGCGGCGGCGGGGCGGCACGAGCGGATCAGCCAGGACGACCTGCGCGGCATCGCCGACGAGTTCCGGCGCCCGGTCGCCGCCGTCACCGGTTCCGCCGGGTTCTACGCGGACTTCACCGGCCCGCGCGGTGCTCGCCACGTCAGGGTCTGCGCGGGCACCTCGTGCTTCGTCTCGTCCGGTGGCTCGCCCACGGCGGCTGCCGAAGCGGCGCTGGGCGTGCGAGCCGGGCAGGCCAGCGCCGACGGCTCGGTGTCGTTGGCCGAGGTCCGCTGCCTGGGCTGCTGCCACGCCTCACCGGCAGCCCTCGACGGAGACACCCCGGTCACCGGTCCCGGCCTGGGCGAGAAGTTGCGCGGCGACGGGCATCCGGCCAGTTCTGGCGCTGCGGTCCCCTTCCACGTTGCGAGCCGCACAGCCGTCGCGCTCGCGGGGCTGACCGAGGTGGAGGGCTCGTGGCAGGTGTGGCCGCGGGTCGTCAGCACCGGGATCCCGGCCTCGGTTCGCGCCGAAGTCGCACTCGCCGGCCTGCGCGGCAGGGGCGGTGCGGAGTTCCCGGTCGCGGACAAGTGGCGCGCCGCCTCCCGCGGTCCCGCACCGCGGTTCGTGGTGGCCAACGGCGACGAGGGCGATCCCGGCTCGTTCTGCGACCGGCTGCTGATGGAAAGCGATCCGGCCCGCGTCCTGGAAGGGCTCGCCATCGCCGGGTTCGCCATCGGTGCGAACCGCGGCGTGGTGTTCGTCCGGTCCGAGTACCCGCTCGCCGTGGTGCGGATGCGGGAAGCCGTCGAAACCGCCCGCGCCGCAGGGCATTTCGGGCTGGGCGTGCACGGCTCGCCGTTCGACTTCGACGTCGAGGTCGTGCAGGGCGCGGGCTCCTACGTCGCCGGCGAGGAAACGGCGCTGCTGCACGCCGTGCAGGGCTTCCGCGGCAGTGTCCGGCCCCGGCCGCCCTACCCGACCGAGTCCGGCCTCGGCGGGCATCCCACCGCGGTCAACAACGTCGAAACGCTCGCGGCGGTGCCGTGGGTGCTGCGGCACGGCGGCGCGGCGTACGCCCAGCTCGGCAGCGGGGTCGAGACCGGCACCAAGCTGGTGTGCCTGAGCCAGCGGTTCCGCCGCCCCGGCGTGTACGAGGTCGAGTTCGGCGTTCCGCTGCGCTACCTCGTCGAAGCCCTCGGCGGTGGCCTCGAGGACGGATATCGGCTGCGCGCCCTGCAGGTCGGCGGGCCGCTCGGCGGTTTCCTGTCCCCCGACGACCTGGACGTCCCGCTGCTCGCCGAGGCCCTCGCCGATGCCGGTGTGGCGCTGGGGCACGGGAGCCTCGTCGCCGTCGACGACCGGATCACCGCGCCGGAGCTGCTGCGCCACGTGTGGCGCTTCGCCGACGCCGAGAGCTGCGGAGCCTGCACCCCGTGCCGCGTCGGCACCCGCCGCGGCCGCGAGCTCGCCGAGCGCTTCCCGACCGGATCGGAGCAAGTCCTGTCGCAGCACGAGAACCTGCTGGACGTGATGGGCGTCGGAAGCCTGTGCGCGTTCGGCCGGAGCGTTCCCGGCGCGGTGCGCAGCCTGCTCCGCGTCTACCGCGATGAGCTCTGCTCGGGAGCACGCTGATGCGCGTGATGGTCGGGCGGACGGCTGTGGACGTCGCAGACGGTGCCACAGTCCTTGAAGCCGTGCGCGCCAGCGGCGTCGACCTGCCCAGCCTCTGCCACGACGACAGGTTGTCGCCGCGCGGTTCCTGCCGCACCTGCCTCGTGCGCGCAGCAAGCCGGATCGTCGCCTCCTGCACCACGCCCGCGGCCGAGGGGATGCACGTCGAGCTCGACGACCCCGCAGCTCAGCAGGCCGCCAAGGCCGCGGTCGAGCTGATGGTCTCCGAACTCCCCGCGAGAGCGCTGGAAATCCCGGCCGAACGCAGCGAACTGGTCCGGGCCTGCACGTACTTCGGCATCACCGCAGGCAGCTTCGCAGGCGCCGGGCACGACCGGGGCACCGACCATTCACACCCGTACGTCAAGCTCGACCGCGACCTGTGCATCGCCTGCGGGCGCTGCGTGGCGATGTGCGCCGAAGTCCAGGGCACCTTCGCACTGGAGCTCACCGGACGCGGCTTCGATACCGTCGTGGCAGCGGGTGACGGCGGGCCGTGGGTCTCCTCGCCCTGCGTGGGGTGCGGCGGCTGCGTCGACAGCTGCCCGACCGGCGCGCTGTCCGAACCCGGACTGCTCGACCTCACCCCCATCACCACGACGACAACGACCACCTGCGGTTACTGCGGCGTCGGCTGCACCCTCGACGTCCACACCCGCGACGGCACCATCGCCGCCATCACCCCCACGCACGGCGCCCCGGTCAACCGCGGACACGCCTGCATCAAGGGCCGCTTCGCGCACACCTTCACCAGGGCCGACGACCGCCTGATCGCACCGCTGGTGCGACGCGACGGCCACCTCGTCGAAACGAGCTGGCAGGAAGCCCTCACCGAGGTCGCCCGGCGGCTGGCGGGGATCCGGGACCGGCACGGCCCCGACTCCATCGCGATGATCTCCTCCGCACGCGCCACCAACGAGGAGAACTACCTGGCCCAGAAGTTCGTCCGCACGGTCATCGGCACCAACAACATCGACAACTGCTCGCGCCTGTGCCACGCCCCCTCCGCCGCCGGACTGACCGCCTCCTTCGGGCTCGCCGGCGGCACCAACCCGCTCGACGACCTCGACCGCGCGGACTGCGTGCTGCTCGCCGGCGCGAACCCCACCGAGGCGCACCCAGTCGTCGGCGCCCGGATCAAGCAGCAGGTTCTGGCCGGAGCCCGGCTCGTCGTGATCGACCCCCGCCGCACCGAGCTCGCCGCACTGGCCGACGTCCACCTGCAGGCCCGGCCCGGATCCAACGTCGCCGTCTTCAACGCGCTGGCGCACCAACTGATCGAAGACGACCTGCTGGCGCACGACTTCCTGACCGAACGCACCACCGGGCTCGACGACCTCACCGACCTGCTCCAGGACTACGCGCCGGGCACCGTCGCCAACCTCGCGGATGTTCGATCAGCTGATCTGATAGATGCCGCTAGGACTTTCGGCCGGGCAGAGCACCCCGTCATCATCTATGGACTAGGCGTCACCGAACACGCCCACGGCACCGACGGCGTGCGCACCCTAGCCAACCTCGCCATCCTGCGGGGCGCGGTCGGAACCCCCGGCTGCTGCGGAATCCTCCCGCTGCGCGGGCAGAACAACGTCCAAGGCGCATCGGACATGGGCGCGCTCCCGGACGTCCTACCCGGCTACCAGCCCGTCACCGATCCCGTGCTCCGCGACCGCTTCGGCGCGGCTTGGGGACGTCCGGTTCCGGAACGCCCCGGTCTGCGCATCCCGCAGATGTTCGACGCTGCGATCACGGGCGAGGTGCGTGCCCTGCACGTCATCGGCGAGGACATCGCAGCCAGCGACCCGAACGCCGGCCACGTCCGCGCCGCACTGCAAGCCTCTGAGCTCGTGGTCTGCCACGAGCTCTTCCGCTCCCAGACCGCCGAACACGCCGACGTCGTCCTGCCCGCGGCGTCGTTCCTGGAGAAGGACGGCACCTTCGTCAACTTCGACCGCCGCTTCCAACGGGTCCGGCCTGCCCTCGCACCACCTGGAAGCGCTGCCACCGACTTCGACATCTTGAACCGCCTCGCCAGCGCAATGGGCGCAGACCTCGGGTTGCCCGAACCTGCCGACGCGATGGCCGAATGCGCCTCCCTAACAGCGGTTTTCGCCGGTATCTCCCACGAACGACTCGACGCAGAAGGCCCGTTGCACTGGCCGTGCCGCGCATCCGACGAACCAGGCGAAGCCGTCCTCCACCTGAACGGGTTCGCCACCCCAGACGGCCGGGCCGCGCTCGCCGCGCGCCCCTACCTCCCACCAGGCGAACAACCCGATGCGCAGTTCCCGCACTTGCTGGTCACCGGCCGACGGCTGGTCCACTACAACACCGGATCCATGACCCGCCGCACCGACAACACCGCACTGGTACCAGCCGAAACCCTCGAAATCCACCCCGCCGACGCCGCGCAGCTGGGCGTGGCGGAAGGCGCGGCCGTGACCATCACCAGTCGCCGGGGCCGCACCACCCTGACCGCCCACCTCAGCCGGGACGTCGTACCAGGGCAGGTCTTCGCGGCGTTCCACTTCCCCGACGCAGCGCTGAACGACCTCACCTCGCACCACACCGACACCGTCACCGGCTGCCCCGAGTACAAGGTCACCGCAGTGCGCGTCCAACCCGCCGGGCAGCAGCCTTCCGCATCGTCCATCGAGGCCGATCGCCCCTCCCCATCACCCAGCGATACCGGCACAGTGGACATCGCAGGCTCCCGCAGCGGCGACCGTTGAGCGCGGGAGGGCAGATGCAAGCCCAGGACATCATGTCGCGGCCGGTGATCACCGTCCACGACTTCGGCTCGGTCCGGACCGCGGCCGCGGTTCTGGTAGAGCACGGCTTCACCGCGTTGCCGGTGACTGCTGAAGACAAGCGTCTCATCGGCATCGTCACCGAGGCCGACCTGATCCGAGGCGCGATTCCGCACGATGCCCGCAGCGCGGTCCACGACGAGCCGCGCGGCGCACCGCCAGCCGTCGTCGACCAAGTCATGACGCGGAAGGTCCGCACGGCTGCGCCGGACACCGACTGCGCCGACATCGCCGAGATGATGCTCAAACACGCCCTGCGCGCCGTACCCGTCGTGCAGAACCGCGTCGTCGTCGGCATCGTCACCAGACGCGACCTCATGCGTGGACTCACCCTGGACGACACCGAGATCGGCCGCATCATCCGCCGCAACCTCGATCGCTGCGGTGGGTTCGAAGACTGGGCAGTGAAGGTGCGCAACGGTGCGGTCGTGATCACGGACCCGGTCAACGCCCCGTCCCGCCACCACATCGCACGCGCGCTGGCGCTAGCAGCCCCGGGGGCACGCCAGGTAACTGTGCTCGAAGCCCCCGCTGCCAGTCCCTAACCACCGCATTCCGGGAGGTGACTGGAAAACCGAAGAGATCTGCTCGCTTGCATAGGGCCCTGACCTGCACATTTGCTTGTGCTCATGGGCTGAGCGCGACAGACTAGATACGCACGGGACTGCAACCCTTCCGGGCATGCTTGATCTTGCGTGCGCGGATTTTGATGCCTGGGGAGGCATCATGACGAAGCCGAAGATCACCAGCCCATTTCCCAAGCGCTTCACTGATCGCGACTGGGGTAGGTATGTCAGGCAGGGGAAAGAGCTGGTTCAGGAAGAGACCCGTATCCAGTTCCGCCTGGGTGACCTCACGCTGAAGATGGTCCCGTCCCGCGGCTCGGGCGGGAACCAGGGGGTCTTCGCCGTGATGGACCGCTACGCCGATGCCATCGGAATCAACGTCCACACGCTGCTGGAGTACCGGTCCATCGCGCTGCGATGGCCGCCGGAAAAGCGCAATCCCGATGTCTCCTGGGCGATCCACAGGTCGTTGGAAGCTCTCGACAACAGATTCGAACTGATCTACGAGCCGCCGGAAGGAATCCCGTACTGGACCGAGGACGCCGCGTTGCGGCAGGCTGGGCGCCTTCCGCACCGGCCGTTAACCAAGGACGAGAAGCTGGACCGCGTCCGGGTGCTGCTCGAACAGGACGAGTACGCCGCCGAGGCCGTCGGCAGCATCCTGCAGAACCGCAGCAACGTCGCCCACCAAGTGATGGCTGATCCCGCCACCCAGCGCGCCGTGTACCGGGCGCACCACGAGCAGCGCCGGCAAGCCGCCGAGGCAGCGCACGCCGCCGCACATGAACACGAACACGACGACTCCGACGACATCGCCCGGCAGGTCCGCAGACGGGAGTCTGCTGTGGACTACACCCGGGCCTCCCACGAGGTTCTTGAACTGATCGGAATCGGCACCACTTACCTCGTCGAGCTGCAGCGCCTCATCCCGTACATGCATGTCTCCGAGTTCACCGAGCAGGAAGTCCGGGCCATCCTGGACAACCACCGTCGCATCCGCGTGGCTCTGGACTGGGCCGACAGCGCGGTCACCACCGGCGACACGTCGATGGACGAAGCACTGGAGCGACTGCTTTCCCAAGGCGATGACTAGTCATGACCCGCCCTACAACCCGCTCGAACACCACAAAGAAGCACTCACGGGCCGCACCAGTGCCCACTCAGCACCTGGCAGGGCTGGCTTGGCAGGTCTGCGAGGCTGCGGGGGAAGACGTCCTGGTTCCGCGCGAGAAGATCATGGGTGATATCGGCGCGACCTACAACCAGTTCACCCGCCTGAAGGCCTACATCTGGGATTTCATCGCACGCGAGAAGGGCAAAGTCTTCATCGCCTTCCGCGGTGCCTACATCGTCACCACCGACCCGGCCAAGGTCGCCGAGAACATCAAGTGGAAGCTGACCCGGATCCGCACCGAGCTCAAACGGATGCTCACAGGGTCGATTGAGCCGTTCGGCGACCAGGTCGCCCAGTACGAGGTGCTCAAGCTCTACCAGGACGACATCAGCTACATGCTGCGGCAAGCCGAGCGAATGGAACTGGCAGCCCGCGGCCTGCCTGAGCCCGTCAAGATCCCCCAACGCAAGCGCCCGACCAAGAGCCGACGTCGATAAGGCTCGACAGCCGCTGACTGAGCCGAAGGAGAAGAACTCGATCTCATGGCCGCTTCGCGCCGTGCGGGCCCAGCCAGTGCACGGGCGGTGCACCGGGCACTGGCTGAACTGGGTGCTGCCCCGATCGCCGATCCCGTAGCACGCCCGCACGGCCCACGGCCCCGTGACGCTGCCCTGCTGCTGGGTGTGTTGGCGGCCAAGATCGACCTCGATGCGTCCGTGCGCGCCGACCCCAATGACGACCCACCTGATGGGTTCACCGACTTCCTGATGGGCTACCACAATCTGATCGGAGATGTTCAGGGCGGCGACACGCGGCTACGACTGCTCGCACTTCGCTCGGTCCGCACTGCCTTCGACCTGACCATGGCCGGAGAAAACGACCCACTGGAATGCATGGCCTCGGATGCGGCGATGCTGACCGCCAACCTCATCAACGCCTACCGGCTCCAGCAGCGCACGGCGAACGACCCCGCCCTGTCCTCAATCCTGGATTCAGCCGGCCACTTCCTGCATGACCTCACCTGTGCCCTCGACGACTACCGAGGCTCGCAGGCGGCAGGGCTTGGGTAGCTGATCAAGACGTCCGCGGCTCAGAACTGCTGGCGGCGGGTCCACTTCGGTCCGACGACTTCCCACTCCCTGCCCCAGGAACGGGATGCCAGTGCCTCTCCTACAGCTCGGACGCAGGTGACGAGCACGATGCACAGCACCTCTCCCGACACCAAAGCTCCGAATGCCGACATGGTGGCCGCCCCGCGGATCTGCCGTTCGCTCAGCGGAGGTGCCGAGAGCCGATCCGAGGTGTCGACCCACAGCTGGACCGCGCTGCCCACGTCGGCGCTCGGTGCCACCGCGGCCGTCGCGAAGTGCGGAGTTCCGTCCGCCCCCGTCCAGCGCACCTCGGCCGAGTAGTGCTGGGGCTTGACGTCGGGGGCGGTCCCGACTGCGTCGGCAATGTGAGGTTTGAGCACGGTCGCGTTGACCGGGTGCCGCGTGGCAGCGGCGGCTGCGGCAGCGCGCGAGGCCGCGTCGTACGACGTCTCCCCCACTACGACCGCCACCACCGGGACACCGAAGATGGCGAAGAGGACCAGTCCGAGAACCAACGTGGCGACGACCTTGTCCAAGCGGCGCCGCAACGGATTCGACGTCAGCCCCATCGACCGCGCACACCGGCGAAGATTCATCGGATGCTCCTGGAACGGACTGATTCCAGGCTGTTCGATTCGCGGTTCCCGCTTAAGAGTCCTTCGGCCCAGCAAACCGTCAGCTCGGCTCAGAACCGGGCGGTCGCCCTTCGTCGCGTGCCCACCTCCGCAACAAGACTTCCGACCGTTCCTGCTCTTCGAGTGCGAAGTCCGCGGCGATCAGGGCGGTTCGCAGCTTCGGGATCCAGTGCCGCCGCAGCATGCGCACCCGCTGCCGGGTCGTGGCGATCTCGGCGCGGACGAGCCGCAGCGCCGTGCGGTCGGCGGCGTGCCGCAGCGCGACGTCGAGCGCGGTGTCGTGCGCTTCTGCCGCTTCGATCATCGCCGGACCGCACGGGACCGAGGTGCGCTCGTGGGACGGCGGGGTGCGGCTGACGCCGACCGGGTAGCGCACCCCCATCGACGCCGTCCAGTGCACGGACACGTCCACCGGCGATCCCGGATCCGCCAGGCGCAGCCCGCCTTGGCCACCGAGCAGGACTGCGCGGAGCAACCAGTCTTCGGCCGCCGCAGCCGACCGCGCCCAGTCCCGGCCGCTGGCTTCCGCGCGGGCCGCCAACTGGTGCTCCTCCTGCTGCAGGGCCCGCAACTTCTGGTCCAGCAGGGCAGCGCCGCGTTCGGCGACCTCCAGCCGGCGGCGCAGCCGCAAGCGGCCTGCGCGCCCCGGCGGAATCCTGATCTCGGCCATCCCGATCACCCGGCTCGGTGGAGGTCGACGAGTTCGCGCGGCAGCATGGTCAGCTCGCGGACCGGGAGGTGCAGGAGCACCCGCCAGGCGCGGTCGAGCGTGTCGTCGAAGCTGCGGGACTCGTCCGGGCGCTGGGCGACCAGGTCGCGCCGGAACGCCTCCTCGAACTCGAGGTAGGCCCGGTCGGTCCGGCTCAACGCCGTCGCTCCGATCAGGTCGGAGAGCTCCCGCACCTGCCGGGCCCGCGCGAGCGCCGCGACGAGCTGCGCGGCCACCGGCAGGTGGTCCGCGCGGGTCCGGTCCGGGCCCGCTCCAGCGCGCATGAGCCGGGACAGCGAGGACAGCGGGTCGACCGGCGGGTAACCGCTCCGCTCTCGCGACAGCACGACCTGGCCTTCGGTGATGTAGCCGGTCAGGTCGGGCACGGGGTGGGTGATGTCGCCGCCCGGCATGGTGAGCACGGGCAGCACCGTGACCGACCCCGCCCGGCCCCGGATCCGGCCGCACCGCTCGTAGATCGCGGCCAGGTCGCTGTAGAGGTAACCGGGGTAGGCGCGGCGCCCCGGGATCTCGCCCCGCGCCGCGGAGATCTCGCGGAGGGCCTCGGCGTAGCTGGTCATGTCGCTGAGCACGACGAGCACGTGCCGGCCCGCGTCGAAGGCCAGTTCCTCGGCGATGGTCAGCGCCAGCCTCGGGGTGAGGATCCGCTCGATCACCGGCTCGTCGGCGGTGTTGACCAGCAGCACGAGCTCACCGGCGGCGGACCGGCGGGCCAGGGAGTCTCGGACGTGCGCGACGTCGCCGTGGGTCAGGCCCATGCCTGCGAACACCACCGAGAACGGCTCGCCCACGGCGGTGGCCTGCGCCGCGATCTGCGTCGCCAGCTCCAGGTGCGGCAGGCCCGGCGGGGAGAACACCGGCAGCTTCTGCCCGCGCACCAGCGTGGTCAAGGCGTCCACTGCGGACAGACCGGTGAGCACGGGTTCGGCCGGGGGTTCGCGGTGCACCGGGTTGATCGGCGCTCCCGACACCTCGGCCAGCCGTGCGCCGAACACCGGCGGTCCGCCGTCGACGGGGTCGCCGCGGCCGTTGCAGACGCGCCCCAGCCAGCCCGGCCCGACCGGGATGCGCAGCGGTTCACCGGTGAACTCCACCTGGGTTCCGGCGGTGTCCATCCCGGCGGTGCCCTCCAGCACCTCGACGACGGCCAGGTCCCGGTCGGCCTCCAGCACGAGGCCGTGCCGGACCTCCCCGGTGGCCAGCCGGATCCGCGCGAACTCGTCCCAGCCGACGCCGCGCACCCCGGTGACGACCACCAGCGGGCCGCGCAGCTCGCGGATCCCGGTGTACTCGACGCGCGGCCCGGCGGTCACGGCGCCAACTCCTGCAGCTGGGCGAGCACCGCACCGCACCGGCGCTCGGCTTCCGCCGCGTCGTGCGGGCCGACCTCTTCCCGCACGCGCGCCAGGGGCGTGAAGTCGAACTCCTCGACCGATTCGGCGGTGACCCCCGCCCCCACCAGGTGCTGGCACTCGTCGGCGACCGCCAGCACACCTTCCACCAGCGCCACCGCCTTCTCCGGCGGGCAGAACGAGTCCGATGTGGACAATGCGTTCTGCTGCAGGACCGCTTCGCGCAGCAACCGCCCGCCGAGCAGCACCACCCGCTCCCGCTCCGGCAGCGCACCGACCCCGACGAGCTCGGCGAACTCGGCCAGCCGATCGGACTCGGCGAGCAGGTCCACCACCCGGGCGCGGCGCCGGGACCAGCCCGGATCACCGGACCGCTCCTGGTGGCGCGCCACGAGTTCGGCATCCCGGGAGAACGACTCCGACCACGACACCGCCGGGTAGTGCCGCGCGTAGGCCAGATCCCGGTCGAGCGCCCACCGGCACCGCACGAACCGCTCGGTGTGGACGGTCACCGGCTCCGTGACGTCCCCGCCCGGCGGGGACACCGCGCCCAGGATGGTCACCGACCCCGCCGATCCGCCGAGCGCATCGACGGCTCCGGCCCGCTCGTAGAACGCCGCCAGCGCCGACGCCAGATCGGCGGGGTACCCCTCCTCCGCGGGTAGCGCCCCGGTGCGGGAGGCGAACTCGCGCAGCGCTTCGGCCCAGCGGGAGGTGGAGTCGGCGATGACCACGACGTCGTGGCCCATGTCGCGGAAGTGCTCGGCGACGGTGACCCCGGTGTAGATGCTGGCTTCCCGAGCCATCATCGGCATGTTCGAGGTGTTGGCGATGACCACCGTGCGATCGGCGAGCCGCCCGCCGGTGCGCGGATCGTCGAGCGCGAACAGCTCGGCGACGATCTCGGCCATCTCGTTGCCGCGCTCCCCGCAACCGACGTAGACGATCACGTCGGCGTCGCACCACTTGGCCACCTGCTGCAGCAGCACGGTCTTGCCGGTGCCGAAACCTCCCGGAACCCCAGCTGTGCTGCCACGCGCGACGGGGAACAGCACGTCCAGCACGCGCTGTCCCGTGTGCAGGGGCCCGACCTCCTCACGCCTCCCCCGGTGCGGGCGCGGACGGCGCACCGGCCAGTCGGTCCACAAGCCCACCGGTGTCTCGTCGACCTTCGCGATCACAGCGTCCTGCGGCTGCTCGCCCTCAGCCAGTTCCTGCACCGCGCCGGCGATGCCCGGCGGCACAAGCACTCGGTACTCCGGCGGCCCGACGTCCCGCACGACGCCGAGCACATCTCCCGCTGCCACGTGGTCGCCCACCGCCGTTCGCGGCTCGAACTGCCACGTTCTCGTCGCCTCCGGCTGGCCTGCTCCCGCGACCAGGAACGTAGGTGCTGTGGATAGGGGGCGCAGCAGGCCGTCGAAGACGTTGCCGAGCAAGCCGGGGCCGAGGTGGGCGACCAGCGGGGTTCCCCTCGGCAGCACCGGTCCGCCGGGTGCGAGCCCACCGGTGTACTCGTAGGCCTGCACGGTGACGACGCCGTCGCGGACCGCCACGACCTCGCCCGGCAGGCCTGCGGGGCCGAGCGCGACCAGCTCCGACATCGCGACCGGCCCCAGCCCGTCGACCTCCACCAGGGGCCCGGCGACCCGCCTGACCCGCCCGGCGCTCATGGCGTCCACAGCCGTTCCACGTCGGCCCCCAGTTCCTCGACCGCGCGCGCCGCGGCCGTCCGGAAGCTGAGATCCACCAGTCGCCCCGGCACCCGCCCGATCACGCCGCCACCGGGTGCGTCGACCACCTCCGCCTCGCTGCCGAGAGCCGATCGCACCCTGCCCCGCAACCGATCCCGCAGCGCCTGGTCGTCCAGCTGGGAGAGCCGGGCGGTGACCTCACCGATCAGTTCCTCGAAGACCTCGCGCTGCGCGGCCAGCTCGACCGCACGCTCGGACCGACGGCGCCGGGCCTCTTCCGCGCTGCGTGCGGCTGCGGCGTCCTCGCGACCCCGCGCAACCGCTTCGTCGACGGCGGCGCTGCTGGCCTCCCGAGCCTCGGCGATCAAGGTTTCGGCTTCCCGGCGTGCGACACGCAGTTCCGCGTCGGCCTCGCGCTGGGCTCGCGCGATCACGCCATCGCGCAGCGGAACCAGTGCATTCCGCATCGGGGCGGTCATGGCGGCAGCACCACGACGAGGGGTGATGCGCGCCCGTCCAGCCGCTCGCTGAGGGCCTCGGCAGCGGTCGGCGTCAAGATCACCACCGCGACGCCGGCGTCCAGCTCCTCCCACGACCGCTGCACCGCCCTCGCGTCGTCCGCCGCCAGGACGACGACTCCGGCGAGGCACCAGCCCTGCACCCTGAGCCGCTCCCCGATCGCCACCACGGTGCCCACGGCGGTCACGCCTTGCCGATGAGGATGACCGACACGATCAACCCGTAGATGGCGATCCCCTCGGCCAGCCCGACGATGACCATGGCCCTGCCGAACAGCTCGGGCCGTTCGCTGAGCGCGGCCAACGCCGCCGCACCGGTGTAGGCCACGGCGATCGACGCGCCGATCGACGAACCCGCGACCGAGATCGCCGCGCCGAGCAGTGCCGCCCAGTTCCCGCCCGCAGGATCCGGCGGAACCGCGGCGGGAACGGCCTCCGCGGCACCGCCCGTCACCACCGCGATCAGCACCACGAGGGCCGCCAACAGCAGAACCACGTCCAGTGCGAGGAAGACCCCCAGCACCGCACGACCCTTGCGCCGCAGCAGGAGCAGCGCCCCCAGCACCGCCACCAGGAACACGGGCAACCCCAGCAACCAGGCGATCACGGCTCCTCCTCCGGAAACTCCACCACCGGCACGTGCCAGGGCTGGAAAGGCCTGCCCTCGACGGCGAAAACGCGCGAGAACAGCTCGTAGAACTCCAGCCGCAGGGCCTGGATCCCGGCCACCAGCGCCTCCAGCGCGAAGGCGAGGGCGTTTCCCGCCGCGAAGAGACCGATCGCCGCCAACACCCCCAGCGGACCCGCTCCGAACAACGCGGTGGTGCCCTGCCACACCAACCAGCCCAGCGCGGCGTGGGTGAGCCCGAAAGCGGCCAGCCGCGCGAAGGAAACCAGGTTCGAACCGACGCGGACAACGGCGTCGAACGCCTGCACACCCGATTGGAGCGCGCCCGCTGCCCCGCCGCTCGTCGTCGCGTAGTACCCGGCACCGGCCAGCAGAACTCCCACGACCGCAACACCTCCCCCCACCGCAGCCAGCACGCCGCTGGACAGGTAGAGCCCGCCTGCCACGCACCCGATGCCGAGGAGCAGCGCCGCTCCAGCGATCCCCGACGAGGCGTAGACAGCGAGCTGCGGACCGCCCTCGCGCCACCGGTTGACGATCGCGACCGCGTACGCCGCTGCGAGCAGCACCGCGCCGACAGCGACCGCCGAGGTCAGCAACCGGATCGGCTCGGCCAGCGGTGCCAGCCACAGCACGGGCACCACTCCGGTCGGGCCGAAGAACTCCCCGTACAGCAGGCCGAACACGGCACCGGTGGCACCGGCACCGGTCACGAACGGCCACACGTGACGCCACTTCGCCAGCCGACTCGGCCGCCCGAACGCCAGCAGCACTCCGGCCAGCACCAGCAGTAGGCCGTGCCCGAGATCGCCGAACATCATCCCGAACATCAGCACGTAGGCGACCCCGGCCGGCAACGTCGGATCAACGTCGGGATACGCCACGGTGCCGTAGGTCCGCACCACGCCGGAGAACGACCGCCGCACCGCACCGCCCGCGCGCAGCGACGTCGGTGGATCAACACCGCGCGGAGCGGGAAGCGGCACCACCGCGCCACCGATCGCCGCCAGGTCTTCGGCCAGTCCGGGCAGATCCGGGCGCGCGCACCACCCGGCCAGCCCAGCCACCGAGCCACGTCGAACCGCGATAGCCGAGTGGCCTTCGAGCTCTGCCTCACCGGCCAGGAGATCCGCCCTGCCAGTCCGTTCCAGGAGGTCCAGGTCGGGCCGCTGCGCCGCCAACTTCGGCGCGACCTCGCCCCCTCCCGCGCGATGCAGCCGCTGCTCCGCCTCCCCGCCCGGCTCGAACTGGACCACCCCGGCTCCAGCCACGCGCACCAGCACCTCGCGGAGCGAATCAGCCGGCGCGAGAACGGCCACTCGCTGCATCCGGACCGGCAGCACCGCCTCACGCCAGGACATCGAAGGCCTCCAACGGTCGACCACCTCGAGCCGAGATCTCCAGCGCAGCCCGCACCTTCCGGGCATCCACCCCCAGCAACACCGCGCACCCGACCACAACGTCCGGCCCGAACCCGGTCGTCCGCAACAGCTTGAGGGCGTCCCGGGCCACTCGGTCCCACCAGCGGACCTCCGCCCGCCACAGCTCACCCGGACCGTCCACATCGGACAGAACCCATCGCGCGTCGCCGCGCAGCCGGGCCCGCAGGTCGGCGAACGAAGCGGATCCGACGGCATCGGCGCCGAGCAGGACGGCAGCTCGGCGGACGGCCGGTTCCGCCAGCGGCTGTTCGGCGAGGAAGCGCTCGCGGGCGAAAAGCAGCGCGGCGCCACCAGCTGCCCAGTCCTGCGCTCGCGGCACGCGCTCGGCCACCCGCACCGCCCACGCGAACTGCACTCCCACGGCGATCGTCCGGGGATCCGATCCACCGGGATCACCCCACGGCGACGCGGCGAGCTCCTCCCGCATCTGCTCCGGGCTCGCCGCCCGAGCCAACCTCGGCCACGACACGGCCAGCGAACCCAGCAGGTACGGCGGAGTCCCCGGCTGCTGGACCTGCTCCACGACGTTGGCCACCTCGAACCAGCCCGCCAGCGCCCGCACCGACTCCGCACCTTCGCGGGGCAACCAACCCGCCAGCACGCGCAGGTGCCACAGCACCGTCGCAGCCACTGCCCGCTGGGCGTCCTCCAGCGATTGGCCGGGACGAATCCCGCGCTGGTACGGCCCTGCCGCGAGCTGCTGCAACACCTCCTCCAACGAAGCGCGCGACGCCAGTTCCCGCGCACCACCCGCTCCCACGCGGCGGCTGAGCATCGACCTGGCCCGCACGCACCCGGCGCTCCACGCCGCACTCATGGCGTGGTCTCCGGCGATTCGCCGAGAGCCGTCAGCGCCACGGCCACGGCTCGATCGGCCATCGCCGGCATGCGTTCACGGGCAAGCGCCTTCAACTCGTCCGCAGCGCGGTCCGCCGATGCGGCAGTGCGCACCGATTCCGCCGCGGACTGCCGGTACGCCTCGGACACGACCGCTGCACGCGCCTCGGCCGCCCGCATCCCGGAATCGGCGACGATCGCGTCCGCCTGCTCCCGCGCCCGCTGCCGAACCAGCTCGGCCTCCTGCCGCCCCGCCGCGCGGATCCGCTCCGCCTCGGCCTCGGTGTCCGCCAGCAGTTCGAACACCGGTGCCAGCTCAGCGGCCAACTCCGCCACGCGATCGGCAGGCACTCCTCTACGGGCCGCAGCGCCGGGCGTGCCCGCTGGGCGGAAGCGCTCGAAGAACCGGCGAAGTCGCAGCATCCCGCGTCCCCCTCACACGCGGTCTGAATGCACCGATGGTCGCGCAGACCACCCACCCGCGCACACCGTTCATCCACCTCGGCCGGCGCCTTCGTCCACGGGCCGGTTGCGGCGCAGGAAGTACTTGCGCAGCTCGTCGGCTCCCCAGACCACAACGGGGAAGGCGATCAGCAGCAGGAGGTCCTCAGGTGGGAGCGGTGCGGTGCCGAGCAGCGCCTGCAGCGGCGGGGCGTAGACGAACACGGCGACGATGACGATCTCCCCCGCGATCGCGGCCAGCAGGTAGGGGTTGGACAGCACACCGACCGAACGCAGCGAGGCGCTCTGGGTGCGAACGGCGAACGCGGTGCCGATCTGACCGGCGACCATGCCGAGGAAGGCCATCGTCGTCGCCTGCTGGTACGCGTGGTGCAGCGGTCGTCCCGGGTCGACGGCGGCACCGGGATGCCAACCCGCTTTTACCAGCACGTAGAAGAAGCCGCCCAGCTGCAGGACCGCGACGACGAGCCCGAGGAACAGCCACGCGCGCAGGAGCATCGGAGGGCGGATCACCCCTTCCACCCGGGGTCGGGGCGCCCGCTGCATGATCCCCGGCTCAGCGGGCTCGCGGCTGAGCGCCAGCGCTGGCAGCGTCTCGCTGCCCACGTCGAAGGCGAGTATCTGCAGGATCGTCAGGGGAAGCGGGATCGCACCGCCGCTGAGCGCGAAGACCAGGAACGGCACGGTCTCCGGTGTGGCGTGGGCGAAGATGTAAATGATGAACTTGCGGACGTTGTCGTAGATCCTCCGCCCAGCCCGGACCGCAGCGACGATCGACGCGAAGTTGTCGTCGGTCAGCACCATCGTCGCGGCCTCCCGCGCGACGTCGGTGCCGGAACGCCCCATCGCCACTCCGATGTCGGCCCGGCGCAGCGCCGGGGCGTCGTTGACCCCGTCACCGGTCATGGCGACCACGTGCCCTTGTTCGCGCAACGCGTTGGCGACGTGCAACTTCGCTTCCGGGGATGCGCGGGCGAAGATGACCTCCGGTTCGCCGCGCAGCAAGGAGTCCAGCTCGACGTCGTGCAGCTCGGCGCTGACGACCGCGGGGTGCTCGCCGGTGATGCCCACGCGTCGGGCGATCGCCGCAGCCGTCTTCGGGTGGTCGCCGGTGATCACGATGATGCGGATACCGGCCGTGCGGCAGTGCGCGACCGCCTCGGCGACACCGGCGCGCGGTGGATCCAGCATGGCGACCAGGCCGACGAAGCAGAGCTCGCGCTCGGCGTCCCCGCGCCGGTGCGGCGGTCGCTTCCCCGCCGGTAGCGCGCGTTGCGCCAGCGCCAGGACCCGGAGCCCGCCGGAGGCGAAACGATCGACCTGACCGGTGATGCGGGATCGCTCGGCAGCATCGAGCGGGGCTTCGCTCCCCCGTTCGTCCAGCCACGAAGTGCACAGCGGGACGAGTGCTTCCGGTGCGCCCTTGGCGTGCACGGCCAGGCCGCCGTCGTGCACGTCGATGGTCGACATGAGCTTCAGCTCGGGGTCGAAGTGGAACTGCCAGCGGCGCATCGCTTCGCGCTCGGCCACCTCGGTGTTCACCCCCACCTCGTGTGCCGCCTCGAGGAGCGCGACCTCGGTCGGATCCCCGCTCGGCTGCTCGCCGTCGGACAACCGGGCGTTGTTGCACGCCGCAGCGACGCGGCCGAGGGCACGCACCGCGGAGTCGGGCTCCCGCCGGCCCGCGTCGAGGTCGACCTGACCGGCAGCCGTCCAGACCGCGGTGGGGTGCATCCGGTTCTCGGTCAGCGTTCCGGTCTTGTCGGTGCAGATGACATCGGTCGAGCCCAGGGTTTCCACCGCGGACAGCCGCTTCACCAACGCCCCGTACGACGACGCCAAAGCACGCACCGCGACAGCCAGAGCGAGCGTGATGACCGGCAGCAGGCCCTCCGGCACCATCCCGGCCAGCAGCCCCGCAGCGAAGACGAGCGAATTGACCAGCGACAGGTGCGCACCGAGCGTGGCCAACGGGATGAACGCCAGGACCAGCGCCACCGACACCGCCGCGATCAACCACGCCACCCGGCGGACCTGCCGCTCCAGCGGACTCAGCTCCTGCTCCACGCGCTCGGACAGCGCGGCGATCCGCCCCAGCTCGGTGTGCGCGCCGGTCGCGTAGACCACGCCGTGCGCCTCGCCCCCGGTGCAGTTGGTCCCGCTGAAGACCAGATCGTGCGCCGCGAGCACCGGAACGTCGACGTCGAGCATGGACGCCGAGCGCAACGCGGGCACCGATTCGCCCGTCAACGCCGCCATGTCCACCTCGACAGCGCCCGCCAGCAGCCGGATGTCGGCGGCGACGCGATCCCCTTCCGCGATGACCACGATGTCGCCCGGCACCAGTTCCGCGGCGTCGACCTCCCGGGGCGAACCGTCGCGCACCGCCCGGGCCTGCAACGGCAAGTACTTCGCCAGGGCTTCGACGGCCCGCTCGGCCTCCACCTCCTGCACGAAGGCGAACGCGGCGTTGAGCACGATGATCAGGAGCACCGCCACCGCGACGACCTGCGAACCCACGACCCAGAGCAGAACCGCAGCGAGCCACAGCAGCAGCGCCAGCGGGTGGGTGAACTGGCGCGCCAGCTCCCCCGGCCACCGCAGCCCGCCCCGCCGTTGCAGCTCGTTCCGCCCGTACTGCACGAGGCGGCGCTGCGCTTCCGCGCTCGTCAGCCCCCTGCGCGAACTGCGCAAGTCACGCAGGAGCAACTGCGCGGCCTCCTCCGGATCCAAATCAGGTGGCCGCACCCACGAATCGCGTTGGCTCCTCATCAATCCCCGACCAACCGCTCTCGACGAACCGAGCTCCGTGTCCATGCTCACCACGAGCCCTCCCCGGGCCCAGAGCCGAACGCCACCACACCGCCTGGCGCATCCACCGTGCTGGGCGAGACTGGAAAGGCTCGTTGGACCGCACACCGGGGTGTCCTCGATGGCTGGATTCGAATCTCTGTACCGGCACGGTTTCGCACGGGTCGCCGCAGGCGTGCCCGTGGTCGGCGGTGCCGACCCCGAGCTCAACGCCGACCGCACCATCGAGCTGGCACGACGCGCGGCCGCCGACCACGCGGTGCTCGCGCTCTTCCCCGCCCAGAGCAGCCAGTTCAAGCGCTCGGCACTGCCCAACGGCCCCAAGATCGGCTCCGGTGGCGCGCTGTCACCGCGCGGCGACTGGCGCGCCCCCAGCGACGCCACCGCCCGCGCGTGGCTCGACGAACTGGACCGCGACGTCCCCGGCTGACGGTGCCCGGTGGACACCACGACCGCCCTGCTGCACTTCGCCACCGCGCTGGCGATCGGGCTGATGCTGGGCTTGGAGCGCGAGCACAGCACCGCCGGTCAGCCGGTGCGCCCGGCGGGATCGCGGACGTTCTCGCTGCTGGGCGTGGCCGGTGCGGTGGCCGCAGCCATCGGCCCGGCGGCGCTGATCACCACTCTCGCCGCGGCGAGCGCGCTGGTCATCGCCTGGTACCTGCTGGCCGCGCGGGCCGAAGGCGCGGACCTGGGTGCGACGACCGAAGTCGCGGCCATCGCCACCGTGCTGCTCGGCGCGCTGGCCTGGACCCGGCCGACCTGGGCGGTGCCGATCGCCGTCGGCGTCGTCGCACTGCTGGCCGCCAAGCGCCCGCTGCACCGGTTCGCGACGCGGCTGGTCAGCGACCAGGACATCGGCGACGCGATCCGGTTGTTCGTGGTGGCGTTCGTGATCTACCCGCTGCTGCCGGACCAGCCGCTCGGCCCCTACGGCGCGCTCAACCCGTCCCGGATCTGGTTGCTGGTCATCGCGATCACCGTCATCGGCTGGGCCGGGTACGTGGCCGTGCGCGAACTCGGCGAACGCCACGGGCTGCTGGTCGTCGGCTTCCTCGGCGGGTTCGTGTCCGCCTCGGCCACCACCGTCGTGCTGGCCAGGCGCACCGAGAGCGGGGTGCGGACGGCGGTCCTGCCCGCGGTGCTCGCCGCGAGCGTGGCCACGCTGGTGCAGCTCGTGCTGCTGACCGCCGTGGCCAACCCCCAGGTCGCCGTCCGGCTCATCCCCGCGACGATCGCCGGTTCCGCAGTCCTGCTCGCCGAGGTCGGCCTGCTGCTGCGCTTCGCTCGACCCGCCGAGCAGGGCTCCAGCCAGGACAAGAGCGGGGAACAACCCCGCTCCGCGTTCCAGCGACCGCTCTCGCTGCGGATCACCCTGTCGCTGACCCTGCTGCTGGTGCTGCTCCTGCTGGCCACGCGCGCGGCCGCCGACCTGATCGGTCCGCAGGGCGTGATCGCCGCAGCGTTCGTGGGCGGGCTCGCCGACACCCACACCGCAGCGGTCGCCGCGGCGTCGCTGGCCGGCACCGTCATCCCGGTGCACACCGCAGTGCTCGGCGTCAGCGCAGCGCTGCTGAGCAACACGCTGATCAAACTCGTCCTCGCCGCAGTTGCCGGCGGTCCGCGCTTCGCGCTCCGGTTGGCCGCGCTGCTCCTGCTGCCCGCCGCCGCGGTGGCCACGGGGATCGTCGTGACCGGTTGACCGCTCGGTGGGAGCGGGAGCGGAAGTGGGTACTCCGCGAGCACGCCGATTCCAGGTGTGGAGCAGTCATGGTCGCAACCAGCATCGATCCGAACCTCCACCGCGCCGTGCTGTTCGGCATGGACGGGGTGCTGACCGACACCGCGCGGCTGCACTCCGCAGCGTGGAAGGGCCTGTTCGACCAATACCTGGCCGAGCGCGCCCCGAACCCGGCGGAGGACCACCACCCGTTCACCGACGACGACTACCTCCACCACGTCCACGGCACGCCCCCGCTGCTGGAGCTGCTCTCCCGCATCGCGCCCCCGGAAGCGCGATGAACTCCTGGCAGTTCGGCTTCCAGGACTTCGACCCCGACGACGAGGGACGTCGCGAAGCCCTGTGCACGCTGGGCAACGGCTACTTCGCCACCCGCGGCGCCGCACCGGAATCCACCGCCGACGACGTGCACTACCCAGGGACCTACATCGCAGGCTGCTACGACCGGCTCACCACCGACGTCGCCGACCGGGAAGTGGAGGACGAATCGCTGGTCAACATGCCGAACTGGCTGCTCCTGACCTTCCGGATCGACGACGGCCCCTGGTTCGACCTGACGCACGTCGACGTGCTCGACCACGAGCAGGAACTCGACCTCGAACGCGCGATCCTGGTGCGCCGCTTGCGCTTCCGCGACGAGCGCGGTCGCACCACGAGGTACGTGCAGCGCCGGTTCGTGCACATGGCCGAGCAGCACCTCGCCGGACTGGACACCACGCTGGTCGCCGAGGACTGGTCCGGCAGCGTCACGTTCCGCAGCGGCATCGACGGGCACGTGACCAACAGCGGTGTCGCCCGCTACCGCACGCTCAACACCCAGCACCTCACCGACCACCACTCGTACGAGTCCACATCGGACACCGTGGTGCTGCACGCGCGGACGTCCCAGTCGCGCGTCCGCGTCGCCGAAGCCGGGCGCGCGCGGGTGTTCGTGGACGGCGAACCGGTCGACGCCGAACGCTCGCTGATCCAGCAGAACGACCTGATCGCCCACTCCGTCACCGTCCACGTCGAGCGGGGATCCGAGGTCCGCGTCGAGAAGATCGCCTCGGTGCACACCTCCCGGGACGCGGCCTCGACCGAACCCGTCGTCGAAGCCGTGGACGAGGTGCGCTGCGCTCCGGGCTTCGACGAGCTGTGCCGGTCGCACGCCCTGGCGTGGTCCCGGCTGCACCGGGAATTCCACTGCGGACTGTCGATGAGCGAGGACGCGCAGCGGTCGGTGCGGCTGCACCTGTTCCACCTGCTGCAGACGATCTCGCCCCACAGCAGCGATCTCGACGTCGGCGTGCCCGCGCGCGGACTGCACGGCGAGGCCTACCGCGGGCACGTGTTCTGGGACGAGCTGTTCGTGCTGCCCACCCTCACCCTGCGCCGTCCGCTGCTGGCCCGATCGCTGCTGATGTACCGCTACCGCAGGCTCGACCGGGCGCGCCGAGCCGCCGCCGCAGCCGGGCTGCCCGGCGCGATGTTCCCGTGGCAGAGCGGCAGCAACGGCCGGGAGGAGAGCCAGCGGGTGCACCTCAACCCGCGTTCCGGGCGCTGGCTGCCCGACCGCACTTACCTGCAGCGGCACGTCGGCATCGCCATCGCGCACAACATCCACCACTACCACCGGGCCACCGGCGACGACGAGTTCCTCGGCGAGTTCGGCGCGGAGGTGCTGCTGGAGATCACCCGGTTCTTCGCCGCGCTGACCCACTACGACCGCAGCCGGGACCGCTACGTCATCCGCGGCGTGGTCGGCCCGGACGAGTACCACACGGGCTACCCGGACCACGAGCGTCCCGGCATCGACAACAACGCCTACACCAACATCATGACGGCCTGGCTGTGCCGCACCGCCGCGCAGGTCCTGCGCGAGCTGCCCGCCGAGCGGCGCCACGAGCTCATCGAGCAGCTCGAGCTGCGCCACGGCGAGGTCGACCGGTGGAAGCGGATCGCGCAGCGGATGTTCGTGCCGTTCCACGGCGACGGCATCATCAGCCAGTTCGAGGGCTACGACCGGCTCGCCGAGCTCGACTGGGACGGCTACCGGCAGCGCTACGGCGACATCCAGCGCCTGGACCGCATCCTCGAGGCGGAGGGCGACGACCCCAACCGCTACCAGGCGTCCAAGCAGGCCGACGTGCTGATGCTGTTCTACCTGCTGTCGGCCGACGAGCTGGCCGAACTGCTCGGCGGACTCGGATACCCGATGCCCGCCGACACGATCCCGAACAACATCCAGTACTACTTGCAGCGCACCAGCCACGGCTCGACCTTGAGCGCCGTCGTGCACGCCTGGGTGCTCGCCCGCAGCCGCCGGCACCAGGCGCTGGAGTTCTTCGACCACGTGCTCGCCGCCGACATCCACGACACCCAGCGCGGCACCACCAGCGAGGGCATCCACCTCGCCGCCATGGCCGGAAGCGTCGACCTGCTTCAGCGCTGCTTCGCCGGCATCGAAGTCCTCGACGGCGCGCTGCGCCTCAACCCGCTGTGGCCGACCGAACTCGGCGACCTGGAGCTGACCATCCGCTACCGCGGTCAACCCCTGAACATCACCGTCACCGGCCGCACCGCAACCGTGCGCACCGCCCCCGGCCCCGCCCAGCAACCCATCACCTGCGCCTGCGGCCCCCGAACCGTCCAACTCGGCCCCGGCGAAACAGCACACTTCTCCCTGGAACAACACCCCTGGAAACCCGATTCCTCCTGACACCCCGCCCTCGAACGCAGGACGAAAAATGCCCACCACAACCGCAGGTTTCAGTCGCGACTGATAACAGTTTCAATTGAAACTGCGGACCCACCCGGACACGGCACCGGCGTGTCAGACCCCGACATGCCGGGACCTGTGGACAGGTTCCGGGTCCTGTGGAGAACTTCCGCAAATTCAATGGAAATCGGAGGTCCAATTTCCATTGAATTTGCACGAGTACGGCCGGTGACCGCGGAGCACGACCGGCACGCACGACGAGGCCGGAGGTAGTTCTGAGCGAGTTCGAGCTGGCGTCAGCTGTGCAGGTGCGCTGGTTCGCCGGTCAGCTGCTCCACGTCGTCCGTCGCTGCTCGCAGCAGGTGGTGGGCCAGCTCGAACAACGCACGCGCCGCAGCCAGTTCAGCCCCGATCTCCGGCACGTTGGTGTCGTCGGGATTGCGCTTGGCCACGCCCCTGCCCTGCAGATCGGTCGCGTCCCGCGTGCGCAACCGAGCTTTCGCGACCGTGCGGTCGTCCCCCTCGGTGAGGTCGATGTCGACCGTCCAGCGCTCCGTCTCGAGCATCGCGCACCGCCCCCTCACTCCGAGCGAACTCGTCGACCGGAGCACGCGAACAGCACTGCGGCGAGAGCCCCGGCGATCAGGAACGCCGCACCTTCGCCCAGGAGGAGGGCGATCAGCGCGAGGAAGGCCGCCACCGCTCCGAGCGCCCGGGCCAGCGTCAACCACGCCAGGACGCGCGTCAGCAGGTGGGATCGGGTCATCCTGCGCGAGAACTCCGGGTCCTCCGAGGACAACCGCTGCTCGATCGCGTCGAAGAGCCGCCGTTCGTGGCGCCGCAGCATGGGACACCTCCAGGCCGACGAGCACGAGAACCTTGCGTCACCAGCATCCCCGGCCGGCGAGCACGCCGACCAGAGCCGATGTGCCCGGACGGCTCAGCCGCCGATGCGGTGCGGCACCGGATCATCGACCCGGTGCCGCGCGCCGCTGTCGGGCGCGAGGTGGATCTGGACCCCGTAGACGCCCCAGCCCAGCGCGGCGAGCAGGAGCCAGTTGATGGACCGGTAGACCAGGACCGTCGCCAGCGCCGGGGCGATCGGTGTTCCCGACGCGAGCAGCACGCCCAGCAGCCCCGCCTCGGCGAGTCCCGCACCACCGGGGAAGACCTGGAGCGCGATCGCTCCCTGCACCGCGAGGTAGCCCGCCACCAGCGTCGACCACGGCACCGGATGCCCCAGCGCCGCAACGCTCGCGCACAGGCTGAGGTAGTCCACGATCCAGCTCAGCGCGGCGAACGAGACGATGGCCGCCCACTGCCGCCCGCTCGGGCGCAGCATCGCGATCCGGTCCGACAACCGCCGCGCGACCGCGTCCGGATCCTTCGCCCAAGAAGTCGTCCGCCCGGGCATCGCGCGAACCAGCCGGGCGCAGCCCCGCAAGCAGCGGTGCAGCGCGGACGAGCGCACGAGCACCACCCAGCACGCGCAGGAAGTGATCAACAGCCCTGCGGCCAGCAAGCCGGCGAGCAGCGGCGACATCACCCCGGTTCCCCCGGCGCCGGCGAGGCCGAGCAGCGCCAGCACCGCCGTCGCGACGACTCCGCAGAGCACCACCGACCAGGTGCCCAGCGCGAGGTCGACGCCGCGTTTTCGCAGCTGGACCGCTGCGTAGGCGAAACCCGCCGCATTGCCGACCGCGGGCAGGGTCGTCGACAGCGCGTTCTCCGCGAAGTTGATCGCCTGCACGGTCCGGACCGGCAGCACGACACCGCCCGCCAGCAGCAGTCGGCGGTGCAGTTCTCCGTAGGCCACCAGGGAAGCGACGGACAACGCGATCGCCACGCCGAACCAGATCCAGCTCAGGTGTGCGAGCTCCCCGCCCAGCCGGCCGGCTTCCGCGGCGAGGGCCGGGAACTGCCACCCCAGCACACCCAACCCGCACAGCACCACGGTCCACTGCGCGATCGTGCGAATCCGGTTCCGCATCCGCGCTCCCCGTGCCCCGGTGCCGCCACATCGACATCCCACGGTGAACTGCGGGCGGTTCTCGACGTCAGAGTCCAACGGCCCGTGTGCCGACGCCGGTCCGGGTACCCGAGGTGGCACCGGTTCGTCGGCAGCAGGGGGACGGCATGCATTCGCGTGGACAGGTGGTCGTCGGGGTGGACGGATCCCCGGAATCGCTGATCGCTGCCGCGTGGGCAGCCGACGAGGCCGAGCTGGGGCGCACCGGGCAGGTGCAGTTCGTGATGGTGAGCGGCGATCGGCTGGCCGACGACGAAGCGTGGGAGACCGTCGGCCCGATCGCGAACCGCTTCACGCCGCAGCTGCCGGGGCTGGAGGTGACGGCGAGGGTCGCGCACGGCGACCCAGCGGACGTGCTGGTCCAGCTCTCCGATGACGCGCAGCTGATCGCGGTCGGCTCGCGCGGGCGCAGCGCCCTGGCCGCGACGCTGCTCGGATCGGTCAGCGCCAAGGTGGCCACGCACTCCCGGTGCCCGGTAGTGGTCGTCCGCAAGCACCGCCGCAACGGGCCGGTGGTGGTCGGTCTGGACAACTCCCCGCACAGCCAGGCCGCACTGCGGTACGCGTTCGACGCCGCGGCCAGGTACGAGTGCGAACTCGTGGCCGTGCAGGTGTGGGAGCACGCTGAGCCCGCACCGATCGTGCCGCCCTTGGAGCACGAGCTGGTCGACCTGCGCGACGAAGCGCTGCGCGGCCTGGCCGAACAGCTGTCCGGTTGCACCGAGGCCTATCCGAACGTGCCGGTCCGCAAGGTCGCGCAACGAGGGCACCCGGTGGCTGAACTCGCTGCCGCCGCTGAGGAAGCGCGTCTGCTGGTCGTCGGGCACCGCGGTCGCGGCGGCTTCGCCGGGCTCCTGCTGGGCTCGGTGGCGATGGGCGCGCTGCACCACGCGCAATGCCCGGTCGCCATCGTCCGAGACGCGAAAGAGTGAGGAGTTCACCATGTCCGCTGCTGTCGTGGTGGGCGTCGACGGTTCCGAGAGCTCCGATCGCGCAGCCGAATGGGCTGCCGCGGAAGCGGATCGCCGACGCGCCCCGCTGCACGTCGTGATCGCCAACGACGACCCGGTGCGCGCGGAGCACGCCGAGGACGCCGTGCGCCGAGCCGAGGCGAAGTGCCGCACCACCCACCCAAGCTTGGAAGTGACCTCGGAAGTCGTGGCGGGACACCCGGTGGAGGTGCTGTTGCGCCAAAGCTCCGCAGCGCAGCTCATGGTTCTGGGAGCCCGTGGGCTGGGTGGTTTCGCCGACGCACTGCTGGGCGGGGTCAGCCTCGGCGTCGCCACCCGCGCGTCCTGCCCGGTCGTCGTCGTGCGCAAGGACGTCCCGGTGACCGTCGGCCCGGTGGTGGTCGGTGTGGACAGCTCGTCGTGCGGCCGCGTCGCGCTGGAATTCGCCTTCGCCGCCGCGGCCCGGCTCGGGGCGGATCTGGTCGTGCTGCAGGCGTGGCACGAGGAAAGCCTGCTCGCCGCGCCGCTCTCACCGACCGACCGCGACGAAGTGGAGCGCAACATCCGCCTGTCGCTGAACCGCGAAACCGCGCACCTCCGCGAAGAACACCCGGAAGTCGCGATCCGCGAAGTCGTGCAGCACGGGCACCCGGTGGCAGCGCTGACCAACGCCGCCCGCGACGCGCGCTTGCTCGTCGTGGGGCACCGCGGCGGCGGTGGCTTCGACGGGCTGTTCCTCGGTTCGGTGGCGGCGGGCGTGCTGCACCACGCTCCGTGCCCGGTAGCGATCGTCCGCAACGCAGCAGCGGATTCCTGAAGCGCTCACCCGGCGTGCACGACCGCGACCGGGCACCGGGCCCGGTTGACGACCGCGTGGCTCACCGAGCCCAGCAGCACGCGGCGGACGAACCCCCTGCCGTGGCTGCCCACGACCACCAGCGCCGCATCCTGCCCTTCCCGGAGCAGGGCATCAGCAGGCTTCTCCGGGCTCACCGCGCGCCGCACCTTCACGTCGGGATAGTGCTCGCGCCACCCGGCCAGACATGAGGCGAGCACCTCCATGGCTTCCTCGCGAATCTCGCTCCACGGCAGCTCCCAGTGCTCCACCCGCGCGAACGGATCCAACGGCAGATCGCTCCACGCGTGCACCGCGACCAGGACGTTTCCGTGCCGCGAGGCGAAGTCGTAGGCGAACCCGATGGCCTCGCGGCTCGCCGCCGACCCGTCCACACCCACCACGACGGGCTGGGAATCCGGCTGCGCGCGCACGCCTCGGACCACCACCACGGGAGCCCCAGTCCGGCGGGTCAACAGCTCCGCCGACGTCGAGCCCAGCACCCCCATCTCCACCTCGATGCGCGGGCCGCCCAGCACCAGCAGTTCGGCACCACCGGCCAGCTCCGCCAACGTCTCGGCCGGATCCCCGAACCGCAGGTCGTCGCGCACCTCGAGGCCCGCGTCGATCTCCCTGCAGTCGGCGACCAGCTCGCCGAGCTCCCGCCGCAGCAGGTCCTGCAACGGCTCCAGCACATCGCCCTCGCCCGGCACGACGATCGGAACGTGGTCCTCGAACGGCCAGGTCAGCACGTGCACCAGCTGCAACGGCAAGCGGCGGCCGGACGCCTCGCGGGCCGCCCACCGCACCGCGCGGCGGGACGATTCCGTCAGGTCGTACCCCACCACCACCGGTTTGCGGACCATCCCGAACACCCCCTCCCCCACACTGTCCAGGCTGCGCCGACAGCCCGGTGCCGGATCCAGAGCCCTTGGTCACCCGTGCAGCTCCAGCGGAGGTCGTTGGGCCCTCCCGGCACGCGTGCGCAACAGGCATGGTGACGACATGGAGCCCTCGGACCAGGATGTGCGGATGCCGGCGTTCCCCGCCGCTTTCGGTCTGACGTCCGGTCAGGTCGAGCAGGCGGTCCGGCTGGCCGGGATGGCACCGTCGCTGCACAACAGCCAGCCGTGGCGGTTCCGGATCATGCCGCACCTGATCGAGCTGCACGCGGACCCGAAGTACCGGCTGCCCGCAGCCGACCCCGAGGAGCGGGAGCTGCGGTTGGCGTGCGGGGCCGCCCTGTTCAACTTCCGGCTCGCCTTGGCGCAGGCGGGAATCCGGCCGCTGGTGACCTTGCTGCCGCACCTGCGCGCCGCTACCGCGCTGGCGGAGATCCGCAGCGGCGGGCACGAGGAGCCGCGACCCGCCGACGTCCAGCTGTGCGAAGCGATCCCCCGGCGGCACAGCCACCGGCAACCGTTCCGGAACACCCCGGTCTCGGCTGAGGACAAGCACCTGCTCGTCCGCGCCGCGCAGGGCGAGCACACCTGGTTGCACGTGATGCGGGCGGACCAGCTGGACGTGCTCGAAGGGCTGGTGCACCGGGCCAACCGCGCGCAGATGGCCGACGAGCGGTTCCGGGCCGAGCTGGCGACGTGGGTCGGTCGCGGCGATGACAGCGCCGAAGGCGTGCCGCTGTCGGCAGCCGGGCCCAAGCCCGAACCCCAGGACCAGTGGGTGCACCGCGATTTCACCGGCGGGCTGACCGCGCGCGAGCCGGGGACGAAGTTCGAATCGCACCCGCTGCTGGTGCTGCTGTGCAGCCGCACCGGCGGTCCGGAAGCCGAGCTGCGGTCCGGGCAGGCCCTGCAGCGGTTGTGGTTGACCGCGACCGCACGAGGACTGGCCGCTTCGATGATCTCGCAGGTCCTCGAAGTGCCGGAAACCCGCCAGTCGGTCCAAGAACTGCTGGGCGAGCAGGCCGCACCGCAGGCACTGCTGCGGATCGGGCACGGGGCCGCCACTGCTGCCTCGCCCCGGCGCGAACCCGCCGACCTGCTCATCGACAGCGCTTCGGAGCGTTGACCACCGTCAAAGCACGCTGCTGAGCCCGTACTTCGCCTTGAGCGAGCCCTGCACCTCCCCGGCGAGCCTCACCAGCGCCGGGGACCAGCGCACCTCGACGGGCGCGGGATCGGTGAGCGACCGGGCCGCTTCGGGCAGCCACCGCAGGTCGCGCTCGAACCGACCGCGAGCCGCCGAGACCGGCTCGGTCTCGCCCATCCGCTCACCACCGCGCATGACCGGGACGAGGAGCGGTTCGCGACCGGCCGGGGGATCTTCCGCGCGCAGGGCGAGCAGGTCGGGCTGGCCGGTCTCGCCGCGGTAGACCTGCTTGGCGGCGGGCGCGGTCCGCTTGCCCGCGGACAGCTTCATCACCGGAGATCCCTCGTACTCCACCAGTTTGAACGCGCTGTCCAGCGACGGCGCGTCCGCGGAAACGCCCATGCGGGTGCCGACACCGAACACGTCGATCGGCGCCGCCGCGAGGTCGGCCAACTCGTGTTCGTCCAGCCCGCCGCTGGCCATGATCCGGGCGTGCGTCATCCCCGCCTCGTCGAACATCCGGCGGGCTTCCACGGCCAGCGCACCGAGATCCCCGGAGTCCAACCGGATCCCGATGTCGCTGCCCGCGGGCAGTTCCCGGGCGACTTCGATCGCGGTGCGCACCCCGTGAGGGGTGTCGTAGGTGTCGACCAAGAACACCGCTGTGTCGGGGAAATCAGCCGCGAACGCGCGAAAAGCGGTGCGTTCGTCGGGGAATGCCTCGACGTAGGAGTGCGCCATCGTGCCTGCGGCCAGGATCCCGAACTCGCGTGCCGCCGCCACGTAGCTTGTGCCTGCGAACCCGGCGATGGCCGAAGCGCGCGCGACCGCCCGCGCCGCTTCCAGACCGTGCGTGCGCCGCGCGGCGAAGTCGATCAAATCCGCCTCCGGGGCGGCAAGGTGGCACCTCGCGGCTTTCGCCGCCACCGCCGTCTGGAACGTGGTGAAGTTCAGCAGCGCGGTCTCCACCAACTGCGCCTCCGGAAGTGGCGCGGTGACCTCCAGCAGCGGTTCATCAGCGAAGACCACCCGGCCTTCCGGGACCGCCCGCACGTCGCCGGTGAACCGCAGCCGCCCCAGCGCGGCCAGATCGGCCTCCGGCAGGCGCGTGACATCTCCCAGGTAGGCCAGCTCCGCGTCGTCGAAGTGCAGGTCCTGCAAGAAGTCCAGGCAGTCGGCCAGCCCCGCGGCCACCAGGAAACCCCGCTGGGGCGGCAGCTTCCGGGCGAACAGGCTGAACGTGGCCGGGCCGAGCATGCCCCGGCGCAGGTAGCTGGCCGCCATCCGGATCTCGTAGAGATCGGCGCACGAACCCGTCATGAGCTCGCCTCGCGCTCACCGCGGTTCCGGGGCTCGTCGGCCGCCCGCCCCTCGGGGAAGGCGAGGTCCTCGCCGTGGTGGGTTTCGCCGACGACGGCCACCGGGCAGTCCGCGTGGTGCAGGGTGCCGTGCGCGACGGTCCCGAACCCCAGCGCCGTGCTGCGGTGCCCGAGGACCAGCATCTGGGCCGAAGCGGACGCACGGCTCAGCTCGCCGGCGGGGTCGCCGTAGCGCACGTCGACGGCCAGCGGTACCGCCGGGTACTTGGTCGACCAATCGGCCAGGGACGCCGCCAGGTCATCGCGCATCTTGTCCACTGTGGATGGTGACGGGGGCTCGGGCTGCTGGTGCCGCCCGAGGATCGGCGGCCACACGTGCACCGCGAGCAGCGAGGTCTGCCGGATCACGGCCTCCGCGAAGGCGAACTGGACGGCACCGTCCTTCTCGGCACAACCCGCGACGCCGAGCACCACCGGGCCGAACGCGAAGCTGGTCCGGTGCCGCGGAACGACCACGACCGGGCAACTGGCCCGTTCCGCCACCGCCCGGCTCACCGAGCCGAGCAGCGTCTCGGCCACCGCGCCGCGGCCGCGCGAGCCCACGACCAGCAACTGCGCGTCGGCGGACTGCCGGATCAACGCGTCCGGGGCGAACCCGGCCAGCACCTCCTCGGTCACGTCCATGCCGGGGTGCGAGCGGCGGCACTCCTCGACGACGCTGCGCACCATCGCCCAGTCCGCCGAGGTCGCCGCGCCCGACGCAGCGACGACCCACAACGGCGCATCGCGCAGCACCGCTTCGGTCGCCGCCCACATCGCGGCGCTCACCGATTCCTCGGACCCGTCGATTCCCACGAGCACGCGTCGCATTCGCCCTCCCCGCCCGTCGGCCGCGCGGCCGTCACCGTCTGGCGGGACGCCCGACCCTCATCAGCACCTGCGGCGCCTCGGCGAACCCGAGCCCGGCCGCCAGCTCGGACCGCACTTCCGCCAGGTGCAGCGGTTGAGTCATCACGGAAGCGACCAGTCCGCGGCCGGTCGCCTCCAGCCACGCTTGTTCCACGGCCGCACCCGCGCGGACCTGGTCCACCGGCCCGTCGGTCTGGACGCCCACGACGAGCACCGCTTCCCGCTGCATGCGCGCCGCCAGCGCGGACTCGTCGGGCAGGTGGGTGCGGCCGGTGGTCAGCCCCACCGCCGCCAACCCCCGCTCCCCGAACGCGTCGCGGCGCAGGCCGTCACCGGCCTCCGTCGTCCACGACGACAGCTCCCGCTGGTACTCGGCGTTGCCCCGGAAGACGCGTGCCGCGTAGGTCAGCAACCTCGCGACGGCCAGGGTCTCGTCCGCGCCGGAGATCCAACGCCCGGTGACGCCGGGTGCCGCGACCGCCTCCAGCAGCGCATCCCGGGTGCTCTCCGGGAGCTCCGAGCCGTCGAAGGCCTCCCGGTAGCTCCGGCGTTCCAGGACCGCCTCGCTCCGGCGGCGCTCCACCTCGCTCGGCTCGGCGCGCCCGGTCGCGGTGACCGCGGCCAGCACCAAGCCCGCGTCGGAGCCGAGCTTCTCCTCGACGGCC
This sequence comes from Saccharopolyspora oryzae, assembly GCF_027853915.1. Taxonomy (GTDB): domain Bacteria; phylum Actinomycetota; class Actinomycetes; order Mycobacteriales; family Pseudonocardiaceae; genus Saccharopolyspora; species Saccharopolyspora oryzae. The sequence goes on from NZ_JAQGLA010000007.1 coordinate 33,383, forward strand.
CAGCCCAGACCACGCACCGCCAGCACCAGGTTCGCCAACGCCGCGCCGCAGGAGATCCGGCGATCCCGGCCGCCGGGATCGTGCTGTGCCAGCAGGGTTGGGCGTTCGCGCAGCTCAGCGGTCCGGTCGCGCAGCTCGAGCGACCACGGGCGGCTGTTGTGCACCGAGGGCGCGTTGTGGACCGCACGGTTGATGACCGCCGACTCCTCCGCCGACCACCCGCGGTGTCCTCCGGCGTCGCCTGGAACAGCACTCATCTGCCTCCCCCTTCGACTTCCACCGGCGCTGCGCGGCCCTGCGCGATGCTCCGGACGAGGTCGACAGCGGTGAGCACTCCGCAGACGTGCCCGTCCCGCACCACCAGGACCGCGTCGGTGCGCGCATCGATCATGCGCTGCGCAGCCACTTCGATGCCGTCGGTCGCCTCCACCCTCGGACCGGGTACCACGCACAACGAGCCGACGGTCGCCGCCGCCTTCGGGTACCGGGCGGCGATGCCCTGCAGCAGCTCGGCCGCGCTGACCAGCCCCACCACGTCGTCGTCGGCCACCACGGCGAGGTGGTGGACCTCCCGCGCGTACATCTCGTACAGCGCCGCCATCGCGTCCAGCTCGGGCCGAACAGCGACGACGGGGGTGCTCGCGAGGTCCGATGAGCTCGTTCGATCGATCATGTCCCACCTCGAAGGCCTCGCCTTGACCATCCCGCGCCCACCCCGGCCACGACCAGGGAAGTTGGTCACGAACGCGCTCAGAGCGAGGCGGCGTGGTCCGGGACGTAGCGGTACGTCTCGCGGGCCGGCCGCCGGTACCCGGTGGGAGGCGGCCGGGGCGGGAGCTCCAGCGCAGGGACCGGCACCTCCCGGAAGGGGATGCTCGACACCAGGTGCGCGATCATGTTGATCCGGGCGCGCCGCTTGTCCTCGCTCTCCACCAGGAACCACGGGGCCTCGGCGGTGTCGGTGGCGGCGAGCATCTGGTCCCTGGCCCGCGAGTACTCCTCCCACCGCACGACCGATTCCAGGTCCACCCGGGAGAGCTTCCACCGCCGCATCGGGTCCGCCACCCGCTTGTGCAGGCGCCGCTCCTGCTCGGCCTGGCTGATCGAGAACCAGTACTTGCGCAGCAGCATCCCGTCCTCGACGAGCATCCGCTCGAAGATCGGGCACTGCCGCAGGAACCGCTGGTGCTCCTCGTCGGTGCAGAAGCCCATCACGTGCTCGACGCCGGCGCGGTTGTACCAGCTGCGGTCGAACAGCACGATCTCACCGGCGGCCGGCAGCTCGGCGACGTACCGCTGGAAGTACCACTGGGTCCGCTCCCGCTCCGTCGGCACCGGCAGCGCGGCGATCCGCGCAACCCGCGGGTTGAGGTACTCCGCGACGCGCTTGACCGTGCTGCCCTTCCCCGCCGCGTCGCGCCCCTCGAATAGCACGACCAGGCGCGCACCTTCCGCCCGAACCCACTCCTGCACTTTCACCAGTTCCGCTTGCAGCCGGAACAGCTCGCGCTCGTAGCTGGCCCGCGGCAAGCGCTTCAGCTCCGCAGATCCACCACCGGCCGTGCTCATCCTCGTGCGCCCTCAAGCCGCTGGATTCCTGGCGATGAGCACCGGGCACGGCGCTATGTGCAGCAGGGCTCGGCTGGTCGAACCGAGCAGCATCCCGGTCATGCCGCCCCTGCCCCGGCTGCCCACCACGATCAGCTGCGCCGCCTTGGCGTGCTCGACCAGGTACCGCACCGGCCGGTTGCGCTCGACGACCCGCCGCACCTCGACGTCCGGATGCTCCGCCTGCCACCCGGCCAGGCGTTCGGCGAGCACTTCCCGCTCGGACTCGGCGATGACGGCCCAAGCCCGGTCGTCGACCGCCGCCCAGGGCGCGGGTTCTACGTCCATCCACACGTGCACCGCTACCAGCGGAACCCGACGCACGGCTGCCTCGGCGAAAGCCACGGCCACCGCCGCCTCCCCCACCCGGGACCCGTCGACGCCGAGCAGGATCGGCTTCCCCGGATCAGGCACCGGACCTCGCACGACGACCACCGGGCACTCCGCGCGCATCGCGACCGCATCAGCGGTGGACCCCACCGGCAACCCGCTCCGCCCACCAACACCCCGGATCCCCACTGCGACCCGCCGAGCTCGCGCGGACTCCTCGACGAGCACGGCTTGCGGAACCCCGCGCCGCAATTCCGGGATCACCTCGACATCAGCGGCCCCGGTAGCGACCCGGCAGGCCGCGGGCAGCGGATCCTCCCCCACCGAGCCGGATTCGACGTGGATCAACCGGAGCGGCACCCGGTGCAGCGCGGAATCCACCGCGGCCCACTGAACCGCGGCCAACGCGGAGTCCGAACCGTCCACTCCCACCACATTGGCCTCGCGCATGCACACCTCTCCCCGGCACGGCGCGAACGCACCAGCGCCCCCACCCACTCTTCGACGCCCCGCAGCACCGGTCCAGAGGCAATGGTCACCGGACAGCCCGTTGACCGGGTTCGGGTCACCTGCCGAGGCCCGTGGGAGTAGGTTGTTGCGAGCAACGCGGTGCGGTCGGGTCGTGCCTCCACCCGTACTCGGCTCCCGCCATGAACGGACCAACAGGCCAATGCGGTCGAACGAGGTTAGTTACGTGACGAGTGGCCAGCCGAGCTTGTTCCCGTCGAACGTCGGTGCGCCGACGGGCCTCGCTCCGACCCTCATCTCCTCCTCCGATGCGCAGAAGGCTGCCGAGCTGCTCGGCTGGGGGCAGTGTGTAGCGCCGCGGATGACGTTGCTCGGCGTTCAGGCATACCCCGTGGTCGAGATCAGCGAGCGAGCTCACGATCTTCGTCAACGGTCGGGGCAACCCCCAGTGCTCGACCACGATGTACTCGCGATGTGGCAATGGCCTGAAGCAGCGCCGATGCGCGCCCCCGAAGTCGTCAAGCTGTGCGGGGTGCTCAGCAGCGCTCGATCCTGGCGGTCGGCCCTGTCCGGAGCTTCCAGGCTGCGGGGGTTCTGCAGCACAGCGGTGATCGCGACGTCTCCCCTGGCCCAGGAAGAAGAATGCCAGCTCGAGTGCAAGCTCCAGGGTGTCGGCATGCTGGCCGCAGATTCCGGCGGGCAGCTGCGCGTGGTGGAACCGGCTCGGCGTGGGCGGAGCCCGCAGGCCCGGCGGCGAACGTTGGACCGGTGGGTCGAAGAGCTCGTCTACCAGGAGCTCATCCGCGCGGGAGCTCTTGCATAGCCCCCTCCGGCTCTAGGAACTCGGCACCCACGGCCCGCCAGGACTCCAAGAACCTGGGAATGGTCCAGTTGCCATTCACGCTTCTTCCGATGTCGAGGTGGTAGAAGCCCGCCACGCTGCACTGCTCGATCCAGCTGTTCCGGCGCTGGTTCGGAGTCAAGGAGGAGAACCGCAACCTCTCGTGGACGTTGATGAGGATCTCCAGCGAGTGGCTGTAGGCCGCAGCTTGCTTCTCTCCGCGGTCGAGGATCGTCGCGAAGTGGTCCATCATCCGCCCGTTGCACGTGTGGCAGTCGCACTCCCACCGTTCCACCTGGTCAGGAGTGAGCTGCACCGCGGTGGCCACCTTGTCCGCCCCCACGTAGGAAAGGCAGTGCTCGATCAGCACCGAAACCTGCGCAGGACGAAATCGGCCGTTCTCGTTCGAGACGGGGTAGAGGTGGCGAAGCCCTGACGTCGTTCCCGCGGCTGCCGCCAGCGCACCGAAGCACAACGCCCCCACAGCCGAGACATCACTGCGCAGCAGGAGCACCGGGCTTCCGGACGCCAGCAATGTCAGCAAGCCGCGCAGAACTTTCTGCACGCCGAGCGGGTCGCCCGGGTGCTCCAGCACGAGCGCGACCGCAACACCCGATGTCCGGATCTCTTCCTCGAGCAGGGTCAACCAGGCGCGCTCCCCCAACCAGCTCCTGTGCAGCGGCAAGCAAGCGATGACAGCTTCACCCAGCTCTCGGGAACGCGCCAGTATGCTGCGCAACCCGGTCACGTCACCTTCGCCGACATAACCGGAGTCGGTGAGCACCGGCAGGTCCAGCTTCCGCTGTGACAAGATCCACTGATTGTCGAACGGCTCACTGGCCGGATATCGCCCGTTGCCCTTGTAGCGGGCCGCATCGCACAACAGCGGTTTCTCGAACCCGTGTTTCCGGAGAGCACGAGCGGCCACCGGCGCATCGGAACCCGTGAGAACGAGCCCCGCCCCGCGCCTGTCTGCAACAAGACTGGATGCTTCCCGGGCTTCGGCCGTGTCGCACTGGATCAGCAGCGTGTCTCGGAAGGCGTCCATCCAGTCGGACTTCTCGGTCGAGATGGCTGCGCCGGCCCGCTCGTCCAGCAGCGGTAAGCGTTGCGGAGAAGTCGTGGAATCCTGCGCCGATCCTCCATCCGTGCCCGACATGGATCCCCTCCCACAGTCACGCTGCAGGGCGCCCCCGCAAGAAGACCGCCGATGGCTGCCACGCTTCTCGCTGCACGGAGACCTGCGGAAACCCAGAACTCGCCGCGCCAGCCTTCAGCCGACCAGGACGAACCGCCAAGCTTCCATCTCCGCATCTGACCGCAGAGTACCGGTTATCCACAACGCAATCCGGTGTTGAATCTGGGAAATCCCAGCCACAGCCCGACAAGGATCTCGGGATGAAAACGCCGTCTTCCCAGCTAGACGAACGGATCAGAACTCGAGCGCCCAGCGCTGTAGCCGCCAACGCGACAGGCAGGAAGAAACCCCATAACGCCCGTTCGGCCTAGAACCGAACTGCATTTCAACCAAGTCCCGCAACACGAGCGTCAGCGCTGTTCCCTCCGCTCGTCAGCGACAACATCCGCACCAAACCCTTGAAAGATCTGCTTGACTCGAATGGCCGAACTTCACGCGAACTGGTTGAGACCCTCCTCCATGACCTCCAAGCTGGGCTGCTGTCAGCTCATGCGTGTCAGCGCGGGAAGGAGACGCGTGGCGGGTCGTCGAATCGGCGGCGCGGGCGGAGGTTCGGATCCAGCTCCGCGCAAGGGAAATGCCGCAAGCCTCGTAGTTGCCGGCACGCTCGCTTTCGCTGTCGCGTCGGGAAGCGGCGCGCTGAGCACAGGCTCGGCCGTCACAGCGGAGTCTGCGGCCGGCGAATCGGCGGTAGGCGAATCGACGAATGCGGTGACGCGGAACACCGCGTCGCGAAATCTCAAGGCGCGCAAGACAGATGCCAAGCGATCGGTTCGCCGGGGACAGGCGGAAGACGCATGGCGACGAATGGGATTGCGCAGGTTGCGGCAGTCCGACAAGGTTCCGGCAGCCGATTGCATTGCGCACTCGTTCGGGGAGGTCCGTGAGTTTCTGGTCCGCAATCCGTGCAGATCGCTGGACAGGATCGTCTTCGCCGTCGGCGATGATCGGGGAAACGCAGCGGTCGTTTCCGTGGCATGGGTCGAGTTCCGCAATCGCAGTACGGTTCGGAAGTTTCAACGACTGGAGGATCGCCACGGCACGGGCGACATCAAGGCGTTGGGCAGTTCTCTTCTCGCGATGAGAGATATCGAGTTCACCGGCCACCACTACAGCACAGAACCGAGGGGAACCGCCCTCACCATCGCGGAAGCTGAAACGATCTCCGGTACCTACAGCGCCGACGACCTCGACGCCATTGCCGAAGTCGCAGCCTTGCTCCCCAGGCCGTGACAGCGACTGCCTCTCACATGAGGCGCTGAAGGCGATTTCGCAGCGCGATGGATCGCGGGTCGCCGAACTCAGCCAGAGAGCCGAAAGCCTCCCGCGCATGTTGCTCGCAAGTTCTGCTATCGGCTCCAGCGCTGATGAGCGCGTTCGTCAAGTGGAAAAGCGACACTGCGAGCCTCCACCGGTGACCGGTTTGCCGGTTCAGCGAGACAGCGCGCCGATGGAAGTTCACGGCTTCCTCCGGCTGCCCGAGTTCCTGGTAGGTTTTGCCTGCCTCGTCGAGCGCCTGTGCTTCCCTGCCCCGGTCGCCGAGCCGTTGCTGGATCGTCGCAGCACGTTGGCACGGCACGAGTGCGTCTCCGAGCTTTCCAGAAGCACGTTGGACACGGCAGTATTCCAGGAGCCAGTGCGCCTCGGCCGCCTCGTTTCCGTGATCGCGAGCCAAACCGAGCGCGCGATCGATGTTCTCCGCAGCCCGATCAGTCCTGCCCTGTTCACGTTCCAGCCGGCTGGTCAGGTAGTGCGCGTTGCCCTCACCCGCGTAGTCCCGTTCCCGCCGGAGGATCTCCAAAGCCGCACCCAGCAGGTCCGACGCTGCACCGTATTCGGTCAGTTCGAGGCACACTTCAGCAAGATTGCCCAGCACGAGTGCCCGCCAGTACGCGTTCTCGGGTTGTGTCAGCAGCGCAAGCGCATCGCTGAACGTCAAACGGGCATCGGCTAGTTTCCAGCGTCTCAGGTGCAGCAGGCCCAAGCCGTTGAGCGCGATCGCCTCTCCCAGTGAATCGCCGAGTTCTCGCCGGAGGGACAGCGTTGCGACGTGGTACTCCTCGGCCTCGTCGGGTCGCTGCGACTGCGTGTAGGCCATGGCCAGGCTGTCGAGCAGCTCGACCTCACCCGCCTTCTCACCCGCAGCCCGCGCCGAGGCCAGGCCAACGTGTCCCGTCGACAGCCAGTCCCCGAACGGGTTGAAGTTCATGTACACGCCGCGCAGCGTCGCTGGCAGCTGCCACGCGATCCGATGCAGTCCTGCTTCGGCCGCTGCGGAGGTCGCCGCCACGAGGTTCGACCGTTCTGCTTCGTACCAGCGCAAAGCATCGTCGGCATTCGCCAGCACGGGGAGATCGATGTCAGGTACCTGCCCCAGCGGCATCTGCGGCTCGTGCGGACTGAGCAGCGCACGCACCCGGTCAGCGGTGAACAAATACCAGTCCAGTGCCCGCCGAAGTGCTTCCGCGCGAGCTTCAGCGGTTTCTTCCTGCCTCGCCTGTTCAGTCGCGTAGCTCCTCAGCAGATCGTGCACCTGATAGCGATCATGGGCGATCTGCTCCACGAGGTGAGCATCAGCGAGCACCTCGAGCCTCTGCCGTGCTTGGCTGAACGTCATGGCGGCCAAAGCTGCTGCGGAGGAGACGCTGAACTCAGGTGCCGGATGCACTCCCAGCAGTCTGAACAGCGCAGCAGCATCCTCGGGCAAGGCTCTGTAGGACCAGGCGAAAACACTGCGGACAGCATCTGCCTCGTCCTCGTCATCGGTCGACAGAGCATCCCACAGCCCCGACTCATCACGGAGATCCTCGATCAGCTCATGCATCGCCATGCGCGGGCGCCGCGCAGCCCGCTCCGCAGCGATCCGCAACGCCAGAGGCAAACGGGCGCAAAGTCCGGCCAACTCGGTCAGCTCGGCCTCGGAAACCGCGGGCCGGTATTCCGCTGTGATACCACGCAGCAACGCCACGGCCTCGTCTTCTGCCAGCACACCAAGAGTCACGCGGTGCGCTCCTTCGCGAAAAACCAGCCCTGACAAGTGATTCCGACTTGTCACGACAACCAGGCACCCCGCTGTTCCAGGAAGCAGCGGACGCACCTGACCAGCAGTGGCGGCATTGTCCAAAATGATCAACACTTGCCGCCCCGCCAGCAAGGACCGGTACAGCGCAGCCCTGTCGTCCAGTTCCGGCGGAATCTCACCAGCCGGGACTCCCAGGGCCCGCAAGAACCGATCGAGCACCTGCTCCGCAGTGGCCCGCGGCCCGGGATCATAACCGCGGAGATTCGCGTACAACTGACCATCGGGGAACTGCCCACTCACCTGATGCGCCCAGTGCAAAGCCAGCGACGTCTTGCCGACCCCAGCTGTCCCAGCGATCACGCACACGGCCACCACCAGCGGTTCCGCGGAATTCCCGGCCAAAGCTCTGTCGAGCCGACGCAACTCCTCCGTGCGATTCACGAACGTACGCACATCGGCGGGGAGTTGCCGCGGTCTGATCTGACCAGGTCTCGACGCAGCACCGTGGAAATGAACCCCGCCATGCACGCTGCCGGCTTGAACGACATCGCCTGCCGAACCGGACAGCTCTGACGACGTACGACCAGGCTGTTCGTCCTCACCACCGCTAGCGGCTCTGGCAGACATCTGAGAACTCCAGAACAGGAGGTGGCAGCGCAACGACCTCTCGCTGGAAGAACCGACCGATATCCTCGCCCCGGTGAAAGAGTTCTCGGAAAATCTTCTTGCAGCGCAATGCGACTGCCTCATCCTCGTACCGGACCGCACCGGCCAGCACGCCACCATCGGTGTAGACGATCTCGTAAACTGTTTCCTGACCAACCGTCAGGATTTCCGGTAGCGGCGCCTCGCTTTCGAGCGAGGCCACCTGATCAGAACCGACGACGCGGATCTGCTCCCCGCACTCGGCGCGGACAACCAGACTATGCAACTCCCACTGGAGATATGGCGTCAGCGGTACTTCAACGACCCTTATCCGAAGAAGCTCCACACCGAGCTGATCAGCCTCCCGGACCTCTTCGGCGAACTCGTCCCGCTGACTCTCCACGATCCGGAGCGACTCGCGCCAACCGTGCTCGACCAGGGCATCCCAGCTGGGATTTCCAGGTTCGCGAAAGCTCTGCCGACGCTCCAGCTTCCACGATGCGTACCCGCCGGACGCAGCGAATCTCGTACCGAAATCACGCTGGTACTCAGACAGGCCGAGCCGCACACCCAGCCCTGAAGCCCCCTCAAGCATCCGGAATATCTTCCTTCGCCGCTACGACCATGTTGCGCGGGAGCACAACAAGCCGCTCATCCTCGGCGATCGTCACGCCCTCAGGCAATCGTGACGCATAAGACGACGTCAGATCACGCCCTATGAACGCCACATCACCGTTGTCGAGCTCCCAGATGTCAGGGCATCCGGTACGCCCGGTCGTGTCCCCGAGCTCCGCCGCCGACTTGCCCAACCTGCGCGAGAACGACGCGGACGAATCCGCCTCCCATGGCCTGCTCACAGCCACACCCCCACATCTCGATCCCGAGATCAAGAGTTCAACTATATCGAACCCGCGCCTTCCGAACATGCCCTTACCGGGCGAAGCATCAACGGGAAATCCTGGGCACACGCCACTCGGCATTGCTCCGGTCAGCGTGAGGATTTCACCCTTTCAAGCGAAGGCGAACGCGACACAAGGAGCTGTTCACAGCAACCTCAGTCCTCTCGGAGAGCTGGTCAGGGCGCGGTGAGTCGGGCGACGTAGACCGTGTTGGCGGACGTTCCGCCGCCGTAGGGGTTGTCGAAGGGGACCACGTGGGCTTCTGCCGTTTCGAAGACCTCGGCGAGCGCTGCGGTGAAGTCCTCGTCCGGCGAGTCGTCCGACCACAGCGCGAACACCCCGCCCGGGTGGAGGTGGCCTGCGAGGCGCCGGAGTCCTGCGGGCGTGTAGAAATCGGCGTGGCCGGAGTCCAGGGTGTGGCGCGGCGAGTGGTCGATGTCGACCAGGATCGCGTGGAACCGCCTTCCGGGTTCCTCCGGGTCGAACCCGGAATCCGCAGCGGCCATGGCGAAGAAATCACCCTCCACGAAGCGGTTCCGCGGGTCCGCGGTCAACGACTCGGCCAGCGGCAGCAAGCCGCGCTGATGCCATCCGATGACCTCGCCAAGCCTTTCGACGACGGTCGACGAGCGCACCCGCGGATCGTCGAGAACGGCGCGCGCGGTGCAACCGAGCCCGAGCCCACCGACCACGACGTCGAAATCGCCGCCGGACAGCTCGGCCAGGCCCAGCTGCGCGAGCTCCTCCTCGGCAACGGAGAACAGGCTCGACATCAAGTACTCGTCGTCGAGTTTGACCTCGTAGACGTCCACGTCGAGCAGCGGATCCCGCCGGCGGCGCAGGCTGATCACACCGATCGGCGTCTCCTGCCAATCGATCTCCTCGAACCGAACGCCCATCTCGCCCACTCCATCCCAGATCCACCCGCAACAGCGCCGGGTGCCGTTCAGCCGGCTCGCTCCGCCGGAACCGATCCCGGAAGCACATCACACCTGCGAGCCCCCGGCCGGAACCGGGCCGACACGCTCGCCCGCGCGGCGGGGAGACGCGGGTCACGTTCGGTGATGTCACAAGGCGTCCGGTCATCTCGTCTCGGGTGGTGTACGCACCGGATTCCGCGGAGGAGCACACCATGGACGCTCGACTCGACTACCTCTCCAGCCCGACCGCCGGGAAGATCATCAAGTACGTAATGTCGGCGGGCAAGGCGCTCAAGGAATCGCCGCTGCCGACCACGACCATGGAGCTCGTCGCGCTGCGGGTCAGCCAGATCAACGGCTGCGCCGTCTGCATCGACATGCACACCAAGGACGCCGCCGCGGCCGGGGAGAGCGCGGTGCGGTTGAGCCTGGTCGCGGCGTGGCGGGAGGCCACCGTGTTCACCGGACCCGAGCGCGCCGCGCTGGAGCTGGCGGAGGCGGGCACCCGCATCGCGGACGGAGCCGGGGTCAGCGACGAGGTGTGGGCTCGCGCCGCCGAGCACTACGACGAGGAGCAGTTGACCGCACTCGTCATCACGATCTCCTTCATGAGCATGGTGAACCGGCTGAACGTCATCACCCAGCAGCCCGCCGGTTCCTACGAACCCGGCCAGTTCCACTGACCGGCACGGCCAGCGGTCCGACTGCCGGCGGGCGTTGCCCGTCCCGCCGGCAGTGCGGATGATCAGCACCTGCCCCGGCGAGCGCGGCCGGGGCTTCGAGCGAACGGAGTCGTGGTGACCAAGGTCGAGGAATTCGAGGAGCTGCGGCCGCTGCTGTTCTCGATCGCCTACCGGATCCTGGGCAGCGTGGGCGAAGCCGAGGACGCCGTGCAGGAGACGTGGCTGCGCTTCGACGCCTCGTCGACGAAGCCCACGTCGACCAAGGCGTTCCTGTCGGCCGCGGTCACCCGGATCTCGATCGACGTGCTGCGCTCCGCGCGGGTGCGGCGGGAGGAGTACGTCGGACCGTGGTTCCCTGAGCCGCTGCTCGACGAGCCGTACCAGGATCCGGGCCGGTCGGCGGAGCTGGCCGACTCGGTGTCGATGGCGGCGCTGCTGCTCCTGGAGCGGCTCAGCCCGCTGGAGCGAGCCGTGTTCGTGCTGCGGGAGGTGTTCGCCTTCGGGTTCGACGAGATCGCCGAGGCGGTCGGGCGGTCGGAGGCCGCGTGCCGACAACTGCTGGTGCGGGCACGGCGGCACATGCAGGACGGCCGACCGCGGTTCGCCGCGGACCGCAGGCAGCGGCAGGAACTGGCGGCGCGCTTCTTCGCCGCGCTGGAGAACGGCGACATCGACGAGCTGCAGGACCTGCTGGCCGCCGACGCGCAACTGGTCGGCGACGGCGGTGGGAAGACCCCGCAGCTGGCCCGGACCATCGTGAGCGCGGCGAAGGTGGCCCGGTTGCTGGGGACCGCCTTCCCCCTGCTCGCCCAGATCGACGTGACCTCCGAGCTGCACGAGATCAACGGCCAGCCCGGTGCCGTCTTCCGCGACCGGGACGGCAAGGTCCTCAACGCCATGGTCCTCGACGTGCTCGACGGCAAGATCCAGACCATCCGCAGCGTGAGCAACCCCGACAAGCTCGACCACATCGGGCCGGTCGCGGACGCGTGGGCGCTCGACCGGGAACTGCGGCAGACGCGCAGGCACTGGAGCTGACCCGGCACGGACCGGTTCGCGCTATGGTGCGGCAGTCCGCTGTTGATGTCGGGGGCTAGGACGTGGCGCCGCTGCACGCACGACGTTCTCGGCGCCGACGTGCCGGGCTCTCCGCTCTGGGAGGAGGTCTGGTTCCACCGTGGTCGATGAGCGGGCCAGCACGCCACCAGACACCCGGAGCCCGGCTCTTCTGCGAGTCCTCACCGGCCACACCGACTGGGTCGGATCCGTGGCGATCAGCCCCGATGGAACCTGGCTCGCCGGCGCTGGCGGAGACCACGCGGTGCGGCTCTGGAACACCGACGGAACCGAACGCACCATCCTCACCGGACACACCGATTCGGTCTACACCGTGGCGATCAGCCCCGACGGAACTTGGCTAGCCACCGCCAGTTTCGACGGGACAGTGCGGCTCTGGAGCGCCAACGGCACCGAACGCGCCAGCTTCCCCGGCCGCACCGACCAGGTCCGGCCGGTGGCGATCAGCCCAGACAGCACCTGGCTCGCCACCACCGGCTCGGATCACGCCGTCCGGCTCTGGAACGCCGACGGCACCGAACGCGCCGTTCTCACCGGCCATACCGGGGCCGTGACGTCCGCGGCGATCAGCCCGGACGGAACCTGGCTGGCCACCACCAGCGAGGACGAGACAACGCGACTTTGGAACGCCGACGGAACTGAACGGCCACCCTCCCCGACCACGCAGATCAGGTCGTCGGAGAAGTTGCGATCAGTCCTGACGGCACCTGGCTCGCCACCACCAGTTCCGACCAGACCGTCCGGCTCTGCAACGCCGACGGAACCGAACGCGCCGTCCTCACCGGCCACACCGGCTGGGTCGACTCCGTGGCGATCAGCCCCGACGGAACTTGGCTCGTCACCACCAGTTCCGACCAGACCGTCCGGCTCTGCAACGCCGACGGAACCGAACCCGCCGTCCTCACCGGCCATGCGGATCTGGTCGACTCCGTGGCCATCAGCCCAGACAGCACCTGGCTGGCCACCACCAGCAGGGACCGAACCGTCCGGCTCTGGAACACCGACGGAACCGAACGCACCACCCTCACCGGCCACGCGGACTGGGTCGGGGAAGTGGCGATCAGCCCCGACGGAACCTGGCTCGCCACCGCCAGCGGAGACCACACGGTGCGACGCTGGAATGCTGAAACCCGGTCGTCGACACCAAGCGATGGGCGCTGATCGCTCCGATGGCCCGCCGTGGTCATCCATCGCGTTGTTCCGGGTCAGCCTTCGACTTCCGACCAGCAACGACGCGTCGAGGACTCCCGAACGGTGGTAGTCGCCGGTTATGCTCGGCGCGCCTGGGTCCGCCCTGGTTCGCGTCGTCAGCATCGCCGCTGGTGAGCGGTGCTCGTGTTGGGAGGCTTGCCACATCATGACCCGTGCGGAATCCACTGCGACGACGTCGACCGAGTTCGGTGTGCTGCGGGAGATCGAGCAGAACGTGCTGTGGCTGTCGAGCGCGCTCGTGCACCACGCCAACCGCGTGCGGCCGAACCCGTCCGGCTTGAAGGTCGGCGGCCACCAGGCGTCGTGCGCGTCGATGGTGTCGATCATGACGGCGCTGTGGTTCCGCCACCTGCGCCGGCAGGACCGGGTTTCGGTGAAGCCGCACGCCTCCCCCGTCCTGCACGGCATCAACTACCTGCTGGGCGAGCTGGACGAGTCCTACTTGACGACGCTGCGCGAATTCGGCGGCCTGCAGAGCTATCCGAGCCGGACCAAGGACCCGGACCCCGTCGACTACTCGACGGGTTCGGTGGGAATCGGTGCCACCGCGACGATCTGGGGAGCGCTCGCCCGGCGTTACGTCGACAGCAACGTCGCTCCCGTCGACAGCGGTCGCCAGTACGCCCTCGTCGGCGACGCCGAACTGGACGAGGGGGCGGTGTGGGAGGCGATCCTCGATCCGGGCACCGCCGAGCTGGGCGAGCTGGTGTGGATCGTGGACCTCAACCGCCAGTCGCTGGACCGCGTGGTGCCCAACATCGCGGCCGGTCGTCTGGCCGGCATGTTCGACGCCGCGGGATGGCAGGTCCTCACCCTGAAGTACGGCCAACTGCTGGAGTCGCTGTTCGCCCGCGCGGGCGGGGACGCATTGCGCGAGCGCATCGACTCGATGCCCAACCCCGAGTACCAGCGGCTCCTGCGCTGCTCCGCCGAGCAGCTCCGGGAACGACTGCCGGGTCGGGGAGCCGGGGCCGACCGGATCGCCGCGCTGATCGACGAGATCGACGACCAGACGCTGGCGGCGGCGATCCGCAACCTCGGCGGCCACGACCTCGAAGCGCTCGACGGAGCGCTTTCGTCCATTGAGGACCATCGGCCCACGGTCATCTTCGCCTACACGGTCAAGGGTTACGGCCTGCCCACGCAGGGACATCCGCAGAACCACTCGTCGCTGCTGACCACCGAGCAGATGCAGGAACTCGCCGATCGCATCGGCACGGACCTGGAGCACCCGTGGCAGCGCTTCGCCGAGGACTCCGAGGCGGGTTTGCTCTGCGCCCGCACCAGCGCACGCCTGCGGCGGGAGAACCCGCCCCTGACCGAGGTTCCCGAGCTCCCGGCCGACATCGGGCGGACTCCCAGCGGCGTCGCCACGACCCAGGCGGCGCTGGGCCGCGTCCTGCTCGACCTGACCCGGGAGGCACCGGAGGCAGCGGGGCGGATCGTGACCGTCAGCCCGGACGTCAGTTCCACCACGAACCTCGGTGGCTGGGTGAACAAGGCGGGCGTCTGGTCGGCCGCCGAGCGGGTGAACTGGTTCGCCGACGACGCGGAGACGATCCTGCACTGGCGCGAACGGCCGGGCGGCCAGCACGTCGAGCTCGGCATCGCGGAGACGAACCTGGTCGGACTGCTCGGCGAGCTCGGCGCGACCTGGAGCCGGTGGGGACAGCCGCTGCTGCCGATCGGCGTGATGTACGACCCGTTCGTCGAACGCGCCCTGGAACCGTGGTCGTTCGGCATCTACGCGGGCGGGCAGTCGATCCTGATCGGCACCCCCTCCGGGGTCACGCTCGCCCCCGAAGGCGGCGCGCACCAGTCCATCACCACTCCGTCCATCGGCGTCGAGCAGCCGGGATGCGTCACCTACGAACCGGCGTTCGCCATCGACGTCGAGTGGTCGCTGCTGGCGAGCCTGGCCCTGCTGGGCAAGCCGGGTGGGAGCTCGGCGTACCTGCGGCTGTCCACCCGGCCCGTCGAGCAGTCCCTCGCCGCTGTTCCGACCGACCCGGCGGCCCGGGAGCGCCGACGCAAGCAGGTCGTCGCCGGCGGGTACGTGCTGCGTCGCTCCCCCGAGGCGCGCGTGACCATCGCGTCGATGGGCGCGACGATGACCGAAGCGCTCGCCGCGGCCGACCGCCTGCGCCAGATCGGCATCGAAGCCGACGTCGTGTGCGTGACCAGCCCGGGCTTGCTCTTCGAAGCCCTGCGCGCACGGCAGGGGCGCTCGGAGCACCCGAGCTGGATCCTCGACCAGATCTTCCCGGCGTCCGCGGCGAAACCGCTGGTCACCGTGCTCGACGGCCACCCGCACACGCTCGCCTTCCTGGCGACGATCAACCAGGTGCCCAGCCGCACCCTCGGTGTGACCGGCTTCGGCCAGTCCGGAAGCCTCGAAGACGTCTACCGCCACCACGGCATCGACACCGACAGCATCATCCACGCAGCCCTCGACCTCGTGGACTGACCACCGAACGCTCAGGAGAAGGCGTAGGTGAGGGTCAGGACTTCGGGGCGGGCTTCGGTGGCGCGACCGGACAGTCCGGCGAGTTCGCCCGTGCCCGAGTGCGGGACCACGGTGCCGAAGGTGCTCTGGTCGTCGCCGTCGGCCAGACCTCCGTGCTGGATCACGAAAGTGCCCTGGCGGCCTTCGAGGGTCCCGGTGATGAGCTCGGATGCGACGTAGCCGGCACCTGCGGTGCCCTGCGCGGTGAGCACCTCGGCGACCCCGGTTCCTTCCAGCGCTCCCCGGTAGGTCTTGCGGATGAGGATCCTGGTCAGCTTCGGGCCCTCGTCCGGCTCGTGGTGCGGTTGCTCGTCCCAGCTGTCGATGTCGAACTCCGCCTGGATCGTTCGGGGAGCGGGTTCGGTGCTCCACTCGACCAGTTGCAGCACGACGCCGTTGGGGTCGGTGACCTGGAAGAGCCGTTCGCCCCAGGGTTCCTCGCGCAGCGGCATGGTGATGTTGGCGCCTGCGGTGCGCAAGCGTTCCTGCTCTTCCTCGATCCCGGTCACCGTGAAGGCCAGGATCAGGCCGGACGCGCGCTGGTCGCGCTGGGCTTCGGGCAGGACGTCGGTCCCGCGTTGCAGCAGCACTACGTCGGCTGCTGCGCCGTCGCGGGTCAGCGAGACGAATCCCTCGGCGGCGTGCGCTTGTTCGTAGCCGAAGTGGGTGGTGAGGAAGTCGCGGGAAGCGGCCACGTCGTCGACGGTGAGCGAGGTGGTGGTTGCGGTGATGTTCAAGGTCGTTCCTCCGTCAGGGGGTGATGCGGGCGAGGGCACCGTGTTCCAGTGCCGTCCACAGTGCACTGTCGGGGCCGAGGGCGATGCCGTGCGGCTCGGAGCCGGGGGTGGGCAGGTCGTGGGTGGCGATCGCGCCGTCGGTGGTGATGGAGCCGACCCGGTTGCCGCCCCACTCGGTGAACCACAGCGCGCTGTCGCCGCCGGGAGCGATGGCGTGCGGGCGGCTGGTCCGGTCCGGCAGCGGGAATTCCGTCACCTGGCCGTCGACGGTGATCCGGCCGATCTGCCCGGCGGCGATCTCGACGAACCACAGCGCTCCGTCCGGCCCGGCGGCGATCCCGACCGGTGCAGCCGCTTCGGTCGGGATCGGGTGGACGGTGACCGCGCCGTCCTGGCCGATCCGGCCGATCGCGTTGGCCTGGTTCAGGGTGAACCCCATCCCGCCGTCCGGTCCGGCGGTGATCGCGGACGGGAACGCACCGGTCGTCGGGAGCGGGAACTCCGCCACCTCGCCGTCGGTGGTGATCCGCCCGATGCGGTCGGCGGCGGTCTCGGTGAACCACAACGCGCCGTCGGGGCCTGCTGCGATGCCGTACGGCCCGCACTCCGGCAGCGGGAACTCGGTGACCGCACCGCCGGTGGTGATCCGGCCGATCCGGTGTGCCTTGTACTCGGTGAACCACAACGCGTCGTCCGGCCCGGCGACGATGATCGTCGGCCCGGACTCCGGATCCAGCTGGTAGCTGGTCGGCTGCTCGCCGGGGACGAGCCGCCCGATCTGACCACTGTGGACGAGCGTGTACCACAGGGCGCCGTCGGGGCCGGTGGTGATCGCGTACGGGCCGTTGCCGGGCACGGCGTGTTCCTCAACTGCGGTCATCGGATCCCCTCCGCGATGCGGGCGATGTCGGCCGGGGTCCCGGCCATGATGGTGCGGGCGTGTTCGGTGACCAGCTCGACCGGCCAGTCCCACCAGGCGGCGCGCAACAGCCGGTCGATGTCGGCGTCGGTGAAGCGCTGCCGGATCACGCGCGCCGGGTTGCCGCCGACGATCGCGTACGGCGGCACGTCGGCGGTGACCACCGCTCCCGCGGCGATGATGGCGCCGTCCCCGATCGTCACGCCGGGCATCACCGTGGCCCGGTAGCCGAACCAGACGTCGTTGCCGACCGCGGTGTCGCCCCGGCTGGGCATGCCGGTGACGATGTCGAGCGTCTTCTCCGCCCACTCGCCGCCGAACATGGTGAACGGGAAGGTCGACACGCCCATCGTCGGATGCTCGGCGCCCGCCATCAGGAACCGGGTGCCGGCGGCGATCGCGCAGTACTTGCCGATGATCAGCCGTTCCGGCCCGTAGGCGTAGAGCACGTTGCGGTGCTCGAACTCGGTCGCACCGTCCGGATCGTCGTAGTAGGTGTACTCGCCCACCGCGATCGTCGGTGAGCTGATCAGCGGTTTGAGGAACACCACCCGCTCGTGCGCGGGCAGCGGGTGGCGGGTCATCGGGTCAGGTGCCAACGTGCAACTCCTGGTTCGGGTGCGGGAACGGGGTCGAGGAAGCCGTAGACGCGGCGCAGGCGGGCGTGCTCGGTGACCAGGACGGCGAACCCGATGATCACGGGCAGACCGTCGACCGGCGCGAGCTCCCAGGTGAGGCGCGCGATGTGGTGGTGGCCGTCGACGCTGCCGGCCAGCCGGTACACCAGGTCCGGGAACTGCCGTTGGGCCGTGGCCACCACGTCCTCGACGGCACCGCGGCCCTCGGCCGTCACGATCGGGTCGACGTAGCCGGCGTCCTCGGCCCAGAGCTCCCGGACGAGCGCCCGGCGTCTGACCGGATCGCGCTCGTTCCACGTGGCCAGGTACCGCCTGGCCAACTCGTCGAGATCGGACATCGCCCCTCCTGCCGCTGTGCTCGGTGATCACGCTACGGCCGGGGACGCGGTGCGGAATCCGTCACAGCCAGGCAATCCGGCCCGGGATCGCCGGTCGGGTTAAGTACTGTCACCGGGTGTTGCGCGGACGGGATGCCGAGATATCGGTCATCGACCGGCTGCTGGCGGACTGCCGGGCCGGTCGCAGCGGGAGCCTGCTCATCACCGGGGAACCGGGCATCGGCAAGACCGCACTGCTGGAGCACGCGGCGTCGGCCGCCGACGGGCTGCGGATCGTGCGCAGCACCGGGATCGAATCCGAGGCGCACCTGCCGTTCGCCGGCCTGCACCTGCTGCTGCGACCGGCCCTCGACGGCACCGACGCGCTCCCCTCGCCGCAAGCGCGTGCCCTGCGCGGGGCGTTCGGGCTCTCTCCGGCCGAGCCCGGCGACCGCATGCTCGTCGGTCTCGCCGTGCTCTCCCTGCTCGCCGAATTCGCCGACGGCGGGCCCGTCCTGTGCCTCGTCGACGACGCGCAGTGGCTGGACCGGGCGTCGGCCGAGGCCCTGCTGTTCGCCGCACGGCGGCTCGACGCCGAGGGAATCGCGCTGGTCATCGCGGCCCGGCCGGGATTCGCCGCGCCCGGACTCGCCCAGCTGCCGCTGACCGGGCTCGACGCGCCCGCCGCCGCCGAGCTGCTGGCCGAGCACGCCGCCGCGCTTTCCCCCACCGACCGGTACCGGGTGCTGGCCGAGGCACAGGGCAATCCGCTCGCTCTCCTCGAGCTACCGGCCGCGCTCGCCACCGATCGACCGGTCAGCGGTCAGGCCCTGCCCATGACCGACGCGGTCCAGGCGGCGTTCCTCGACCAGGTGCGGCAGCTCCCCGAACCCAGCCAGCACCTGCTGCTCGTCGCGGCCGCCGAGGACACCGGTGATCGCGACGTCGTCCTGCGCGCGGCCACCGCGCTCAGCTGCCGACCGGCGGACCTGGTGCCCGCGGAGGCGGCAGGACTGATCCGGGTGGACAACCGCACCGTGCACTTCCGCCACCCCCTGGTGCGGTCCGCCGTCTACCAGTCGGCGCCGGTGAGCCTCCGCCTCGTCGTGCACACCGCCCTCGCCAAAGCCCTGACCGAGCCGGACGACGCCGACCGGCGCGCCTGGCACCACGCCGTGGTGGCCACGGGGCCTGACGAGCAGGTCGCTGCGGAGCTGGAGCGCACCGCTCAGCGGGCCGCCGCGCGCAGCGGTTACGCGGCCGCGTCGGCGGCCTACGAGCGGGCCGCGCAGCTGACGCCCTCCGGTGCGGACCACTCCCGCCGGCTAGTGCTCGCCGCCGAAGCGGCCGCCGAGGAAGGTGCCGTCGAGCGCATGGCCGAACTCGCCGGTGCGAGCACCGACGACCCGACCCTGACCGTCCGCGCCATCCGGGTCCGCGCTGCGGCGGCGTTCCACCGCAGCTCGCTCCGCACGGCCCGCGAGCTGCTGACCGAAGCAGCCGCACTCGCGCAAGCCGACGACCTGGCGCTGGCCACCCACCTGATGCTCGACGCAGTGCACACCGCCTGGTACCTCGGAGAAAACGAGATCGCGGACAGCGCTGACCGGCTGGTCGCTCTACCGCTGCCGCCCGACGACCCGCTCACCCACGTCGCCAGGCTGCTGACCTGGGTTGTGCGGACCTCGATCGGGCAGGCAGACCCGGGCTCCCTCGCGGAGCGGATCGCGGACGCCCGGCGGACCGGGTTCGGCGGTCCGCACGACACGATCCTGGTCGGCGCCACCAGCCTGCAGGCCGCCGGCCAGGACACCGAGGCGTACCAGGTGACCCTCGAACTCCTCGCCCAGTGCCGCGACCAGGGCTGGATCGGCCGGACACCGCCGGTGCTGGTGTGCCTCGCCCGGGCTTCGACGTTCCTGAGCCGGCACACCGACGCCTGGGACGAGGCGACGCAGGCGCTGCAGATCGCGCAGGAGCTCGGACATCGCCAGTGGATCGCCGAGACCAGCGGTGTGCTGGCCTACCTGGCCGCGGTCGCAGGTGACGAGCAGCGCTGCCACTCCTTCGCCGACGAGGCGCTCACCGCACCCGAACCCGGCGCACCCCCGCCCGGCATGTCCTGGGCGCAGTGGGCGCTGGCGCTGCTCGACCTCGGCAACGCCCGGTGGGAATCCGCCCTCACCCGGCTGACCGCCCTGCACACCGGGCCGGTGCGGCACCAGCTTCCCGGCCTGCGCAGCATCCCCGACCTGATCGAGGCGGCAGCGCGGCTCGGTCGAACGGCCGACGCCCGCGAGCCGCTCGCCCGGCTCACCGACTGGGCGCACCACGCCGAACAGCCGTGGATCGACGCGCACGTCCAGCGCTGCCGCGCGCTGCTCGCACCCGAC
The DNA here is from genome assembly GCF_027853915.1 of Saccharopolyspora oryzae. Taxonomy (GTDB): domain Bacteria; phylum Actinomycetota; class Actinomycetes; order Mycobacteriales; family Pseudonocardiaceae; genus Saccharopolyspora; species Saccharopolyspora oryzae. Next base: position 53,796 of record NZ_JAQGLA010000007.1, read on the forward strand.
GCGAATGCGGCGGAGCTGTACGAGACCGCGCTGCGGTCCCACCCCGACGACCGGCAGTTCGAACGCGCGCGAACCGCCCTGCTCTACGGCGAATGGCTGCGCCGCGCTCGCCGCAAGTCCGAAGCCAGGACCCAGCTCCGCAGCGCGTTCGAGACGTTCCGCAGGCTCGGCGCCGCACCGTGGGCGGAACGAGCCCGCGCCGAACTCGATGCGACCGGAGACGTCGTGCCGGCAACCGAGGACGGAGCGCTGGCGGCGCTCACCCCGCAGGAGCGCAAGATCATCCGGTTGGCCGCGCGCGGACTGTCCAATAGGGACATCGCCGCGCAGCTGTTCCTCAGCCCCCGCACCGTCGGATACCACCTGTACAAGGCATTTCCCAAGCTCGGCGTCACCGCGCGGACCGAGCTCGCCGCCCTCGAACTCGCCGACACCTCACCATGACCGGAGCTCCTGACACGCCAGCTGGGTGCCTGCAACGAGCAAGCACCCAGCTGGCGCAGATCCTTCGCGCATCGATCTGAACTGCTACGTCAGGACTCCGAAACTCCAGTCTTCACAACGGTTTCATTGAGTTCTTTTCGTCCTGTCCGGACTGCGAGTGCGAAGCACGACCGGCACCGCGCGACGAGGGCCGCATGCGCCGTCAGGCGCATAACCCACCCTCGCAACCGGCACCGCCGCGGGTTCTCAGCGTTCGCCTGGCGAGGACGGCCCGACTGCCGTGTATTGGCATACATAAAGTCGGGCACCCGGAGACCAGGCGGGCGCTGAGGTTCCGCCACCCGCACCGCCACGCAAAACGAGGATGGAAAACCTCACTTCATCAGGTCGTCCGGGTTGGTCGCCAGCGAGGTGACCTGCAGCTGCTTCCCGGTGATCTCCACCGGTCCGTCGCCGACGATGTTCACGTTCTGCTCCTCTGACATGTCCGGCAGCGAGGACTGGAACCCGGTCAGCACGTACGAGTTCGGGTCACCCTTGTCACCCGGGACCACGAAGATGCCCGCGTACACCACGTCACCCGGCTTGAGCGTGAACTCCTTGGGCACGTCGGGAATCCGCACGTCCTCCACCGGCAGCTGCTCGATCGGCGAATTCGTCATGTCCACCCCGTGCAGGTTGGGCACACCGCCGTTGATCGTGCACACCTTGTCCGACCGATTCCCGTAGGTCACCAGGAAACTGCCGGGCCAACCCTCCACAGGGGACGCCGAAGCGATGAAATCGGCCTCCGAGCAGTTCGACGTACCGATGTCCCCGGTCAAAGCCGTGCCGGCATTGCCCGCGTCCGGCGCCGACGGCAGCGCCGAGGCAGCTCCGCAACCGGTGATCAGCAACGCTCCCCCGAGGACACCGGCGGCGGCCATGGCAATGCGGTGGTGCTTGAGCATCATGCTCCCCTTTTCCCCAGTCGTACCAGCGGTTCCCTCACCGCTTCCTCACTGGCAAAGACGCACCGCGGCCAACGGGGTTGCTCCCCCGGCCGAATTCTTCGGAAACCGCCCCTGCACGGGGCTCATGCACCGGGCTCGATCCGGGTACCCGGAGTGGACTGGTACGTCCGCGGCGAGGGGGCCGGCATGGGATCGAGTGGACGGGTGGTCGTCGGCGTGGACGGTTCTCCGACGTCGCTGGCGGTCGCCATGTGGGCTGTTGACGAGGCCGAGCTCCGCAACGCCGAGCAGGTGCGGTTCGTGGTGGTGATCGGCGACCGGCGCGCTGCCGACGAGGCGTGGCAAGCCGTCGGGGCTGTCGAGGACCGCTTCGCCAGCAACCGGTCGGACCTGGAGATCACCTCGGAGGTCGCGCACGGCGCCCCCGCTGACGTGCTGATCGAGCGCTCCGACGACGCGGAGCTGATCGTGGTCGGCTCGCGCGGGCGCAGCGCCCTGGCCGCGACGCTGCTGGGTTCGGTCAGCGCCAAGGTGGCTGCGCACGCGCGGTGCCCGGTCGTCGTGGTCCGGGAGCACCGCAGCAGCGGGCCGGTGGTGGTCGGCCTGGACAACTCCCCGCACAGCCAGGCCGCTCTGCGGTACGCGTTCGACTCCGCGGCCCGGTACGGGTGCGAGCTCGTGGCCGTGCAGGTGTGGGAGTTCCCGGAGTCCGCACCGGTCGTGCCGCCCATGGGGCACGAGCTGGCCGAACTGCGGGACGAAGCGCTGCGGGCCCTGTCCGAGCAGCTGGCGGGCTGGGCCGACTCCCACCCGAACGTGCCGGTTCGCAAGGTCGCGCCACGCGGACACCCGGTGGAGGAGCTGGCCGCTGCTGCGGGAGACGCCCGCCTGCTGGTCGTCGGGCACCGCGGTCGCGGCGGCTTCACCGGGCTCCTGCTGGGCTCAGTCGCGGCGGGCGTGCTGCACCACGCGCAGTGCCCGGTGGCCGTCGTCCGCAACGCGACGGGTTCGTGAACGGCTCACACGGCGCGCAGCACTGCAGCCGGGCACTGCGCCCGGTTGACGACCGCGTGGCTCACCGAACCCAGCAGCGCGCGGCGAACAGGTCCCCTGCCGTGGCTGCCGACCACCACCAACGCCGCGTCCTGCGCCTCCCGGAGCAGTGCATCCGCAGGCTTCTCCGGGCTCACCACGCGCCGCACCTTCACGTCGGGATAGTGCTCGCTCCACCCGGCCAGGCACGAAGCAAGCACTTCCATGGCTTCCTCCCGCACCTCGCCCCACGGCAGTTCCCAGTGCTCGATCCACGTGAACGGGTCCAGCGGCAGGTCGCTCCACGCGTGCACCGCGACCAGCTCCTCACCGTGGCGCGCGGCGAAGTCGTAGGCGAACGCGATGGCCTCCCGGCTGTGCGCCGACCCGTCGACGCCCACCACCACCGCCCCGGAGTTCGGTTCCTCGCGAACACCGCGGACCACCACCACGGGGGCTCCGGTGCGACGCGTCAGCAGCTCCGCCGATGTCGAGCCCAGCGCGCCCAGCTCCACCTCGATGCGCGGGCCGCCGAGCACCAGCAGCTCGGCGTCCTCCGCCAGCTCGGCCAGGTCCTCGGCGGGATCCCCGTACTTCATCTCGTCGCGCACCTCGAGCTCCGGGGCGATCTCCCGGCAGCCTTCCACCAGCGCACCCAGCTCCCGCCGCAGGACGTCCTGCAACGGCGGCCCCTCGCCCGGCACGACGATCCGAACGTGCTCGTCGCCCTCCACGACGACCCGCACGTGCTCCTCGAGCGGCCAGGTGAGCACGAGCGCCAGGAGCAGCGGCAGACGGCGGCTGGAGGCTTCCCGCGCCGCCCACCACACCGCCCGGCGGGACGATTCCGTCAGGTCGTACCCCACCACCACCGGCTTGCGGACCATCCCGACCGCCCCCTCCCCCGTACCGGATCTCGTCCAGCCTGCGGCATGCGCCGCACCCGGGATCAGGGCACTTCGTCACCAAGGACGTTCGAACGGTCGCCCTAGCTGTCGATGTCGAGTGCCGTGCCGTACAGCCGGTCCACCTTCAACCGGATGACCACCCGGCGCTCGGCAACGAGCTGCTCCAGGAACGCGTCTTCGTCCTCCGGCTTGGCGGCTGCCGGGATCATCTCGAGCAGTTCCCGCCCGACTGCGTCGCCGGGAGCGGTAGTGGGCTCGGAAACCTCGGCGTCACCTTCGGCGACGGCGAACGACCACACGTCGCCGCCCCGCACATGCAGCGCCACACGCGGGTCGCGCCGCAGATGCCCGACCTTGACCCGGTCCGCCGTCGTCGAGAACCGCGCGATGCGGGCCTCGGGATCCCAGCTGTACGCCATGGTGGTCAGATGGGGGTGGCCACTGCGCTTGACGGTGGCGAGCGTGCCGAACTGCTGCTCGCCGAGCAGGCCCGAGAGGGCTGCGTCGGACAGCTTGCGAGGCGTCGGTCCTTGAGTCATGCCGTGATCAACCTCGACGGCCGCCCAGCAATTCCCCGGCTGCAGAGCGAGGAGCCGCACGGAAAAACCAGTGGACCACCTCCGCTGCGCGCCGCTACAGTGCCGCCGGACCGAGTCGTCGAGCCGAGGACGTGCCGTTGTACATCGCGTGAGACCTCCCGAGAGCTGATTTGTCGCGCGTCGCGCAAGTGCGCCGCGCTTCTCCTTGCTGCGGATTTCTCACGGAAAAAGGTGTACTCCTGTGCTCACCAATTGGGTGGTGGCCCCCACCTGCCTGCCGCTCGTCCGCCGTCGTTGCCACGCGTGCGCGTTCGAGCGCTTCCGGGCGAACGGAAAGTTCCGCGTCAACGCGAACCAGAAGCTCCTCGATGCCTGGCTCCTGGTGCTCTGCACCGCTTGCGGGGACACGGCGAAGCTGACGGTCCTGGAGCGGGTGAACGTGCGCTCCGTACGACCTGAGCTGCTGGACCGGATGCACGACAACGATCCCGGTCTGGCCGCCGAGCTGCTCCAGGATCCGGTCGTGCAGCGCCGCAATCGCGTCGGCCTCGACTGGGACGGCGCCTGGCGCCTCGACACCAGCGGCGCGGATCAGCCGGAGGACGAGGCGATCGACGTCGCGGTCCGCTTCGCGGCGCGGATCCCCGTCCGGCCGGTGCGGCTGATCGCCGAAGGTTTCGGCTTCTCGCGAACCGAGGTCGAGAGGCTGATCGACGAGGGGAATCTCGTTTCGGCAACCCGCCTGAGCGGAAAGCGCTCCGGCGACTTCACCTTCCTGCTCAAGCGCTGACCCCTCCGCGGGCTGGGGTCCGTCCGACAGGGCGGGCCCCAGCCCGAACGCGCGGTCGGACCCCGCCGGTCATCTCTTGCGCCGGTGCTCGACCAACGTCTCCAGCCGGCGCCGGTACTCCTCCTCGTCGATCTCCCCACGAGCGAACCGCTCGGCCAGCACCTCCTCGGCGCGCGTGGAACCCGACTCGGACCGCGCAGTGCGCTGCAAATAACGCACCAACGCGACGATCGCAACGATCAGCAGCACCCAGAACAGCACCATGCCGATGATCGACATCAGCCCCCAGAGCGCCCAACCGCCTCCGTAATGCATCGCAACCTCTCCCCACACCCCGGCTGTCCCATCGCATTCTCCACCCGCACCACACCACCACCCCAGAGCAAATGGTCACCACCGAGCAACAACTGCGGCCTCCGCGGCAGAAGCGGGATCGACCGCTGCCCTTCTCAGGCTCCCGACGCTGACGATCCGCCTGTGCGGGCTGCGGCTCAAGCGCGTCGACCGTCGCAGGACGATCGGCTCCACAATGGACTTCGAGCGGCGAGAACGCACAAGACAAGCCCGTGATCGCGCTCCGAGCGGTGTCACGGGGGTTGAGCTGGGTTCCGATGCTAAAAAGACACGTCCTCCCCCACGTCCCCGAACGCCCCACCCCGACCGACCTGGAAGATGCTGGAATGACCGCACTCGCGCACCAGGAGCCGCAGAGCTCCGACCGCCTCACCGCCGACCTGATCGCGCTGCGCCGCGAGCTCCACCAGGTTCCCGAGATCGGCCTCGACCTGCCCCGGACGCAGGGTCTCGTCCTCGAAGCGCTCCGCGGGCTCGATCTCGAGATCTCCACCGGCACGAACGCAACCTCGGTCACCGCAGTGCTGCGCGGAGGCTCCGGCACATCCCAGCGCCCTTCCGTGCTGCTGCGCGGTGACATGGACGCGCTGCCGCTGTCCGAGCGGACGGGCCTGCCGTTCGCCTCCCGCAACGGCGCCATGCACGCGTGCGGGCACGACCTCCACGTGGCGGGCCTCGTCGGCGCGGCCAGGCTGCTGTCGGCCGCGCGAGCGCAGCTCGAAGGGGACGTGATCTTCATGTTCCAGCCCGGAGAGGAGGGTTTCGACGGCGCCCAGCTCATGATCGACGAGGGCGTCCTGGACGCCGCCGGTTCCCGGCCGTGCGGCGCGTACGGCCTCCACGTCACCTCCGACGCACCGGCCGGGCTGTTCACCAACCGCCCGGGCTCCTACATGGCCGCGTTCTGCCAGCTCGACGTCGTCGTCAACGGCCGCGGCGGCCACGGCTCCCGCCCGTTCCAGACCCGTGACCCGATCCAGGTCGGGGCCGAGATCATCGGAGCGGTCCAGACCTACATCACGCGCCGCTTCAACGTCTTCGACCCGGTCGTCCTCACCGTCGGCGAGTTCCACGGCGGCACGGCACCGAACGTGATCCCGGACAGCGCCGAGTTCAAGGCGGGCATCCGCTGCTTCAGCCCGGAGGTCGAGGACCGCCTGGAGCGCGAGCTGCCCGACCTCGTCAACGGCATCGCCGAAGCCCACGGTCTCAGCGCGACCGCGAAGTTCCAGCGCGTGCTCCCGGCCACGATCAACGACCCCCACCACGCCGAGTTCTGGGCATCGACGGCGAAGGACCTCTTCGGCGATAACCGCTTCGAAACCCTGCCCCACCCGAAGACGGGTTCCGAGGACTTCTCCCGAGTCCTCGACGAAATCCCGGGCTCCTACGGCCACCTCGGCGTCGGTCCAACGGACATCGCCCCCGAGGACTGGGCCCCGCTCCACTCATCACGAGCCGTCTTCGACGACACCGTCCTCCCGGACCACGCCCGCTTCCTCGCCACCCTCGCCGAACGACGCCTCGCAACCGAGGCAGCGGAACGGCCGATCTCCTAGCGTCGTGCTGCATCAGCGCTGGTCCAGGGCCGTGAGCACTTCTTGGTGCTATGGCGCCAGAAAGTGCTCACGGCACCCCAACCTCGACTGCCGCACCTGGCCCGTCGTTGGTCAGTCCTCCGGTCGGGTCGGGATCGGGGTTCCGTTGCGGAGTTCTGGTTCTCGGAGGCGGAAGATCTCTTCGAACTCGCGCATTCGGGCTGTTCGGTAGTCCGGGACTCCGTCGGGGTCGTAGTGGTAGAAGCCGGTGCCGTCCTGGAGGCCTCGGCGGTGGGCCGTCATGTTCTGCTCGATCACGTCCGGGTGCTGGAACCGGTCTCCGAGCTGCGACTTCAGGTAGCGGGACGCGTAGTAGAGGATGTCGCCGCCGCCCCAGTCGATGAACTCCAGGGGCCCGAGCACCGAGAAGCGCGGGCCGAGGCCCGCTCGGACCGCCAGGTCGATGTCCGCCGCGGTGGCCACGCCCTCCTCGACCATGCGGGCGGCCTCGTTCATCACCAGCGCCTGCAGGCGGGGCACGATGTAGCCCGCCGAGGCACCGCACACCACCGGGACCTTGCCGATGCGCTCGAGCAGCCCGGTCAGCGTCGCTACCGCGTCCGGGTCGGTGTCGTCGCTGCGGCTGACCTCGACCAGCGGCATCAGGTCGGCGGGGTTGAGCCAGTGGGCGTTGACCACGCGGCCCGGTCGGTCGACCAGCTCGGCGATCTCGGTGACCAGGAACGTCGAGGTGGTGGAGGCGATCACCGCGGACTCGCCGACCTGGGTGCAGACCCAGGCCAGCGCGTCGCGCTTGACCTCGATGACCTCCGGCACCGCCTCGAACACCACGGTCGCGTCGGCCAGCTTCGCCGACTCCCGGTCGCACACCGTCAGCCCCGCCAGCGCCGCGTCGTCGCCGAGCTTGGTGCGCAGCTGCTCCGCCAACCGCTCGCGGACGCGTTCGCCGTAGGCGCGGCGCTCGTCGTCGGTGCGTTCCTTGACGTCGGCCAGCACCACCGGCATGCCGACCGCCAGGCAGGCCAGCGCGATGCCCTCGCCCATCCGGCCGGCACCGACCACCGCGATCTCGTCGGTCACGACTTGAACCCCTCCTCCAGCAGCTGCGCCAGGTCGTCGCGGGACAGCTCCGCCAGCCCCAAGCCCTCCAGCGTGCGGCCCTCCGCGTAGAGGTCGCGGCCGGTGATCGCCGAGGCCATGCTCAGCAGGCCTTGCGCGACCGGGGTCGGCACCCCCGCCCACCGGCCGACCGACACCAGCAGGGACAGGCCCAGCCGGGTGTCCTCCAGCATGTAACGGTGGCTGAGCAGGTCGATCTTCTCCCGCCAGTCGCCGCTGTCGGTCAGCTTCTCGTGCGCGGCGCGGCCGTACATCCACTCCTCGCCGTCGACCGCGTAGTGGTCGGCCAGCGGGAAGTGCGGGGCGCCGTAGCCGAGCGCCTCGCGCAGCGCGATGCGCTCGGCGTCCAGCGCGTCGGTGACCCGGCGGATCGAGGGCTGGGTGCCTTCGTTGTGGATGTCCCAGGCGTCGAAGTGCTCCAGCGGACCGGCGTTCATCATGATCAGCGGCGGGTGGATGATCGGCCCGGCGTTCATCAGGGCTCCGCTGAGCCCGTCCTCCGAGGTCTCCACGCTCGGGTAGGCCTCGCGCAGCACGCCGAACGCCTCTTCGGCCAGCCGGCTCGGGAACACCCCGGTCGGCAGGCGGGTCGCGTACCCGCTGACCACCACTTCGGTGCTGCCGTGCTTGCGGGCCAGGTACGGCAGCGTGCCCGTTTCGGCGAAGGCGACGTCGGCGGAGTTGCCCGCGTCGACCATCGCCTTGCCGAACAGCACGGAACCGAGGGTTCCCGGCGGCAGGAAGACCACCTGGCCGTCGCTGAGCAGCGGAGCGAGCCGCTCGACCAGGTCCTCGTGGGTGGTGGAGGGCAGCGGGATGACGATCAGCGCGGCGCCGCGCACCGCCTCGGCGAGGTCGGTGACCGGCCGGATCGCGCCGTCCGCGTCGCCCACCGGCACCTGCCGGGTGCCGCGGTGGTCGCGGACGGTGATGGCGCCTGCCGCGCTGAGGGCCTGGTGCGCCGCTGCGTCGCGTCGCCACCACTGCACGTCGTGGCCGTTCTCGGCGAGTTCCGCTGCTGCGGCCCAGCAACCGTGCCCGCCTCCGAGGACTGCGATTCTCAACTCGTCGGACCCTTCTCGTGTCGGAATTCAGCTGGCTGCCACGACGTCGCGCTGCTCCGCGAGCAGCTTTTCACGCGAGAGGCTGCGCCGGAAGTGCTTGCACCCGCGCCACAGGAGCAGGACGGTCACCACCGATGCCAGGCCGTAGACGAGGGACAGCGACGAACCGACCATCTTCTCGTCCCCGAAGACCCGGTCGGTGACCAGCGCGACCAGGGCGGTGCCCAGCGCGAGGCCGATCAGGTTGGAGATCAGCAGGAACATCGCCGACACCTGGGCGCGCATCTGGTTGGGGCTGAGCACCTGCATGGCGGCGGTCGAGGCGGGCATCGGGAACGAGGCGAAGAACATCGCCACCGCCAGCAGCACCAGCGACGCCCACAGGTTCCCCACCTGCGTGAACGCGATGACCGGAACCGTCATGCCCACCGCGCCGATCACCCCGGCGCGCATCGCGGCGTCCGAGTGCCCGCGCTTGGACAGCAGGTCGACCAGGTAGCCGCCGAAGAGCACCCCGCTGCCGTTGGCCACCAGCACGACGACACCCAGCAGGTAGCCGGTCTCGGTCGGGCTCAGCCCGAAGGCGCGCATGTAGAACGCGGGGGTCCACGCCATCATCCCCAGCAGCACCAGGGCGTAGAGGGAGAATCCCAGGTAGTGCATCGCGAAGGTCTTGCGGTGGCTCCACAGGAACGCGAACACGTTGCGCAGCGCGACCTTCTGCACGCCGCCGTCGGCGTTGTGCTTGAGCCCCCTGCGCCCCGGGTCGCGCACGGTCAGGAACACCAGCAGCGCCAGCAGGAGCCCGGGCAGCCCGACGATCAGGAACGTCAGCTGCCAGGCCCGCACCTCGCCGACCAGCGGCAGCGCGACGGCGTCGACCGACTTGAGCAGGTTGATGACGTAACCGCCGATGATGAACGCGGCCGCACCGCCGATGAACGAGCCCAGCGAGTAGATGCCGTAGGCCCGTCCGAGCTTGCTCTTCGGGAACATGTCGCTGAACATCGAGTACGCCGCGGGGGACAGCGCGGCTTCGCCGACGCCCACTCCGATCCGCGCCAGGAACATGTGCACGAATCCCTTGCTGAGGCCGGAAAGCGCGGTGGCCAGGCTCCAGAAGGCGACACCGATCGAGATGATCAGCGGGCGGGAGCGCTTGTCGGCGAGGAGCGCGATCGGCAACCCCATGAACGAGTACAGCAGGGAGAACGCCAGCCCGTTGAGCAGGCTGAACTGGGTGTCGGTGAGGTCCAGGTCGCGCTTGATCGGCTCGATCATCAGCGACAGGATCTGCCGGTCGACGAAGGAGAAGACGTAGGCGATCATGCAGACCACCACCACGTACCACTGGTAGCGGTACGATTTTCGCGTCTCGGGCAACAATTCGTCGGTCATCGGCAATGCGCCCTCTGCAATCCAGTGGTCTCGTCAGGCCTGCCGAAATCGGCGAACACCCGAGCCGGCGAACGGCGGCGTGCCGGGTACGCTAATTTTCGGGTGACCCCGACAACAACTGGTGCTTCCCTGCCCGAGACGCAGGAACTCCCCCACTCGGCTAAGGAAATCCCCTACCCCGGCCGGCGGAGGAATCGGAGAGCGAATCGCTGGATGTGCAGAACAACCGAGCAACGCGAAGCCGCGGTTCAGGACGAGGACTGAACCGCGGCTTCGCTTCGGTGGGCTGCACCTGGATGAGCTGCCCGGTCCGGCGATCTGGTCGCCGGGCCGAGCAGCCGCTGCCACTGTGCTGACTCAGTGGCGGTCAGTGCGACCTCAGTCGTCGAATTCCCAAGCACCGGCGTTCAGCTCGGTGGAGCTGGTGTTGTCCTGGTCGACCCAGTTCACCGCGTTCTGCTCGCCCTTGCTGCCCACGCTCCACTGGTAGATCGGCGAAACGTTGGAGTTCGACTGCTCGGTGCTGGCGTCCTGGTCCTGCACCTGGCTCTGGCTCTCGCCGTGACACTTCTTGGAGTGGCAGGGCTTGCCGCCGTCCCCGTTGTGGCCGCCGTCGGCAAAAGCCATGGCAGGAGCACCGAACAGAAGCGGCAGGCCCAGGGCGGTGACGGCGATGACGCGCTTGGCAGAACGCATTCGAAAAACCCTTTCATAAATAATTTTTCGAGCAGCAGAATCCGCGCCGCAATGCAGCACGCATCGACCACGCGGACTCCTACCTGGGAATCGAGAAATCCCGCAGCAGCGGAACCAGGTCAAAACCTATCGCGCCCAGAACGACGCGCAAATCGGAAATGCCCGTTCTCACCTCATGTGGTGACCACCAATCCCTGAATATTCCAAAGGGCATTTCGCTGTGGTGACCGTCGGCCGGGTCAGTTCGCTCGCGGTCCGCAGTTGCAACCCTGCAGCCCGGTGCGACGCGTTCCGACGATCGGAGTGCGTTCGCCGTAGCGGTGGACGGGTTGATCACTATGAGTCAGCCGGGAAGCGGATGTGTCCGATCTGCGCGCGAACCACGCCAACGCGGCTGGTCGACCGGATCAGACCTGCACAGCTAGCGTCCCCCGCACAGGTAGGTCCAGGTCCTGTCCAGCGAGGTGGAGGTGCGGCAGTGGTCGAGGCCAAGCCGGTCAGGTCGAGAACTCGGCCCAACCTGGACACGGGTTGGAACGCCGCACCACGGGCGCAGGTGATATCAGCGTGTTCGGTTAGTTCGCGGGCCGGGATACTGTCGAACGCGCTTTAGCGGGGGGCTTCGCTGCGTTGCTGTGGGACTGCTGTCGCATGCAACGCTGCCCTCTCGTCATCGAGCAGGCGAGCCTCCGATGCCCCCAAAGCGGTGTAACGAGCGAACGCCTCTTCCCAATGCTCTTCAGCCTCCGAGATTCGGCCCCGACCGGCGGCGATGCGGCCTAGGCCGTGGTGAGCGCGGGCGCACTCGAAGCGGCTGCCGCACTCGTCGCTGAGCACCGCGGCCCTTTCGTGCGCCTGTTTGGCCTCAACTTGGTTGCCAACCTGGTGGTGTGCCTCGCCGAGGCAGTTGAACGCTATCGCCGAATCCAACGGCAACCCGAGATCACCGAACAGGTCCAACGCGCGCCCCAGCCTCGAGACGGCAGCACCGAAGCGCTCCAAATCGATCTCGATGCGAGCCATCCTGCGCAGGGTGATCGCAACGTTCCTCCTTGCCCCGGTCTGCTCGTAGCAGGCCAGCGCACGCTCGAGCTCCTGCAGGGCCGACTCGTTGTCACCGAGGTGGTGCAGGACTCCTGCACGGTTGGCGAGCGCATTGCTCACACCGTGGATGTCACCAACGGACTCGAAGAGCTTGCGCGCCTTCTCGTAGTGGTCGGCTGCAGCATCAAGCTGTCCTTGCTCCAGTAGCGCCAGTCCGAGGTTGTTCCGGGTTTGCGCCTCGGCGTAGTGGTGACCGTTACGTTGGGTGGCTTCAAGAGCCAGCTCATGCGTTTCTGTCCAGTCCTTCCACTGCTTGCTGAGGAAGTAGTAGCCGCGCAGCGTGTAGGCCAGCAGCCACAGGCGCGAATCCAGAACCGGATCCGCCACCCGGAATATCGCCGTCGTGTTGGGTCGTTCGGCATCCAGCCACGCCAGGGCCTTGTCGTGGTCATCGAACGCCGGCGAGGCACGCACCGCGCCCTCCAGCGGAATCCGGTAACGATGCGGTGTGATGACCCGGTCCGCCTTGTCAGCAGTGTGCAAGTAGTAGTCGAACAGCCGCTGCACGGCAGAGCGGCGATCGTTGTCGCTGTCATGCTGCTCCGCGATCTCCTCAGCGTACGACCGCAAGAGGTCGTGCACATCGAACCGACCGCTGCCCGGATCCTGAACGAGGTGCGCTCGGACCAAGGAATCAATCGCGCGCCCGGCTGCTCGGGGCGTGATGTCCAGCAATGCGGCCAACGCATAAGCGTCAAAGTCATGCCCCGGATACACGCCCAACGAACGAAAAGCCCTTGCAGCATCACCAGGAAGCTGCTCGTAGGACCAGGAGAACACCGTCCGCGCGGACGTCGACGGATCATCATCGCCCAAGACATCCAGCTGGATCTCCCGGTCCGTCAGATCCGCGGCGAGGTCAGCCAGCGACATCGAAGGCCGCAGACGCGCTGCTTGCCCCGCCACCCGCAAGGCCAACGGCAACCGTGCGCAAGACCTGATCACGGAATCAGCAGCGGCCGGCTCCTCATCAACACGCGCGCCGACCAGCGTGCGAAACAGCTCCAACGCCGCCGCGGCGGTCAACAGATCGACCCGGACGAGGGCAGCACCCTCGCCAACGATCAGACCCGACAACACACGACGACTCGTGACCAACGCGCAGCAAGACGACGAGCCCGGCAACAAGGGACGTACCTGGTTCTCAGCGCACGCGTTGTCCAGCACCACGAGAACGCGCCGCCCAGCAAGGAGGCTCCGATACAGCGCAGCGCGTTCAGTCAGCCCATCTGGGATCTCCTCCGCCGGTGTTCCCAGGGCACGCAGGAATCCGGCCAGCACCTCGCCAGGATCCAACGGACGATTCGGGCCATAGCCGCGCAAGTCGACGTACAGCTGGCCGTCCGGGAAGTCCGCACTCACCTGATGGGCCCAGTGCACCGCGAGCGCCGTCTTCCCGACACCCGCAGTTCCACACACCAACGTGATCCGCGGACCCGCCTGCGATGTACCTGACTGCCCGGAAAAACCAGCGCTCAACTCCTCCAACTGCTCGCTGCGCCCCACGAAACCACCCGGGGCAGGTGGCAGCTGCTGCGGAACCGGCAAGCTGGGAAACGTCTGAAAGTGCACGTCACCGACTATGGTGCCCGCCTGAACCACAGTGCCGACCGAACCCGACACCTCATTGCGTGCTCCCCCGGCGACGACTGAGCGGTCCGCCGTCCCATGCATGCGTCCCCCACCCCTCGAACATGATCATCCATGTCCATGACAACACACCGAGCCTGCCCTGGATACCGCTTAACGAAGAATCCAAACCTCGTCACAAACCAGTTGCGCCCAGCTAAAGGAACCTACTGGATGATCATTTAGGACCGCTGATCGCCCGGAGCAGTGAAAACCCTCGAATGTGACGAGGAGCTGCTCTATCCGAGTGAAGATCGCAGAAAACCTTAGCCGAGCCCGGGTGAACCGCAGACCATCACCCACGTGGCAACAACACCGAAGCCCGTGCCGTGCAGCGCAGTCGGGTCCTCGCCCGAGCCGCCGCAGGCCTGCGACACCAGCGCCCCGGTCAGCACTCCGGCGTTGCAGGTCAAGCAGGTTTCCTGCCCCGCCATTGCGCCGCCAACGTCTTTAGGTGTCGTTGATTCGGTCATCTAGAACCGGGAGATGGGCTAACTGATCGAGAGTCTGGATCAGTTGATCAGTTCACCCTGCGCCGAAATCGGCCCGCAGCTGAATGACCGCCACTGCACAGCACTCGGGCTGCTCTCCTCATTGCTGCCTGGATGAAATTCACCCCCTCGGCGCATTCCGTTTCCGAGAGCAGTTCCGCCGTGTGCCAAGACGAAACCTGCATTGGGATTTGCCGACATCATCAGCAACCCGTGATCACTGGGAGGGATAGTGGGAAGCGCTGAGGACTGCGAAGCGGAGCTGAAGCGGCTTCGCAGGAATCGCGGGCTGTGCCTGGCACGAGCGGGTGAGATCGGCGACGCTCTCCGCGCTGCATGCGGAGTGACCCCCGACGACACACCGGCAAGTACCGTGCAGAAGGTCATCGAGGCAATATCTCGACAGGCCCTGTTGCTGGGGCGTGAACAACGGCAGGCCGCGCTAACGGCGTTAGGGCTCAGTGGCCCCGGATCCCGTTTCCTCAAGGACCGGCAAGCCTGGATCGCGCAGAACATCGACCGTGACATTCGCACCGCTCGACGCCGTATCGACGAAGGATGCGCAGAGCTGGCATTGCTGCTCGCCGAAGGCGGCGAGACGGCGACAACACCGACAGGTTCTTGGCACACCGAGCGGATGCGAGTGCTGCTCGCGCTCGACCAACCGAGGCCCGAGGCATTCGTGTTCCGCAGAGTGGTGGCCTGCAATGAATCTCTCGACGAACTCGACCTCGCAACCACGCTGACCGCTTCGGGCCAGCTGGCTGTCCACGGCGCGGATGATGTCAACGTCGATGTGTTCGCCGGTGGGACACTACTGCGCACGCGGAACGGATCAAGCAAGCAGACCGGGCTTGCGCTCCGCCCGCCCGAACCGTTGCGGCGCGGGCAGAAGCACGAGATCGCGTTACGGGTTCGCACGGCGGAAATGCTGCCCCACTACGTGTGCGTACCGAAGAGCGCCTGCGCGGAGTTCACTCTCACGGTTCGCTTCGGCACACGGACTCCGCGCACAGTCGCGCTGTTGGAGAAGGTCTTCCAGAACGACCTGCGATCGGTGACCGGCACACCGCTCGAAACGGATGCCGCCGGCGAGGTGCACGTGCGCTTCCGGAACCTCCAGCCGGAGTTCGCCTACGGCATCCGGTGGGATCAGTAGCGCTGCTCCCAGGACTCCCAGCCCGGGGAGCCGGGACCGGACTTTGGCCGCAACACCACCGGCTTCCCCAGTTCCGGCTTGACGTGCTTCTGTTGCCCGGTCAACGTGCGGTACAGCTTGTCGACGCCTTCTCTCGTGATCTCCGGGACGCGGTAGTGGTGCGCACCGGACGGTTGGAGGAAGTCGGGGATCTCCTCCATCGTGTGCCCGGGAAGCAGGACCGGGAGGATGCGTCGGGTCCACTCACTCCGGGCTTGCTGGAGCTTTTCCCGCAAGAGAGCGATTTCCCACTGCCCGCCCCGATTCTCATCGTCAGTGCCATACCCGTCGCCGATGAGCCGGAACCGCGGCGAAGCGATCACCAGCGTGTAGTCCGAGTTCCTGATGTAGTGCTCGGCCCACTCGCCGAGCTTGTGGCGGTACGGCTCGATCC
Source organism: Saccharopolyspora oryzae (assembly GCF_027853915.1). Classification (GTDB taxonomy): domain Bacteria; phylum Actinomycetota; class Actinomycetes; order Mycobacteriales; family Pseudonocardiaceae; genus Saccharopolyspora; species Saccharopolyspora oryzae. Next base: position 69,468 of record NZ_JAQGLA010000007.1, read on the forward strand.
AGAAGTCGTTCACCGAGTCGATCCCCATACCTGCCAGCAACTGCGCGAACTCCAACACCTGTTCGCGGTGTTCTTCGTCCTCGTGGATGTACGAGATGAAGACGGTGGGTGTGGGTATCTGCATTTCTCCCTCGTCACGCGACTCGCCTGGGACCTTGACCAGCCACCATGACAGCACGGTCAATGACCATTCAGCCACCCTCTGCACTGGCCAAATCCTGGACAATCCGGCCTCTTCTACACCACTGCTGGATCCGGTGTGGCACGTTCTTCACCGGTATCCGGTCATGGAAGTGGGGGATGGCGGTTCGTGCCAAATCCGGAGGAATCCGCGCGAAGTCCTCGCGTCTACGTCTTCCACGCGAACGACTCGGAGCAGCACGTCGCCCGGGTAATCGAATTCGCCACGATGCTGCGCGTGCGCGCGGGTATCGACGCGAACTTGCCGGAATGGAGCCCACCGCAGCGGACCGATCAGGTCATCGCCGAGAAGAGGCGGTTCGACGAAGCGGAATTCGTCCTGATCGTGGCATCGCCCGAGATGAGGCGTCTCATGGACTCCACGCAGCCGGGAAATCCCAGGGTGACGACCGGAGCCTTCCTCACCCGGGACGACCTCGCGAGAGACCTCTCCACATCGCTCAAGCAGAAGTTGCCGGTCGTCCTGCCCGGCACGACCACTACCGACATCCCGCGCATGCTGGCCTCGTACTCCACGGACAAATACCAGATCAGCACTATCGACATCGCCGACAACGAAGTGCAGAAACTCCTGCGCGCGTTGCGCGACAGCCCCCTGCACGACAAGCCGCCTCTAGGACCGCGCTACCCGATTGCCCGGGATCCGGAGCAACACACCAGCACGAGCGCGGACCCGCCTGCGGCGGAGGTGTTGCTCCTCGCCGGGGAAAAGATCGTTCTGGACGGCCGGACGTTCATCGTGCACGACGGGGTTGAAAACCCCGGCGGCAAGGGCGGTCCGGAAATCCTGCGCCAAGCGCGGGCCCTGCTCATCGGCGAGCCGAACGAACCAGTTTGGCTGCGGCAGGCCGAGCGGAAGACCCATTGCGCAGGTGAGATCTGCGCAGCGCTGGCCGAAGAACATGATCTGCTCGCCGAAATCAGCCAGGAGCAGCAAGCCGTGCCGCGCCCGCTCGCCCTCCTCGACGAAGGCCGGACGCGGACCCTCGTGCACTCCTGGCCCCGTTCATGGCGCCGGCGCTTCGAGACCCTCGCCGAGTACATCCCGAATCCAGACGAGCTCGACGCGATCACAGTGCGCCGGACGCTGGCTGCCCTGGCCGGGCTCGCTGCCCCGTTGGAGTCGCTGCACCACCGCGGGCGCAACCACCGCGAACTGGCTCCGGGAAGCATCGTCCGGATCGACGACGTGCACCTCGCACTGCGTGATCTCGGCGGCGCGGCGCGCCCACCGGTTCCGGGCGAACCCGCCCCTTACCCCGCCCCCGAGCAGACGCTCCGCGCACACGGCGCCATCGGCCCCTGGACCGACGTCTTCCAGCTGGCTGCCGTCGCCTACCACCAGATCAGCGGACACCGCCCTCACGACAGCAATCCCCTGCCAGCGCGGGTGGTCTGCCCGGTCGCACCGGAGGACGCTCGTGCGTCGATCGACGCAGCCCTCGATCCCGTTCCAGCCAACCGCCCGACGGTCGCCGAACTGGCCGCCGCCTTCCGGAAGTGATCAGCATGCTGCGAGAAGTCCCGATCGGGTCGATCCACTTGGTCCCCAGCAACTGGTTGGAGATCGACAGGTCGAAATCCCCGCTCATGCCAGCGGGTCCCGAGCAGATCTCCAAGGACCTGTCCCGCCGCACTGATGGTGTTCCCGCCACCGTGTCGATGAAGCAGGGCAAGAAGGAATACCTGCACCTGTACACCTACGGCTACGTCCTGAAGCTCCGCCCGGACGACAGAGGCGACTTCTTCTGGATCAGCTACGTCGATCCGTTCAAGCTCCCGGACCATTCGAAACTCGCCCGGGCCTGCCTGCTAGTGCACTCCCGCTGGCGGGTTGTGACGCACAAGAGCGAACTCCCGGACAAGCGCATCAAGTCCTGGCCGGTACTGCGCGACGAGTGGCAGCGGCTCCAGCACGAACTGGCCGACCAGGAGGACATAGCCCGCTTGGACCCCCAGCACTCGCAGTACCTCGACACGATCGACGCCTTCAACGAGATCTCCCGCGACGTCGATGCCCAGAGCAACTCGGGCCGGGGCGGATTCGCCTACCAGAGCGTGCGTTCAGCCGACGAGGGCGGTTCCACCACTGGGAGCACCTACGCCTTCACCATCGTCGGGCGTGCTCCGAAGCAGAACGACTACGTGCAGATCGGCGATGACTCCGACCAGCGCGGACGGGTGTTGCGGGTGGCCCGCCGCGAGGCGGTCGTGCGATTCGACGGGTTGCTCGATTGGAATCGGCTGCCCGAGGAAGGCGAGCTGTTTCCAGCGCCCTCGGACATCGTGCACGCCAAGCGCCACGATGCGGCGAAAGCGCTGCGCAATCGGCAAACGCAACACCGCTCCCTGCTGAAAGTGCTGGTCGAGCACCAGATGCGTCCGATGCGCAAGGTTGATTACCAGCCCGCGCAGAAACTCGACCCGTCCCAGGAACGCGCCTTCCGCAGCGCCCTGAGCGTCGACGACCTAATGATCGTTCTCGGGCCACCCGGCACGGGGAAGACCCGCGTCATCACGGAGATGGCCGGCGCCCTCGGACGATCCGGCGGCGGGAAGACCCTGGTCACCTCGTACTCGAACAAGGCAGTGGACAACGTTCTGCACCGGATCCCGGGCGATGTGATCGCGATCCGCCTCGGCGACCCGTTGAAGGTCGATGCGAACGTCCAGGACCGTCTGCTGGACGTCTATGCGAACGATCTGCGGGGCGAGCTCGAGATGCGCAGCCAGCTGCTCCTGGAACGGTACGAGGAGCTTCCTATTGCGCTCGGTCGGCACCAGGTGCTGGGCGAGCAGATCGAGCGCTGGGGGCAGTCCCGGGGAGAGCTCGCATCGTGCAAGGCGGAACTGGACCGGTGCCGCCGCTCGGCCGGTGGTCCTGCGCACGCCCGCGTGCACCAGCTGTCCCAGCAGGCCCGCAGCCAGCAGCAACGGGCTGGCCACGTGCAGCGCCAGCTGAACGAGCTCGTCCAGCGCGCGGAGCACACCCGGTCCGGGACAGGCTGGTGGTCCCGAGTGGTCGGCGGCTTCCGCGAACGCCGGATCGCGAAGCGGCGGCGTCGCCTCGATGCCGTGTCCCAGCACCTGGGCGAGACCCGCGAACAGCTCCGGCTCGCCCACGACGAGCTCGAGGCGGTGCTCCGGGATGTTCCTGAAGTGCAAGCAGCGCAACGGAAGTACGCGGCGACTGCGGAGCAGAACTCCCAGAACCGGACCGCCGCGCTGAAGGAGTACTCCACGCTGCGACACGCACTGCTCGACATCGAACCGCTGCCGGTGGTATCCGATAGCGGGGAGGACGCGACGATGTACCGGCAGGTCGGAGAGCTGCACACGGGCGTGCACAAGCGCATCGGGATCTTGCAATCCCGCGCTCGGTTGGTCACCGAGTGGCACGAGGCGGTCTCCTCCTGCCCGACCCAGCAGATCCGGCCGGAGCTGATCCGCTATGCCGACGTCATCGGTACGACCTGCATCGGCGCCGCCACCCAGAAGGACATCTCCGCGGAGGAGTTCGACCTGGTCATCGTCGACGAGGCCGGTCAGGCGCAGACCTCTGACGTGCTGATCCCGCTGATCCGCGGTCGGCGCGCCGTTCTGGTCGGCGACCACATGCAGTTGCCCCCGGTGAGCGATAAGAAGGTGGAGGCGGCGATCGAACAGCACGAGAACTCCGAGACGCTGCTCACGTTGTCCCAGAAGAGCCTCCTGGAAACCCTAGTAAAGGCACTGCCTGCCGAGCACGTGGTGCAACTGCGGACACAACGCCGGATGCCGGTGGAGATCGCGAAGTTCATCTCCGGGTTCTTCTACGACGGAACCCTGCAATCTGCAGTGGAGCCACGCCGGGAAGACGCGCTCTTCCGCACACCGCTGGTGTTCGTGGACACCTCGGCGCTGCCCGAACAAAGGCGCCACGAGCGGCCGGTTAACGACGAGGAGAAGGGATGCGTCAACCACGCCGAAGCGGAGATGCTCAATAGGCTAGCCGAGCACTACCAGACGAGCGAAGCCGAGTGGGCGCTGATCGTGCCGTACCGGGCCCAGCTTAGCCGCCTCAAAGAGTTGGCGGAGTGGGCTCCGAACCAGGAGACGGTGGACACTAACCTGGGTACGGTCGACGCGTTCCAGGGCGGCGAGCGCGACGTGGTGCTGTACGGGTTCACGCGCAGCAACAAGCATGGCGAGATCGGGTTCCTCGACGAACTCCGGCGGCTGAACGTCGCGTTCACCCGCGCCAAGCAACGCCTCATCCTCGTGGGAGACCTGAAGATGCTGCTTGCCAGCAGGGACCCCGGCTTCCGCGCCCTGATGGCCGAGTTGCACGGCGCACTGGGCAGCGGCGGAGAAATCATCAGCTACCAAGCCATGGCCGACCGACTCACCGCACTGGGATCATGACTCGACGAGACCGCACGCAGCACAGGATGAACATCGCGAAGCGCCGCGCGCTGGAGAAAGCGGCATACCGCGAGGGCGTCTACCCCACCCGTGTATTCCCCGTCCTGTTCCCGGTGCACGAGATCGAGGTCCGGGCAACCATCAGGACAGGACGTGACTACGCGCTCATCGACAAGTTCCTCGAGCGGTCCATCGCCGAGGGAGGGATCACAACGATCCCCCACCTCGCTGAGTTCCTTCGCCTGGACCCCGTTCTCGTGGACCGCGCCGTCCGGGTGCTGCGCCGCATCGGGCACCTGGATCCGCACGGCGACCAGCTCGTGCTCACCGACCTCGCCCGCGAGTCGTTGAAGGCCAACACCTGCTACGAGATCCGTCACGAAGATCGGCGCAAGATCTACTTCGACGGGTACACCTCGCAACCGATGCACCGCCGCTACTACCAGAGCTCCAGCCCCTTCTTGGCTCCGGCGGAGGCCACGGCCCTGCGCGACATGCGGTTTACCCAGTTGAGCTCGTTCAGACCGTTCCGGCGGGAGGCGCTGACCGCTCTGGCGCGCAACCCCGACCGCGAGAAGTTCAACCTCCCGATGGCGGTGGAGAACCCGCAGGAGGTCCAGCCGGAGTGCGTTTTCCTCCCGCTCTACCTCGTGCGCGCGGTCACGCGCGGTGGGCACGAGCGCTACCTGGCCTACAGCGAAACCAACGGGAGCGAACTCGACGAGGAGCTCAGCGCTTTGTGCACCGAGCTGCCGGAGATCGATTCCACGCTGCAGAACGAGAGACGCCCGGTTTCTGAGCAACGAGCGCTCGTCGAGAGCTGGCTGGCCCGGAAAGCCCCCGCCGGGCGGGTTCCCTTCCAGCATCCGGACGGATCCTGGCAGGCCGATTTCGAAGCCGGGGACTTCCAACCGGACGGTTCGCGCAGAGTCGGGGATGTAGGCTCGTTCGTCGATCTCGGCGACGTCGTGGTCCGGGTGTGGTGCCAGGACCACGCTGTACGACGACGCGCCGTGCTGGAACGCGCCAAATCCCTGCTCGGGAATTTCCGGTACCGATCGCAGAACCGCGCGGACCGGCTCCGCCTGATCGGAGATCAGCTGGAGTTCCCCGGACTCGACGAAAGCAGGCTGCGCGCACTGGCCGTCGAGGACGGCCAGCACGACTTGGTCCAGCAACTCGAGCGGCTGCTCGACCACCCAGACCGCTGACACCCGGGCAGCACCCGAGCCCCCGCCCGTGCCGGGCGGGGGTCTGCCGGTGTCAGCGTTGTTCGGGTAGTGGGCGGTTGAGCCAGTCGGTGTAGAAGGTTTCGAGGTCCGGGAGGAAGTCGAAGACGATCGGGAAGCCCGGGGGTGCTGCTTCCACCTCGAGCAGGGTCGTGCAGCCCGGGCAGAGGAACTCCCGGATCTCCATCCACTCCGGGTCGCAGGCGAGGCGGCCCGGGTAGATCTCCTCGATGCTCTCCCGGTCGCCGCGGACCCGGATCAGCGCGTCGAGCTTCCAGTTCTGCCGGTAGTCGCCGAATTCCTGGCCGCAGTCGCACTTGACGATCCGGCCGTGCTCGGCCTGCACGATGTAGAGGTGCTCGCCGATCGGCAGCAGGATCTCCTCGGGCCAGTCGACGCGTTCCTGCAGGATCGCGCGGTAGACCTCGAAGCGGTCGTCGTCCTTGTAGGAACTCATGATCGTCCTGGTCGCCGGCCAGGGCAGGCTTCCGTCGATGAGGTCCGCGACAGTGGTCTTGTCGTAGCTGGGCATGAGCTCTCCCAATCCGGTGGGGCGGGCGCGGGTCAGCGGTCGGAGCGCGGGGCGAACTCGAAATCCGCTGGTAGTGACCAGAACTCGCGCATCTCGGCGGCGAACCGGTCGGACATCGTCATGCTGTCCCGGTACATCTCGCGCACCTCGACGGCGAAGTCCTGGTCCACGACCCGCTGGCGCTGCTGCGCGATCCAGTCCCGCGCCGGCACCGCGTTCGCCGACCGGTCCTCGCGGATCCGGCGGCGCCGGGCCGCGGTCCGCTCCGCGTCCACCTCGCAGCTGCGCGCACCGGACTGCACTACGACGCCGTACACCGCTTCTGCCGACTGCGCCGTCACGTAGCCGTTGGCGACATCGCGGGCCACCGAGTCCGCGTCCCGTTCGAGCGGGTCGCCGTAGCCGCCACCGCCGTTGTAGGAGTGGGCGAACACGTCGCCGTCGCGCAGGGGTTCGGCCAGGTACGGCCCCTCCACCACGTTCGGCGACCCCGGGAGCAGCTTCTCGATGTCCGTCTCATGTGGATCGTCGCCCAGCGAGTGCGGCAGCGGGGCGCGGTTCGCGGCCAGGTCCTTGATGTTCGCGTCGTGCGAGGCGTAGTGCAGCTGCACGGTCGGCGCCGGGTAGCCGCCGCACATGCCCGCGTTGTCGAACACCCGGCTGGAGTGCTCGGAGGTGGCGATGATGAGCTGCGGCGTCTGGTTCACCACCCACAGCGACTCGAACCCGGTGCCGCCGCGATACCGCCCGTAGCCACCGGAGTTCGGGCTGATGGTCCGTCCCAAGTAGACCATCGGCATGTCCTGCTCCCAGATCTCCATGTTGCCCATGTCGGATTCCGGGTTCCAGCCCACGTAGGCGGTGTCCAGGCCGTCCTTGATCGCCAGCGCCCCGCTGCCCGCGGCAGCGCACTCGAACAGGGCGATGCCGAACATGCTGCCGTACTGGCTCTGCCCGCCCATCTCGATCATCGGGCTGTTGACCTGGCCGACGAACACCTCCTCCTTGAAGCCGCGGCCCAGGAACCCGCGGCTGAGCATCCGCTGGAAGCAGCCGAAGGCGGGCAGCAGCAGCGCCCACGAGGTGGCCGTCGCCGCCGTCTCCACCTGCGGATTCGTCCAGGTCCCCGGTGGCAGGTTCATGCCGGTGGCCAGCCACGCCCCGTCGTTGACCTTGCCGTCGAAGTTCATGTGCTGGGTCAGCGTCACGAACAGCCCGCCGTCCATCCCGGCCGGCGTGCAGTTCATCGAGTGGTAGCCCCAGGAGTTGGTGCCGTCGAAGTCCAGGTGCAGCTCGCCGGCGGCGGAGATCTCCATCTCCATCGGGATCGCGTACAGCCAGTTCTTGTTGCCCAGCGGCAGCACGCCCTGCTTGCCCTCGGTGACGTGGCCGAAGAACGTGTGCCCGCGGTAGCGGCCGGGGACGGTGAGCTGGCGGACCCGGGCGAGCTGCGCGCGGCGGCCCTCCTCGATGAACTCCTTGGTGGCCTGCTTGTAGTAGTCCACCCCGATCTGGTCGACCAGCTCCAGGAGCTGCTCGCGGACCTCCAGGCAGGCCGCCACCTTCGCCTTCTCGTCGAGCACCCAGTAGATCGGCATCCGCAGGTTGCGCTCGAGGCGGATCAGGTAGTCGCGGCGCAGCTCGTCGTTCTCGCCGACCTTCTCCGCGCAGACCATCAGGCCCTCGGTGAAGCGCTCCTGGGACAGCGCGACGTCACCGCCCGGGGTGATGCCGCCGACCTCCAGCTCGTGGCAGACCGCCGCGACCCAGCCGATCAGCTCGTCCTCGTGGAAGATCGGGATCACGTCGATCACGTCCGGCGCCTGCACGGTGCCGATGAACGCGTCGTTGTTGGCGAAGATGTCGCCGGGCCGGATCTTCGGCGAGTCCTCGTAGTCGTTCTGGATCATCCACTTGATGAACCGGCTCGCGGTGTGGACGTGCACCATGATCCCGGTGGACAGCGCGATCGCATCGCCTTCCGGCGTGTAGATGGCGACCACGCTCTCGCCGACCTCGCGCACCCCCGGTGAGGCGGAGATCCGCCGGGCCATCTCCCGGGCGGAGACCACCATCGAGCGGAGCTTGATGTGCAGGCTCTCGTACTTCATCGGGTCCTGGTCGCGGAGCTCCAGCTTCTCCACGCCCGAGTAGCAGCCGGTCTCCTCGAACAGCCGCTCGCCGTCGAGCAGCTTGTCCTTCAACGTCTTCGCAGCGGTCTCGGTCTTCTCAGCAGCAGACATCGAGTCTTCCTCGTTCTCGCCGAAGGGTTCGCTCACGCGTGCTCGTAGTGCAGGATCGTCCACTCGTCGACCCGCACCCGGTCCCCGGCGGGGATGACGAGGGTGGTCGCGGGGTGCTCGATCACGGCCGGGCCGGCGATCTCGTTGCCGGGGCGCAGCAGGTCCATCTCCCACAGCGCCGCGTCGTGCCACTGCCGCCCGTAGTACATGGACCGGGTGCCCTTGGACGCCTCGCTCGGCGGGGTCTTGCCCTCCAGGGGCTTCCGGGTCAGCTGCGGCTTGATCTTGTCGACCTTCGCCAGCAGGCCGAGCTCGGTGATGCTGTGCCCGGCTTCGCTGTACTGCGCGACCGGCCGGTTGATCGCGGTGTAGAGCCGCTCGAACTCCGCGACCATCGCGTCGAGATCGCCGTCCGAGCCGATCTCCTGCAGCTTCAGCGGAACTTCGACGTCCTCCAGCTGGCCGGTGTAGCGCATCATCGCGAACATCTGCAGCTCCACGTCGGCGGGATCGTGGCCTTCCTCGGCCATCTCCCGCCGGGCCGCGTCCTGCAGCGCCTGCCACACGGCGTTGATCTCGGCGGCCACTCCCCCGCGGTGCTGCTCGTCGCCGTCGGGCGGCAGCGCCAGCTGCACCGAGCGGCTGTAGCGCCGCAGGTAGTCCGCGGTGGTGCAGCCGAACGCCGAGAACGCGGCGGCGAACGGGAAGGTGAGGATGCTCTTGAAGCCCAGCCCGCGGCTGTACTCGGCCATGTGCAGCGGCCCGGAGCCGCCGTAGGCCATCAGCGAGTACTCGGTGGGGTCGACGGCGCGGGCCGAGACCATCTGCCGGATGGCTTCCCTGGCGTCCATCTCCAGGAGGTTCGCCATGCCTTCGGCGGCCTCGTACAAGTCGATGCCGAGCGGGTCCGCGACCTTCTCCTTCAGCACCTGCTTGGCCTTCTCGACGTTGAGCTTGACCTTGCCGCCGAGGAAGTAGTCGGGGTTGAGCCGCCCCATCACGACGTCGCAGTCGCAGACGGTGGGCTCGGTGCCGCCCATGTCGAAGGCGACCGGGCCGGGTGTGGAACCGGCGCTCTCCGGGCCGAGGCTGACCTTCTTGGTCAGCGGGTCGACCTTGATGATGGTGCCCGCGCCCGCGCCGATGGTGTCCATCGCGATGGTCGGCAGGTTCAGCTTGAACCGGGCGAGCGTGGGCTCGTTGTCGATCGGGACGTTGCCCCTGGTGATGGCGCTGATGTCGAAGCTGGTGCCGCCCATGTCGCTGACCACCACGGAGTCCGCGCCGATGATGTCGCCGACGTACTTGGCGCCCAGGATTCCGCCCACCGGGCCGGAGATCATGGTTTCGTGCAGCCTCGGGTAGCGCACGCCGGCCAGCCCGCCGTAGGACAGCACGGTCTGCACGCCGTAGCGGAAACCCTGGTCCTGGCAGGCCTTTTCCACGCCGATCAGCTGCTCGCGGCTGCGGTCGGCGGCGTAGGCCTCGATGACGACGCTGTTGAGCCGGGACTGCTCGCGGACCACCGGCCGCACCGCCGAGGAGAGGTAGATCGGCAGCTCCGCCCCGTGCTCGGCGAGCGCGGTTCGCGCGATCTCCGCGATCTTCCGCTCGTGGGCATCGTCCACATAGGAGAACACGCAGCACACGCAGATCGCCTCGACGCCCTGCTCGAGCAGGTCTTCGACGGCGCTGACCACTTCGTGCTCGTAGACCGGCGCGACTTCGTTGCCGAACTGGTCGATGCGTTCGGTCACGCCGTGGACGAGGTTGCGCGGTACAAGCGGTTCCGGGTGCTCGTGGGTGACCGCGTGCAGCCGGTCCGGGTAGGAGTACCCGGCCCAGGCCTGCAGGCCGCGCCCCATCAGCACGGCGTCTTCCATGCCGCGGGTGACCAGCAGCCCGACGCGCCGCCCGGTGCGGGACAGCAGCGAGTTGAGCATGCCGGTCCCGGAGTACAGCACGACCGCCAGCTGCTCGAAGGTCTCGCGGGAGGCCAGGCTCCACTGCTCGGCGGCGTCGGCGGCGGATTCCAGGAAACCGATGGATTCGTCGTGCGGTGTGGTGGAGGCCTTGCCCACCGCGAAGTGCCCGTGCTCGTCGACGAGGAGGGTGTCGGTCATGGTCCCGCCCGCATCGATGCCCAGCACGAGAGGTCGGAATTCGTTCACAGGCTTTCCCCTTCAGGTGTGCGCCGACCCGGCAACCCCAAGATCTACGCACTGCGCAGTCGATTAAAGGTTCAGCTATGCAACGCGTAGAAGCGTCCCCAAATCCCTACGCATAGTCAACCCCCACGCCCCCGCCGCCCCCACACCCGCACACCACGGCCGGGTTCCGTCGCCAGGGTGATCCGCCGGTCCGCAGTTTCAATTGAAACTGTGATCCGCCGTGGCTGGGATTTGCAGTTTCAATTGAAACTGCGGTTCCCGGTCACCCGATCGGGCCGGTACCGGCGACCAGGTACGAGCTGGGGGCGGGCGGGAGTTCGAACGGGTGCGAAAAAAAGGGGCACCTCCGACCGGGTTGTCCGGTCGGAGGTGCCCCCTGGTTCCGGGGTGGGTCAGTCGGTGGGGGTTGCCGGGGTGCCGCCCGCGAAGTTCGGGTACACATAGGACACCTTGTGCATCTTGATCTCCTGGAAGGTCTCCGCGCTGGTCACACCGTCGACCTCGGGCAGCCGCTCGTGCAGGATCTGCCACAGGTGCTCGTGGTCGCGGCAGACCAGCTGGACGTAGAGATCCGCGTGGCCGGTGCAGGAGGAGATGTAGGTGATCTCGTCCCACGGCATGAGCGCGTCGATGACCGCCTGCTGCCGTCCGATCTGCACCTTGAGCAGGGTGAACGCCATGACGCTGTAGCCGAGCTTGGCCGGGTCGGCGATCGCGGCGATGGTCAGCACGCCGTCGGCCTGCATGCGGTTGGCGCGACCGCGCACGGTGCCCTCGGACACCCCGAGCTCCCGGGCGATCTCGCGGTAGGACGCCCGGCCGTTGAGCTGCAGCAGACTCAGGATCTTGCTGTCGGTCGAGTCCAGCAGCCGCTGGCGGGGCTTGCGCGGAGGAGCGTCGTTTTCCTGTCCCACAAGCGGATCGTAGCTCAACGCGACCACCGGGCGCTGTCACAGCGCGGCGGATCCTCCGTCCACCGGGAAGTTCACGCCGGTGACGAACCTTCCTTCGTCGGAGGACAGGAAGAGCACCGCGTTGGACACGTCGACCGGTTCCACCCACGGTTGCGGCAGCGCCAGCAGGGTCGAGGACGCCTCGGCGAACTCCGCTCCGGTCGGGTTCTCCAGGTCCGGCCGGAAAAGCCGCCACACCGCGTCGTTCTGGATCATGTCGGTGTTGCAGTTCGTCGGCGACACCGCGTTCACCCGCACCGAGTGCGGCGCCAGTTCCATCGCCAGCGTCCGCATCAGGCCGATGACCCCGTGCTTGGACGCCACGTAGTGCCCGAACCGCGCGAAGCCCTTGACCCCGGCGTCCGACGAGGTGATCACGATGGAGCCGCCGCGACCACCCGCCACCAGGTGCGGGATGCTCGCCTTGCACGTGTTGAACACCCCGGTGAGGTTCACGTCGATCACGTCGCGCCAATCTGCTTCGGCGATGTCGCGGACCTCGTCGCCGAACTGGAAGATCCCCGCGTTGGCCGCGACGATGTCCAGCCGCCCGAACTCCTCCACCGCCGCGGACAGCCCGCGCTCCAAAGCCGCGTAGTCGCGCACATCGGCGTGGAAGGTGATGATCCGGCGGCCGAGCTTTTCCACCAGGCGAACGGTTTCCGCGAGGTCGTCCTCGGTCGCGGGACGGTAGAAGTCGGAGGTCCGGCCGACCTCGCCGCAGACGTCGGCCGCGACGACGTCCGCGCCCTCTTCGGCGAGCCGCACGGCGTGGCTGCGCCCCTGCCCGCGCGCCGCCCCGGTGATGAACGCGACCTTGCCCTCGACTCGACCAGCCATCTCGGCTCCCCTCTCGTGCGGTTGCGGTCAATCCCGGACCCGCCACTCGATCCGCGACTTGTCCTGCACGCGCTGGCGGTAGTACCAGAGCACGCAGGCGATCATCAGGATGCCGATCCCGACGAGCGTTTCGGTCGCGCCGCCGTAGCCGGTCAGGCTCGGGTTCAGGGTGCCGACGGCGATCGCGAACACGTTGACGACGAACAGCACGACGGCAATCACCGTCCACGGTGCGCCGAGCCGGATCGGCCGCGGCAGGTCCGGCTGGTCCCGGCGCAGGAGGACGAAGGCGCCGACCGCCAGCGTGACCGCGGCGAGGTAGCCGAGGTTGCTGGCCAGCAGGATCGCGATGGGTTCACCGAGCAGGATCAGCACCGCGATGTTGATCAGCATGTCGGTGGTCAGCGCGCGGCCGGGCACCCCGTAGCGGTTGAGCACGCCGAGCTGCCTGATCGTGCCCCCGGAGCGCGAGATGCCGTACAACGACCGGCCGCCGTCGGCGGTGGCGGTCATCATCGCGATGACGAACGCGGCCATGATCGGCAGCTGGCCGATCCACGAGTACTCGCCCAGGATGCGGTCGAACGCGATTCCGATGTAGTTGACCGGGTTCTCGGCGATCACCCCTTCGCCCAGCACGCCCACCGTCACGTACGGCACGACGAAGTAGAGGCCGAGGATGAAAGCTCCGGAGATCCGCAGGGCTTTCGCGGTGTCGCGCACCGGATTCCGGTACTCGGCGGCGAAACTGGCGCACACCTCGGTGCCGTAGGTGGTCCAGGCGGTGATGAAGAACCAGACCACGATCTCCTTCCACCCGAACGGCGAGCTCGTCCCGGAGAAGGTCAGCCGAGTGGTGTCGAAACCCGCGCCGCCGACCAGGAACGGGCCGATCACCAGCACCAGCAGCCCGCCGACCAGCAGCGTCCCGGTCACCTTGGCCACCCCGGCGGCGACCTTGATGCCGAAGTAGTTCAGCGCCCACGCGGCCAGGATCGCGCCGATCGCGATCAGGTAGGGCAGCCCGAGCTCGTGGCCGATCGGCAGCTGGATCGCGAAGTCCACGTCCGGGAAGAACGCCTGCGTGATCATCTTGCCGAGCACGACGCCCTCCACCGACAGCGAGAGCGACCAGCCCATCCAGTAGCCGAACGCCGCGATCGCGCCCAGCGGGGCGAAGTGCCGCTTCCAGCCCTCGTAGGCGTAGACGGAGATCCCGCCGGCGCGGTCCGGGAACATCGCGGCCATCTCGGCGAAGAGGTTGTTCTGCAACCAGGCCAGCAGGCAGGCCACCACCCAGATGGCGATGGCGGTCCACCCGCCGATGGCGCCGATCGTGTAGCCGAGCGTCAGGAAGAGCCCGATCACCATGTTGAGCGAGAAGGTGACGCCGTCGCGCCAGGTCAACCGGCGCACCATCGAAGGCGCTTTGCCCGGTTCCTGCTGCAGGCCGTCGTCCAAGCTGGGGCTACCCGCCGAACTCATCGGAATTCTCCTCCAGAGTTACTGCGGCCAGGACGAGGTGTCGAATCCCCGCCCCTCTTGCGGCGTTGCGCAAGCAGCCTGGGCGCTCGTCTACGCAAAGTCAAGGTCTAATCGGCATTACACTACGCAAAACAAATCAAATCTCCTGCACATTGCGCATTTACGCACACATGCGCGGAACGCCGGGCGGCTCTACCACCGCAGCCGGGTGCCCGTACCCGTCTGGCGGGCGCGATCGAGCACGGCCCATGCCGCCGCAGCGTCCTGCACCCCGATGCCGACGCTGTTGTAGAACACGATGTCCTCGGGCCCGCTTCGAGCGGTGGCCCGGCCGACGAGGACGTCCCCGAGCGCGATGACATCGGCGCTGGTGCAGTACCCCGCGCGCACCGCCTCGATGACCGGACCTCCGTAGGCGACTCCGGTCTCCGGCTCGTCGAGGACGATCGCGTTCGCCCGCCGGAGCACTGCTCGGTCGACCTCGATCCTGGTCGGTTCGAAGGACCCGACGCCGAGCACGGTGCAGCCCGGAGCGAGCCAGTCACCGCGCACGACAGGTTCCGTGCTGAGCGTGCAAGTGGCGACGATGCGCGCGCCGGTCACGGCGTCCTCGGCGGTGGGTACCGCTTCGACCGGCAAGCTCAGCTCGTCGCTCAACTGCTCGGCCGCCGCGGTGCAGCGCTCCAGCGACGGGCTCCACATGCGGACCGTCCGCAAGGGACGGACGCGGGCTATCGCTCGCACATGCGCCTGCCCCTGGACTCCGCTCCCCAGCACCGCGAGCTCGCCCGCGTCGTCGACGGCCAGCGCATCCGCGGCGACCGCGCTCGCCCCGGCTGTCCGGTTCGTCGTCACCGCCCTGCCGTCCATGATCGCGACCGGCTGCCCGGTTTCGGGATCGAGGGCGGTCAGCATCGCGGAAACGCTGGGCAGTCCGCGCTGCTGGTTTCCGGGATTGAGACTGCCGAACTTGCACACCGCCCCGGTGCTCGCGGACATCCTCGACGCGTAGCAGAAGACGACGGAGTCGTCGTGCCGGCTCGGATCCATGACCTTGCCCGGCACGTCGGCCAGTCCGTTGCCGAGCGCGGTGAAGGCGGCGCGCTGCGACTCGATCGCCGTGCCGACGTCGAACAGCGCGTCCACCTCGTCGGCCGACAGGTGCAGGACCTCGTGTGGCACAGCTAATCTCCTTGACTGGCGAGAAGAACGTTCAGCCGGGCACAGGATCAGGAGTGCATCACCGGAGCGCAGCGGGGAGGGCGCGAACGGCTTCGGCTGCCTCGGTGACGGCATCCGCGATGCGCCGCGGCCGCAGCGCATCGCCGACCACGATAGGCGCGACCCCCGCACTTCGGAGCGCGCTCTCCAGCGCGTTGTTCCCCGCGGAGCCAGCAAGGCCGACCAGCGCGTCGACCCCGTCCACGGCATTGCGGCGCTCACCGAAGGTTCCGAGTAGTTCGAGCCGCCGTCCGACAACACGCACCGGGCGAGCCCGCTCGATGATCTCGACGCCGAGTTCTCCGAGCTGCCGCAACATGGGGTAGAGCGTGGTGATGCCTTCTCCTTCGCCCGCGTGGACGCAACTGGTCACCAGGACGACGCGCGGGCAGCTTTCGGCAAGCCGCTCGGCGACCAGCATCGCGTCCAGCTTCCCGAGATCGTCGTGGACGACGACGGTGCCCGCGGTGATCCCGTCCAGTGCCGCGAACGCATCGAGCTGCGGGACCCCGGAGTCGCCCGGGACAGTCGTCACCACGGGAAGTGATCCGGTGGCCACCAGGACGTGATCTGGCTGGTCGGCGAGGATGCTCGGCGCGTCGGCCTCAACACCCAGCCGCACGGTGACTCCGAGCCGGTCGAGTTCCCGCTCCCACCACTCGAGCAACCGCCGGAATTCCTGCCGGCTGGGCGTGGTGGACCATCGGCGCAGCTGCCCGCCAAGCAGGTGCTCCCGCTCGTAGAGCGTCACTTCGCAACCACGCAACGCCAGTCTTCTGGCTGCCTCCAGCCCTGCGGGACCGCCGCCGACGACGACCGCGGATCGTCCAGCACCAGTGTCGGGCGGTGGCGGGACGGCCTCGAGGCCGATGTCGGGATTTGCCACGCAAGCCACGGGTTGGTGGTCGAGGAGGCGATTGATGCAGAGGTTCGCGCCCACGCAAGGTCGGATCGTCTCGGTCTTCCCGGCGCGGGCTTTCGCGAGGAGGTCCGGATCGGCGACGTGCGCGCGGACCATGCCGACCAGGTCCGCGTCGCCGTCGGCCAAGATGTCTTCCGCGAGTTCGGGAGTGGTGATCCTGCCCACGGCGGCGACCGGGATGTCGACCGCTGCCCGGACGGCGCGGGCGAGGTGCCGGAAGAGCCCGTGCGGTGCAGGAGTCGGCGGCCAGTGGTCGACCCTGGCGAGGCGTCGGGTGTTGTTTCCCGCGATGACGCTGAGGTAGTCGACTTGTCCGGTCGCCGCCAGGCCCGCTGCGATCGACGCGGCTCGGTCCGGTCCGATGCCGCCTTCGACGAGTTCGTCGCCGGAGATCCGGACTCCGACGATCAGGTCGGGTCCGCAGGCTTCTCGCACCGCAGCGAGCACGAGCAGCGCGAGCCGGAGCCGGCCCTGCGGATCACCGCCGAACTCGTCGGATCGGGTGTTGGTGTACGGGGACAGGAAGTTCCCGAGCAGAAGACCGTGTGCCATCGTGATCTCGACGCCGTCGAGGCCACCGGTGCGGCACCGTGCTGCTGCCGCGCCGAACTGGCCGACGATCTCGTGCAGGTCTTCGGATGTCGCCGGGCGGGCGATCTCGCCGGTGAGCTCGGAGCGATACCAATCGGGCGCCACGACGTCGCCTCCGGAAAGCTCGGTCGCCCCGGCATGGGCGAGTTGCGCGAGGATCGTCCCGCCCTCGTCGTGGACTGCTGCGGCCAGCCGCTGGTATCCGGGGATGATCCGGTCGTCGTAGTTGGACAACACGTTGTCCGCGCCCCACAACGGCGACGGACTCACCGGAGTGGCACCGGTGATCTGCATCCCGACGCCCGCGTGAGCCCGCGCGCGGTGATAGCCGACGTAGCGATCGCCGGGGACTTGGCCCAGGGCGAGTCCTGGTTGGTGCGCCGGGACGTAGACGCGGCTGCGCAGCCGGCGGCTTCCAAGATCGATCGGTTCGAAGATGCGGCTCAGCGTTCGCCTACCCGTGGGCATGGAGCTCTCCTCGCCGTGGAGTCGGATGGTGGTCGGTGCGCGTCAGCTGGCTCGAGTCGTTTCAGCTGGCTGCGGGACTGCCGCGCCCCCGCTGACATCCACCAGGCGCCGGCCGCGCGTCTCGGGTGCCATTGCGGCCGACACCACGAACCCGACGAGCGTGATCGCGGCCATGATCAGCATGGTGGCTCCCACGCCGATCCGGTCCAAGCCGATGGGCAGCAGGTAGGTGCCGATCGCGGCCCCCACGCGACTGACCGCCGTGCCGATTCCCACTGCCGTAGCGCGGATCTCGGTCGGGAACAGTTCCGTGGGGTAGATGAACTCGAGGATGCTGGGCCCGCCGGAGAACAGCGCGTAAGCGCAGAAGCAGACCAGCACCACACCCACCGGAGCAGACGGCGCGAATCCCAGCACCGCGAGCGGCACGGTCATGAGCGCGAAGGACCACACCACCAGCGGCCGACGCCCCCGCGTCTCGATCAACCGCAGTGCCGGTACGCACCCGAGCAGGAAGAGAAGGCTGATCAAGGCCGACCCGATGATCGACGCGTTGCCGCCGGACAGCTTGAAAGCCTCCAGGATCGTGGGGCCGAAGCTGTAGATGGCGAACAGGGGCACGATCTGCAGCAGCCAGAACAAGCAGACGAACACCATGCGCTTGAGGTAGTCACCGCGGAAGACGTCGAACACGCCGATTCCGCGCGCCTGCTCGTCGGAGGCCAACTCCCCGATGGCTTCGGGGGTCGCGGCATCCCCGTAGACGCGGCGCAGCACGGCGTGCGCTTCGTCCGCTCGGCCGCGGTTGATCAGCCAGCGCGGGGATTCCGGCGTGCCGATGCGGGCGAGGGTGAAGATGATCGCCGGCACCGCCGCACTTCCCAGCGCCCAGCGCCACGCTTCGTCACCGAGCAGGCTGATCAGCGCGTAGCCGACGAGGTACGCGGCGGTGGCCCCGACGAACCAGGCCATGATGAGCATGCCCATCACCCGGCCTCGTTGCGTCCGCGGCAACCACTCGGAGAGCAGCGAGCTGCCGATGGCGTAGTCGGCGCCCAAAGCGATTCCGATGACCACCCGCAGCAGCACCACTTGGGTCGGGTCGGTGACGAACGTCGAGGCGATCGACGCCACGGCGATCGCGATGAAGTGCAGGGTGAACAGGAGCTGCCGCCCGATCCGGTCGGTGAGACGGCCGAAGATGAGACCACCGATGAAGAGTCCGACCAGGGCGGCCGCGCCGACCAGACCTTCCTCGCTCGCCGTCATGCCCAGGTCCTTGCTCATCCCGAGCACGACCACGCCGATGATGCTGAGCAGATAGCCGTCGATGAACTGACCGCCGGAGGTCAGCAGGAACATCTTCTTGTGGAACCGACCGAACGGGGCATCGTCGATGATCGCGGTGCTCATGGAACTTCTCCTTGCTGCCGAACGACGAGTCCGGCTGGTGCAGGGAATTTCGCGCCTGACCGGAGGTGGATCGCGAGCTTGGGGTTCAGAGGGCGAAGCACAACCGGAACGCGTCGAGCACGGCGGAGTGCACGTTCCTGCTGTTGACGGCATCGCCGATCCGGAAGAGCTGGAACCGGCCGTCCGCGTTGGGCCCCAGCGGCTGTTCGGCGAGTTCCAGCAGGTCGTGGAGGGCGATTTCGCCGAGGTTCGAGGAATGCGGCAGGAGTTCGTGGTAGAGCTCGGCATTCGGCAGGGTGCCGTGCTCGACCACCACGTGATCCACGACCCGCGTGCACGTTCGATCCGCCGAGTCGCTGACGAAAGTGGCTTTCAGCCTGCCGTTTTCGCGTTCCACCCCGACCAGTCGGCGCATCAGGGTGATGCGCACGTCGTTGCTCGCCATGGTCCGCAGGTAGGGCGGGGCGTTCACGCTGCCGACGTCGACTGCCACCGTCCGCTCCGGACTCGCCCACTCCACGTCGGCTCCGGCCTGCACGAGTGCCTCCACGGCGTCCAGGCCGGGGTGCGCACCGTGGTCGTCGTAGACCAGCACGGAACCTCCCGGCCGCACCGCACCGGAGAGCACGTCCCAGGTGTCGTGCACGAGCTCGCTCCCGAACCGCAGGAACGAGGTGTTCGGCAACCCACCGGTCGCCACCAGCACGACGTCCGGATCCGCGTCGAGCACTTCGCGAGCCTCGACCAGGTGGTTGAGCTTGATCTGCACGCCCAGCCGCTCGCACTCGGCGACCCGCCAGTCGACGATGCCGATCAGGTTCTCCCGCCGAGGCGCCATCGCTGCCAGCCGCAACTGCCCGCCCGGCTGGTCGGCGGCCTCGTAGAGCGTCACGTCGTGCCCGCGCTCGGCGAGCACCCGTGCGGCCTCCAGCCCCGCCACGCCCGCGCCGATCACGACGGCCGCCTTGCGGTTCTCGGCGACCGGAACGTCGTGCGGCAAGCGGAGTTCCCGCCCGGTGGAAGCGTTGTGCACGCAGTACGAGGGCTCCCCCGTGTACAGCGAGTCGATGCACACGCTCGCACCGACGCACGGCCTGATCCGGTCCTCCTCCCCTCGCCGCAGCTTGGCGACGAGGTGCGGGTCGGCCAGCTGCGCGCGGGTCATCCCGACCAGGTCGAGCTGCCCGTCGGCGATGGCGTGCCGGGCGGTCGCCACGTCGGAGATCCCGGCGGCGTGCATCACCGGCACCGCCACCTGCTGCCGGACGAGACCGGCGAAGGACAGGTGGGGAGCGGACGGCTCGCCCATCGGCGGAATGACTCGGGACAGACCGGCTTCGGTGACGATGTGCCCCCGGATGACGCTGATGAAGTCGATACCCGCTTCGGTGATGCGACGGGCGATCTCCAGCGCCTCGTCCAGCTCCAGGCCGCCGGGACGCAGCTCGTCGAAGGACATCCGGATGCCCAGGACGTAGTCCGGGCCCACCGCCTCGCGGATGGCCGTGATCACCTCGATCGGGAAGCGGAGCCGGTTGTCCAACGAGCCGCCGTAGGAATCCGTCCGCTTGTTCAGGTCCGGCGACCAGAAGCTGTCCAGCAGGTGCCCGTAGGCCTCCAGCTCGACGCCGTCGAGGCCACCGGCCTGGCTGCGGACCGCCGCAGCCGCGAAGTCGGCCGCGATCCGGCGGAGGTCGTGCGGTTCGGCTTCCTTGGTGAACGACCGGTGCGCGGGTTCGCGGAGATTGCTGACCGAGACCGTGGGCAGCCACGGCCCGGAGAAGTGGCTGGTGCGGTGACCGAGGTGGGTCAGCTGCGTCATGACGGCCGCCCCCTCGGCGTGCACCTCGTCGGACAGCCGCCGCAGCCAGGGCACGATTCCGTCGTCGTACATGCTCAGATTGCCGAACGACGGCGGACTGTCAACGCTGACGGCGGCACTCCCGCCGATCATCGTGAGCGCTACTCCGCCGCGGGCCTTCTCCACGTGGTAGGCGCGATACCGGTCGGTCGGCATACCGCCCTCGCCGTACGCGGGTTCGTGCGAGGTGCTGACGATCCGGTTGCGCAGCGTCAGGTTCTTGAGCCGGAACGTGGTTAGCAGGGGGTCGTCCGAGTTCGTCTCGCCATCGCTGATCGGGTGCATGCAGGCCAGCTCCTCCACGTCCGCCGCGTCAAGCGCAGATGGCGAGCAAGTATGCGAACAAGCGAAATTGTTGACAACAGTCTGTCGAACAATCGGCTCAAATAGCCGATTCTGAGTCATGGTGAGCCCTACACTTGGGCGATGGCTGGTCGTCCTCGGTGCCGGCTGACGGTGACCGCAGCTGAGCGCGCAACACTCGTCCAGTGGACGCAGGGCAGGAACACGCCCCAGGCACTGGCTCTGCGCGCGCGAATCGTGCTGGCCTGCGAGAAGTACCCGACGATCTCCGAGGCCGCGCGCAGCCTCGGCCTGTCCCGCGATGCGGTCGGGTTGTGGCGATCCCGTTTCCTCGAATGCCGCCTGGACGGCCTGCACGACCAGGTCCGCACCGGACGACCGAAGGCGGATGGCGCGGACCTGGTCGTGCAAACCCTGCTGACCCGCCCGCTCTCGGCAACGGCCTGGTCGACCCGGTCCCTGGCGGCGGCAACCGGTTTGAGCCAGAGCTCCGTGAGCCGGATCTGCCGCTCGCTCTGGCCCAGGCCCACCGCGCCGATTCCTGCTGCCGCGGAACCGTTCCGCCATCTCGCCGGGGTGCACCTCGATCCGGTCGTCCGCGTGCTCGCCCTGTGCCCCGGCAGCGATTCCCCGGCCCCCGCCCGCACGGACGAGGTGCCGAGCAGGGCCGCGATCGTGCGGAACAGCGTGCAGACCATGTTCGCCGCGACCACGACCATCGCCTCCGGCCAGACCGGCGCGACGAGCGGGCTGTCGCGGTTCCTGACCGCGCTCGACCGCGCCGTTCCAGCAGGTCACGCCATCGTTCTGATCATCGGCTCCAGTGACGCGGGGCTGGCGACCGAACGGTTGCTCCGGCGGCGGTCCCGGTGCCGAATCGTCCGGGCGGCTGCGGAATCCGACTGGCGCGCCTACGTCGAGCAGGCACTCGATTCCCCCACCCTCGCACTCGACGACATCGCCGGGCTGCGGTCGGAGCTGCACGCCTGGGCCCACCGCAAGGACCAGCAATTCACCTGGATCACCGAATGGGGGTGGATTAATGGGTCACATGCGCAGAAGGTCCGTGGCGGGGACGAGCCGCACGCAGGAAGCGGGCAACGGCTAGCGGATCAGGTCGCTCAAGCGCTGCGCGAGGCGATCGTGGGCGGCCAGTTCCAACCGGGCGAGCGAATCAAGGAAGCGCCGCTGGCGGATCGGCTCGGAATCTCTCGCGGACCGATTCGGGACGCGTTGCGGGTGCTGGCCGAGGACGGACTCCTGGAGCTGTTGCCCAACCGCGGCGCCGCGATCCCGCAGATGCAGGCGACCGACGTGCTGGAGACCTACGCGGCGCGCACCGCGCTGGGAGGGCTGCTGGTGCGGCGGTTGGCGACCCGCGAACCCGCTGCTCTGATCCCGCTCGCGACCGCGCTGGCGAACGTCCGCGCAACGGCGCGCGGCGGCAGCTTGGACGAGGCAGCGGAGGCCGATCTGGCGTTCCAGGACGCCATGGCCGATGCCGCTGGGCTGCCGCGCACGGCATTGCACTTCAACCGGCTCGCGATGCAGCTGCGCATGTTCATCTCGATCCTCGGCCTGGACTACGCGTACTCCCCCGATCGCATCGTCCGCGACAACACCGCGATCTTCGAGGCGCTGCGGAACCGGTCGCCGGAGGACGCCGCCCTGCTGTGGCGGGCCAAGCTGGAACACGCCGTCCGATACATGGTCGCCCAGCTGCCCGAGGAGGACTTCGATCTGGAGCTGTGGCTGACCATCAGCGCGCCAGCAGCGCCCGCCAGCAGACGAACCTGAGAGGTCACCGCCGCCCGCGTTCATCTACGCCTGGTCGATGCCGGCCACCGCGCTGGACAGGACCGGACCACCCCGGTAGAAGCCGCCCCTGGTCAGGACCTGCCAGTGGTCCTCGATCCGCGGCGGGTCCCGACCGATCAGGTAGTCCGACAGCTCCTGCACTCAGGTGGCGACCGTGGCAGCGCGGCCTTCGACGACGGGTTCACCCAGCCGGTGATGCCCTCGTCCGTTTCGATCTTCAGGAACAGCCAGCGGGGCGGGACGGCGCTTGTCGAGCTGCCAGGCATCGGGGAAACAGCGAATGCGACTGGGGATTCGCCGGTCGAGACTGGTGCGGTGGACGACTCCGTCAGGAAACGCGTTCGGGTTGCGGGAATCGTGCAGGGCGTCGGTTTCCGCCCCTTCGTCTACTCGCTGGCGACCGACCTGGGTTTGAGCGGACACGTCGGCAACGACGTGCACGGCGTGTTCATCGAGGTGGCGGGCGCGGCGCCGGAGGTGCGGCAATTCCTCCGCAGGCTCCGGGAGGAGGCCCCGCCGCTGGCCGACGTCGCGCGGATCTCGGTCACCGATGCCGCCGGCCCGCCGGAAGCGGGGTTTCGGATCGTCGAGAGCGACGCTGCCGGGCAGCGGGCGACCATGATCGCCAGCGACGCCGCGACGTGCGCCGACTGCGCGGACGAGATCGCCGATCCCGGGGACCGGCGGTTCGGCTACCCGTTCACCAACTGCACCAACTGCGGACCGCGGTTCACCATCGTGCGGGACGTGCCGTACGACCGCCCGAACACCACGATGTCCGGATTCGCGTTGTGCCCCCGATGCGAAGAGGAGTACCACGATCCGGCGAACCGCCGTTTCCACGCCCAGCCGGTGTGCTGCCCCGACTGCGGTCCGCGGCTGCGGTTCACCGACCGCGATGGCCTGCCCCGGCAGGGTGATCCCCTGGAAGAAGCGGCAGCGGCCTTGACGCGCGGCGAAGTGATCGCGGTGAAGGGGCTGGGCGGCTACCACCTGGCCGTCGACGCGACCAGCGGTGATGCGGCGGCGATGCTGCGCAAGCGCAAGCACCGCGAGGACAAGCCCTTCGCGGTCATGGTCGCATCGGTCGACCAGGCGCGTGCGCTGTGCTCGATCGACGACGCCGAGCAGGCGTTGCTCACCTCCAGGCACCGGCCCATCGTGCTGCTCGACCGGCTACCCGGGGCCCCGATCGCACCGGGCGTCGCGCCCGGGAACCGCCAGCTCGGCGTCCTGCTGCCCTACACCCCGCTGCACCACCTGCTGCTCCGCCGATTCCCCCACCCCATCGTCCTGACCAGCGGGAACATCTCCGATGAGCCGATCGCCTACCTGGACGACGACGCGTTGGAGCAGCTGGGCGAGGTCGCCACCGCCTTCCTGGCGCACGACCGGCCGATCCACATCCGCACCGACGACTCCGTGACCCGGGTCTTCGACGGGCGCCCGATGCTGGTGCGGCGGTCCCGGGGCTACGTCCCGGAACCGGTGGTGCTGCCGTGGTCGTTCCCCCGACCGGTGCTGGCCTGCGGCGCCGAGCTGAAGAACACCTTCGCCGTCGGCAAGGACGAACACGTCATCCCGTCCCACCACATCGGCGACCTGGAGAACTACGCGACGCTGCGGTCGTTCACCAGCGGAATCGCGCACTTCCAGCAGCTCTTCGACATCGAGCCGCAGGTCGTCGCCCACGACCTGCACCCGGAGTACCTGTCGACGAAGTACGCCGTGGCGCTCGACGACGTCGAGCTGATCGGAGTGCAGCACCACCACGCCCACATCGCGTCCTGCCTGGCCGACAACGGCGAGCAGGGCCCGGTGCTCGGGGTGGCGTTCGACGGGACTGGCTACGGCACCGACGGCTCGATCTGGGGCGGGGAGTTCCTGGTCGCAGACCTGACCGGCTTCCGGCGGCTGGGCCACCTGGAGGCGGTTCCGCTGCCGGGGGCGACGACGGCCATCAAGCAGCCCTGGCGGACAGCGGTCTCCTACCTGGCCGAGAGCGACCTCCTGCGCGCTGACCTCGAAGTGCTGCAGCGCAATCCGAAGTGGACGGAAGTGGCCGCGCTGGCGCGCGACGGCCACCACGCGCCGCCGGCCTCCAGCGCCGGGCGGCTGTTCGACGCCGTGGCGGCGATCGTCGGAGTGCGGGATGCGATCAACTACGAGGGCCAGGCGGCGATCGAGTTGGAACAGCTGGCCGCCGACGGCGAACCGGGGTGCTACCCGGTGTCGATCAGCGGCGGTCCGGTGCTGCGGGTGCGCGGGGCGGACCTGGTCCGTTCGGTCGTGGAGGACCTTCGCGCCGCGACGCCGGTGCCGGTGATCGCGGCGAGATTCCACAACGGCCTGGCGGCCGCCGTGGTGGAGGTCTGCGTCCGGCTCCGGCAGTCGACCGGAATCGGCACCGCTGCGCTCTCCGGCGGCGTCTTCCAGAACGTGCTGCTGCTGCGCCGCGTTGTGGAAATGCTGCGCCGCAAGGACTTCCGAGTGCTGCTGCACTCCCAGGTCCCGGCCAACGACGGCGGCATCAGCCTGGGACAAGCCGCCATCGCAGGGGCCCTGTGCCGACAACGGCTTTAGCGCTTGGCCCCGGACGCCCGTGAGTACTTTGGGCTGCTATGGCAACCCAAAGTACTCACGGTCCCGAGACGTCCTGGGTGGTGAGCCAGGCGTACCAGTCGTCGACGCCCCTCCCGGTCGATACCGACAGCTGCCGCACCTGGGCGCGCGGGTTGACCTCCGCCGCCGCCTCGACGAAGCGGTCCACGTCGAAGTCGAGGTGCGGCAGGAGGTCGATCTTGTTCAGCAGCACCAGATCCGCCGAGCGGAACATGTGCGGGTACTTCAGCGGCTTGTCCTCCCCCTCCGCCACCGAGGCGAGGACCACCCGGGCGCTCTCGCCGAGGTCGAACAGCGCCGGGCACACCAGGTTCCCGACGTTCTCGACGAACACCACCGATCCGTCCGGCGGCTCCAGCGCACGCAGCCCGTCGGCCACCGTGGTGGCGTCCAGGTGGCAGCCGGTGCCGGTGTTGATCTGCACCACCGGGCAACCGCTCTCGCGCAGGCGGGCCGCGTCGAGCCCGGTCTCCTGATCGCCCCCGATGACCGCCACCGGCGCTCCGCCGAACTCGCGCGCGGTGCGGGCCAGCAGGCTCGTCTTGCCGGAGCCGGGCGAGCTCATCAGGTTGATCAAGGTGATGCGCTTGGCCCGCAGGAGGTCCCGGTTCCCGGTGGCGAGACCGTCGTTCTTGGCCAACACCCGTTGTTCGAGGACGACCGTTCGGGACGTGTCCTCATCGCAGCCGCACGTGCCGCACATCTAAGCCACCTCCACTGCCTTGATCCGGAGTTCCTGCCCGGCGACCACCGCGAGGTCCACGCTGCCGCACGAGCAGCGCGCGAGCAGGTCGTCCATTTCGACCTCCGCCCCGCACGAACGGCATTCACCGCGCCCGGCGGGCTCGACGACGTCCAGGCGCGCGCCCGCCAGCCGGGTTCCGTCGGCCACCAGCTCGAAGCAGAACCGGATCGCATCCGGCACCACGCCGGAAAGCCGCCCGATCTCCAGGTGGACGGACGTGATCACCGGGTCTTCGACCGCCTCCAGCACCGCGTCCACGATGCTCTCGGTGATGCCGAGTTCGTGCACGGCTAGCAGATCCGCGGCAGCGGATCGCCCACCAGCAGATCAACGATCCGGGTGCCGCCGAACGTCGTGTTCAGCAGCACCAGGCCCGGTGGATCGTCCCCGACCCGCCCGATCAGCGCGGCTTGCTCCCCCAGCGGGTGCGAGCGCATCGCCGCCAGCGCCGCCTCCGCGTGCTCCCCGGGGACGACCGCGACGATGCGCCCTTCGCAGGCCACGTACAGCGGATCGATCCCCAGCAGCTCGGACGCACCGCGGACTTCGGCCCGCACCGGGACCGCGGCCTCGTCCACGACCACGGCCACCTCCGCAGCCCGGGCGATCTCGTTGAGCACCGTCGCGACACCGCCGCGGGTGGCGTCGCGCAGCGCCCGGACCTCCGGCACCGCCGCGAGCAGGTCCGCGACCAGCCCGTGCACCGGTGCGGTGTCGGAGACCACGTCGGAGTCGATGTCCAGCTCACCGCGGGCGAGCATCACGGTCACCCCGTGATCGCCGATCGGCCCGGAGACCAGGACGGCGTCGCCCGGGCGCGGCGTGCCGATCCCGAGACGGTGGCCGGTGGCCAGCACACCGACGCCCGAGGTGTTGATGTAGCAGCCGTCCGCCTTGCCCTTCTGCACGACCTTGGTGTCGCCGGTCACCACCTGCACGCCGGCCGCCCGCGCAGCGGCCGCCATCGATTCGACGATTCGGGTCAGGTCGGCGACCGGGAAACCCTCCTCCAGCAGGAAACCCGCCGACAGGTAACGCGGCGTCGCACCGGAGACCGCGAGGTCGTTGACCGTGCCGTTGACGGCCAGGTCGCCGATGTCGCCACCGGGGAAGAACAGCGGGGACACCACGAACGAGTCGGTGGTGAAGGCCAACCGGTGGCCGTCCACCGGCAGTTCCGCGCCGTCTTCGAGCGGTTCCAGCAGTTCGTTGCGGAACGCCTCCAGGAACACCGCCTCGACGAGGGTCTGCGTGGCCTTCCCGCCGGAGCCGTGCGCGAGGGTGATCCGCTCCTCCCGCACCTTCGGCTTGCGGCGGCGGGCCCGCTCGATGCGGTCGAGCACCTGCTGCTCGGGATCGCTCAGGCCCGCCTGGTGTTCGGTGCTCACGTCCGGCTCGCCTCCTTGACCCGTTCCCGGCTGAACCGCCCGAAGTTGTAGTAGGCCGCGCAAGCGCCTTCCGGCGAGACCATGCAGGTGCCGATCGGCGTCTCCGGGGTGCAGGCGGTGCCGAACACCTTGCACTCCCAAGGTTTGAGGACGCCCTTGAGCACCTCACCGCACTGGCAGGACTTGGGATCGGCCACCCGCACGCCCGGCAGGTCGAAGCGGCGCTCGGCGTCGAACTCCGCGTAAGAGTCGCGCAGCCGCAGCGCGGAGTGGGAGATGAAGCCCAGCCCGCGCCACTCGAAGTACGGGCGCAGCTCCATCGTCTTGGCGATCGCCGCCAACGCGGTCTTGTTGCCCTCCCAGGGCACCACGCGCTTGTACTGGTTCTCGACCTCGCAGCGCCCCTCCGCCAACTGCTTGAGCAGCAGGTATATCGACTGCATGATGTCCAGCGG
Organism: Saccharopolyspora oryzae; assembly: GCF_027853915.1. Lineage (GTDB taxonomy): Bacteria > Actinomycetota > Actinomycetes > Mycobacteriales > Pseudonocardiaceae > Saccharopolyspora > Saccharopolyspora oryzae. The sequence goes on from NZ_JAQGLA010000007.1 coordinate 97,333, forward strand.
TTCGAAACCCGCGACCACCACGGGCTTGCCGTAGTCGCGGGCGATGAACTCGTAGGGCCGGCAGCCGATGACCGTGGACACGTGCCCCGGCCCGAGGAACCCGTCCAGCCGAAGGTCCGGGGAGTCCAGGATCGCCTTGATGGCCGGGATGATCGTCACGTGGTTGCCGAAGACGGAGAAGTTCTCCAAGCCCTCCTGCTCGGCGCGCAGCAGCGTCATCGCCGTCGACGGCGCGGTGGTTTCGAACCCGATGGCCATGAACACCACGTGCCGGTCGGGGTCCTGCCGGGCGAGCTTCAGCGCGTCCAACGGCGAGTACACCATGCGGATGTTGGTGTCCTCGGCGTTGGAGTCGAAGAAGTTCCCGGCGCTGCCCGGAACTCGCATCATGTCGCCGAAGGAGGTCATGAGCACGTCGGGTTGGCGCGCGATGTGGATGGCGTCGTCCACCCGCCCCATCGGGATCACGCACACCGGGCACCCCGGCCCGTGGACCAACGACACGTTCTCCGGCAGGTAGTCCTCGATGCCGTGCTTGTAGATGGTGTGGGTGTGCCCGCCGCAGACCTCCATGAACTTGTACTGGCGTCCCGGCTCGCACAGCGCGGCGATCTCGGCCGCCAGCGCCCGCGCCTTGTCCGCGTCCCGGTACTCGTCGACGAATCGCATCGGTCCCCCAGTCACTCGATGCGCGAATCGTGCAGCGCGTCGATCTCGTCGGTGTAGGTCTGCCCCAGTCCCTCCAGGAACTCCAGCACCGCACGGGCTTCATGCTCATCCACTGTGGACAAGGCGAAGCCGACGTGGATCAGGATCCACTCGCCCGGCTCCGGCGGCGGGTCGAGCAGGCTGATGTTGATGTTGCGGCGCACGCCGCTGACCTCGACCTTGGCCAGGTCCGGCCGGTCCGGGAGGATCTCCAGGACCTCACCGGGGATCGCCAGGCACATCGGCGGCTCCTCCCGATCCCAATGCCATCAGGGTCATCTCCCACAGGGCGTGGTACAGCGTCGTCTGCGCTTCCTGGATGCGGTGCACCGACGCCGACGGCACCACGAAGAGGTGGTCGACGTGCTCGGATTCCGCCATCCGCCCGCCCTTGTCACCGGCGATGCCCACGGTGAGCAGGCCGCGCTGCGCGGCCTCCGCGAAGGCGCCCAGCAGGTTCGCGGAATTGCCGCTGGTGGACAGGCCGACCGCGATGTCGCCCCGGCGGCCGAAGGCACCGATCTGGCGGGCGAACACCACGTCGAAGCCGATGTCGTTGGACAGGGCGGTGACCACTGCGATGTCGCTGGTCAACCCGATCGCTGGGAGGGGGCGCGCCGACCGCCCCGGGCTGAGGAACAGGCTGGCCAGGTCCTGGGCATCGGTGGAACTGCCGCCGTTGCCGAAGGTCAGCAGTCTCCCGCCGGCGGCGAAGCGCGCGGCCATCGCCGAGGCGCAAGCGACGATCTCGGCGCGATAGCGGCTCTTGACCTGCTCGCGCAGGCCCATGATCTCGCGCGCCTTGTCCTCCGTGGATTTGCGCACCTCGTCCAGCACCGCGTCGACGTCACCGTCCGAGGTCGACAGGAACGGGTAGAGCGATGCGACGGCATCGGTGTCCGCATCCAAGGTGCTCACCCCTCCACGATCGCGATCGACTCACCGGCGTGGACCAGCACCACGTCACCAGGACCAGCGGGGACCAGGGCGATGCTGACCACTTCCTCACCGGTTTCGGTGGCCACCGCGGCGAACTCGTCGTCCAGCAGCCGCAGCACCCGGACCTGCACGGCCTCGTCCGAGCAGGTCACGCAGGAGTCCCCGGAGCAGGCCCGCTCCTCGGCGTTCATGCGCTCACCGCCTGCCGCAGGGCTCCCGGGTGCTCGAAGAACACGTGCACCAGCTCCCACAGGACGTGGTACGTGGTCACGTGCACTTCCTTGACCACGCGGGGATCCCGGGACCGCGCGATCAGCACGTGGTCGACCGCGTCGTCGGCCATGCCGCCGCCGTCGCCGCCCGCCAGACCGACGGTGAGCAGCCCCAACCGCCGGGCTTCGGCCAGGCCGCGGCGGACGTTCCCGCAGTTCCCGTCGGTGGACAGGCCCAGCGCGATGTCCTGCGGGTCGGCGAGGCAGCGGAGCTGGTGGGCGAACACCTCGTCCATGCCTTCGCCGATGGCCACCCCGGTCACGGTCGCGACATCGGCGGTCAGCGACATCGCCGGCAGGGCCCGCTTGCCCACGATCACCGGGTGCACGAACTCCACGGACACGTGCTGGGCGTCCGTGCTCGGCCCGCCGTTGCCGAAGACGATGAGCTTGCCGCCCGCGTGGAACCGGGTGGCCATCGCGTGGCACGCCCGCGCGACCCGCTCGGCGTCACCCACCAGCGCCTGCAGCGGTGGCACCCGTCGCTCGAAGATCTCGTCGACGGCGCGCGCCGCGACTTCTTCGGACCACGGCATCGAGGTCACATCCTCACTAGCAGTCGTGCGGGCGCACCCACGCTAAGGGCGTCCCGATGTCGCAACAACTCGATCTGCTTGTCCGGCAATCACATTCGGGTCATCTTCAGGTATCGGGCCAGTGCGGGACATTCCCGCACGAGCACCACCAGCGCGACCACGGCGAGCGCTCCGAACACCGCGCAGACCGCCTTGCGCGAAGTGCACTTCTCATCCTTCATCGCCGACCCCTTCCCTCGATCCGGCGTTCTCCACGAGATCGTCCACAACGGACATCACGACGCCGAGCACGCGGTCCTCGATCTCCGCACCGCAACCGACCGCGGTGATCTGCGCGCAACCCGGCTCCAACCACGCGGGCGGTGGACCGAGTTCACCCGGCCCCAGTTCTGCGGACAGCAGGACCGCGGCGTCGTAGTCCTCCAGCGCGCGCAGCAGATCGTGCCGCCGGAGGCCGAAGTCCGCGACGCGGACGCCCGGCGGGAGATCGCGTCCGCGAAGGGCTTCGACGACCGCGCCCACGCCTCGCTCAGCGGGCTTGAAGCCGTCGCCCGCACCAGCGACCAGCACCCGGCGCGCGCTGCCTCCCGGCAGCGGTTCGAGTTCTTCCGGGTCGAAGAAGAAGCGGTGGCCGAGTTGGCTCATCGGGCCGAGGTCCACCGCGGTGTCGCCGAGCAGCGACACGGCCACGTAGACCCGGCCGTCGGCGCCGTGTTCGACGCCGTCTACCTCGGCTAGCTTGCCCGCGAGCGCGAGGTCGACGATGTCGGCCCGCCGGGACGGCCGCAGCCTGACCCGCGTCCCGACGTCCGGCACGGTCACGACGCGTCCTGCTCGGCGTCGCGCAACAGCGAGGCGATCGCCTCGTCCCAGGTGCCGAAGGCGCGGGCACGCCGGTAGTCGTGCAGGCGTGAGAAGCTGCTGCGCGTGATCCGCACCCAACGGGTGTCGCCGAGGGCCTCGTGCCACCGCTGCGCCGCGAGCTCGAAGGTGGCCTCCTGGGACCAGTCGATCTGCGTGGTCCGCAGCCGTTCGTCCGGCCCCAGGTGGAAGATCGTGCCGCTGAACAGGAAGTCCAGCGGTACCGGACCGCTTCGCACCGCGTGGAAGTACTTCGCGACGGCGAGTTCGACATCATCGGTGCAGGCGACCGGCAGCGGCACCGCGACGCGGTCGGTGAACGGGCCGACGACCGTGGTCAGCCGCGTCCAGGGCAGCGGGCGCAGCGTCGTCGCCCAGCGCTGCGGGGCGCCGAACAGCTCGGCGAGTTCGTCCCGCTCCGCACGCTCGTAGCGGCGGCGGGCCGGGGCGATGCGGATCGCCGTGGTCAGCGTGATGGAGCGCACCGGGCCGCCGCTGGTCCGGTGGATGTCGAGCTCGAAGTGCAGCGCGGGCACCGCGGTCAGGCGTGCCGGTTCCGCCCCGGTGATGGCGAAGGACAGCTCCGGTGCGGTCATGCCGGCGACAGGTTCGGCATCGACGACAGGATCGGGTCCCGCCGGCCCGCGCAGATCCCGGTGGACCTGCGAGCCGTCGAAGTTCCGTCCGGCCGATGACCCGGCTGGCGCTCGTAGTTCCCGACGCTGTTGCCCTGCGGAACGCCCCGGAGGTGCGCCGGAGCGTCGCGGCGCACCTGCGGTTCACCGACTTCGATCATGCGTGCCTCCTCGGGATCCGCCTTCTCGCAGGCGTGCGAAGTACTCGTCGACCTGACGCCAGACCTCGCTGCCACCGCTGAAGCCGCGCCAGTGCGTGCGCAGGAGGGCCACCAGCCGGTAGCACTCGTCCAGCGGGAGCAGCCACGCCGACGTCACGTCGTGCAGCCGGTCGATCAGCAGCGCCTCGACATCGCTGTCCATTGCGGACAGTCGTGGATTCGCTGCGACCAGCCGCCGCCAGCTGTCGGCATCGACGTCGGACCGCATGGTGCCGACCGGGTTCGGGTAGAACGCGGTGACCCGGTCGTCCGCGTCGCGGTGCACGAAGAACGCCAGCCCGACGGGAATGCCGAAGCTCGCCCACTGCACGTCGTCCAGCTCGAACTCCGCGAGCAGCCGCGGGCGCGACCGGATGAGCCGGTAGTGGCCGCCGCCGGCGGCGTGGTGGTCGAACAGCACACCGCACGCCGGGCAGGCGCACGACAGCGCCCCGGTCTCGGTGTTGAGCACGTGGCGGTGCTGGTCCGCCAGCTCGTCCGAGCAGAGGTCGCAGCGCTGCGCCGATCCGGTCGGTGTCCGGGTCCGGCGGTGGGCGAACTCGCGCAGCGTCGAGGGCATCGCGCTCACCGCTCCCCGACCGGGAACAGGTCCTCGACGGGGATCACGGTCGACGGCTCCGGTGCCACGGCCCGGATCTCGACGTCGTCGAGTTCGGGCGCCGCCGCCAGCACCACCTCCCGCGCGGATCCGCGCAGCTGCGCCGCCGTGGACTGGCAACCCCGGACCGCCACCTCGAGCACCGCCACACCCGCCTGCACGTCGAGCAGCCGGAGCGACTCGGCGCCGAACGCCGTCCGCACCTCGGCCAAGGCCTCGCCGATCCGGTCCTCGACACCGACCGGGTGAAGGTCGTGCACCAGCAGCAGGTGCGACACGAGCTCGTCGCGGGCGAACTCGCGCACCAGGTCGGGACCGGCGCGCTCCACCATCCGCGCCAGGCACTCCCCGTACAGGCCCACGACGGCCTGCACCGCCTCGATCGCGTGCGCCCCGGCGACCGGTTCGTTCCCGGGCCCCAGGTCGGACAGCAAGGTCTCAGCGCGCTCGATCTCGTCGCGGACCTGCTCGTCGTCGCGAGGCATGGTCAGGCACCCGCGCCGAACATCGGTGAATGCGTGCGCTCCAGCACGCGCCCGCCACCCAGGTACATGTGCACGCCGCAAGGCAGGCACGGGTCGAAACTGCGCACCGTGCGCATGATGTCGATGCCCTTGAAGTCCTCGCGCCCGTTCTCCTCGAAGATCGGCATCCCCTGCACCGCGTCCTCGTACGGCCCCGGCGTGCCGTAGCTGTCGCGCGGGCTGGCGTTCCACGGCGTCGGCGGGTACGGGTGGTAGTTGGCGATCTTCCCGTCCTTGATCACCAGGTGGTGCGACAGCACACCTCGAACCGCCTCGTGGAAACCGACCCCGATCGCCTCGTCGGGGACGTCGAAGTCCTCGAACACCTTGGTGTTGCCGCTGCGCACCTCCGCCAGCGCGCGGTCCAGGAAGTACTGCGCCATCGCGGCCGCGTAGGCGACGAAGTAGATCCGGGCCCGGTTGCGCTCCAGCGTGTTGGGGAACCGCGGCGGGGTCCACTCCAGCTGCATCTCGGACGTCGACTGCCCCTTTCCCAGGTCGATCTGCACGCTGTGCCCGGTGGACCGCACGTATGGCGTGTTGACCTGCCCGGCCAGCGCGGTCGCCCACAGCCGCGCGATCGCGCCGCCCCCGGTGTCCAGCGCCAGGTGGTCCCCGGTGCGCTTGTCGAACCAGCGCGGGCTCATCACCCAGCTGTACCGGCCGCCGTCGAGGTCCCGCTTCTGCGGCTGGGGCAGCGTCGTCTGGTTCCAGGGATGGCGCTGGTCGACGGGGTTGCCCAGCGAGTCCTGCTGGACGAAGGTCTGCTCGTTCACCCAGTCCTCGTAGTAGGAGCTGCCCAGCAGGATGCGCATGCCCAGGTTGATCTCGACGAGGTCGGTGGTGAGCAGCTCGTTGTCGAGCACGATCCCCGGGCTCACGTACATCGCGCGGCCCCACTCGGTCATGTTCCGGTAGTCGTAGTCGACGACGTCCGGGTCCTGGAAGGATCCCCAGCAGCCGAGCATCGTGCGGCGCCGGCCGACCTCCTCGTAGCCGGGCAGCGCCTCGTAGAAGAAGTCGAACACGTCGTCGTTCATCGCGACCGCGCGCTTGATGAAGTCCAGCACCCGCACCAACCGCACCTGGTAGTCGGTGAACAGCTGCGGGGTGGCGACCGTGCCGACCCCGCCCGGGTAGAGCGTCGAGGGGTGCACGTGCCTGCCCTCCATGAGGCAGCACATCTCCCGGGTCACGCGCGACACCGCGAGCGCGGCCTTGTACGTCTCGCCCTCGAACGGGTTGTACGACCGCATGATGTCGGCGATCGTCCGGTACCCGTGGATGTGCCCGCGCGGCGCTTCGGTCTGCTCGGCCCGCCGCAACATCGACGGGTTGGTCTCCGACACCATCTTCTCGCAGTAGTCGACGAAGACCATGTTGTCCTGGAAGATGGTGTGGTCGAACATGAACTCCGCGGCCTCGCCCAGGTTCACGATCCACTCGGCCAGCGGCGGGCTCTTCACGCCGTAGGCCATGTTCTGCGCGTAGATCGAGCACACCGCGTGGTTGTCCCCGCAGATCCCGCAGATCCGGCTGGTGATGAAGTGGGAGTCGCGCGGGTCCTTGCCCTTCATGAACACGCTGTAGCCGCGGAACACCGACGAGGTGCTGCGGCACTCGACGACCTCGTCGTTGTCGAAGTCCACTTTGGTGTAGATGCCGAGGTTGCCGACGATCCGCGTGATCGGATCGAACTCCACCTCGACGAGGTTCCGCTGCTCCGCACTCATCCGGCCGTTACCTCCGCTTCGATCAACGCGGCTCGTAGCCGCTGGTCAGCTTCGCCCGGTTGTGCCGCCACTTCGGTTCCCGGTTCGCACTGCGGTTGGTGATCCCGCGCATGGTCCGGACAAACGGGCCGTACGCGCCCAGCAACTTCGACGAGAGACCGCCGCCCGGCGGCTCGTCCATGAACGGCATGAACTTGTCCGGGAATCCGGGCATCGTGCAGCCGATGCAGATCCCGCCCACGTTCGGGCAGCCGCCGATGCCGTCCATCCAGCCGCGCTTGGTCACGTTGCAGTTGACCACCGGACCCCAGCACCCGATCTTCACCTGGCACTTCGGCGAGTTGTAGTCGTGGGCGAAGTCGGCCTGCTCGTAGTAGCCGGCGCGGTCGCAGCCCTCGTGCACGGTCTTGCCGAACAGCCACGTCGGACGCAGTTGCTCGTCCAGCGGGATCGTGGGCGCCAGCCCGGCGGCCTGGTGCAGCAGCCACAGCAGCGTCTCCATGAAGTTGTCCGGCTGCACCGGGCACCCGGGCACGTTGACGATCGGCAGCCCACCGGCGGAGCGGAAGTCCGCCCCCAGGTAGTCGGCCAGCCCCATGCAGCCCGTCGCGTTGCCCGCCATGGCGTGGATTCCGCCGTAGGTGGCGCAGGTTCCGGCCGCCAGCACGGCCCACGCCTTGTGCGCCAGCCGGTCGAGCCACTCGTTGAGGGTGCGCGGCTCGCCGGTCTCCGGATCGTTGCCCATGGACGTCCAGTAGCCCTTGCCGTTGATCCGCTCGTTCGGGATCGAACCCTCCACCACCAGGATGAACGGCCCCAGCTCGCCGCGGTCGGCCTGGTGGAACGCGGCCATGAAGTCCGCACCGGTCTCGTAGGCCAGGACCTTGTTGTGCAGGTGCACCTTCGGTATCCCCGGAACCGTGCCCAGCACCACGTCCTCGATGCTGGGCAGCGTCGCGTTGGTCACCGACACAGTGTCGCCGTCGCAGCTCATTCCCTCCGAGGTCCAGAGGATGTGGACCTCGTCGAGGTTCGACGGCGCGGACGCAGTGCTGCTCATACGTCACCCCGGATCTTCGGTTCCCGCCGGCCGCCCTGTGACACCGGCTCCCCCTGACGGCCGACAGCGGCGGCGAGGCCCGTCGCCACCGTAAGGCCGATGGCGTTGTGCAGCAGCAGGATCATGCCCGGCCGGCCGGCTTCTGCCACGTCTCGACCAAACCGGCGACGAGCTCGCGCACGGTGCTCGCACCCGCGTCCACCGACGCCGCGATCCGGTCGGTGAGTCCCCACCGGTACGAGCAGTCCTCCGGCTCGCAGCCGACCACCAGCACCCGGTTCAGCCGCACGCCGAGTCCCTTGCAGCAGGCGAGCACCTGATCCGGGTTCATCGCGTGGGCCTCCACCCCGGACGAGGGCTCGATCGCGTCGAGGTCGGGTTCGACCACCGAAACGGTTCCCGGTGCCGCACCCCGCGCCATCGCATCGACGAGGATCAGCACGTCGTAGCCGTTCATCAGCTCGTAGGCCAGGTGCACGCCCCGGATTCCGAAGTCCTCGACCCGCACTCCCGCGGGCGGGTCCAGGGCCAGCCGGTCGGCGACCGCGACCCCGAAACCGTCGTCGCCCAGGAACACGTTGCCCACTCCTGCGACCAGGATCCGCAGCGGCCTCGTCATTTCCGGTCTCCTCGGTAGCGGATCGCGCCGTGCAGCCGGGAGAGCTCCTCGGCGGAAAGCCGCTCGGCGCGGTCGATGATCGCGGCGGCCTTCGGGTCGGTTTCCCTCGCTTCCCGCTTCTCGTCGTCGGTGAGGGTCATCGTGCGCAGGGTGAGGATTTCGTCGATCTCCGTGGCATCGAACAGATCCCCCGGGCTCTGCGGCGCGATGGCCGGGTAGTCGTAGAGGATGATCGGGGCGGACAGCACCACGTCGCGCTCCCCCGGTTCGCCTACCAGAACCGGCCAGGTGTGCTCGTTCCGGCACCTCCGCGCGGCCTCGCGGGCGTGCTCGGGCGGGTCGAGCAGTGAAACGAACTGCCCTCCGCGCAGGGCGAGCACGACGTGGGTCGAAACCAGGGAGCACCGCAACATCTCCGCACGCGTGGTCGACCCGGGATGCCAGGACGTCCTGTTCTCGACCACCACCGCCAGGCGCCGCAGGCCGTGTCCGACGGGAGTCGTGCTGATCCGGATCGTCCCCCGCAGCGGCAGCCAGCTCTCCCGTTCGTCCTCCCCGCCCGGCAGTTCGAACGGGACTTCCCCGGTCGCATCCGCCGCCACCGTCGCGCCGATCTCCTGGAGATCGCCTTCATCCCAGTCCGGGTCGGCCTTGCGGGTGCGCAGGTGCAAGCAGCGCACCAGGACGTCCAGTTCCGCACCGGGTTCCGCGGCGAACAGGCATTCCGTTCGAGCGCTGGACGGCTCGGACTGCTCGCCCGGCGGTGCCAGCACGCCGAACTGCCAGCGCATCCGGTTCTTCACCGCCGACGCCCGGTAGGGGTACAGCAGATAGCCTTCGAACAACACCGCGTCGGCTACCGCGCGCGCCGCGTCCACGCCCATGGGTCCACTCCGTCCGGCACCGGTACGTCAATCCGCTTGCAGTGTCAGCCGATCCGCACCGATCTGCGCGATCAAAAACCCGCACGCGTGGCACCGCCTGCGGCTCGCCGGCCGACCATCGGATCGACGGGATCACGCGTTGAGCGCAGTGCCGGGGAACCAGCGCTGATCACCCCTTTTTTCTGGATGAGCGTTTCGACTCGTGCTATGCCGAAATTTCAAACGGACGACCCTTTTCCTCATCCGATGTGAAATTCCAACGGCGATAGCGACCTGGCAAAATGTCAGCGAAACGATCTGGCACATCATCCGTGCTGACGAGAACGGGTTTCGGTCGAGCGCGCCCGCTCGGTGAGCGCATCGCGTTCTCCGTTCACGGGCGTCGGGACGGGAAGAGTCCGCTGACCAGCCGGGTGATCCTCGGCGACGGTGAAAGGCCGAGCTCGCGTTGGAGGGAGGCGCGGTAGCGGCGGTAGTGCGCTACTGCGTCGGCGGGGTTGCCTTCGGCGAGGTAGATCTCGATCAGCACCCGGTGCGCGGTTTCCCGCATCGATGCGATCGCGATGGCCGAGAGCGCAGCGTGCATGGCCCCCAGAAAGTGCTCGCTGGCAAGGAGTTCGCGCGCGAAGGTCTCGAGCGTGTGCAACCGGACCTGGTCCCACCGCTGGCGTTCCAGCGCGAGCCAGTCGTCGGTCCAGGAGGGCAGCAGTTCGCTGCCCAGCATCGCGATCAGCCTTTCCCGTTCGGAGTTGTTCGGCCCGCACCACCCTTCGTCGTTGATTCGCTGGCTGCAGTCCAGGATTTCACGGAGGTCCACGCTGACCGACGGTTCCAAGCCGAGGCGCGCACCGTCGCGCTCGATGATCGTCGTGTCGCCGCAACGGTGTCCCTGGCACAAGGCGGACCTGACGTTGGCCAGGGCCCGGCGCAGCGAGTTGTCCGGCCACAGCTCCTCGGCCACCCGAATCCGAGGAACCCGCACGTTGTCGTGCAGCGCGAGGAAGGCGATTAATCGCTCGGCACCGCGCGGAAGCTTGATCCGCTCCCCGTGGACGGCCAACTCGAAGTCTCCGAGCAGCGTGACGTGCGCACCGTTGGGCGTCGGACCCATAGCCACCCCCAGAACCGGTGTTCGGCGGCTGCCGCTTGGCAGACCGCCACAATGTTGCCCGCACGGTTCCAAGATCGCCCATGCCGACGTGCCTGCCACGTCCTTCGTGTGTCGCGGCAGCGTCCGGTGCGCATCGTCGCGACGTTGCGTCACGAGGAAGCCGGTGCTGCACGGTGTTCGTGGAAACCGGAGTCACCGGTCCCGCTGAAAGCGCTTGGGGCACGCCATAAGAACGCTTCCGTCACACCCACGTGACGGACGAGTCCTCGCTCAGCAGGCGCCGATCAGTGCACCAGCACCGGCCACCGAACCAGCTGGACAGACACCCCGGATTTGCCGGCCAGAACAACGGAAAGATCGCCGCACGTTCAGTTCTGCATCAGATCGCGTGCCAGTTCAGTAATCCGCCGCGAGGGCGCGGCTCCGATTTCCCGGTGCAACACCGACCGGTAGCTTTGGAAGTGCTTGAGCGCGTTGCCCAAATTTCCTTCCGCAATGTATATTTCCATCACGATGCAATGCGCGGTCTCCCGGATCGGATCGATGGTGACCGCCGTCAAGGCTGTTTGCAGCGCGGCCGAGTACTCCTCCCTTTCAAGGGAGTGCCGGGCCAAGACCTCGAGCGCATGCATGCGCAACTGGTCCCAACGATCGCGGTGGGCGAGCACCCAGTCATCCGACCAGTCCGGGAGCAGCTCCCGGCACAAATCGTTGACGATTCCGTTGCTGCTATTCGGCAGGTGGGTAGCGGTGTCGGGTTCGAAGAGCCGATTCGCTCGCTGCCACACCTCATTCAGGTCCACGCGGACTGCGGGTGAGAGTTGCAGCCGCGGGCCGATCCTGTCGATCAGCTGTCCACCCGCTTGCTTGGCGTGGTGAAGGGCTGACCGCACGTTGCTCGCCGCGCGATCAGGCGAGCAGTCCGGCCAAAGGCGTTCAGCGGCTGTCACCCGGGGTGCGCCATCGTCCTGCAGCGCGAGGAACGCCAACAGGCGTTGCGCACCTCTGGGCAGCAAGACCCCGTTTCCGCAGGCCAGCTTGAAGCCTCCCAGCAGCCCAAGGGTGATGTCATTCCGCGGTTCTCCCATATCGGCACTGTGGAGTCCAATCCTGTCCCACGCAGCCGGAAGCGCGTTTCCGCTCAGTCGGGTCGACGTTCCATTCGCATATCTCATGCGTTGCCGTCGCGTCGCTCCGACATGACGAGCACCTTTCTTCGCTGCTCCTCCTCCGCGGGAAGCCGAATGTCGGCCGTGGTCGACGTCGCGGGGAAGAACAAGCAGGCGACGGTTCAGCAGCGCGCCGGCGACATTTCCGAAAACACCATCAGAACAGGTTCCACGGTAGCTCGCGGGCCGTTTGGACCAGCTGGCCTACCAGCTGGTCGGTGCGTCGAAAGGACCTGCATCAACTTGCCCCTCAGGGGAAACGTCCACGACACCGTCCATCTCACGTACGTCGTCCACGACGTTCTCCGGAGCAGTACCGACGAGCACGCCGATTCGATCGTGCACCTGGATGTCGGTGAACCCGAGCGCAGCAAGAGCCGCGGCGATCTCCGCCAGATCCCGGTCGATCGAAGCGGTGATGACCCACCCGCGTCTTGTCAACGTCCATCCCCCTTCAGCTCGATCACGGGGCCTGGACCAGCCCGGCCCCGACGCGTGACGCTGGTTGCGGAAGTGACTTCGCAGTGCTCACGAGCTTCCGCCACAGGTCCATCCCGCGCAGGTTCGGCGATGTTTGCGCCCAGAGGGACGCGCAACCTGCCACGTGCGGTGTGGCCATGCTCGTTCCGCTCATCGTGGCGTAGCGCGCCGGCATCGGCACCGACGAAAACACGTCCCGGCCGGGCGCGGCGATATCGATCTTCCCGAAGTTGGAGAAGCTCGATGGCGTTAACGTGTCCTGATCCAGCGAAGCGACCGACATGATGCTCGGTGAGTTGGCGGGAGCACCGGTCTGAGCACCATCGTTTCCGGCAGCCGCGACGATCAGCAGACCGCTGTTGAGCGCAGCCTCGCCCGCCGCGCTGTAGGCGGCCTGCACCGAAGACCTCCCGCCGAGGGACATCGAGATGACCTCGCATCCGTTGGCGATGGCCCAGTTGATCCCAGCCAGAATGCTGCCGGTGGCGCCGGTTCCGGAATTCGACAGGACCTTGCCGGGGAAGATGGAGGCCTGGTCGCCGATCCCGTATCGCGGAGTGCTGTCGGGCGGATCTACCGGACCGCACGCGGTACCGGTGCAGTGCGTTCCGTGACTGTACAAGTCCTGCACCGGCTGCCCGACGAAGGTCTCGCTCGTGACCTGGCGGCCGGCGAAGTCCGGGTGGGCGAGGTCCAGGCCGGTGTCGAGGACCGCCACCGAGATGCCACCGCCGGTCTGCGCGCTCTGCGGGACTTGGCAGGTGAGCAGGCCCCACGTCGCGCCGAGAACCTGCACCTGCGCCTCATCGACCTGCGGCGAGGTGCCGCGGAAACCTCGGGCGATCGTCTCCGCCGCTTGGACGAAACCGCGCAGGTACTCCGAAAAAGTGCCGTCAGCCGCCGCCTGCGTGACGGACGCGAACCGCTCCGGTTGGGACACCGCGATCGGGCTTTCCTGGGCGTAGTCCGACTGAGCCGAGATACCGCTGGCCGCAGCTGCCGTACCGGTCACTATTGCGGCTCCGACCAGCGGGAGCGCGAGAGCGTCTGCCTGTTCGAGCTCGGCAGCCGCGACGACTTGGCCGGCGAAATCTCGCGCGTCGACGACCCGCAAACCAGCGGCGCGGAGCGAGTGAACTCCTTCGTCGAAGGCTCCTGCCCTGAACGTTGCGATCATTCGGCCCGTCTCGAAGCTCCCGTCGCCGCGCTCGCGATTGGCCTCCAGCAGTTCATCAGGCGTTGCGTCGAGCTTGTTCTCGGCCGGATCTCCGGATGTGTTCGTCATGGCGTGTCCTCAGCTTTTCCTGCGCCGACAGCGGTGAAGCTGTCGACGGCGTGGCTGCCGGATCAGGTGCGTGATGAGGGGGCACGGGTCCCGCGTCCGCCCGAGCGCCTCTGGGCGAACGCGGGTCATTCGCACACCTCCGTTAGAAGACCGAGAAGATGTGGCAGTCGCTACCCGGTTGTTGGCACACTCCGGGGATGGCGGGAATGCTGACGACGCAGGTGGGCGGGCAAATGCTCACGGCACAGGTCGTGTCGAAGCACGTGCCGAGGACGCCTGCCGGATCGTCGGCCGCCGCCGCGTGCGCTGTGCTCAGGGCCGAGGCCTCGGTGTCGGCGAACCCCGCCGCGCGCATGGCGGCGGCCGGGTCGGCGTGCACCTCAGCCGCGTAAGCGGCGTCGAGTTCGGCGCGGCCCTTGATCGCTGCCAATCGCTGACGTGCTGTGTAGGCATCGTGGGGGCCCGGCGTTGCAGTTGCCATGGTCTTGTTCCTTCTCTCGTTCCGGTGCTTGGTTCCTCATGCCTTCCTGGTAGTTCGGATCACCCCCTCCTGTCCGCACTTCCAGTCGTGGGGCGCACGTGCAGCGTCACTTCGACCGGAAGCGGTCTGCTGCGAGCGCGTGGGACCGCGTACCCGGCTCCGCCAAGCGAAGTAGCGCTAGTGCCACGCCGGCATAGCCCAGCATGTAATCGGGACTGCGAACCCACGGCGAGTCCGAAGGCCAGCGGAGCGTCCCGTCGTCGTCCGATCGGAACGCCATCAGGAGCTCGCCGAGCACGTAAGCCTCCGCGAGGTAGGTGGTGTCGCCGGTGGCTTGATGGGCATCGAGGAGGAACTCGATGCTGCCGGCCAGGCCATGGCACTGCGTCGGACCTGCCCAGCGCGTGCCGTGTGCGGTTGCTCGCGCAGCACCGGTCCACATGGCGCAGGACTCGGGTAGGAGGTCCAGGGCGTCAGCATGCAGGAAGAACCGTCCGATGCCCGCCGCACCGTGGCACCAGTAGGCGGGCATCGGGTCTCCACCCGCGCACATGGGCCAGGCAAGTCCGCTACCGTCGTTGAGCGCGGGGATGGCGTGCCGGGCGATCCAGCGGCCAGCAGACCCCGCGGCGCGCTGGTACCGGTCGTCCCGAGTCACCTCGAAGAGGTCGAGAAGCGCATCCGCGATACCGGCGGCACCATGCGCGTATCCGAGGGGGGCCGTGCCGCTCATGCTCTTGTAGCCGGGCGGGATGACCCAGCAAAGCTCGCGATCGCCGGCTTCACTGCACGTTTCCAGCAAGTGTTCCGCAGCGCTGATTGCGTGTTCAAGATGCTCCGCCACACCTGTTGCATGCCACAGCAGGAGGTGGAAGCGCAGGCGCCCGGCGGTTCCGTTCATCAAGTCCGGAGAGGCGAACGGAAGGGTGGACAGCCAAGCCCCGCGGGATGAAGCCTCCGCGACGAGCTCGTCGCTGGCGAGGACCTGTCCGGCGCGCAGCAGCGCGGCCGCAACCCCCGCTTCTCCGACGTACAGGCTGGCGACGGGGTCGCCTGCCGGGCGGGGAGCGCAAGCGAGCCAGCGCGCCCCGCCCTCCAGAATGCGGCGGTGGTCGGGCTTTTCGAAGCTGGCCACGAGTTCGGCCAGCGCCAGCAGCGTGCCGCCGCTGCCGACGTAGAGGTCCCTCGACCACAGCCCGCTCGCAAACTTGTGCGGGCTCATCCAGGCCACGCCTGCACCATCGAGCACCGGGTGCGCGTCAGCGCAAAGCGCGCTGGCGAGGCGGCCGGCGGCATCCCGGTAGGAGGCCCGGCGAGCGTCGTCGGTCAGCTCTTCCGGAGCCTCCGGGCCGTGCCTGGACATCACGACGGAGGAAGTCCTGCCAATGGCCCTCAAAGCCGCTTCGACGGCGGCCATCGTGGGAGGTCGCGAGCCCGGGTCCGGGTCGAGGCACCGTTGGACGAGCGCGGCGACGCCAGCATCGATCGACGGTTTCAGCCGGCGAAGCGGTCGTTCCAGCAGGTCGAACGGATGAGGCGCGCGCGAGGGCTCAGCGCCCGTGGCCATCAAGAACAGCAGCGCCCCCAGGCTGTACACGTCGTCGGTGATGGCGGGAAGCTCACCCCTCGCCTGCTGCGGAGACATGTATCCGCGCGTGCCGACGCCGAACCTTCCGGTGCCGGGCAAGGGGTTGACGTTCCCATCGAGCTCACGCGCCATCTCGAAATCGACGAGGCGGAGCCGACCGTCTGGCGCGATGATGACGTTCGTGGGCTTCAGGTCCCGATAGGCATAGCCCGATGCGTGGATTTGCCCCAGCACCGAGGTCAGCTCCAATGCGTAACCGACGATCTGAGCGGTTGACAACGTCACGCCTCGACGGGACTCCCGCGCAACGCGGTCTTCCAACGTCTCTCCTGCCACGTCCTCCATCGCGAGGAAGAGGTCGCTGTCGTGTTCGACCAACTCGATCACCTCGGGCAGGCGGCCGTCCAGGTCGAGGGATTCGAGAACAGCTGCTTCGCGCCGCAGCCGATCGCGTGCGTCGCTTCCGTCGGGGGCGGGCTGCGCGCCGCAGCATGCCTGCTTGAGGATGCAGCTGCCTGCGGTGCGGGCATCGAGAGCGAGGTGAACGGCGCCTCGTGGCGAGTGGTGAAGTGGCAAGGCGATCGCGTATCGGCCGGCGATCACGAGAGAAGGAGGCGGCAAGGCCTCGGCTGCACCGGCTTTCACGAACGGGTCGACAGCCCAGTCCGGAGGCGCGAAGGCAGTGGAGCGGATGTCGGGTACGAGCTCGCCTGCCGGCGTCCGCACTGCCGGAGTGATCTCGCCGATCGGCGATTGAACGTGCAGCCCGCCGAACCCGCCGTAGCGGTAGTGGACCAAGCTGCCCCGCTCGAGCGGTTGATCGGAGGGGACGCGTGGGCCGCAGAGCCCCCGGGTCTGTTCGTGCAGAGCAACTGCCAGGCGGACGGCTTGCTCGTCATCGCTGGGATAGACCGTGATGAACTTC
Source organism: Saccharopolyspora oryzae (assembly GCF_027853915.1). GTDB lineage: Bacteria > Actinomycetota > Actinomycetes > Mycobacteriales > Pseudonocardiaceae > Saccharopolyspora > Saccharopolyspora oryzae. Next base: position 113,962 of record NZ_JAQGLA010000007.1, read on the forward strand.
CCGATCTGGCTGAGCGTCCCGCTGGTGCCATCGTTGAGTCCGGCAAGGACGTCGGGAGCGGCGGCGACTTTCAGGCAGACCGGCTCGGAGAACAGGACGGGAAGCGCGCGCCGGAGCACCGATTCGGCCGACCACGGGCTCGCGGAGACGTGCAACTTCCAGCCCTGCTCGGGGAGGTGGATTCGGTCATGAGCGACCTTGATCCACGCGGTCGGGAGGTCCGCATCAGCCTCGATGTGCCATCGAGCCGGCTCGCTCGCGTACGTCGTGCGCATTTCCTCGGTCACCGCGAGATAGGAAACGCCGTAGGCGGCGTCAGGCGGAAGCGGTATCTGGCTGTCCTTGTGCAGTGCGAGCATCGCTCGTCCCCTCCGTCGAACCGGCTGTCTGCAACGGCACGCATGCGGTTCAGCGGTACTGTCCACCAGCTCTGTGCTGCCGCCGTTCCCCGAATGTCCTGTCCGCGCGCTCCCTGCGCCGCGGACGCATCCACGCCAGGATCGGAGAGCGGAGATCGATCCGCCCGTCGCACAGCCGGACCCAGCAGGACGTCACGCGGCAATGACGCGCGAAAGACGGCGCAGCAACGAATTGAAATGCGAGTGTGAAGATGCAGCCGACGGAGCGGAAACGCGCTCTCCAGGTACCAGAGATGCGGGCTCGCCCGGCATGAGGCCAGCCTCAACGATGACTTGCAGCCCTTCTCCGGCCCGCTGCCCGCGCCTGAGCCGAGCGCCCGTCAGCTCTTCCGCTCGCCCTGCGGGACGGTGGTTTCGGTGCGTTCCGCGCGGCGCATGCGCACGAGCTTCCACAGCACCGCGGCGAGCGCGAGCGCTGCCAGGACGACCAGCACGGCGGCGTTCGAGACCGCTGCGGAGACGTCGCTCAACCACGCTTGCACGGAGAACTGGGTGTCCACATCGGACACGCTGCCGAGGTTCGCGGCGCCTTCGGTGAGCACGAACAGGATTCCGATCGCCACGAACACCAGACCGGAGATGATGTTCGTGGTGTGCAGGCGCAGTCGTCCGATGGAGACCTCGCGGCCGCGCACCCACGACCGCTCTCCGATCCGGAAGCGCTCCCAGAGCAGCGCCAGCAGGAACAGCGGGAAGGCCATGCCGAGGGCGAACACGGCGAGCAGGACCGCCCCGTAGAGCACCTCTCCCCCGGCCGCCGACACGGTCAGCACGCCGCCCAGCAGCGGACCTGCGCAGAAGCCGGCCAGCCCGTAGACCAGGCCGAGCGCGTACACCGACAGCCCGGAGGAGAGCCGGATGCGCCCGGTCATCCGCTGCGCCGCGGAGATCCCGAAGCCCTTGCCGGAGATCTGCAGCAGCCCCAACGCGATCAGCAGCAGCCCGCCGACCAGGGTCACCTCGCTGCGGTACTCGGTCAGCAGCGAGCCGAACAGTCCGGCGGCGGCGCCGAGCGGGACCAGCGTGGTCACCAGCCCCAGGTAGAAGGCGGTGGTCCGGGCGACCAGCTTGCCGAACCCGTCGAAGGCGTAGGCGAAGAACGACGGCAGGAGCAGCGCCGAGCACGGGCTGACCAGCGTGAGCAGCCCGCCGAGGAAGGCGCCCAGGAGCCCGATCTCGGTCATCGAGCGGCCGTCCTGGCCTTCTCGATGGTGTCGATGAACCGGTCCAGGGGTTGGGCGCCGAGCACGGGGTTGCCGTTGATCAGGAACGCTGGAGTGGTCGGCACGCCGAGCCGGGACCCTTCCGCGGCGTCCGCCTGGACGGCGCCCAGCGTGGCGGGGTTGTCCATGTCCGATTCGAACCGCGGGATGTCGGCGATCCCGGCCTGCCCGGCGTAGCCGACGAGCTTCTCGCGCGGCAGCTCCGGGTGCCCGCTCTGCGGGGCGTCGCGGTGGACCACGTCCATGTACTGCCAGAACTTGCCCTGGGCAGCCGCGGCGCGCCCGGCCCTGGCGGTGTCGAACGACTCCGCCCCGAAGATCGGGAAGTCCCGCCACTCGATGCGCAGGACACCGGTGTCGACGTAGCGCTTGACCAGTTCGGGCTTGAGGTCCCGGGTGAACTTCGCGCAGAACGGGCACCGGTAGTCGGAGTAGTCGATCATGACGACCGGCGCGTCCTGCCTGCCGAGCGCCATCGGATCACCGGGCGTCCGCCGCGCCATCGTGGCGAACGGGTTGTCCTGCGCCTTCCCCTGCTGCTCCGGCGCACCTTCGTTCGAACGGCCCATCGGAACGAGCAGGTAGACCAGGCCTCCCACCACCGCGGCGGCGAGCACGCCCGCGATCACGCTCAGCCGTTTCCGCTGCGCACTTGCTCTGCCCACCGATGACCACTCCTTCGCACGCCTGGGCAAGCGCCTCTACCGCGTCGCGCAGTAGATCGAGGCTGGGTCAGCGCACACCAACGACGCCCCCCGTGTTCCCCCCTTGGGACCAGGGTGCCCGCACAACGCCGGTTCAAATCGGCGCACCTCGGGTCGTGAGTGCTTTGGGGCGCTAGGACACCCCGAAACACTCACGACCGGGCAGCGGCTCAGGCGGTGATGAGGATCTTGACCTCGGTGTCGCGTCCGGACCGAGGAGGCGTTCGATTCCGCTGTCGACCACTTCGCGGAGGCGGATGCGGCTCGTGACCAGCGGCGACGGGTCGATCCGACCGTCCGCGACCGCCTCGATGACCGCCTGGAAGTCGTCCCGCGTGTAGGCGAAGCTGCCCGTGCACATCTTCTCGGTCGTCATGAGCCCGCCCGGATCGATGCGGGTCTTCTCCTTCAGCGGTTCGGTGGTTCCGGGACGACCGGGCGCACGGGATCGGTGCCGTCCCAGGTGCGGGCTTGCTCGATGCCGTGGGCGACCATCTCCCGGAGCCCCTCGCCCTGGATGTGCTCGAAGACGACACCGGGCTGCTCCGGGGACTCCAGGTAGGCGATCCGCGTGCCCGATCCCTCCGCTGCGAACAGCACCTCCAGTCCCCGTTCGCGCGCCTGCGCGACCGACGCGTCGAGGTCGTCGGTGATCCAGGCGAGGTGGTGCGGGCCGAGCTTCGGGGCGCCGGATTCGTGCGCGTACGGCGACGGCGTCGAGGACGTGATCTGCATGAGCTCGATCTGGAGCTCGCCCGAGTAGCCCATCGCCACGTCCATGGTGACGGTGACCTGCTGCCCCTGGTAGCGGCCGTCGAGCTCCACCCCGCGGAACACCGTCCACGGACCGATTCCGGTGTGCTGCAGCCAATACCGGATGCTGGCGTCGAGATCAGCGACCACGTATCCGACCTGCATCGCAGGTTCTGGCTGGTGCATCACAGGCTCCGCGCTCTCTCCGCCGCGTGCCGGCCGGCGCGCCGGCCGAAGAACGATCCCCCGCCGAGCTGCGAGCCGCTGGCGTAGCCCTTGCTGTCCTGCGCGATGGTGGAGGCGCACGCACCCGCCGCGTACAACCCGGGCACCTCGCTGCCGTCGGCCCGCAGCACCTGGCCGTCGACCGAGGTGGCCAGACCGCCCAGCGTGAATCCGGCGTACATCGCCTTGCCCAGCGACAGGTCGAACGCACCCCACGGCCCGGTGTCCTGCGGGGCCAGGAACTCCGGCTGCTTGTGGAAGTCCGGATCCTCTCCCGCGGCGGCGTTCTCGTTGTACCGGTCCAGGGTCGCCACGAGCGCACCTGCCGGAATGCCCAGCGCCGCTTCCATCTCCTCGACCGTCTCCCAGCCGTCGATGAACGGCACCAGCGGGTCGCCGCCCGCACCGTCGGGCGCGGTCTCGGGAGGCCGCAGGTGCGCTTCGTCGACGATCAGGAACGCCGCGCTGTCCGGCTGGTCCATCACGAACCCGGAAGTGCGCGAGTGGTAGGAGTCCTCGGCGACGAAGCGCTGGCCGAGCTTGTTCACGATGATCCCGGTCAGCAGGATCGACGGCGGGTACGCGGGAGCGGTGATGAACGCCTGGTCCATGTGCTTGGTGGCCCCGCCGACCGACCGGCCGAGCCGGATGCCGAGCCCGTCGTCGTAGGTATTTCCCAGCACATAAGGTTTTTCGGCCAGCTTCGGCACGTGCTCGGCCACCATGTCGCTGTTCATCACGAAGCCGCCGGCAGCCAGCACGACCGTCTTGGCCCGGATGGTCCCGGTCTCGTCGAAGCGCCGCCAGCGCACGCCGACCACCGCTCCACCGTCGACGACCAGCGCCGTGGCGCCGGTTTCGCAGCGGATCTGCACGCCCAGCTCGTCGGCCCGCTTCACCAGCAGCTCGGTCACCAGGCCTGCCCCACCGGTGTCACCCGGCACCGGCACCTTGTGGCCTCGTGGCGCGGGCACCGCCTGGTCCTTGAACGGCCACACCTTCTCGTTGCCCGTGTACATCAGCCCCTCGGTGCCGGGCTGGATGACCGCCTTCTCCGGGTAGTAGCTGCGCTCGAACTGAAAGCCCAAGCCCTCCAACCAGTTGAAGTGCTCGACGCTGCCGTCGCAGTAGGCCCGGATCTTGTCGTGCTCGGGCTCCCGCGACACCGCGACCAGGTACTTGTACATCTCATCCGGGCTGTCCCAGTGCCCCGTGGCTTCCTGCACGGCGGTGCCGCCGCCGAGGTAGAAGTGCCCGCCCGCCATCGCCGTGGTGCCACCCGGCGCTGCTGCTCGTTCCAGGACCACCACCCGCGCCCCGGCGGCCGCGGCGCTGACCGCGGCGCAGCCGCCCGCGATGCCGAAGCCGACGACCAGCACGTCGACCTCGTCGGACCATTCCGCTACGTCACCGGCATCGACGGTGTCGGGGATCTGTGCAGTCACCGCAACTCCTGGTTCGCATCGCGTCAACGAAGCCGTCGACGCATTGTGCGACCTCTCGGACGGGTCGACAGGCGGCCAGTTCCGCTCATCGGGACCGCAGATTGAGATGAGCCCCGGCCGCCCGGCACTCGCCCCTCTCGGAGTCGCGGACCGTCAGCGCACCGTCGCGGGGCGTGCCCGCAACCGCGTGCCGGGCCGATTGGCCTGGTCAGAACGTTGCGAACTTAATGTTGCTTAACGTTCAGCTGGCGACTTAGGTTCACTGCGGTTTGGAGATCCGGATCACGTCAAGGGAGACTCGGCTGTGGAGATCGCGACCCGTCGCTCCGCACGCCGGCCGGGCACCGTCTCGGCGGCGGCGGTGGCCCGCGCCGCCGGGGTGTCCACGGCAGCGGTGTCCTACGTGATGAACGGAAAGGGCGGGGTAGCGCCGGAAACCCGCCGGCACGTCCTCGCCGTCGCCGAAGAGCTCGGTTTCCGCCCGCCGAACCGGGGAGAACCGGCCGATCCGAACCGCACCCGAGTCATCGGGCTGGTGCAGCCCAACATCATCAACCCGACCTACCCCCGGTTCGCGCAGAGCATCGTCTCCGCAGCCGCCGACGCCGGGTACGAGGTGTTCGTCGCGACCACCCAGGACGACCTCGAGACGCTGGGCAAGGTCTCCAACAGCCTGGTGCACCGCAACGTCGACGGGGTCGTCCTGAGCGCAGCGTTCCGGGAGGACGCCACCGCGTTGCGGACGCTGCGCGCCGCCCGGATCCCCTACGTCTACCTGTCGCGGCGATCCCAGTTCCTGGAGGGCGATTTCGTCGGCATCGACGACGCCGCCGCCGCGACGTCGCTGATGGAGCACGTGCTCGGGCACGGGCACACCGAGATCGCCGTCGTGATCGGACCGCGGTTCTCCTCGGCATCGCTGGCCCGCGAACAGGCCTTCGTGGCGACAGCCCGCGCGCACGGCGTCGACATCACCGGCGACCGCAAGATCAGCACCGAGCTCAACAGCGACGGCGGCCGTCGTGCGGCGGAACGCCTGTTCGGCGGCGACAACCCGCCGAGCGCCATCGTGTGCGGCAGCGACGAGCTCGCGATCGGGATCCTGGAGCACGCCGTGGAGCACGGCATCAGGGTGCCCGAGGACGTCGCGGTGACCGGGAACGACGGCATCCCGCACAGCATGTCCGGGCTGATCGGGCTCACCACCGTGATGCAACCGCACGAGGAGATGGGCCGCGAGGCCTTCGGCATGCTCCTCAAACGCATCGAGAACCCGTCGAACAGCTACCAATCGCTGGTGTGCGCGCACCGCCTGCACATCGGCCGCACCTGCGGTTGCGAACCGACCGCGCAATCCCGCCGCTGAAGCGGATTCCCGAACGACCAACCCGATCCTCCGAGTCACCGGAGCACAACCGAAGGTCACGCCATGCCCGAAAACGCGCCGGAATCGGTGATGCGCTCGCCCGCCGAGCTCAACAGAGTCATCTTCCGCAAGCTGCTCCCGCTGCTCATCGGGGCCTACGTCATCAGCTTCCTGGACCGGACCAACATCGGCATCGCCAAGGAACACCTGCAGGTGGACCTGGGGATCTCGGCCACCGCCTACGGGATCGGCGCCGGGCTGTTCTTCATCACCTACGCGCTGGCGGAGATCCCGTCGAACCTGATCCTGCACCGGGTCGGGGCGCGGTTCTGGATCACCCGGATCATGGTCACCTGGGGGCTGATCTCGGCCGGGATGGCCTTCGTGCAGGGCGAGTGGTCGTTCTACGTGATGCGGCTGCTGCTCGGCGCGGCCGAGGCCGGCCTGTTCCCGGGCGTCATGTACCTGCTGACGCAGTGGTTCACCCGCGCCGACCGCGCCAGGGCCAACGGCCTGTTCCTGCTCGGGGTGTCCGCGGCCAGCATCCTCGGCCCGCCGCTGGGCGGCCTGCTGCTCCAGCTCGGCGGGGTCGGCGGCATGCACGGCTGGCAGTGGATGTTCCTGATCGAGGGCCTGCCGGCCTGCTTCTTCGCCATCGTGGTGTGGAAGAAGCTGCCCGACCGGCCGGAGAAGGCGAAGTTCCTGACCGCGGCCGAGGCCGAGGACCTGCAGCGCCGCATCGCCGCCGAGGACGAGGCGGGCGCTGAGGCCTCCGGCACGCACAGCATGCGCCAGGTGTGGCGGGACAAGCAGATCCTGCTGGTGGTCGCGGTCTACCTGTCGCAGCAGATCGCGGTGTACGCGCTGTCGTACTTCCTGCCGTCGATCATCGGCACCTACGGCCAGCTGTCCTCGCTGCAGATCGGGTTGCTGACCTCGGTCCCGTGGATCTTCGCCGGGCTGGGCGCGTTCCTGGTGCCGCGGCTGGCCACCGACGGCCGCAGCTCCCGCAAGCTGGTCAACATCACGATGGGCGGGATCTGCGTCGGCTTCGCGCTGGGCGCGGTCGCCGGTCCGGTCGTGGGGCTCATCGGGTTCTGCCTCGGCGCGTTCTCGTTCTTCGCGATGCAGCCGATCCTGTTCACCTTCCCCGCGTCGCGGTTGAGCGGGGCGACGCTGGCCGGCGGTATCGCGTTCGTGAACACCATCGGGCTGTTCGGCGGTTTCCTCGGCCCGTACGTGATGGGGGCGATGGAGGATCTGACCGGCAGCAAGCTGTCCGGGCTGTGGTTCGTGGTCGGCGTGTGCGCCATCGGCACCGCGCTGTCGTTCTTCCTCAAGCACGGCGACGCCGAAAAGCGTTCGTGACAACGGAGTTCCAGGAAGGGTGCGAGAAGTGGATTTCTCGGGAAAGCGGGTGCTCGTCACCGCCGGTGCGAACGGCATCGGGCTGGCGATCGCCGGCCGGTTCGCCGGGCTGGGGGCCCGGGTGCTCGTCACCGACATCGACGAGGACTCGGTCCGGGCGGCCGAAGCGCGGGGGCTGGCCGCGCGGGTCTCGGACGCATCGAGCGAAGCGCAGGTCGAGGAGCTGATGGGCGCCGTGCGCGCTGAGCTCGGCGGCCTGGACGTGCTGGTCAACAACGCGGGCATCGCCGGTCCGACCGGGCCGGTGGAGACCCTGGACAGCGCGGCGTGGGCGCAGACCTTCGAGGTCAACGTGCACAGCCAGTTCTACTGCGTCAAGCACGGACTGCCGCTGCTGCGCGAGTCGTCCGAGGCGTCCATCGTGAACCTGTCCTCGGCCGCCGGCCGGCTCGGCATGGCCGGGCGCAGCGCGTACTCGGCGTCGAAGTGGGCGGTGGTCGGCTTCACCAAGACCCTGGCCATCGAACTCGGCCCGGAGGGGATCCGGGCGAACGCGATCTGCCCCGGCGCGGTCGACGGCCCCCGCATCCGCGCGGTCATCGAGGCCAAGGCCGAGATGCTGGGCAAGCCGGTCGAGGAGATCGCAGCCACCTACCAGGACCAGTCGTCCATGCGCCGGCTGGTCACCGCCGACGACATCGCGGACATGGCCGCTTTCCTGGCCGGCCCGATGGCCCGCAACGTCAACGGCCAGGCGATGGCCGTCGACGGCAACACCGAGAAGCTCTACTGACGATCCACTGTGGAGGTTTGACCCGGATGGCTACCACTCGCAAGGTCATCATCACGTGCGCGGTGACGGGCGCGATCCACACCCCGTCGATGTCGGAACACCTGCCGGTCTCCCCCACCGAGATCGCCGAAGCGGCGCTGGGCGCGGCCGAAGCGGGCGCGGCGATCGTGCACATGCACGCCCGCGATCCCGAGGACGGCAGGCCGTCGCAGGATCCGGCCCACTTCGAACCGATCCTGGCGCAGTTGAAGGCCCACACGGACGCGGTCGTCAACATCACCACCGGCGGCTCGCCGCACATGACGGTGCAGGAGCGGATGCGGCCCGCCGCGGAGTTCAAACCCGAGCTGGCGTCGCTGAACATGGGCTCGATGAACTTCGGCCTGTACCCGATGCTGGACCGCTTCAAGGAGTTCCGCCACGACTGGGAGCGCGAGGCCCTGGAGAAGAGCCGCGACCTGGTCTTCAAGAACACCTTCGCCGACATCGAAGCGATCCTGGCCATCGGCGCGGACAACGACACCCGCTTCGAGTTCGAGTGCTACGACATCTCGCACCTCAACAACCTCGCCCACTTCGCCTCGCGGGGCCTGGTCCGGGGCCCGCTGTTCGTGCAGTCGGTGTTCGGCCTGCTGGGCGGCATCGGCGGACACCCCGAGGACCTGATGCACATGCGCCGCACGGCCGACCGCCTCCTCGGCGACGCCTACCAGTGGTCGATCCTGGGCGCGGGCCGCAACCAGATCCCGCTGGCCACCATCGGCGCGGCCCAGGGCTCCCACGTCCGCGTCGGCCTGGAGGACTCGCTCTGGATCGGCCCGGGAGAACTGGCCAAGACCAATGCCGACCAGGTGACCCGCATCCGAACGGTCCTGGAAGCCCTCAACCTCGAGGTCGCCACCCCCGACGAAGCCCGCGAAATCCTCCACCTCAAGGGCAAGGACAAAGTCGGCTTCTGAGTCGTGCTGCGGGCCGGAGCCGGGCGCAGGCTCCGGCCCGCGGCGACCGCGCGGGGATCAGCTGCGTCGAGCTACTGCGCTTCGGCGGGCTTGACGACCAGGTAACCGTGGCTGCGCGATGCGGGCAGGACGTCGCTGTTGGCCTGGACCAGGTATTCCACCAGCGGCGTTGAGACGTGGTAGCAGGCCGACGACGACCGCACGTCGAAGAGGTTGGGGCTGTCCAGGAAGAACGGGAGTTCGGCCAAGAGGTAGTCCATGCCCGCTCGCACCCCCTCCGGCGTGCAGCGGCCGTCAGCGCACTTCCCCGCCAGGTAGCGGCGGACCATGTCTTCGCAGACCGAGGCGAACTGCGGGTTCCGGGCCAGCTCCTCCTCGGTCCGGCGCCGGACCGCTTGGTAGGCGTCCTCCTGGAGGAACTCGGACAGGGGGCGCACTCGCACGCGGTCAGCGGTGGAGCCGAGGCTCTCCACGACGCGCCGGAGCTTGCGCCGCATGTCCCGCAGCCTGGACTTGACCAGCCGCGACGCCTCGTGGGCGGTCAAACCGCTGCTGATCAGCGTTCCCTCGATGCAGGTGTCGACGTACATCACGTCGATCTGGTCGAAGAAGTGGCCCGCCCACCGGGCCAGGGAGGTCAGGCGTTCCTGGGAGAAGTAGCTGTTGCCGGTGCTGACCCCGATCAGGACGTGCTCGCCCCGCTCCCAGATCTCGCGGCACCGGGCGCTGATGGGCTCGACTTCGAAACCGTGCACAGGGCCCGTCTGCAGGTTGGTCTTCATCGCCTCTCCGTCCTGTCGTGTCACCGCGCACGAGTCCTCACGGGGCGTGCTCGACGGGCGGTGCAGCTGCCTGGAGCGCTTCAACCACCTCTTGGCACAGGTCATCCAGCAGCGCTGCGAAGTCGTGCTGCGCAGGAGGACCGTCGAAGAGCGCGGCCAGCCGGGCGCGCACGGAAGCCAGCGAGGGGCCGTCCCCGCCGCAGCAGTCCAGCAGCTCCAGGGAGCGCCGCGCTCCTTCGAGGAGGCGGTACACGGCGTACTCGGGCGTCTCCTCGACCTGGCGCCGACCGCTGCTCAGCAAGTAGGCCGCGAGCAGCACCACTTCCTCACGCAGGTGCACCGGTTCCGGACGCTGTTCGGCCCCAGGTTTCATCTCTCACGACCTCTCCTCTGTTCCGGCGTTGCGAGCGCCGCGGTTCCTGAGCCGGGTGCCCCACCGGGACCACCAGGACGGGAGCCAGGTGGTCCGGCAGGTGCAGCAGAGCACGGACGGGTTTCGCCAGGAAGCTGCTGACCGGGCACCCGCCGAGCCCGAGCGCGTGCGCGGCGAGCAGGAAGTTCTCGACCGCCATCGCGACGCAGAGCACTCCGACGTCCGGCATGCGGGCGTCGTCCGGCGCCCGTCCGGAGTCGAAGCACGCGACCAGGATCAGCGGGGGAACGCCGATGATCCCCGGAGCGAACGCCCGGATGCGGCGCACCAGCACCGGGTTCCGGACCACGACGAAGCCCCACGCCTGCTTGTTGGACGCGGTGGGGGCCGCGAGCATCGCGTCGACCATCCGGTCCACCGACTCGTCGTCGATCGTTTCAGCGGTGTAGGCGCGAACTGCGCGGCGGGTCCGGATGGTCTCGAAGACGTCCAGCCGCCCCTGCGACGGGATTGCGCGGTGTGGCAGGACGTCCGACATGTGGCCGGCGCTCACGGGCCGCCCCTCCTTCACGTGTTGATGGGGAGTTCGGACTGGTGGCTGGGCACGTCCTCGGCACGCGGCCGACTCCGCCGCACGATCGGAGTTCGGCGCGCGCTCGAGGTCCTGAGGTGGACGAGTGGAAGTGGTCGTTGCGCTCCCGGTGTTCGACCGGGTTCCCGGGCACCGCTACCGCGGGTGCGAGTTCCGTTGGCACGCTGCGGAAACCGCCGGGTCAGACGTGAAACTACCTGGAGCGTGAGGGACGACGTTGCACCATTCGAAGGTGGCACACGCGGGATGGCGCTGCGCGGCGAAGGCTTCAGCGTCACCCGATTGACTCCGCAAACAGATAGAACCTTTCAAGTTTCCCACCATTCCCGGACCAGCCAAGCCGATCTGGTCCACATTGGATGGTCAAGACCGGGACCGTCCGACCGAGTTCGGCTCTCACCCGTACCGGTCGTCCTGCACGCGCACCGGAGCGGAATGGGGCCCCGCGACTGCTAGCCTCCGGTCGATCCCGCCCTCTTCCGCGAAACCCCGTTCGCCCGGCAGGCGAGAAGGAGAACCACCATGTCGACGAACGCGGATATCGTCCGGTTCTCGTACTCGGCATTCCGCCACGGGGACATCGATGCGGCGTTCAACGCGTTCGCCCCGGACATCGAATGGACCTCCCCTACCGGAATGTCCGATTTCGGCCTCGGTGGCACCGTCCGCGGCCACGACGACGTCCGGACGTTCCTGGCCCGCGCTAACAGCACCTTCAGCGAGGTGCACGTCGAGCCGCACGAGTTCGTCGAATCCGATGACCGGATCGCGGTGTTCGGCGAGCACCGCCTGCGGGGAACTCGCGGCGGCCGGTCCTGCACCGTCCCGTTCGCCCATTCCTGGCGCCTCGACGACGGCAAGGCCACCCACTTCCAAGACCTGCACGACGTTTCCGAGGTTCGCCGGATCCTGCGCCACGACGACGAACCGCCGAACTCGCCGGAAGGGATCATCCAGCTCGGCCTCGGCTTCTGGCGCTCCAAGGCGGTGCTCGCCGCGGTGCGGCTCGGCGTGTTCACCGCGCTGGCCGGTCGGCCCCTCGAACTCGCCGAACTGCGTGCCGGCACCGGCGTCCACGAGCGCGGCGCACGCGACTTCTTCGACTCGCTGGTAGCGCTCGGCTTGCTCCACCGGGACGGCTCGGTGTACCGCAACGCCCCGGCCGCTGAGGAGTTCCTCGACTCCGGCAAGCCCCACCAGTACGTCGGCGGGGTGCTCGAAGAAGCGGAGTCCCAGTGGTACCCGGCGTGGGCGCACCTCGTCGAAGCACTCACCGACGGCGTTCCGCAGTGGGTCGTGACCGGTGAGCAGGAGAACGCCTTCGACGAGATCTACCTGGAGCCGGACCAGCTGCGCAGGTTCGAACGAGCGATGATCGGGGGCCTCGTGCCGGTCATGCGCACGCTCCCCGAAAGGTTTCCCTGGCAGCAGCACCGCACGGTTGCCGACATCGGCTGCTGCGGCGGAGCACTGCTGGCCAGTGTGCTCGTGCGCCATCCCCACCTGACCGCCACCGGCTTCGACCTCCCCGCGCTGGCGCCGCTGTTCGCCGATACCGCCGCGCGCCACGGGCTGGAAGACCGGATGCGGTTCACCGCGGGGAGCTTCCTCACCGATCCGCTCCCGGCAGCGGACGTCCACGTGTTCGGCCACGTCCTGCACAACTGGGACCTCGACACCAAGCGGATGCTGCTGCGCAAGTCCTTCGAAGCGCTACCTCCTGGCGGAACCGCGGTGATCTACGAGACGCTGATCGACGACGAGCGGCGCCACCACGTCTTCGGCCTGATGATGAGCCTGCACATGCACGTCCTCAGCCCGGGCGGCTACGACTACACCGGTGCGGACTGCCAGGAATGGCTCGGCGGAGCCGGGTTCCGGACGTCTCGCGTCGAGCACCTCACCGGACACGAGTTCGTGGTCATCGGCGTCAAGTGACCGGCTCCCCGGGGCGGCGGGACCGTCACGGGTGGTCCGCGTGGTCGTCCGGTGCCGCGGTGCCGAGGACGTAGGTCATCCAGAACAGGGGCCCCGGGCTGAAGCCGAACCGGCGCACGGATCCGAGCGCGAACCCGGCCCCCTCGATCTCGCTCGCGGTGTCGCGGTGGAGCTCGCAGCCGCCGCACAACCGCCGCCAGATCGGCGCGATCCCCTCCTGGAACGCTCCGACCAGCCGGCGACTCGACCGGACGTGTTCGAGGAAGTGCACCTTCCCCTGCGGTCGCAGCACCCGCCGGATCTCGCGCAGAGCACTCGCCGGGTCGGGGACCGAGCACAGCACCTGGCACAGGACGACACCGTCGAAGCTGCTGCTCTCACCCGGCAGGGCATCGGCGTGCCCGGGAACGACTCGAACGGGGACCGGCGCCGAGGCCGCGTTGCGCTCCGAGTGCACGCGGAGCTCGTCATTGGGTTCCACCGCGACCACTTCGGTGACCGACGCCGGGTAGTGCTGGAAGTTGCGCCCGTTTCCCGAACCTATCTCGAGGACCCTTCCGGTGGTCCCGGAAACCAGCCTCCGCCGGTGTTCCACAGCACCGCGGCGATCCGCGATCTCGCTGACGCGGACCCAGAAGCGACCGAAGCGGGGGTGCTGGAACCGACGCAGTTCCGGGGGCCGATCACCGCTTGCCGAGGATGCGCTCATTCTTTTGTTGTACTGCCTCGACATCGCACCTGCGCCCCCAGCAGGGCAGAAGCCAACCTGGCCGTGGCCCCGATTCACACGACTGCGTGCACCCAGCACCTGGCGGTGGTCAGAGGGACATCAGGTCTTGGCCGACGATGACTTTTCCGGTGTAGTCGCGCTGGGCTTCTTCTCGCCAGATGTCGTCGGGGACTTCGGGGTGGCTCGGCACGAAGTGGCTCAGCACCAGGGTCGGGACTCCGGCGCTCTCGGCGATGGCGCCGACTTCGGAGACCGAGGTGTGCGAGTCGAGCAGGTGCCGGCGCAGCCGCGCCCCGTTGGTGCGGGCGAGCAGCGGTTCGATGCTCGGGACGTGCATGACTTCGTGGACGAGGACGTCGGCACCGGTGGCGAGGTCGACGAGCTGCTGGCAGGGGGCCGTGTCGCCGGAGATGACGATCGAGCGGTCCTCGGTGTCGATCCGGTAGGCCAGCGCGTCCATCGGCGGGTGGTGCACCCGCGTCGCCGAGATGCGCACGCGGTCGTCCTCGTACACCGGGCCCGGGCCGTGCACGTCTTCGGGGACGATCAGCTCGGCGAAGTCCGGGCGTCCTTCGTCGGCGATCCTGGTGGTGACGTCGGTGTCGGCGTAGCGGGCGAAGGCGGCCATCATCTCGGTCAGCGGCGGCGGACCGTACAGGCGGACCGGTTGGCGCAGGTCCGCGCACCAGGCCAGGTGCACGACCGTGCCCAGGTCGACGTTGTGGTCGGAGTGGTGGTGCGTCACGCACGCGGCGGTCAGCGAGCGCAGCGGGATGTCGGCGGCCACGAGCTGGCGGGCGACTCCGTTCCCCGCGTCGATCAGGTACGTGCGGTCGCCGACCACGATCGCCTGGGCCGGTGCGCTGCGGTTGCGCTTGGGCGTCGGACCGCCGGCCGTTCCCAGCAGGACGAGCTCGGTGCTGTGCAAGGTGTGAACCCCTGATTCCGTTGCTAGCGAACGTGTTTGAGGAATTCCTTCACCCGCGGGTGACCAGGTGATTCCAGGACCCGCTCCGACGGTCCGGTTTCGACGACCTCACCGCCGTCGAGCACCGCGGTCAGGTGCGCGACGTCCCGCGCGAAGCCGATCTCGTGGGTGACCACGACCATGGTCATGCCATCGGCAGCGAGATCGCGCATCACGGCGAGCACTTCGCCCACCAGCGCGGGGTCGAGCGCTGAGGTGGGTTCGTCGAAGAGCATCAGCTTCGGGTCGGTGGCCAGGGCGCGGGCGATCGCCACCCGCTGCTGCTGCCCGCCGGACAACGCGCTCGGGTAGACGTCGATCTTGTCCCGCAAGCCGACGCGGTCGAGCAGTTCGAGCGCCCGCTGCCGGGCCGCGGACTTGCTGAGCTTGCGCAGCGTCGTCGGGGCGAGCGCGATGTTCTGCGCGACGGTCAGGTGCGGGAACAGGTTGAACTGCTGGAAGACCATGCCGATGCGTTGACGTTGGTGGACGATCCGCCGCCCCGGCAGCTCGTGCAGCACGCCGTTGCGCTCGACGTGGCCGATCAGTTCGCCGTCGAGCCGGATCCGGCCGCCGTCCACGCGTTCCAAGTGGTTGATGCAGCGCAGGAAGGTGCTCTTGCCGGAGCCGGAAGGCCCCAGCAGGCACATGACCTTGCCCCGCGGCACCGAGAGCGACACTCCATTGAGGACGTTCAGCTCGCCGAACCGCTTGTGCAGGTCGACCGCTTCGAGCATGGGAGATTCCGAGCTCATGAGTGCACCTTCCGCGCGCTGCGCGCCAGCCGTCGTTCCAGGACCGTCTGCGCGATGGTCGCCAGTCCGGTGATCAGCAGGTACCACAGCGAGGCGATGACCAGCAGTTCCAGGATGCGCAGGTTCGAGGCGGCGATGTTCTGCGCCTCGGTGAGCAGGTCTCCCCCGGCGATGACCGAGACCAGCGAGGTCATCTTCAGCATCGTCACGAACTGGCTGCCGGTCGGTGGCACCACCACCTTGAGCGCTTGGGGCGCGATGACCTTGCGGAAGGTCTGGAAACCGTTGAGCCCCAACGCGGTCGAGGCCTCGGTCTGCCCCCTGTCGATCGAGCCGACACCCGCGCGCACGATCTCGGCCATGTAGGCCGCTTCGTTCAGCGACAGGGCGAGCACCGACGCGACGAACGGTGTGATCAGGGCGTTGGTCTCCCAGCTGGTGAGGACTTCACCGGTGAACGGCCACACCAGGTCCACCCGGTCGTAGAACAGCGCGATGTTGCCCCAGAAGAGGATCTGCACCAGCAACGGCACCCCGCGCACCACGGTGACGTACCCGACGGAGATGGCCCGCAGCACCGGGTTCCGCGACAGCCGCATGAGCGCCAGGGCGGTGCCGAGCACGACCCCGATCGCCATCGACACGATCGCCAGCAGGACGGTGCTGCGCAGCCCGGCCAGGATGGTGTCGGCGGTCAGGAACCGCGCGATGGTGGCGTGGTCCAGCGCCGGGTTCTGGTACAGCGACACCAGCACGAACCCGACCGCGACCGCCACCGCGATGCCGGACAGCCACCGGCCCGGGTGCCGCTTGCGCGCGACCGGGTCGGCGATCGCCCGATCGCCCCGGTGCTTCGCGGTCAACGTCGCCGTTCCGCCGCTCATCGGATGACCTCCTGGCCGTTGACCACGGGTTTCTGCAGCGCGAGATCGCCGAGGCCGTACTGGTCGACCAGGCGCGCGAGGGAACCGTCGGAGAACATCCCGCCGAGGGCCGCGATGAGCGCATCGCGGAGTTCGGTCTTGTCCTTCGCGGTGATGATGCCGATGGGCTGGCGCTGGTGCTGGCCCGAACCGGCGGTGTCGAAGAGCTGCCCGCCTTCCGCGGTGTCGGCGATGTAGCGCAGCACCGGGGTGTTGCCCAGGAACGCGGCCACCCGCCCGCTCTGCACCTGCAGCCGCGCGTCGGCCGGGTTGTTGAGCTGCTGCACGTCCAGCGGTGGCTTCCCGGATGCGGCGCACTTGCCCGAAGTCTCCTCGGCCAGCGCGAGTTGCACCCCGCCGCGCACGACCGCGACCGCACGACCGCACAAATCACCGACGTCGCCGAGCCCCAGCGGGTTTCCCTGCGGGACCAGCATCGTGGTGGCCTGGTCGAGGTAGTCGACGAAGTCGACGAGCCGGCGGCGTTCTTCGGTGTCACCGATGAGGTCCATCGCCACGTCGGCCTTGCCGGACTGCACCGCCGGGATCAGCCCGGCGAACGGGTACTGCTCGAACCGGACCTGCACGCCCAGCCTGCGGCCGAGCTCCTCGGCTATGTCCTTGTTCAGCCCGCGGACCGTCCTGCCGTCGCTGTCGAGGTAGCCGAGCGGCGGACTGGCCAGCTGACCGGCCACGACGATCACACCGCGCTGGCGGATCTCGTCCGGCAACCGAGCAGGTCCGCTCGGCACCGACACGCCCTGCTGGTCCTTGCCTCCCGCTGCGCGCGGCACGAGACACCCGCTGAGCAGCGCGGCGCACGCTGCGAGCACGGCGAGGACCACGACCGGGCGGGTCGATCGGTGGCGGGAATTCGGCGACCAAGCGCCCATGTGGGTCCCCTCGTCCGCTGAGATTTTCGGAGAGCGAAAAGGCTTGCGCTGGACGAATTCACCCTGCGTGCTGCACAGTGCACTGTCAAGGCGGTGCCCGCGAGATGGGACGGTCTTGCCCCGGAACACGGAGCGGAGCACGAGATGAGCCAACGAGGAACGAACCACGACGCCGGCGACGGGCTTTTCGTGCGTTCGCTGGAACGCGGCCTCGCGGTCCTCCGCGCCTTCGACGGGCGACCTCCCCAGCTGTCGCTGTCCGAGGTCGCCGCCCGCGCAGGCATGTCACCCGCTGCGGCGCGGCGCTACCTGCACACCTTCGTCGAGCTCGGCTACCTGGCCGTGCGCGGACGGTCCTTCGTCGCGCAGCCCAAGCTGGTCGAACTCGCCTACCCGTACTACGCGACGGCAGCGTTCACCCGCCCCGTGGAGACCGAGCTGGAGAAGCTCGCGGCCGAGCTCCATGAATCGTGCGCGTTGACCGTCCGCAATGGACACCACGTCACGAACGTGCTGTCCGCCAACGCGCACCGGGAACTGGCCGTGCAGGTCCAGCTCGGCCGAAGCCTGCCCGCGTACTGCACCGCCATGGGTCGAGTGCTGCTTTCCGCTCTCCCACCGGAGGAGGTCCGCACGATCCTGGAGGCGACCGACCGCGTCCACCACACGGCGAACACCGTGACCGACCTGGACGAACTCCTCGCCACCGTCGAACGTGCCCGCAACGACGGCTATGCGCTGGGCGACGAGGAGTTCCAGGTCGGGATCAGATCGGTCGCCGTCGGCGTTCGCGACGCCTCCGGGACGGTGGCCGCGGCGCTCAGCGTCAGCGCAGTCGCCTCGCGGGTTTCCACGGCCACCCTCGTCGACACCCTGCTCCCGAAGCTGCGGGACGCCGCGTCCAGCGTGGAAGTCCACCTCGCCACCGGAACCGACCGGTGAGCGGCTACCTGGTCTCCCCGGCGAGGTCGACGGTTCGGCCTTCGCGGGTGGCCAGCACGCAGGCCGCGGAGATCAGGAACGACAGCGCCCACACCAGGGCGATCAGCCACAGGTCGCCACCAGCCGCGAGCACCAGGCCGGAGGCGATCACCGGGGTGAACCCGGCGCCGAGGGTCGAGGCGGTCTGGTAGGCCAACGACGCACCGGTGTAGCGCATCCGGGTCGGGAACAGCTCGGCGACGAACGCGCCGAACGGTCCGAAGATCACGCCCTGGACGATGCCGTTGGCCAAGAAGAGGCCGATCGCGAACCCCCACAGCGTGCCCGTCTGCAGCAGCAAGACGATCGGGTAGGCCAGCACCGCACCGGCGAGCATGCCGACCAGCATCACCGGCTTGCGGCCGAACCGGTCGGACAGGCGCGCGGCGAACCAGATCCCGACGACGGTCAGCGCAGCCCCGACCGCCTTGACGTTGAGCACGCCGGTCCGGTCGACCCCCAGGTCGATCGCGTAGGCCACCGCCCACACCGTCATCAGCCCTTGCACGGTGTAAGAGCTCATGCCGGCGACGACGCCGAGCACCAGGTTGCGCGGGTACTGCGTGACGACCTCCAGCAGCGGGATCTTCCGGCGTTCGGCCTTGGACTCCAGCTCCAGGAACAGCGGCGTCTCGGACACCTTCAACCGGATCAGCAGGCCGATGGCGATCAGCGCGGTGCTGAGCAGGAACGGCACCCGCCAGCCCCAGCTGAGGAACTCCGCGTCCGGCAGCGTCGAGTACGCCGTCTCCACCAGGGTCGCGAGCACGGCACCGGCGGGACCGCCCATGTTGGCGAAGCTCGCCGCGAACCCCCGTCGCGTCGACGGGGCGTGTTCGAGCGCCACCAGCATCGCGCCACCCCATTCGCCACCGACGGCCAAGCCCTGCACCAGCCGCAGCACGACCAGCAGGGTGGGAGCCGCGACGCCGATCTGGGCGCCGGTCGGCAGCACGCCGATCGCGGTGGTGGCCGCACCCATCAGCACCATCGACACGATCAGCACGCCCTTGCGGCCGAGGCGGTCGCCGAAGTGGCCGAAGATCGCACCGCCGAGCGGCCGCGCGAGGTAGCCGACCGCCAGCGTGCTGAACGAGGCGAACAGGCCCACCGCGGGCGGCATCCCGGCGAAGAACAGCTTGCCGAACACCAGGCTGGCGGCGGTCGCGTACAGGATGAAGTCGTAGAACTCGATGGCGCTGCCGATGAAGCTCGACGCCAGGATGCGCCGCATCTCCCGGGTGCCGAGGCTGTCCGATGTGGACTCCCGGCCGGTCGGGGCGGCGGTCTGCGGATTCACGATGCGGACACCTTCCTGTGCGGGGCGACGGTGGCCGGCGCGCCGAACGGGAGCACGTCGAGGTCGTCGGGGACGATGAAGGTGCCGTGGCACCGCGCGGCCGCGGAATCCCACACCGACCGCGGGGCGGTGCCGGGCACCAGGTGGTGCAGGGCCAATGCCCCGGCGCCTGCGGCGTTGGCGATGTCCACCGCCTGCTCCGGGCTGGTGTGCGACTTGGTGTGGTGGTCGATCGAGGCCTGCGCGGTCGGGCCACCTCCCGCGTAGGTGCGGTGCACCCAGTCGAAGTCGATCGCCTCGTGCAGCAGCAGATCGGTGCCGCGGGCGAGGCGGACCAGGTTCTCGCACGGCGCGGTGTCGCCGGAGATGGTGGCGGAGCCGTGCGCGGTGTCGAAGCGGAATGCGAACGCCGGCGCGATCGGCGGGTGGCGCACGAGGGTGGCCGTGACGGTGACCAGGTCGTCCGCGTAGATCTCGAACGGCTGCATGCCGTCCGGCGTCGGGTTGTCGTTCGGGTGGTAACCGGCGCTCTCCGGAATGCGGATGTCCTCGGCCAGGAAGTGGTCGAGCGGACTGGGCCGCAGCGCGTCGAGCACGCGGTCGTTCAGGTCGGTGGCGTGGGCGGCCATCAGGCGGTGGAACATCGCCGCCGTGCCCGGCGTCGGCTGCTCGGGGAACACCGGGGACGGCGGCACCACCGCTCGGGGCGCGACGGGCGGCAGCGCGGCGCGGTCGCCCGGTCCGATGATCCGGATCGGGTCCTGCCCCTCGGCCAGCGCGAACATGCCGAAGATGGCCAGGCTCGCCAGGTCGACGGTGTGGTCGGAGTGCAGGTGCGTGAGGAACACCGCGCGCAGCGAGCTGATCGGGATGCCGGCGAGGTTCAGCTGCCGCCCGACGCCGTGGCCGGCGTCGACGAGGTAGGCGCGGTCACCGACGAGGACTGCCGTGGCGATGCCGGAGCGCTTGCCCGCGTCCACGCCCGACCACCAGCGCGGACCTCCTGCGGTGCCGAGGGTGACGACCCTCGGGCGCGGATCGGAGGAGCTGCGGAGGTCGCGGATTGTGGTGTCGGTCATGCCGAAGATTGGAAGCCACGCCACCGATCGGCACAAATACCGAATTTCGCGCCTGACGATAGAAGGAGTCTATGGCTCTTGGTCGAGCAGGAGCTCCTGGAACGCTTTCGCGGCCGGGGACAGCTTGCCCGGACGGCGGAAGAGGTCGATCCGGCGGTTCAGCACCGGATCCATCGAGCACAGCACTGCCCCTTCGAGCTCGGCCAGTCGCGCGAGGGGACGCGGCAGCGCGGCGCATCCGGCGCCGGCGACCACCAGGTGCAGGGCGGACTCGCGGTGGCCGACTTCCACCACGATGTTGGGCTCGACGCCTCGGCGTTCGCCTTCGACCCGCAGGAGGTCCCGCACCAGGGTGCCCGCCAGCCCGGTCACGACATCCCTGGTGAGCAGGTCGTCGACGGTGATGCGCCCGTCCGGCGGCGGGGTGCTGCCCGGCGGCAGGGCGACGACGAGTTCCTGCTCGGCGATCGGGACGCTCTCCAGGTCCTCGCTCGGACCCGGCACCGCGTCGGCGAAGCCGAGTTCGGCTTCCCCGGTGCGCACGGCCGCGCGCACGTCCTCTTCGGACTCCGGCTGGTACAGCCGCACCTGGACCTTCGGATGGCGGGCGCGGAACCGGCCGATCGCGGCGGCCAGCGGATCCAGCGCGAGCGTGGGCAGCGTGACCAGGTCCAACCTGCCCGCCATCAGCCCGGTCACCTCGCGCACCGCGGCCCGCCCGGTCTCCATCTCCCGCAACGCGCGGCGGGCGAAGTCGATCAGCGCGGCACCGGCGGCGGTGAGCCGCACGCGGCGGGGCAGCCGGTGGAAGAGTTCCGCACCCAGTTCCCGTTCGAGGACCTTGATCGAGTGGGAGAGGGAGGGTTGGGCCACGTGCAGCGCCGCGGCGGCTGCGGTGAACCCGCCGTGGTCCACCACTGCGAGGAAGTACTCGAGCTGACGTCGTTCCACGCCCCCACGCTAGTCATCGCCCGCTGGACGTTCGCGGTCACGGCTGGTCAGTACGCGGGATCCGTGAGGCTCGGGCGTCCGCTGCAGATCGGTGTCGGGTCAGCGGTGGCGCACGGGAGGAGAACCGCCGCTGCCGCGACGAGCGCGATCACCGGGAGGGCCAGAGCCGCGGCGATTCGCCAGGAGGCCGAGCGAGCTGCTGCGCGGGGTTGGACGAGGCGCCTGACCCGCTCCGGGACGCCGGAACCGACCGCGGCGAGCGCGGCTTTCGGCACGCGGGTGGTCGAATTCCGGTTGCTCGTGGCCATCACCGCCAACGCTCGGGCCACCGCTCGGTTCCCGTGCCGACGGCCCGCCTGGTCGTCGGCGATCCACTCGACGAGGCGGGCGGTCTCCTGCGAAGCCGCCTTCAGCAGCGGCACGAAGGGGAACGCGCGCGCGAGGATCGCCGTCCAGCCCAGCACGAAGTGGTGCTTGCCGCGCAGGTGGGCGATCTCGTGCGCGAGGACGGCGGCGCGCTCCGCCGGTACCAGCCGACGCAGGGCGCCCGTGGTGAGCACGACGGTCGGGTCCTGCCCGGGAACGCAATAAGCGGCGGCCTGTTCGGCTTCCACGACGGCGACCGGAACTCCGTCGTGGACCGCCGAGTCCGAAGTGGACCGCAGGGTCTGCCGGTGCAGCTTGCGGTGCTGGCGGGTCTGCCGGGCGTGGCGCGCGGCGACGGTGAACAGCCTCGCCAGCACAACGGCCGAGCCGAGCAGCGCGATCGCCGCGGGCGCGTCGGCGAGGCTGTGCACTCCGACGATCGTCAGCAGTGCGCGCAAGCAGGCGTGCAGCAGTCCGGCGAGGCCGAGACCTCCGGAGAGCTGCGCCATCGCGGCGAGGCCGGCGCTGACGACCGACACGATCCAGGAGGTGGCCAGCGCCGTCCAGAGGACGAGTCCGAGCCGGGGCGCCGAGGACTGCCAGCGCCGACAGGACCGCATCAGGCGGGGTCCCCACGCGGCCAGCGCCGCGGTGTAGGCGAACAGGCCGATGAGCAGCGGCGTCATCGTTCCTCCGGGGTTTCGCCGAGCAGTTCCCGCAGCATCTCGGCTTCCTCGTCGGTGATCTCGTCGACGAACTTGAGGAACGTCGCGCGCGGGCTGTTGCTGGCCGCGAGCGCTTCCCTCATCAGCAGCGCGGCGTGCTCGCTGGCCTGCAGGCGGGGGCGGTAGAACCAGACCCGGCCGATCCGGTCGCGGTCGACCCACTGCTTGCGGTGGAGGTTCTCCAGCACGGTGGCCACCGTGGTGTAGGCGAGACCGCGGTCGCGGAGGCCGTCGAGCACCTCCCGCACGCTCATCGGATCCGCCGCTTCCCACAGCAGGTTCATCACGGCCGACTCCAGCGGCCCCAGGCTGCGCATCGGAATTCTCCCTTCCGATCGGGCAGGGTAGGTCATGGTCTTCCCGCCGCGGGTACTCGGCAGCCCCGCGCCGAACGGAGCCTGGCGCGCAAAGCGAAACCCAGCAGTACGAGCGAGCCGATCGCCAGCACCGGTTGCAGCGGACCGAACCAGGTGACCGCCCCGCTGGTGCCCAAGGCGAGCACGACCAGCTTGTTGCAGGTCGGACAGCCGACGGCGAGGAACGACAGCACCGCACCGACGACGGTGCGGCGTTGGTCCCGGGAGCGCTCCGCCGCGAGCTGCGCGCTGGGCGCGAGGTAGCTCGCGACGAGCAGCCCGGACAGCACCGCGGAGGCGATCCACACCGGATAGCTCCACCACGGCGCCTCGATCATCCGCGTGAACAGCGGATTCGGGATGAGGCCGGTCACCGCGCCGGCCACCAGCACAATGCCCGCCGCGACGAGAGCGGCGACCAGCCACTGCCGCGCCGTCCAGTCCCGCATCAGGTCCTCCGTCCGACTCGCCCGGGGTGCCCGGAACGCCCCGATGCACCGACTCTACTATGCGGGATAAGAACACTACTAAGTTCGATAGAAAAGGTGCGTGATGACCTCCAAGGGCTCGCCGGCGTTCCGGTGGGGGATCGTGGCGGTGGTCGTGGCCGCCGTCGCCGCGTTGGCGTGGGGCGCGTTCAGCGGCGGCGGGCCATCCCCCGAATCGGCCCAGCAACCCGGTGCGACGCAGCAGAACGACATGTCCGCGGCACTCAAGGTCCTGCAGCGCCGCCAGCCCGACGACCCGTTCGCGATGGGCCGGGTCGACGCACCGGTGGTGATGATCAAGTACGAGGACTTCCGCTGCCCGTTCTGCTCGAAGTTCGCCGCCGACGTCGAACCGGAGCTGATCAAGCGGTACGTCGAGACCGGCGTGCTGCGCATCGAGTGGCGCGACTTCCCCATCTTCGGCGACGAATCCGTGGAGGTCGCCAAAGCCGCCCGGGCCGCGGGACGCCAGGGCATGTTCTGGCAGTTCCACTACGCCGCGTACGAGCGCGGCAACGGCGGGGAGAGGCCGTCCTTCCCGGAGGAGACCATCCAGCAGGTGGCCCGCGAAGCAGGCGTGCCGGACCTGGCGAAGTTCAACGCCGACCGCAACGACCCGGCGATCCTGGAGGCGATCCAGCTCGACGCCGCCGAAGGACAAGCGCTCGGCGCGTCCAGCACCCCGACCTTCATCATCAACGGCCAAGCCGTCCTCGGCGCCCAACCGCTGGACCAGTTCGTCGCGGTGATCGAGGAAGAACGGGCCAAGGCATGACGATCGGCTACTTCGGCGCGTTCCTCGGCGGCGTGCTGTCGCTGCTGAGCCCCTGTTCCGCGCTGCTCGTCCCCGCGTTCTTCGCCTACGCCTTCGCCGACCGGGTGCGCCTGCTGCTGCGCACCGGCATCTTCTACCTCGGCCTGGCCACCACCCTGGTACCGATGGGCGTGGCCGCCGGCTCGATCGGCGCGGTGCTCAACCAGCACCGCGACCTCGTCGTGCTGATCGGCGGCTGGCTCATGATCCTGCTGGGCGCGGCCCAGATCTTCGGGTTCGGCTTCGGTTCCACGGCGGCGCAACGGCTCAGCGGGCGGATCAAGATCTCCTCCGCGCTGTCGGTGTACCTGCTGGGAACCGTGTACGGGCTGGCCGGGTTCTGCGCCGGTCCCCTGCTCGGCAGCGTGCTGACGATGGCGATGACCGGCTCCAGCCCCGCCTACGGCGGGATCCTGCTGGCCATCTACGCGCTGGGCATGGCGCTGCCGCTGTTCGTCATCGCCGCCCTGTGGGACCGCTTCGACCTCGGCCGGCGCCGGTGGCTGCGCGGCCGGGAGCTGCGGCTCGGCCCCCTCCGCGTGCACAGCACGACGCTGATCTCCGGGCTGGTCTTCATCGCGCTCGGCGCGCTGTTCCTCACCACCGACGGCACCGGATCGCTCGGCGGCATCGTCGGCATCGACGCGCAGTTCGCCGTGCAGGCCTGGGTCCAGCACGCGGCGGCGCTGGTCTCCGACCAGCTGATCCTGGTGGTGCTCATCGTGCTGCTGCTGGCGGGCCTGACCTGGTACCTGCTCGCCACCCGCCGCAAACCCGAGCCGGACCCGACCCCGGAGACCTCCGACAGCCCGAAGGAATAGCGCGAGGCAGCTCTTCGGAACGCGGGGTAGCGTTCCACTGTGCAGAACAAACCGACCTACAGCATCGAGTCGGTCGACCACGCGCTCCGGTTGGCGGTCCTGTTGCAGCAGGAAGGACCGCTGGGGGTCAGCGATGCCGCGGCGCGGCTGGGTGTCGCCCGGTCGACGGCGCACCGGCTGCTGGCGATGCTCGTGTACCGCTCCTTCGCCGAGCAGCGCGATGACCGCCGGTACGCAGCCGGGCCCGTCCTGCGGTCGTGGAGCGGCGGGGACTCCGTCACCCACCTCCGGGAGATCGCCCTGCCGCACTTGCGGGCGCTGGTCCGGCGGACCGGGGAGACGGCCAACCTGATGGTGCTGCGCGGCACGCAGGTCCAGATGGTCGCGACCGCGGAATGCGATCAGGCCCTGCGCGTCGGGGACCGGGAGGGGCGGATGCTCCCCGCTCACCTCGCCTCCGGCGGGCGCGCCCTCCTCGCCCGGCTGGACCGGGCCGAGATCGACGCCCGGTACGGCGACGAGGACCGGACCGGCGTTGCCCGCGAGGTCGTCGAGCGCACGATCCGCCAGACGCGCCGGCGCGGGTTCGCGATCAACGACCAGTCGACCGAAGCCGGACTCACGGCGATCGGCCAGGCGGTGGGCGATCCCGCGCAGGGCCTCCCGGCTGCGCTCTCGGTGGCGATGCCCACCGCGCGCTACCACCGGCGCATGCTGCCCGATCTCGCCGCCGCGCTGGACGAAGCCGCCCGCGCGGTGGCGCAGGACCTCCACGACGATTCTTGAGAGCAGAACAATCTGTCCCTCCTCGCGCACCCGCCGCACGATGGACGAACAGACCCCCGCAGTCAGCGGTAACCACCACCGCCCTGGGATGTCCGACGTCCAGAGGAGCCCGAACAGTGCAGTTCTACCTCGACGGCTACGAGCCCGGAGACCCGTTCGTCAAGCACCCGCACCCGTCGCTGGCCGAGCGCGGTGCGGAGCTGCCGGACACCGCCGATGTCGTGATCATCGGATGCGGTCCGGCCGGGCTGGTCCTGGCCGCCCAGCTGGCCGAGTTCCCCGAGATCCGCACCGTGATCGTCGACCGGCGGGACGGGCCGCTGGAGGTCGGCCAGGCCGACGGCGTCGCGTGCCGGACGGTGGAGATGTTCGAGGCGTTCGGCCTGGCCGACCAGCTCGTCCACGAGGGCTACCAGGTCAACGAGGTGACCTTCTGGCGGCCCGACCCGCAGGACACCTCCTCGATCGTGCGCACCGGCCGCATCGACGACGTCGAGGAAGGCCTGTCCGAGATGCCGCACATGATCGTCAACCAGGCGCGGATGCTGGCCTACCTGCGCGACCACATGCGCCGCTCCGCCACCCGGGCCGAGCCCTTCTACGGGCTGCACGCCACCGACGTGCGCGTCGACCCCGACACCAGCGCCGAGCACCCGGTCGAGGTGACCCTGCAGCACGTCGAGGGCTTCGAGCCGACCGGGAAGACCTCGACGATCCGCGCCCGGTACGTCGTCGGCTGCGACGGCTCGCGCAGCGGCACCCGGGAAGCCATCGGACGCCGGCTGGAAGGCGACGCGACGAACCAGTCGTGGGGTGTGCTGGACGTCCTCGCCGTCACCGACTTCCCCGACATCCGGCTCAAGTCCGCCATCCACTCCGAGCAGGGCAGCATCCTGATCATCCCGCGCGAGGGCGGGTACCTGGTCCGGCTCTACATCGAGCTCGACAACGACCGCGACGCGGAGATGCTCCGCAACCGCACCGCCACCCCGGAGAAGCTCGCCGCGGTGGCCAACCGCATCCTGCACCCCTACTCGATCGACGTGAAGCACGTCGGCTGGTGGGCGGTCTACGAGATCGGTCAGCGCCTCTGCGACCGCTTCGACGACGTCCCCGACGACGAATCCCGCCTGCCCCGGGCCTTCATCGCCGGCGACGCCTGCCACACCCACAGCGCGAAGGCCGGTCAGGGCATGAACGTCTCGATGGCCGACGCGTGGAACCTGGGGTGGAAGCTCGGCACCGTGCTCCGCGGCACGTCCCGCCCCGAAGTCCTGCGCACCTACTCGGCCGAGCGGCAGAAGGTCGCGCAGCAGCTCATCGACTTCGACCGCGAGTTCGCCGCGATGTTCAGCGCCCGCCCGGACGGCGACGCGGATCCCGAGCGGTTCCAGCACTACTTCCGCGAGCAGGGCCGGTTCACCGCTGGTGTCTCGGTCCGCTACGAGCCCTCCGCGCTGACCGCCCGTCCGGTCCACCAGCACCTGGCCGAGGGCTTCCCGATCGGGATGCGCTTCCACTCCGCACCCGTCGTCCGGCTCGCCGACGCCAAGCCGATGCACCTAGGCCACGCCGCGCGGGCCGACGGCGCGTGGCGCCTCTACGCGTTCGCCGACAGCGCCCACCCGACCGAACCCGGTTCCCGGCTCAGGGCACTCGCCGACTTCCTGGTCTCCCCGGAATCGCCGATCGCCCGGTTCACCCCGTCCGGCGCCGACCCGGACTCGGTGATCGACGTCCGGTCCGTGCTCCAGCAGGGACATCGCGCTGTCTCCGTGGACGACCTGCCGCCGGTGCTGCTCCCCCGCAAGGGCAAGTTCGGGCTCGTCGACTACGAGAAGGCCTTCTGCCCCGACCCGAACGCGGACATCTTCGACCTGCGCGGACTGGACCGGGAACAGGGCTGCCTCGTGGTCGTCCGGCCGGACCAGTACGTCGCGAACGTCCTCCCGCTCGACGCCCACGACGAACTCGTCGAATTCTTCCGCGGAGTGCTCGTGGAGGCATAGGTCGGCGGACGTCATCGCTGTGCGATCAGTGGTGGTACGGGGTGGACTCCCGACGCAGAGGTTCCGCTGGCGACGGGGTTGGGTTTGGGTTCAAAGCGGTAGGGGTCGGCTTGGGGTGTGTAGCAGTTTCAATCGAAATTGTCGGCGTTTTCGACGGAGCGTGCGGTGGGGTTCGGAGACAATTTCAATCGAAACTGCAGAGGTTCACCGCTGGGCGCTCCGCCGTCCGTCCTGTATCACCGGTGCACGAGCCGGTGGTGACGTGCCATCAGCTCGCGGACGCGGCAGAAGTGCACGGGTCACAGCCGGATTCGTTGGAGTTCGGTGCCGATGACGACCTCGCCGTCGTAGTTCTGGCTTGCCCAGTCGTGCCACTGTTCGCGGTTGAGCGGTGTGGTGACGAAGTCGATGAGGTGGCTGAGCACCAGCTTGGGCACTCCGGCGCGCTGGGCGATCGTGCCGACCTTCTGGACCTCGACGTGGGACTGGAGCATGTGGTCGATCGCCACCGGCGGGAGATTCACCTTGCCGCGCAAGTTGATCGCCTCGTGTACGAGGATGCCGGAGCCGCGGGCGAGCTTCACGAGGTTGTCCGTGCAGGTGGTGTCCCCGGAGAACGTCACTGATCCGTGCGCGGTGTCGAAGCGGAACGCGAACGACGGGAACACCGGACCGTGCGGCACGAGGACCGCCGAGACCTTCACCCGGTCGTCCTCCATCACCGGGAACGGATCCATCGCGGGACTGGTGTTCTCGAAGCTCGCGCCGACGTCGGGAAGGTCGATCTCGTGCACCTTCGCCAAGCTGCGGACGTCGCGGATGCCGGTGTCCCGCATGAACGAGTTGGTGCTGTAGGCAAAGGCCTCGTGGCACTTCTGGGTCAGGCCCGCGATTCCCGGAGTCGGATCCTCCGGTGCGACGGTCGCGACTTCACCGCCGCCGAACTTCGGCCCCAGCCCGCCGGCCGGGCCCGGGCCGTAGACGTCGACGGGACCGGCCAGCACGTCCTTGAACTGGATGTTCGGACCGGCGCCTGCCAAGAGAAAGTAGTTGTAGTAGTCCGCGACGTGGTCGGCGTGCAGGTGGGTGATGAAGATCGAGCGCAGCGAGTCGAACCGCAGCCCCGAGCGTGCGTACTGGGTCGTCGAGCTGCGCCCGCAGTCGATGACGTAGGTGGCGCCGTCGACGACGAGGGCGCTCGAAATCCCGGCGGCCGTCGGCTCGACCGGTGGACCGGCTTCCGTCCCGAGCAGCACCAGTTCCAACGGGCCGAATTCCCCTGTTGCTGCGGCGGTTTCACCCGTAGCGGCGGGCTGAGCACCCGAGCAGGCGGAGACGCCTGCCATCACCGCTCCGAGCCCCAAGGCCCCGAGCACACCTCGGCGCGACAAGCCTTGCCCGGTCGATGAATCGGAACAGCACGGATCGAGCTTCACGGGACGTCTTCCTCTCCGATCGCACCGCAACGGGCAGTTCGGCGCAGGTTCGACACCGCCCGGTGGCACGGGTCGTGCCACCGGGCGGTGGAGGGGCGGGTCAGTTGTTGGCGATGAAGTCCGCGACCAGGCGGTTGAACTCGTCGGGGTGCTCGATCATCGCCCAGTGGCCGCAGCGGTTGAGCAGCACCAGGCGCGAGTTCGGGATGAGCGAGAGCAGCATCAGGGAGTGCTCGTAGGGCACCACCCGGTCGTCGCGACCGTGGATGAGCAGGGTCGGGACATCGACCTTCGGGAGGTCTTCGAGGCGGACCCACCGGGGGATCGGCGCGCCCTTCGGCAGACCCGCCAGGTAGTTCTCGAGGTGGTCCGGGCGGGCCATCGCGGCGTCCGACCGGGCCGCGAGCAGTTCCGGGGTGGCGAACTGCTTGTCGTGGACCATGATGCTGATCAGCTTGCCCATGGTCTCCGGTGTCGGGTTCTGGTAGGCCTCGATGAGCACCTTGAGGCCCTCGCTCGGCCCGTCGCCGGCGGCGAACAGCTTGGGGCCGGGCGTCGGCGGTCCCATCGTGACGAGGTGCGAGATCCGGTCCGGGTGCTCGGTCGCCAACCGCATGGAGGTCGCGCCGCCCATCGAATTCCCGACGAACGCGGCCTTTTCGATGCCGAGGGCGTCGAGGAGCTGGATGGCCGTCTCCACGTGGTCGAGCCGGTCGACGGTGACGGCGTCCGACTCGCCCCAGCCGGGCATGTCCACCGCGTACACGTGGAACTGCTGGGCGAGCGCCTCGATGTTGCCGGAGAAGTTGCTCCAGCCGGTGGCGCCGGGGCCGCTGCCGTGCAGCAGGACCACGGGGTGACCTTCCCCGGCCTCCTGGTAGTGCAGGGTCCAGTCCTCGGTCTTGACGGTGCGGCTGGTCTCGGCCTGGGTGAGCGACATGCGCGTCTTTTTCCTTCCGCGGAGCGGTGTTTCAGGGTCTGCTCTTGGTCCTGGTTCTTGATCTCTGCATTTGAAGCGGCGCCAGCCGCTTAGCCCACCTGTGGCGCTTGCACCGCCGCGGGTTCTCAGCGTTCGCCTGGCGAGGACGGCCCGACTGCCGTGTATTGGCATACATAAAGTCGGGCACCCGGAGTCCAGGCGGGCGCTGAGGTTCCGCCACCAGCACCGCTCCGCAGGACGAGAGCTTCAGACAAGCACTCAGGGCTTGAGCAGGTCGGCGACGACCTGCGGGGCGCGGTGGCCCCAGGTGTCGAGCTTGTCGAGGTGCTTGATCTGCCACGTGGAGTCGTCGATGGTCAGGCCGCCCCAGCCGTACTCGATGTTGAAGCCCGACGGCGTGCGGACGTAGAAGCTGAACATCTCGTCGTTCGGGTGCATGCCGAGCGTCATCTCGAACGGCTGCTTGGCGTCCATGCAGCGGTCGTAGGCCAGTCCGACGTCGTTGATGCTGCCGACCTCGATCATGAAGTGGTGGATCCGCTTGGGGAACGGCATGTCCGCCCACGCGACGGAGTGGTGCCGCTCGTTGCAGCGGGTGAAGACCGCGTCGGCGAAGACGCCCGGCGCGACTTCCTCCTTGACGTAGTCGGTCACCTTGAACCCGAGGATTCCGTACCAGTCGAGGATCTCCTGGCGGTCGACGCGTTCCATGAGGAACTCGTGCCCGGCGCCACCGGCACCGGTGACGAAGTTCGAGAACAGCACGTCGGACTGGAAGGGCGTGTCGGCGTCGGCCAACCCGACGAACAGCTCGACGCGGTTGCCCACGGGGTCGGCCGTCACGACCACGCGCTCGACCTTGCGAGCGGCGGCGAGGTCAGCGCCTCCTTCCGCCACCTCGGCGCCGGCCGCGCGCAGGTTCGCCACCACGGCGCCGAGGTCGGCCTCGGTCGCGCATTCGAAACCGGTGAACGCCAGGTCGTCCGCGTCGCCGCGCACGACGATCCAGCGGTGCGCCTTGGCGTCCATCCGCAGCGCCAGGGAGTCCTCGGTGCGTTCGGCGAGCTGCATGCCCATCAGGTCGACGCCGAAGTGCTGCCAGGCGTCGAGGTCGCTCGCTTCGATGCCGATGTAGGCGAGTTCGGTCACGCTGGTCATCAACGGTTCTCCTCGTTCTTTCCGGATCGGGCGGGGATGCCGAGGCCGCTGGGGTCAGCGGCGGCGACGAACTTGTCGGGGCGGATCGCGACGGCGCGGACGCCGTACGAGCGCAGCCAGGGGCCGAGCACCTCGTCGAGGTCGACGAGCTCGTCGGGGCCCCGGGTGTGCCGGTCCTGCGGGCGAACGGCGATGTAGCGCGCGCCGAGCGCGTCCCAACCGGCCTTCTCCTCCGGGCTGAGCAGCGCCGCGGGATCGACGTCGTCGCCGAGCAGCGCGAAGTCGTCGCCCAGGAGCTCGTCGAGGCGTGCGATCACCCCGCGGGTGTCGCCGACGACGGGCTGCGGCACCATCCGGCCCACGATGCTGTTCTCGCCGACGGGTCCGCGCAGCCAGCCCGCCACCAGGAACGGCGGGGCGATCAGCGGCGGCTCCGGCGGGTTCTCGGGGTCGGCTGGCGGCGCGGTGAGGGCGGCCTGCTCCTCTTCGGACAGCTCCTGCTTGATGATGCGTCCGAGCTCGACGGCGAGCTGCGTGTACATCGCGGCGTTGGGGCGGCGCTCCGCTTCGTAGGTGTCTAGGAAGTCCTCGTCGAAGTCCCCCTTGATGACCCGCGCGAGCTTCCACCCGATGTCGTGGGCGTCGCGCATGCCGGTCTGCATCCCCGCCCCCGCCCACGGGGGCATCAGGTGCGCCGCGTCGCCGACGAGGAAGGTCCGGCCCACTCGCCAGGTCTCGGCCATGCGGGTGTGGTGGCGGTAGAAGGCGTGCTGGTGGATCTCGACGTCGTCCTCGGTGACGCCGAGGGCGTTGAGCAGCGGCCAAACCTGGTCGTGCGTCTGGAAATCGGCCTCGGTCTCACCGGGGTTGAGCGGCAGTTCCCACCGGTGGTTGCCCCGGGAGAGCGCGATGTCGACGACGGGGCGCTGCTTGTCGGACCAGAAGGTGAGCAGGTTCCGGTCGGGCCACCACCGCTTGACGCGGCAGTCGATGACGATCCACTGGACGTCGATGGTGTCGCCGAGCAGCTGCACGCCGAGCTGCCTGCGGGTGGGGCTGCTGCCGCCGTCGCACCCGAGCACGTAGCGCACCCGCGTGGTACTGGTTTCGCCGGTCGCAACGTCTTTCGCGGTGACCGCGGCTCCGCTGCCGTCCTGCTCGACGGCGACCACCTCAGCGCCGTACCGCACGTCGAGGACCTGGTCGTACTGCGCCGCGCACTCGCGGAGCTGCTCCTCCATGACGGGTTGGTAGATGTTGAAGAACCGCGGCTTGATGCCCAGCGTCGACGGCGGGTGGTCGATGCGGAGCAGCTCTTCCCCGTCGTAGGTCCGCCAGCGCAACGCGCGCTGGGGATCCATGTCCTTCTTCACCGCCTCGTCGACGCCGAGGTTCTGGAAGATCCGCATCGTCCAGTCGTTGACGGTGACGGCCCGGGCCCGCTGGTAGATGTCCGGGGCCTTCTCGAACGCGACGGCGGAGATGCCGTGCTTGGCCAGGGTGAGCGCTGCGATCACGCCGCTCGGGCCGTACCCGACTATCGCGACGTCGGCGTCGTAGTTCTCGGTCATGCGCTGAACTCCGTTGTCCTGCTGAACCTGGGACGGATTTCGGATGCTTTCCACGGGCGGGAGGAAGAGATCTGGTGGCGCCCGGAAGACATGTATTGAACGGAACGTTCGGTCCAATAGTGGCCACGGTAACAGCCGCCGGAGCGGTGTCAAGGGGTTCTCGCGAGCGGACCGGGCCCGCGGCCCGGGAACTACACTCGCGGCATGGACAACGCCGTACCCACTGGAAACCGACGCGGTCGACGATCACGGCAGGAGATCCTCGACGTCGCGGCGCGGGTGATGTCCGCGCGCGGGTACGCGGGAACGTCGATGTCGGTGCTGGTCAAGGAGACCGGCCTGCCGAGGAGCGCCTTCTACCACCACTTCGAGTCGAAGGCCGACCTGCTGTCGAAGGTGATGGCGCGCGGCGCCCGGGAGTTCTTCGACGCGATGCGCGCCGCGCACCAGAACCCGCCCGCGGACGGCTCTCCGCGCGAACGGCTGACGTGGCACCTGCAGAAGACCGGCGAGGCCTTCGTCAGCCACGAGGACTTCCTGCGCCTGCTGCTGGTGCTGGTGATGAGCAACGAGGCGGCCGAAGCCGCTGAAGCGATGCGAACGGTCGTCGAGGTCCGCAGCGAAGGCCGCGACCTGATGCACGAGATGATCCGCTCGTCGTTCGCGGTCGAGGGCGACGACGTGGCGACCGCCATCGCCGACGAACTCGCGCACTTCGGAATGGCAGGGTTCGACGGCGCTTTCGTGTCGCTGCAGTCGAACGACGGCAAGCCGATCGCCGAACTCATGGCGCAGCTGGCCGACGCGATGGCCGCCCTCGGCGAATCCCGGATCCGCAGCATCCGGGCGCAGTCCGATTAGCCTCGCGCCCGTTCAGGTACGCGAAGTACGGTGGGTGTCAGTCGTTTTCGCGCTCCTCCGCGAGCGTCAGGGCGATGTCGACGATCATGTCCTCCTGCCCGCCGACCAGTCCCCTGCGCCCGGATTCGAGCAGGAGCGTCCGGACGTCGATCCCGTAGCGAGCCGATGCCGCTTCGGCGTGGCGCAGGAAGCTCGAGTACACCCCGGCGTAGCCGAGCGTCAGGGTCTCGCGGTCGACCCGCACCGGTCTGTCCTGCAGCGGGCGGACGATGTCGTCCGCGGCGTCCTGCAAGGCGAACAGGTCGCACCCGTGGTCCCACCCGTAGATGTCGGCGACCGCGATGAACGCCTCGAGCGGGCAGTTCCCGGCACCGGCACCGTGGCCGGCCAGGGACGCATCGACCCGCGTCACCCCGTTCTCCACCGCTACGACGGAATTGGCCACCGACAACGACAAGTTCTCGTGCGCGTGGATGCCGATCTCGGTGCCCGGGTCGAGGACGTCCCGGTAGGCGCGCATCCGCTCCGCCACACCGGCCATGGTGAGCCGCCCGCCGGAGTCGGTGATGTAGACGCAGTGCGCGC
This sequence comes from Saccharopolyspora oryzae, assembly GCF_027853915.1. GTDB lineage: Bacteria > Actinomycetota > Actinomycetes > Mycobacteriales > Pseudonocardiaceae > Saccharopolyspora > Saccharopolyspora oryzae. Next base: position 148,397 of record NZ_JAQGLA010000007.1, read on the forward strand.
CGTAGGACTCCATCAGCTTGGCCTGCTCCGCCAACTCGTCGGCGGGCGCCAGGTGGCTCATCATCAGGAATCCCGAGACGTCCATGCCGATTTCGCGCGCCGTCGCGATGTGCTGCGCGGCGACGTCGGCTTCGGTGCAGTGCGTGGCGACCCGGACCGATCGCACGCCGAGTTCGTGCGCCCGCTTCAGCTCGCGCACCGTGCCGACACCGGGCAGCAGCAACGTCGTGAGGCGGGCGCGCTCGATCACCTCGGCGGCGGCCTCGATCCACGCCCAGTCGGTGTGCGAGCCGGGACCGTAGTTGAGCGACCCGCCGGCCAGGCCGTCGCCGTGCGCGACCTCGATCGCCCCGACCCCGGCCGCGTCGAGCGCGGCGACGATGCGCTTGACGTCGGACGGGTCGATCCGGTGCCGCACCGCGTGCATGCCGTCCCGGAGGGTCACGTCCTGGACGAAGATGCTGCGCTGGTTCATCGGGCGGCTCCGATCCGCTGGGCGATCCGCTCGGCGATCTGCAGTCCGGCGGAGGTCATGATGTCGAGATTTCCCGCGTACGCGGGCAAGTAGTGCGCGGCGCCCTCGACTTCGAGGAACACCGAGACCTGGTGGGTGGGGCGCGACGAGTCCGCCAGCAGCGTCCCGACCGGCTGCTCGGCCGGGATCTCGGCGATCTGCACCTGCTGCTTGAGCCGGTAGCCGGGCACGTACGCCGCCACGTCGGCGGCCATCTTCTCGACCGACCGCCGGATCTCCTCGTGCGTCGCCGAATCCGGGGCGGAGACCAGGCAGAACACCGTGTCCCGCATGATCAGCGGCGGCTCGGCGGGGTTGAGCACGATGATCGCCTTGCCGCGGCGCGCACCACCGACCGACACGATCGCTTCGGACGTGGTCTCGGTGAACTCGTCGATGTTGGCGCGGGTGCCCGGACCTGCCGACTTCGACGCGATCGAGGCGACGATCTCCGCGTACGCCACCGGCACCACCCGCGAGACGGCCGCGACCACCGGGATCGTGGCCTGGCCCCCGCAGGTCACCATGTTCACGTTGGGCGCGTCCAAGTGCTCGTCGGCGTTGACCGCGGGCACGACGTACGGTCCGATGGCCGCCGGTGTCAGGTCGATCATCCGCTTGCCCAGCGGCATCAGGCGGGCGTTGTTCGCCGCGTGCGCCTTCGCGGACGTCGCGTCGAAGACGATCTCGATGTCGTCGAAGCCGGGCATCGCGACGAGCCCCTCTACACCGTCCGCGGTGGTGGGCACGCCCAGCCGGGCTGCTCTCGCCAGCCCGTCGGACGCCGGGTCGATGCCGACCAGGGCGCCCATCTCGAGGCGTTCCGAACCGCGCAGCACCTTGATCATGAGATCGGTGCCGATGTTGCCCGATCCGATGATCGCGACCTTGGTCATTCGTCGACTCCTCACTGGAAACGGGCGGTCACGGCGCCGAGCCCGGACAGGGTGGCGGTGACGGCGTTGCCGGCCGCGACAGGTTTCATCGGGCCGAGTGCGCCGGAGAGCACGACCTGCCCGGCTCGCAGCGGCTGGCCGAGGTCGCGGGCCGTCCGAGCCAGCCAGCCCACCGCCGCGACGGGGTCGCCCAGGCAAGCGGTGCCGACGCCGGTGGACACCTGGTGTCCGTCGACGGCCATCTCCATGACGACCTCCGCGGGCTCGACCTCGTCGAGCGTGCGGCGCTGCGTGCCGAGGACGTACAGCCCCGCGGAAGCGTTGTCCGCCACCGTGTCACCGAAGCTGATGTCCCAGGCCGCGATGCGGCTGTCGCAGATCTCCAGCGCTGCCACGGCGTACTCGATCGCACCGCGGACCTGAGCCGCGTCGAGCGGACCGTCGACCAGGTCGGCGCCCAGCACGAACGCCACCTCCGCCTCGACCCTCGGCTGCAGCAGGCGCCCGACCGGGATGGCCTCCCCGTCGCCGTACTGCATGTCGTCGAACAGCAGACCGAGGTCCGGCTGGTCGACTCCGAGCTGCTGCTGGACCGCTTCCGAGGTCAGGCCGATCTTGCGGCCCACCACCGTCGCCCCCGCCGCCTCCCGGAGCTCGGCCAGGCGGCGCTGCACGGCGTACGCGGCCTCGAGGTCGTCACGGCCGATCAGGTCCCGCACCGGCGCGCAGGGCACGCCGGTCGCAGCGGCGGACGCGAGCCGGTCAGCGGCGGCGGCGATGGTGGAAGTCGTGGACTGACTGCTCATGGCGCCCACTGTCCAGACCGGGCGCGGCCCCGACCAGGCATTCGTCTCGCTCAGCGATACGCTCGGGCGATGACGGGCGCAGACCTCGACACCGTGCTCGGCAAGGCCGTGACGATCCTGCGTGCCTACCGGCCGGAGGACCACGTGCTCGCCCTCGCCGAACTGGTCCGCCGGACCGGCCTGCACAAGGCGACCGTGCACCGCCTCGCGCGCGATCTCGTCGCGAACCGGCTGCTCGACCGCGTCGACGGCGGGTACCGGCTCAGCGGCGGGCTGTTCGAACTCGGCATGCTCGCCTCCCTCGAACGCAGCCTGCTCGAGGTCGCGATGCCGTTCCTGCAGGACCTGTACGAGCGCACCCACGAGACGGTGCACCTCGGCGTCCGCGAAGGCCACGACGTCGTGTACGTCGCGAAGATCGGCGGGCACCGCCAGGCCGACGCCCCGTCCCGGACCGGCGGCCGAAACCCGTTGCACTGCACGGCGATCGGCAAGGTCCTCCTCGCCCACGCCCCCGCGGAGGTGCAACGCGAGGTGCTGGCCGCGCCCATGGTCCGGCGAACCGCGCACACCGTGGTGGCCCCCGGCATCCTGCACAACCAGCTGGTGCGGGCAGCCGAAACCGGAGTCGCGTTCGAGCACGAGGAATCCGCGCTGGGCATCGCGTGCGTGGCCGCTGCCGTCTTCGGAACGGGCGATGAACCCGTCGCCGCGATCAGCGTGACCGGACCGACCGGCCGCTTCCGCCCGGAAGCCCAGACCGCCACCGTGCTGGCGACCGCGGAGGCGCTGCGCAGCACCATCGCCCGCCGGGAGCAGCTCCGGTAGCACCGGCCGCTGACCTGCGCGATCAGCAGCGGGCGGGGTGGCGTGGGATCCTCCGGGCGGGCGCGGGGAAGGCGAGGTGCGGCCATGGGGGAACTACCGGCGGGCACTGCCCGGGCGTCGACCGATCGCGTCGTCTTCGGCGTCACCGCGCTGCTGGTCCTGTTCTTCCTCGGGTGGGGCATCGCCTCGCCGACGACGCTCGGCGCGTTCGCCGAAGCCGGGTTGCGGTGGGCCGTGGACGACATCGGCTGGGGGTACTCGCTGGCCGCGACGGGGTTCGTGGTCTTCGTCGGGTGGCTCGCGCTGAGCCGCTACGGATCGATCCCGCTGGGCGGGGACGACGAGGAACCGGAGTTCCACACGCTGTCGTGGATCGCGATGATGTTCATCGCGGGCATGGGGATCGGCCTCATGTTCTTCGGCGTCGCCGAACCGCTCGCGCACTACGTCCAGCCACCACCGGAAACGGTGGATCCGATGACCGCCGCCGCGGTGCGGACGTCGTTCGCGACGACGCTGTTCCACTGGGCGCTGCACCCGTGGGCGATCTACGCGGTGGTCGGGTTGACGATCGCCTACGGCACCTTCCGCCGGGGCCGGCGCCAGATGATCAGTTCCGCGTTCGCTCCCCTGCTCGGGCAGCGGCGCGGGGTCAAGCCGCTGGGGAAGGTCGTCGACGTCCTCGCGCTGCTCGCGACGCTGTTCGGTTCGGCGGCTTCGCTGGGCATCGGCACGCTGCAGATCAGCAGCGGGATGCGCAGCGCGGGCTGGATCGCCGCCGTCAGCATCCCGGTGCTGGTGGTGATCATCGGCGTGCTGACGATCTGCTTCGTCGCCTCCGCGGTCTCCGGGGTTTCCCGGGGAATCCAGTGGCTGTCCGGCACCAACGTCGTCCTCGCGGCGCTGCTGGCGCTGTTCGTGCTGGTCACCGGTCCGACGGTGTTCATCCTCAGCCTGATCCCGACGTCGATCGGCAACTACGTCGGCGACTTCGCGAGCATGGCAGCGCGCACCGGGGCCACCGGGAGCGCAGCCCTCGACGAGTGGCTCTCGCACTGGACGATCTTCTACTGGGCGTGGTGGATCTCCTGGGCGCCGTTCGTCGGCACGTTCCTGGCCCGGATCAGCCGGGGCCGCACGATCCGGCAGTTCGTCGGCGGGGTGCTGCTGGTGCCCAGCGCGGTCAGCGTGGTCTGGTTCGCGATCTTCGGCGGCAGCGCGATCGACCTGCAGCGCGGTGGCGTCGACGTGGCCGGTTCCGGCGGCGAGGAAGTGCAGATCTTCACCGTCATCCGCGCGCTGCCGATCCCGACTGCCCTCACCGTGCTGGTCATCGTCCTGGTGGCGATCTTCTTCATCACCGGCGCGGATTCGGCGTCGCTGGTGATGGGCAAGTTCTCGCAGCGCGGCACGATCTCACCCCGGAAGTGGATGATCGTGTTCTGGGGCGTGGCCACCGGATCCGTCGCGGCGATCATGCTGATGTCCGGCGGCGACCACGCCCTGGAGGGGATCCAGAACCTGACGTTCCTCGCCTCCGTGCCGTTCGCGCTGGTCATGGTGCTGATGTGCGTGTCGCTGACCAAGGACCTGCGCGGCGATGAACTGATCCACCGCCGAAGACGAGCCGAGCAGGTCCTCTCGAAGCTCGCCGACGAAGAGCCCCGGGACGAGACCGGCTGACGTCGTCAAGACCTCGACTCGGTCCGGTGCCAAGCGCTCCAAGCGAGGTGGGCGAACGGGATGATCACCAGCAGGTCGACGAGGTAGGCGACCCACTCCAGCCGGAGCACCCGCCCGAGCGGAAACGCAACGGCCGCAAGGCAGATCAACGCGGCCACCCACCACGGCGACATCCGGGTCCAGAGCAGGAGAACGCCGAAGACCAGCAGGGACAACGGGAAGGCCGGCCCCGGCAACCACAGCACCAGGAGGCTCTGCGGCGGGTAGTCGTCGAACCGGGCCAAAGCCACCTGGTCGTGCAACCCGAATACGCCTTCGAAGAACCCCTGCAATCCGAACGCGATGCTGCCGAACATCCCGATCAGCAGCAGCAACAACCAGATCCCGGCCACCACCGGAATCCGTTCGCGCAACCGTTCGTACTGCCCGATCAACCCGTAAACCCAGGGAACCATGGACAGCGCGATCAACATCCCGCCGTTCACGCCGTAATGCCCATCAACCCAGAAGAAGGGCGAAGCAGCGAAGATGACCGGCCCGAGCACGAGCCCCACCGCCTGCAACCGCCGCACCACCATCGGCGCAGGTTAGGACCCCCCACAAGGCCCCGCAACAACACCTGTCACACCACCGCAGCGGCCCGTCCACAACCCGGTCCGGTCCCGACGCGAAACCACAGTTTCAATTGAAACTGCAAAACCCACCCACGACGGATCACAGTTTCAATCGAAACTGTGGTTCGCCGGAATGCCCGCCGGGTCGGGGTGTCCGGCTCGATGTGCGCCGCGAACTCTGGTGTGCTGGCCAGGTCTCGACGAGGAGGGGCGCAGGAGCATGGCAGAGGACACCGCGAGCGTGGCACCGCTGGGGAGGCGGTACGAGGTTTCGGGTGGGGCGATGTTGTTGGACCGGGCCGGGAGCGGTGGGCCGACGGTGGTGTTCTTGGCCGGTGGTGGGATGTTCGGGCTTTACTACTGGAACGTGCACGCCCTCGTCGCGGAGTTCAGCACGAGCGTCATCTACGACCGGCTCGGCATGGGCTGGAGCGATGTGGTGGACCTCCCGCGCAGCGGCACTCAGGTCACCGATGACCTGCACGAGCTGCTGCGGGCTGCGGCTGTGCCCGGACCGTACGTGCTGGTCGGGCATTCGCTCGGCGGCTTGTACGCACGGCTCCACGCGAAGCGCTTCCCCGACGAGGTCACCGGGTTGGTTCTGCTCGACCCGACGCACGAGGACGTCGTCGACTACCTGCCGGAGCAGGCCGCTCAGCGGCTCCGGAGCGCGAACACCGACGCTCCGCTCCCGCCCGAGCAGGTGGAAACGATGCGGGCCGCGTACCGGCGGACGTTCGGCCGTGCGCTGGCCGACTGGCCCGCCGAGATCCGCGAACCACTGCTGGACCAGGGGTTCAGCAGCGTCGGGTACCAGCAGTCCTTGCAGGAACCGAGGAACCTCCCGCGCCTGTTCGACGAGGTCCGCGACGCCGGTCCTGATCCCGACCTGCCGATGATCATCGTGTCCGCGATAGGCACCGACGCGTTCGCCGACGAACTGGTCCCGCCCGAAGCCCGCGAATCAGCAGCCGAATCCGGCCGAGCCAAGCATCGGCTTTACACCGACATCGCTGCGGCACTCCCCCAAGCCGAAGTACGTCGTGTCGACGACGCCGGCCACTCCGGCATCGCCTGGCTCCGCCCGGACGCCGTGGTCCAGGCGATCCGAGACGCGTTTCCGCGCTGACCACCGCGGAAAGCGGTTCGGGCGTGGCGCTGGGTGCGCCACGCCCGAACCGTTTCTAGGTTGCTGGGACTGGTTTGCCCCGGGGTAGTTCGATCGCGAGGTAGGCGATCAGGCCTGCTGCTAGGCCCACTACCGCGTCCGAGAGGGACGGGACCAGGAGGTGGACCAGCAGGGCCACCGCTGCTCCGACTGCCCAGGCCACGAGCGCCGTGGGGCGGAACTTCTGCTCCTGGCGGTTGGCGAGGCGGTTTCGGAGGATGATCTGGTCCGCGATGAGGACCGCACCGAGCGGTGGGACCAGGACCCCGAGGATCGACAGCCAGTTCACGAAGTAGTTCCAGGCGCCGAGCAGCGCCACGAGCACTCCGATCACGCCGAGGACCAGGGTCAGGAGCCGCATCTTCGAGCGGGTCAGGTGCGACCAGCCCAATGCCCCGTTGTAGAGGCAGTGGGTGCAGACCGAACCCAGGTTGACCACCACGAAGACCACGACCAGGACGTCCAGCAGCGGGCTTCCCGCGCCGGTGAGGATCGGGGTGAAGTCACCACCCGCGGACTCCGCGGACGCGATGGCACCGGCGGCGACGAGGACCGCGCCGCTGAGCTGGGCGACGAGGCTCGCTACCGGGAACGCCGTCACCGTCGCCCACACCGCTTGGCGGCCGTTCTCCGACCAGCGGGTGAAGTCGGCCGTCATTGTGCCCGAGTCGGCGAAGGTCGCCATGATCGTGGTGACCGCGACGCCGAACGTCATGGCACCGCCGCCGACGCCCTGGAAGTCCGCGATCCGGCCGAAATCGCTGTGCTGCGCCGCGATGACCACGGCAGTGCCCGCCGCCGCGATGAACAGCGGCGCCGCGATCGCGCCGAGCCAGGACAACGCCTTGATGCCGAGGTAGGTCACGGCGATGAAGACGATGCCCGCCGCACCGGCCACCAGGGTTTCGTTCCAGCCGAACGCCTTGTTCAGGCTCGCGCCGGTCGCTCCCGTGTTGAACGCGAACCAGCCCACGACCACTGTGGACAGGAAGCCCGAGGCGATCGCGTAGCCCGCGGTGCCGAACGTTTCCGTCGCCTGCAACGAGAAGCTCTTGCCGGTCTGCCCCGCGCGGTAGCTGAGCAGGCTGACGTAGGCGAACATGATGAGGTTCGCCACGAGGATCGCGGCCAGTCCTCGCCCGAAACCGAGCATGGCGACCACGAGGCCACCGGGCACGGCGTTGGTGAGGATCATCGGGAAGCCGAACCAGACGGCCGACACCGTCAGCAGCGACTTCCGGTGCGTCGGCGGCACCGGGCTGTGCTCGAACTCCGACTCGAGTTCGAGACCGGCGTGCTCTTCCTGCGCCTCCCCCGCTGTCATGCCCGCGGTTCCGCGCTGGGGGCGAGCTTCTCGGCGAGGGCGATGACGGCCTTCTCGAAGACCTCCGCCGGCGGGTGCGTGATACCGGCACCGATCATGCCGATGCCCGCTTCCCTGTGCGCGATGGCGGTGTTGATGACCGGCAAGATCCCGGTGTCGAGGACCTTGCGCACGTCGATCGCGGTCGGCAGGCCCTGGAAGCCCAGCGACGGGATCGTCAGGTTCGGGTTCTCCGCCGTGGTGATCTGCGCCATGTCCCGGGTGTAGGCGACGGCCTCCTCGACGGTGCCGCCGACCAGGGCGACGATCGCCGGGGCGGCGGCCATCGCGAAACCACCGAAACCGAAGGTCTCGCTGATCGCGGAGTCACCGATGTCGAGACCGGAGTCCTCGGGCTTGTAGCCGGCGAACATCGGGCCGACGACCTTCTGCGCCGGGCCGGTCAGCCAGTGGTTGCCGCCCAGTCCGCTCACCCGGATGCCGAACTCGACGCCGTTGCGGGCCATCGTGGTGACCACTGTGGAGTTCTCGATGCCGTGCGCGGCGTCCAAACCGGCCTTGGCCATCGCCAACCACACCGGGCCGGAGAAGTAGTCGGAGCTCGCGATGAAGTCGAAGACCTCCTTCTTCTGCTCCGTGGTGAAGCTGGTGCGCAGCAGCGACGGCGCCAGCGCTTGGAAGAACAGCAGCGTGCCGGCGTTGTTGCGGTTGTGCGCCTCGTCGCCCATGTGCAGGGCCTGCGCGAGCAGCAGGCGCAGGTCGATCGGGCCGCCGATCTCCATGGCCTCCTTGAGCATGGGGCCGAGCACGTCGCGCATCCAGATCAGCCGCTCGACGACGCTCTCGTCGTTGGCGCCCATCCGCAGGATCTTGGCCATCTGCTCCGACAGGTTGGTGTAGGAGTAGTTGCCGTGCGTCTCGTTGTGCAGGACGTGCATGTACATCGACGCCGAGGTGACACCGGCCATCGAGCCGACGCAGTCGTGCTCGTGGCACGGCGAGAAGGTGATCTTCCCGGACGCGGCGACCTCCGCGGCCTCGTCCAGGTCCTTCGCCAGGCCCTCGAATACCAGCGCTCCGGTCACGGCGCCCTTCATCGGGCCGGACATCCGCTCGAACTCGATCGGCGGACCGGCGTGGATGATGGTGGTCGGCGTCATGCCGGGCACGACGTCGATGGCCCGGCCGAAACCGACCAGCATCGGTTTGGCCTTCATGACCCGGTCGGCCGCTTCGGCGTTCGCCGCCTCGATCTTCGCCTTGATCTCGGGGCGCTCGAGCACGTCGAGGGCGGCGATCACCTCGGGCTTGCCGTTGCCGGGCGGCGTCCAGTCGAGCGTCGTGACGGTGCCGCCTTGCGCGGCGATGTCGTCCTCGAACATCTGCAGGCCGACGTTGATGACGTTGAGGTCGCTGCTGAACAGCTGGGTGGTGGGGGTGCTCATGCGCGGGAGTCCTTCCGGGTGATGGCGCGGGCGAACCGGCCGGTTTCGGTGCTGCTGCGGGTGACGGTGACCCCGGCAGCTTCGAGGGCCGCGACCTGCTCGTTCAGCGACGGCGCGTCGATGTCGGTGCCGAGCACGTAGCCGACGATCTCCAGGTGGCGTCCGGCGTCGGCGGCGATGCGCTTCGCCTCGGCGATGGCCGGGAGGGTGACGCCGACCGGGTCCTCGTGGGAGCCGAAGCCGAGCACGAAGTCCATGACGATCGCGGCGACGGTCGGGTCCGCGGCCTCCTGGACCAGGCGCTCCAGGCGCAGCGACGGGTCGATCATCGGGTGCGGGCGGCCGTTGGTGAACTCGTCGTCGCCGAAGTCCAGGAACGTGTGCCCGGTGCTGGTGTCCTTGGCGCGCAGGACGAAATCCGCGTCCTTCTGGATGTTGCTGAAGACCTCTTCGCCGTCGTCGAGCAGCGCGTACATCGACTCGTCGCACAGCGTGCCGCCGCAGAACAGGCCGCGCACGAACCGCTGCTCCGAGCCGAGCTTGCCGCGCACCTCGGCCACGCGGTCGTGGTCGAGCTCGGGCACCGCGGCGTCCGGGACCGCGGTGAGGCGGACGGCCTGCAGCGCGGCGTCCTGGCTGCTCGACGCGAAGTGGCCGCCGGCCGCGGTCACGGCCGCCTCGGAACCGTTGATGAAGTACACGACGACGGGCTTGCCCGCCGCGGCGATCTCCGCGAGGACCTTCTCCTCCACCTCGGGCGCCGGGGGCTTGGACACCAGCACGATGGCTTCGGTCTTCGGGTCCTGCGCGAGGGCACGGATGCCGTCGATCATCATGATGCCGCCGACCTCGGCGGACAGGTCGCGACCGCCGGTGCCGAGGAGCTGCGAGATCCCGCCGCCCAGTGCGTGGATCCGGACGCTCACCTCCTGCGAGCCGGTGCCGGAGGCGGCGACGATGCCGATCGTGCCGGGGCGGACAGCGTTGGCGAAGCAGAGCCCGACGTTGTTGATGATGGCCGTGCCGCAGTCGGGGCCCATCATCAGCAGGCCCTTGTCGTGGGCCAGGTTCTTCAGCTCGATCTCGTCGGCGACGTCGACGTTGTCGCTGAACATGATCACGTGCAGGTCGTTCTCGAGCGCCTTGCGCGCCTCGCGGGCGGCGAACGCGCCGTTGACCGCGATGACCGCGAGGTTCGCGCCCGGCTCGCCCTGCGCGGCCGAGGAGATCGTGCGGTAGCTGACCTTCGCCTCGCCGCCGGCCGGGGCCTTGCGGGCGAGCAGTCCTTCGATCTGGGCGATCACGTCGTCGGTGTCCACGCCGTCGCCGGTGACCGCGACGATCATGAGGTCGCCGTTGCCCGCGGCCGCGAGCTCGGGGGTGAGCAGGTCGAGGTTGTCCAGCACCCCCTTGTTCATCTCGGTCGCCATCGCCACGAAGGCCTGGTCCACGCCGTCGATCTGGTTCGCCTTGGTCGAGATCGACATCAGGGACACCGAATCGAAGTAGGTGTTCTCCTTGATCACTGCGGTGGCAGTCACATGAAACCTCTCAGTTCTTCTTCCAGTCGGAACCCGGCCAGCAGGCCGGACAGGATGTCGGTTCCGGACGTGTGGCCGATGCCCACCACCGGGCCGGCGTGGAGCCGGAGCTGCCGCGCCAGGAGCTCGTCGCCGACCGGGGCCGGATCGAGCAGCACGCGCAGCAGGTCGAGCAGGCCTTGACGGGCGCGTCCGCGGAGTGCGGCGCGGAGGGTGGCGCGGCTCAGCGGGGTCGTCCGCTCCGGGCCGTCGTCGAGGGCCTGCCCGATGAGCGGGTTGATCCACGACAAGGTGCTGTGCGGTTGTGCGGCGAGCAGCGCGATTCCGGTGAGGAAGTCGTCGCCGGCCGGGGTCAGCCCGGGTCCGAGCCCGAGCAGGCTCGTCGCGGCAGCGACCACGGCTGGGCCGTCCTCGCCGCGGACCGCGGTGACCAGCGCTGCGCACCCGCGTGCCAGTTGCTCCTGGATCTGGGCTTCGAAGACCGTGGCCGCCGCACCGGAGGTCCGCACTCCCCCGTCGACGCCGTGCACGTCGAGGAACGCGGCGAGCGCCCCGGCCCGCCTGCCCGGTTCGCCGTGCCCGAGTTCGACGGGAATGGCTTTTGTATACCATTTGCGAGCTCCGTCGATTCGGACGATCCGCGACGAACCGCCCACGAACGCGATCGACGCGGCGGACAGCCGGACGCGATCACCCGCCGCGAGCCGCCACTCCGCCCAGCCCTCGACGTCGACCCGAACACTCCACGGCGCATCGTCCATTTCAGCCGAACACAGTGCTATGAGCCGATCTTTGTCGGAAATCACGTTCACCACGCGATCGAAGACCGAATGAACGCGACCGATCCCGGGGTGCGCGAGGAGGTAGCCGGCCGCCTCCTCGTCGATCGAGAGAGCGCGCCCGGCGGCGGAGAGCGCGTGCATCCGAACCACCCCTGCTTGCCACTTCGAGACGTCGACGTCCCATAAAATGGTATACCATTACTCAGTGTCTGCGACAGCAAGTCGCATCAGGGACCAGCGGAGGAGAAGCACGCATGCGAGTTGTTGTGGCACTGGGCGGGAACGCCCTGGCCAGGCGCGGGGAACCGATGACCGCCGACCGGCTGCGGGCCAACGTGAAGTCGACCTGCCAGGCGCTGGCCGGGCTGGCGCGCGAGCACGAGGTCGTCATCACCCACGGCAACGGGCCGCAGGTCGGACTACTCGCCCTGCAGAACCTCGCTTACCAGGACGTCGCCGCCTACCCCCTGGACATCCTCGGCGCCGAGACCCAGGGCATGATCGGCTACGTCGTCCAGCAGGAGCTCACCAACGCCCTCGGCGGCGAGCGCGAGGTCGCGGCGGTGCTCACCACGACCGTCGTGGACGAGGACGACCCGGCCTTCGACCGGCCGACGAAGCTGATCGGCCCGACCTACTCCGCGCAGGACGCGGCCGAGGCGGCGGCCGAGTACCGCTGGACGATCGCCCGCGACGGCGCCAACTTCCGCCGCGTCGTCCCCTCGCCGAACCCGGTCCGCGTGGTGCAGGCGCCGATGGTCCGGCTGCTGCTGGAGAACAACCGGCTCGTCGTGTGCGTCGGTGGCGGCGGCGTCCCCGTCAAGACCGATTCGAAGGGGCGCGAGGCGGGCATGCAGGCGGTCGTCGACAAGGACCTCGCGAGCGCCGCGCTGGCCGCCGAGCTCGAAGCGGACACGCTGATCATGCTCACCGACGGCGACTACGTCAGCGAGAACTGGGGAACCCCGCAGCAGCGCGACATCCTGACCGCCTCGGCGGACGCGATCTCCGAACTCGCCTTCGCCGAAGGCTCCATGAAGCCGAAGGTCGACGCCGCGATCCGCGTGGCCCGAGCCGGCGGCCGGGCCCTCATCGGCCCGCTCGACCGCCTCGACGACCTGCTGGCCCGCAAGGTCGGCACCGAGATCCGCGGCGAGCTCGACGAAGGCATCATCTTCGCCTGATCCACCGCACCGCCCGCCCGGCCATCACCGCCGCCGGGCGGGCGGAACTGCTTCAGAGCCCGGACAAACTTCCGAACTCGGACGAAACCACTTCGCGCGCAACGCTTTCCGGCCCACGGCTTCACCGCGAGTAGTCGACCGGGCACCGTCGGAGACCTCGTGGCGGTTCCGCTCCGCATCCGTTCGAATACTGGGAATAACATTCCCAGTCACTGGGAGAAATAACTGGGCAGCCGCACACCGCCGACGTACTGTCCCCGCCGTGACCAGCCCGGAAACGAACCGGAAGGCCGGTAGACGAGCTGCGCAGATCCTGGCGGTGTTCGCCGAGCAGGAGAGCGTGACCGCGGAGGAGATCTCCGCCCGCACCGGCATTCCCTCCAGCGCCGTGTACCGGCACCTGACGGCGTTCGTCGAGATCGGCCTGGTGCACCAGGGACGCACCCGCGGCCGCTACTGCGCTGGATCGCTGACGGTGCAGCTGGCCGAGAACTACCGGCGCGAAGTGCTCAGCCAAGGCGGCGTGCGACTCCGGCTCCGGCGGTTGGCCACCGACACCGACGAACTCGCCGCGTTCCTCATCGCCCGCGACAACGACGTGCTCTGCATCGAAGCCGCCGAGGGAACGCGGGTCATCCGGTGCAGCTTCTCCCCCGGGCTGAGCAAACCGCTCACCTTCGGTGCGAGCGCACAAGCCCTGCTGGCGCACCTCCCCGCGGACCGGGTCGAGCGTGCCGCCGCAGCGCACGGGCTGAGCACCGCGCAGGTCGAGAAGTTGGAGGTCGACCTGCGCCGCGTGCGGGACCAGGGCTTCGCGATCAGCGTCGGTCAGGTCGATCCCGGGGTGTGGGGCGTCAGCGTGCCCGTGCTGGGCCGCAAGCACGACCTCGTCGGCGTGGTCAGCACGATGGCCCCGGATTTCCGCGTCCGAGCGCGACGCGAATCCCTCATCACGCTCACCCACGCCGCAGCGCAGGACATCAGCAGACTGGAGGCGTACGCGTGAGCACAGCCGCTCCCGAGTGGACCGGGCGCACGGACGGACCCGGGCCGGAACATCGCAGGTGGCACAACGCGATCGGCGAATCCCCCGGTACCGCCGGCGTTTCGCTGATCGGTTTCCCCAGCGACATCGGAGTCCGCCGCAACGGTGGCCGTCCGGGCGCGCAGGCGGGCCCTGGCGCGATCCGCGCCGCGCTGGGTTCGTTCGCGATCCCGCCGGAGGTCGTCGTGCACGACGCCGGCGATGTTGCCGTCACCGGTGATGCCCTCGAAGCGGCGCAGGACGACCTCGCCGGAGCTGTCGCGGCACAACTGGGCGCCGGAAACCTCCCGTTCGTGCTCGGCGGCGGGCACGAAACGGCCTACGGCTCCTACCTCGGGCTCGCGCGCAGCGGCCTGCTGGACGGGCGGCGCCTGGGCGTGCTCAACCTCGACGCGCACTTCGACCTGCGGGAAGCCGAGCGCCCGTCGTCCGGCACCCCGTTCCGGCAGATCGCCGCCGCCGAAGCCGAGCGCGGCGCCGAGTTCACCTACGCGGCGATCGGGATCAGCCAGCCGGGCAACACCGCCGCGCTGTTCACCACGGCGGCCGAGCTCGGCGTCCGCCACCTGCTGGACCTCGACTGCCAGGAGCGGCACGTCGAGGACGTCCTCGAGTTCGTCCGGGCCTTCACCGCGGACGTCGACGCGCTGTACCTGTCGATCGATCTCGACGTGCTCCCCGCCGCGCAGGCGCCCGGAGTCAGCGCCCCTTCGACCCTCGGCGTACCCGCCGCTGTCGTCGTCGAAGTGTGCCGGCTGGTCGGCGACGACCCGAAGCTCGTGCTGGCCGACATCACCGAGCTGAACCCCACCTACGACATCGACCACCGCACCGCTCGGATCGCGGCCCGCCTCGTGCACACGATCACGATGGGCGCTGCCGACCGATCTGTCCCGGAAGGACACTGAGATGCCCCGTCAGCGGACCTGGGCGCGGTTAGCGACCGCACTCCTCACCTGTCTGCTCGTGCTCGTGCCCACGGGCGCGGCGACCGCGCAAGAACCTCCTCCCACCGACAAGCTCGCGGCACTGCGGTCCGGCCAGGTCCCGCTGCGGGTCGGCACCGACGCGACCTTCCCGCCGTTCGAGTTCACCGACGCCGGCGGCAACCAGCTCGGTTTCGACGTCGACCTGGTCCGGGCGCTGGCCGCCCGGGCCGGGATCAAGAACGTCGAGTTCGTCCAGATGCCGTTCGGCAACATCGTTCCCGCGCTGCAGGCCAACCAGATCGACGTGGGCGCCTCGGCGATCTACATCAGCGCCGAACGCGCCAAAGCCGTTGATTTCACCGACGTCTACTACCCCGGCGGCCTCGCCATCTTCGCCAACGAGAAGGACAACTCGATCGGCTCGCTGAAGGACCTGGCGGGCAAGCGGGTCGCTGTCCAGGTGGGCACGAAGTCCGTCGAGTGGCTCAAGCAGCACCAGCCCGCCGCGCAGCTGATCACGGTGCAGACCAACGAGCAGATGTTCTCGTCGGCGCGGCTGGGGCAGGCCGACGCCGTGGTGACCGGCGCCCCGGGCGGCAAGTACTTCATCGCCCAGCAGGGCGGTCTCAAGCAGGTCGGCGACCGGCTGACCGAGGAGAACTACGGCTACGCCTTCCAGAAGGCCGATCCGGCCCTGCGGGACGCGTTCAACACCGCGCTCAAGCAGATGCGCGACGACGGCTCCTACCAGCAGACCACCGACAAGTGGTTCGGCGCGGAGGCCACCGCCGCCAAGCCGGCCGAACACCCGCTGTTCAACGTCACCACCATCGTCGAGTCCTCGGGCCAGATCTGGCAGGGCCTGCTGGTCAGCCTCCAGGTCATCCTGAGCGCCCTGGTGCTGAGCCTGCTGCTCGGCACCATCGGCGGTTTCGCCAAGCTCAGCCGGATCGCACCGCTGCGGTGGCTGGGCACCGCCTACGTCTCGGTGATCCGCGGAACTCCGTTCGTGGTCCAGCTGTTCTTCATCTACTTCGGACTCCCGCAGCTCGGTCTGCAGCTTCCCCCGATGGCCGCCGGGATCATCGCCCTCGGGCTCTACAGCGGCTCGTACGTGACCGAGATCTTCCGCGGTGCCGTGCAGTCCGTCGATCGCGGTCAGCTGGAAGCGTCGCGGTCGTGCGGGATGTCGCACGCCGCGGCGATGCGCCACGTGATCATCCCGCAGGCGTTCCTGCGCATGCTCCCGCCGCTGGGCAACGAGTTCGTGTCGATGACGAAGAACTCGGCGCTGGTGTCGTTCGTGACCATCCACGAGCTGTTCCTGGTGGGGCAGACCATCATCTCCCGCACGTTCGACGCGTTGACGGTCTACCTGTTCATCGGCCTCATCTACTACCTGATCACCAACCTCATCGGTTTCGCGACGAGCACCATCGAGAAGAAGATGGCGGTGTACATCTGATGGCACTACTCGAAGTCAAGGACCTGACCAAGAGCTACGGCGAGGTCGAGGTGCTGCGCGGGATCGACTTCACCATCGAGCCCGGCCAGGTGGTCGCGGTGATCGGCCCCAGCGGCGGCGGCAAGTCCACCTTCCTGCGCTGCCTGAACCTGCTGGAAACCCCGACCGCCGGCAGCGTGCGCTTCGACGGCGAGGAGCTGACCGGCCGCGGTGTCGACCTCAACCGGCTGCGGTCCCGGATGGGCATGGTGTTCCAGCACTTCAACCTGTTCCCCAACATGACCGTGCTGCGCAACGTCGTGCTGCCCCAGATGAACGTGCTCAAGAGGTCCAAGGCCGAGGCCGAGGCGAAGGCCCGCCGCCTGCTGGAGCGCGTCGGCATGCTCGAACGCGCCGACGCCCACCCGAACAGGCTGTCCGGCGGGCAGAAGCAGCGCGTCGCGATCGTCCGCGCCGCGGCGATGGACCCGAAGCTGATGCTCTTCGACGAACCGACGTCCGCGCTGGACCCGGAGGTCGTCCAGGACGTCCTGGACATCATGTCCGAGCTCGCCGACGACGGCATGACCATGGTCGTCGTCACCCACGAGATGGGCTTCGCCCGCAAGGTCGCCGACCGCGTCGTGTTCGTCGACGGCGGCAACATCGTCGCCGACCTCCCACCGGACGAGTTCTTCTCCGACGACAACACCAATCCCCGGATCCGCACCTTCCTGGACAAGGTCCTCTGACCGGTTCCGCCCGTCCGGCGACCACCACCGCCGGACGGGCGGAGCCCGCATCACGAGCTCCTGCGCCGCGCATCGAAGATCTGCAGTTTCAATTGAAACTGCGGTCCACTGTGGGTGAGATCTGCAGTTTCAATTGAAACTGCGGCCCCGGAGAAGGTCTCGCGGCACGGCCCAGCCGGTCCGAAGCGGAACCGACCGGGCCGTGCGGTGATCAGTCGCGTTGCTTCACCGAAGTGGTTGCTGTTCCCCAGCATTCGAGGTCGGTCAGGCCGATCGATGCCGGGTCGAAGGTCGGGTCCTGGCCGCGACGTCGTTGGGCGTCGAAGTCGCGCAGGGCCCGGAGGGCCGGTTTGGCCAGCAGCAGCAGGCACAGCATGTTGACCCACGCCAGCGCCGCGTAGCCGACGTCGCCGATCGCCCAGATCAGGTCGGCGGACTGCACCGCTCCCCAGAACGTCATGCCCAGCAGGACGGTCTTGAGGATCGCGGTGGCCGTCGTCGGGGTGCGGCCGAGCACGTAGGTCAGGTTCGTCTCGCTGATGTAGTAGAAGGCCACCAGCGTCGAGAACGCGAACAGCGCGATCGCCACCGCGACGAACGGGCCGCCCGCGCCGAAGAACACCGAGTCCATCGCCGCCTGGGTGTAGGCCGGGCCCGCTTCGACGCCCGGCAGGTTCGTCGCCAGCGCAGGACCACCGGCCGGCTCGACGTTGTAGGCGCCGGTCACGATGATCATCAGCCCGGTCGCCATGCAGATGAACAGGGTGTCGATGTAGATCGAGAAGCACTGCACGAGGCCTTGCTTGGCCGGGTGGGAGACCTGGGCCGCGGCCGAACCGTAGGTGCCCTCGCCGACCCCGGCGACGTTGGAGAACAGGGCGCGGCGCACGCCCCACGCGATCGCCGAGCCCAGGATGCCGCCGAACACCGAATTGGCGCCGAAAGCGCTGGAGAGCACGAGCCCGGCAGCGGCGGGCAGCGCGCTGATGTTGAAGGCCAGCACGACCAGCGCGCCGAGGATGTAGGCACCGGCCATGAACGGCACGATGACCTCGACAAACTTCACGATGCGCTGCCGCCCGCCGATGACGATGAACGCCAGCGCCGCGGTGATCACCAGGCCGGTGATCCACGGGTCGACGCCCAGGGCGGAGTCGAAGCTGCTGGAGATGGCGTTGGACTGGACGCCGGGCGCCAGCACCGCGTAGAGCAGCGCGGCGACGGATGCGGCCACGACGGCGACCTTGCGCAGGCCGAGGCCTTTCTCGATGTAGTAGGGAATTCCGCCCCGGAACTGCCCGTCGATCCGGCGCTTGTAGATCTGGGCGAGGGTGGACTCCACGAACGCCGTCGCCCCGCCGAGGAAGGCCATCGCGGCCATCCAGAACAGCGCCCCCGGCCCGCCCGCGGCGATCGCGGTCGCCACGCCGGCGATGTTGCCGACGCCGACCCGGCTCGACAGCGTCAGCGACAGCGCCTGGAACGGGGAGATCCCCTCCTCGGACTTCTCCCCCTTCAGCAGCTGCCGGAGCATCTCGGGGAGCAGGCGGATCTGCATGCACCGGGTCAGGACCGTCAGCAGCAGCCCGAAGCCCAGCACCAGGACGATCAGCGGTGTCCAGAGCCAGTCGTTGATCTGCGTCAACACATCCATCCGCGTGGTCCTCCTCGTTGAGCCGGCGAATGAGCGGTGTGACATATAACATTGCACAGAATCCGGCGTCTAGTCCCACCAGCGAAAACGATGCGCAACGGAGGCACCGAACATCGCGCACGAGCCGGAGAGCGGACGCGGAGGGACAAGTCGGGCGGCCCGGATCGGGGTCTTGTCAGCGCTCAGTGCAATGTCACATACTACGGCCGTTCGCATCTCCCCCTGAACGAAGCGGAGGCTCGATGACCGAGCAGCTCAAGCCCTGGCACGGCATCCACGTCGCCTCGGCCCTGCAGTTCGACGACGACCTTGCGGTCGACTACGACGGCTTCGCCGAGCACGTCCAGTGGCTCGCCGCGAACGGGATGCACGGCATCACGCCGAACGGCTCGCTGGGCGAGTACCAGACGCTGACCGCCGAAGAACGCGCCCGCGTGGTGACCACCGCGATCGAAGCCGCACCCGAGGGCTTCCACGTGATGCCCGGTGTCGCCGCCTACGGCGCGCTCGAAACCCGCCGCTGGGTGGAGCACGCCGCCGAGGCGGGTGCGCACTCGGTGCTGATGCTGCCCCCGAACGTCTACCGGGCCGACCGCGAAGCGATCGTGGAGCACTACCGGATCGCGGCCGAGGTCGGACTTCCGATCGTGGCCTACAACAACCCGTACGACACCAAGATCGACCTCTCCCCCGCGCTGCTGGCCGAGCTGCACGCCGAGGGCTACATCGTCGGGGTCAAGGAGTTCACCGGCGACGTGCGGCGGGCCTACGAGATCAAGGAGCTCGCGCCCGAGCTCGACCTGCTGATCGGCACCGACGACGTCCTGCTCGAACTGGGCCTGGCCGGTGCGGTGGGCTGGATCGCCGGCTACCCCAACGCCCTGCCCGCGGCCAGCCTCGAGCTCTACGAGCTGGCCACCTCCGGCAACCCGGCCGACATCGCCAAGGCGCTGCCGATCTACCGCGACCTGCACCCGCTGCTGCGCTGGGACTCCAAGACCGAGTTCGTGCAGGCGATCAAGCTGTCGATGGACGTGGTCGGCCGCAAGGGCGGCAAGTGCCGTCCGCCGCGCTCGCCGCTGGCCACGGAGAGCGCCGACAAGATCATCGCCGACACCAAGGACGTCCTGGCCAAGGGCTACAAGTGAGCTGGCGGGGTGGGGCGGTGACGTCCCACCCCGGCTCCTCCCACGACCACCGCGCACCAGACGGGAAGGCACCACCGATGACGACCACCGAGCCGCGCGCGCTCACCGCCCCGGCAGAACCGACCACCGCCGGGGAAGTCGACCGGATCGTCGCAGCATCCGCCGAAGCCGGGCGCGTCTGGGCGAGCACCAGTCGCACCGACCGCGCCCGCGTGCTCGACGCCGTCGCCGACGCGCTCGACGCCGCAGCACCGGTGCTGATCCCGACCGCACAGCGCGAAACCCGCCTGGCCGAAGGCAGGTTGACCGGTGAGCTCAAGCGCACCACGTTCCAGCTCCGGCTGTTCGCCGAGACGATCCGCGAGGGCGGCTACCTCGACGCACGGATCGACCACGCCGACCCGGAGTGGCCGATGGGCGCACCGCGTCCGGACCTGCGCCGCTCCCAGGTCCCGGTCGGCCCGGTCGTGGTCTTCGCGGCCAGCAACTTCCCGTTCGCCTTCAGCGTCGCCGGGGGTGACACCGCGTCCGCGCTCGCCGCGGGCTGCCCGGTCGTCCTGAAAACCCACCCCGGACACCCGGATCTGTCCGCGACCACCGGTGCCGTGGTGCGCGATGCGCTGGTGCACGCGGGTGCACCGGACGGGCTGTTCGACCTCGTCTGGGGCGAAGAAGCCGGCCGGGCCGCCCTGTCGCACCCGCTGGTCAAGGCGGGCGCCTTCACCGGTTCCCTCGCGGGCGGGCGGGCCCTGTTCGACGTCGCCAGCTCGCGCCCCGAGCCGATCCCGTTCTTCGGCGAATTGGGCAGCGTCAACCCGGTTTTCGTGACCCGCGCCGCCGACGAGGCCCGGGGCGCCGACATCGCCGCGGAGTTCGTCGGCTCCTTCACCCTCGGGGCCGGGCAGTTCTGCACCAAACCCGGGCTGCTGCTCGTTCCCACCTCGGCCGCGGTCACCGAAACCTTGCGCGGCACCGAGTTGTCGCAGTCCGCACCGATGCTCAACGACCGCATCGTCGCCGGCTACCACAAGACCCTCGAAGCGTTGAGCGCCAAACTCGGTGTCGAGGTCTTGCGCAGCGGCCCGAGCCCGGACGGCGAGGCGCCGACTCCGACGCTGCTCACCACCGACGTCGCCACCCTGCTCGCCGACCTCGACGGTCTGCTCACCGAGTGCTTCGGCCCGGCCGCGCTGGTGGTGACCTACGACGACGAGCAGGAACTCGTCCAGGTCGCCGAGGCCATCGACGGTCAGCTCACCGCAACCCTGATCGCCGAGGACACCGACGCCGTCGCCGCCGACCTCACCCGGGTCCTGGTCGACAAGGCCGGACGTCTGCTGTGGAACCAGTGGCCCACCGGGGTTTCGGTGACCTACGCCCAGCAGCACGGCGGCCCCTACCCCGCCACCACCGCCCCGGCGACGACCTCGGTCGGAACCGCCGCGATCGCCCGGTTCCTGCGGCCGGTGGCGTTCCAGAACTTCCCGCAACACCTGCTGCCTGATGAACTGTCCGACACTTTAACCACACCTCGAACTCGTTTTGCGTAGCGGTGCCGGTAGCGGAACCTCAGACGCCGCCTGGACTGCGGGTGCCCAACTTTATGTATGCCAATACACGGCAGTTGGGCCGTCCTCGCCAGGCGACGCCTGAGAACCCGCGGCGGTGCAAGCTGCGAGGGTGGGCTATTCGCCTAACGGCGAATACAAGCAAAAGAACACAAACCAGGATCAAAGACAGCCATCCAGAACCGGCGCAGCCGCGTTCGCAGCCGAAAGGAACGGTCGATGAGGACCAGCCGCGTCCTGCACGCCGTGGATTCCCACACCGAGGGCATGCCCACCCGCGTCATCACCGGCGGCGTCGGGGTCATCCCCGGGTCGACGATGGCCGAACGGCGGCAGTGGTTCATCGACAACAACGATGACCTGCGCACGCTGCTGATGTGCGAGCCGCGCGGCCACTCCTCCATGTCCGGGTCGATCCTGCAGCCGCCGACCCGCCCGGACGCGGACTGGGGCGTGCTGTTCATCGAGGTCTCCGGCCTGCTGCCGATGTGCGGGCACGGCACCATCGGCACCGCCACCGTGCTGGTCGAGACCGGGATGGTGCCGGTGACCGAACCGGTCACCCAGGTCCGCCTGGACACCCCGGCCGGGCTCGTGGTCGCCGACGTCGAGGTCCGCGACGGGCACGCCGAATCGGTGACGATCAAGAACGTGCCCTCCTTCAGCCACGCGCTCGACCAGCAGGTCGAGGTGCCCGGCTTCGGCGCGGTCGGCTACGACATCGCCTTCGGCGGCAACTTCTACGCCATCGTCGACCTGGACTCCCTGGGGCTGCCGTTCGAGCGCTCGGCCAAGCAGCAGCTCCTCGACGCCGGTCTGTCCATCATGGCCGCGATCAACGAGCAGGCCCGGCCGGTGCACCCCGAGCGCCCCGACATCGCCGGCTGCCACCACGTCTACCTCAAAGCGCCGGGCTCGACCGCGAAGCACTCGCGGCACGCGATGGCCATCCACCCGGGCTGGTTCGACCGCTCGCCGTGCGGCACCGGCACCAGCGCCCGGATGGCCCAGCTGCACGCCCGCGGCGAACTCGCCCTCGACACCGACTTCACCAACGAATCGTTCATCGGCACGACGTTCGTGGGCCGGCTCGTCGAGGAGACCGAGGTGGGCGGTCGCCCCGCGGTGGTCCCGACGATCACCGGGCGCGCCTGGGTCACCGGGACCGCGCAGTACATGCTCGACCCCTCCGACCCGTTCCCGGCGGGCTTCGAGCTGTGACGACCGGATCTCCGCGCCCCGCTTCGCTTTTCGACCAGATCAACGGAGGCAGCGATGGCCCACACCGCTGACGTCGTCGTCATCGGCGCAGGCGCCCTGGGTGCCGCGTGCGCCCACTTCGCCACCGAGCAGGGCCTGCGCGTGCACGTCGTCGAACGCGGCCAGATCGCCGGCGGGACCACCAGCGCCTGCGAGGGCAACGTGCTGGTCTCGGACAAGGAGGCCGGGCACGAGCTCGACCTGGCGCTGTACTCGAACGAGGTCTGGCGCACCGACCTCGCCCCGCACAACCACCTGTGGGAGTTCGAGACCAAGGGCGGCCTGATCGTGGCCGCCACCGAGGCCGGCGCCCAGAACCTCGCCGAGCTGTCCCAGCGCCAGCGCGAAGCCGGGATCGAGGTCACCGGCGTGCCCGCCGACCGGATCCACGACTACGAACCGCACATCACCGACGGCCTGGCGGCGGCCGCGTTCTACCCGCAGGACTGCCAGGTCCAGCCGATGCTCATGGCCGCCCACCTGATCCGCCTCGCCCGCGAACGCGGGGCGCAGGTCTGGACCCGCACCGAGGTCACCGGGCTGCTGCGCGACGGCGACCGCGTCACCGGGGTGGCCACCAGCCGGGGCGCCGTCCACGCCGAGCACGTCATCAACGCCGCCGGGACCTGGGCCGGGGACATCGCCCAGCTCGCCGGGGTGAAGGTGGCGATCATGCCGCGCCGCGGGTTCGTGCTGATCACCGAACCGCTGCCGAAGACGGTGTTCCACAAGGTCTACTCCGGTGACTACGTCGCCAGCACCACTTCCTCCGACGAGGGGCTGCAGACCTCCACCGTCATCGAGGGCACCCGCGCGGGCACCGTCCTGATCGGATCTTCCCGCGAGCGGGTCGGTTTCGACGCACGCGTTTCGCTGCCCGCGCTGCGCCAGATCGCGGCGAAGGCGTTGGACCTGTACCCGGCGCTGGCCCGGACCAAGATCATGCGCAACTACTTCGGGTTCCGCCCGTACTGCGCCGACCACCTGCCGGTGATCGGCCACGACCCGCGCGCACCCGGGCTGTGGCACGCCGCCGGGCACGAGGGCGCCGGGATCGGGCTGTCCGTCGGCTCGGCGAAGCTGCTCGTCCAGCAGATGACCGGTCGGCGACCCGATCTCGACCTCGCGCCGTTCGCACCCGAGCGCTTCGACCTCGCGGAGGCATCGTGAATCCCAGCAACTCCCCCACCACTGCCGAGCCGGAGCGCTTCGAGATCGTCTTCGACGGCCGCCCGCTGCCCGCCGTCGCCGGTCAGAGCGTCGGATCGGTGCTGGCCGGGGCCGGGATCCGGTCCTGGCGCACGACCCGCGTCCAGCACCGCCCGCGCGGCCTGTTCTGCGGGATCGGCATCTGCTACGACTGCCTGATCACCGTCGACGGCGTGCCGAACCAGCGCGCCTGCCTGGTCCCCGCGCGGCCCGGCATGGCGCTGTCGAGCACCGTGCCCGGCGAGGGCCCGTTCGGAACCGGAGACGACACCGATGCCTGAATCCCGCTTCGACATCGCCGTGGTGGGCGCGGGGCCCGCCGGGCTCGCCGCCGCCGTCACCGCAGCCGAGACCGGACGCTCGGTCGTGCTCGTCGACGCCGGCGAACAACCCGGCGGCCAGTACTGGCGCCACCCCGACGAATCCGCGCCGCGCGGCGAGGAATCGCTCGGCCACCACGACTGGTCGATCTTCACCGACTTCCGCGCACGGCTGCACCGGCTTACCGGCGACGGCCGAATCGTCCACCTGCCGCGCCGCCAGGTCTGGTTCGTCGAGCGCCCCGCCCCGGGCACCCGGGCCCACACCCTGCACCTGACCACCGCCCACGTCGAGGCGGCCCGATCCGGGGACGAGACCCCGCGTTCGGTCACCGCCGACGGGCTCGTCCTGTGCCCCGGCGGCTACGACCGCCAGCTGCCGATCCCGGGCTGGGACCTGCCCGGCGTGATGGCCGCCGGCGGCGTCCAGGCCCTGCTCAAGGGGCACCGCACCCTCGCCGGGCGGCGTGCGGTCGTCGCCGGGACGGGCCCGTTCCTGCTCCCGGTGGCCACCGGGCTCGCCGCAGCGGGCGCGGACGTCGTCGCGGTGTGCGAGGCCGGATCGGTCAGCGGCTGGGCCAAGAACCCCCTCGCCGCGGCTGCGGTCCCCGCGAAGGCCCGCGAAGCGGTCGAGTACGCGACCGCCTTGGCGCACCACCGGATCCCCTACCTCCAGCGAACGGCGATCACCGCGATCCACGGCGACGACGAGGTGCGGTCGGTCGAGCTGTCGCGGCTGGACCGCGAGGGCCGCATCCGCGACCGGACGCGCCGCGTCGACGTCGACTTGGTGGCGCTCGGCTGGGGCTTCACGCCGTCGCTCGAACTGATCACCGCGACCGGTGCCGAGACCCGCAAGGACGTCGACGACTCGCTCGTCGCGGTCGTCGACTCCGAGCAGCGGGCCACCGCGCCAGGCGTCTACGTCGCCGGTGAGGCGACTGGAGTCGGGGGTGCGCTGCTCGCCGTCGCCGAAGGCGAACTCGCCGGACTGATCGCCGCCCGGGACCAGCGGGCGACGGTGCCGCAGGCGCCCGTGCAGGCGCTGCAGAAGCGCATCGCCCGCTACCGCCGCTTCGCCGCCGCGATGCACGCCGCACACCCGGTGCCCCGCCGCTGGCACGAGTGGCTGCGCCCGGACACCACCGTCTGCCGCTGCGAGGAGGTCAGCTTCGGGCAGGTGTGCGCAGCTCGGGACGAGCTCGGTGCGGGCGACGCCCGGTCGGTCAAGATGATGGCCCGCCCGGGGATGGGCTGGTGCCAGGGCCGGGTGTGCGGCTTCGCCACGGCCCAGCTCGCCGCCGCGCAGGAAGGCCGCGAGCTCACCGCCGACGACCTGCGGCCCACCGCCAAGCAGACCTTCACCGCACCCATCTCCCTCGAGCAGCTCGCCGAGGCCCCGCGGGACGAGTGAGCGGCGCTGTACCACGTCACATACCATGGCGAGGAGGAGAACGGGGAGGTCGAGGTGGCTCCGAGCCTGGTTCAGATGGAGAAGGTCAGCCTGCGCGACCGCGTGGGCCGGGCCCTGCGGGCGGCGATCATCTCCGGTGAGATGGAACCCGGCGTCGTGTACTCGGCGCCTTCGCTCGGCGCCAGGTTCGGCGTCTCGGCGACCCCGGTCCGCGAGGCGATGCTCGACCTGGTCCGCGAAGACCTCGTCGAAATCGTGCCGAACAAGGGCTTCCGGGTCACCGAGGTCAGCGAGGCCGACCTCGACCAGATCACCGAGATCCGGCTGCTGATCGAGCCCCCCGCGGTCCGCAAGATCACCCCGGTCATCCCGGAGGCGGACTTCGCCGAGCTGCGGGAGCTCGCGCAGAACATCGTCACCGGAGCCGAGGCCGGTGACCTGGTCGACTACACCGAGGCCGACCGCGTCTTCCACCTGCGCCTGCTCTCCTACGCCGACAACCCGCGGCTGACCAACCTGGTGTCGGACCTGCGCGCCCGCACCCGCCTCTTCGGCCTGGCGGCACTGCGCGAACGCGGCGAACTGGTCGGCGTCGCGCGCGAGCACCACGACATCGTCGACGCGATCGAGTCCCGGGACCAGGACGCCGTCGAGTCCGCGATGCGCGACCACATCAGCCAGGTCCGGGGCCGCTGGGCCAGCCCAGCAGCGGAGTAGCCGCCCGATCCCGCCGCTAGTGCGGGGTTCTGGCAAATCCCGGTCTGTCCGGGTGATCGCGTGGGACACTCCTGGGCGGTTGTGTCCGTCGACCTAGGGGCCTGCGATGAGTCGACCTTCCAGCACCCGGAGCTTGGCGGAGGCGCTCAACGAGCTGAAGCATTCCAGCTACCACGACCCCCAGAACTCGGTGCGCAGCTGGCTGGTCGAAAACGATGGCACCGCCTGATCAGACCAACAAGCGCTTTGCGCCCCTCCCCCGTCCCGGGATGCGAACAAGCCACTGACCAGCGGTTTCACCCCGCCCTGGGACGCTCCCGCACCACGAACGAGACTCCCGGAGCACGTCCGGACACGCGAAAACACCTCGTAGCTCTCCCGATCGATGGCGTCGAGGTTGCGGTTCTCGGCCTCGGCGGCCTCGGCGGCCTCGGTGAAGGCCCGCATCTGCTCAACGATCCGGACGCCCTCCTGCCCGAGCTCCACGCCTGTGGGCATGATGCCGGTCCCTTCTGCGTTGGGGGTTCCCGGATCGACCGGACATGTACGAGGCTCGCACCGCACCGGTGCAGGCAGCAGGGACTCGTCACGCTGTGCTCGCCAGCCCGGCGCGGAAGTTGGTAGAGGGCGCGACAAGAGGGCCTGCGTAGAATTTCTTTGCAGCAATGCTAAATGAAAATCGGCCGATCTGGGTATTCCAAAGAGCAGGCCCAACACGGATCCTCCGCCAACGGCTGGACCAGAGTATGCGAGCGCAATTCCGATGCATTTCCACCATTGACCGGCAACGGAGGAACTATAAGCAATATAGCCACCTAAGGTGAGCAAAAAAGATGAATATAGCCCAATATTAAACACATAGGATTTTTCTTATATAGGACGAAACAGGGTCTTCCTCAGGTCCTTTCGTGGCGTCCGGATTGGGGTTCGTAATCATGATCATCCCCAGAACTGCCAGCCGCGCCGCCAGCCTGCGGCCACACGAAAGTGGCCCACGCGGGGCGCGGCGTTCATTGATCCGTGCGTCCTGGTGTACCGGCTCATGCCCGCCCGAAGGACACACGCCCGCGAGCGCCGACGGATTGGCTCGGCTAGGGCCATGTGCTTGGCAACCGGTCACCCGGGGGCTTCCGGCGTGGTGCGCCGGCATAAGGTGCCCGGAGCAGTTCGCTCGAGCAGACACCTCACGGCTAGAAAGACGTACGGTGCCTGACGACAGATTTGGAGATTCGGTTGCCCTGGAGCGGGCAAGCCTCGCACTGCGAACGGCTTGGGGAGACGGACCACGGGGCCCATCCCGGCACCGCCCAGGCCAACTCAACGCTTCACCACCAACCAGGGGTTAGAGCCCAAACCGACCTGTATCGAGCCAGCGCATGGACGTTAGATGCCAGAAGTCCGAAGCGAGACGATTCAGCACGTACTCGTACGGCATCCACCCGTATCCACCGTCGCCCCATGCAGGTCCCCATGAATTGCGAATTAGCAGCGCGCCTGTTGTGCTCGTCTGACAGACGGCGTTATCGACCGTCTTTGCGTCGTCGTAGCCCACCGCGACGATAGCGTGCCCCCACTGGGCTTCCTCACCCTCGCATGGGTACGGGATTCCTCCCTTGACTGTCGTCTTCGAGAACGACGGGAAGCCGTAGAACCCGAACATTGCGGGAATGCCGGCGGCTATGTAGGCCTTGAGGTTGCTGAGTACAGTCGCGGGGGGAACATTCAGCCCGAGTGGGTCGAGGGAGAAGTAGTTCATGGCCTCCCAATGCTCGGCGACCTCGTAGACGAAGGCCGAAGGCTCGTCGTCAAAGGTTCGAGCACCGTCTAGGCCGGGCTGGTGCGCGTCCGTGTATGGCCAGTACTTCTCCGGCGGAGTCCCGAACATCGCCAATGCACCCATTGCGGTCCGGATGTAGGCGCCTGTGTCGCCCACCCAGCCAAGGAGGTCCCGGGTTGTCTTGTAGATGAACAGCCGCGATGCGTCGATGTAGTTGTCGAAGGCCCGGCGTTCGAAATACTCGACGATACCGGCGGCTGCATTCGCCGTGCAGGAACCAAGCCCAAGTTGGTTTTCGATGGGCGAGCACCATTGTCTCAAATCGACGCTGGGGGGAACCGTTGCGGAAATTGGCCCCGCAGGGTTCTCCGGGCTCGGGACGTTTAAGGTCTGCGAAGCAGCGCGGACTGGTTCCGTCTGCGGCGTATAGTCGCGCATATCGGGCATTGGAGGTATCCATCCAGTGCCGACGATCTCACCATCTGGAAATTCGACTTGGACATTGAACGGTGTTCGCTGCTCAACAATAGTACGGGGCACCTGCATGGCTCGTTCGACATCAGCATCGTGCCCCGATACTTCCCTGATTACTCTCATGAGATTCTCCCTCGTATATCTTACTCAGCAATCTGGTACTGAACTCCAGATCGCGTACCATCGGTGCCTATCTTCTCGAATCCGGTGGTCAACGGGATCTCTCAGGGCGGAGCCTTCTGTTCAGTATCCGTCACGGCGCACCCACTTTCGGCGACAATTCGTTTCCGCCCCGAGTCTGTTCAGCCCGCTCGGTCCAGGCCATAGTCCCCAAGGTTCAGAAAAGATTCATGTTGAATCCGCAAGGCGTGCACCGTGGTCGGCAGTCGCGTCGCAGGGTCGGGTGGCCCGGGGGTGAGACCTCCACGGGCCACCCGACCCTGCCCGAGGGCTTCTTGGGTCGTTGGCAGCCCTGGAGCTATGCCCGTGCACATTGCCCATAGACACCGGCTGACGACAGCTGAGAACGGCTGAGAGTGACGGACACGGAACCGCCCCTGGCCAGTTCACACCTGACCTGGCTACTTGGTCACGGTGCCCCTCACCTCGATGGCAAGCCACGCTGATCAACTCCGCCCACTCCGCGGTGCTGATCGATGGCCCGCCCGGGGGTGATGCCCGCCTCGATCGCCGGGGCCCGACTCGCTCGACGTGGTCGAGGCGACCTGCCGCGACCCGTTCATGTCCGTCAATGCCTCATCAGCCGCCGTGTATCGGTCGATAAGCGACGACCTGCCCACCATGCTCGTCGACGAAGCCGACACCATCTTCGGCCCCAAAGCCGACGGCAATGGAAATTTCTTACCAGCGATGACGCAGGACTGCTTTAGCGATTAGCCCGAATCAGCTTCTAGATTCCCGGCATGATCACAAAAAGCTTCGAACAATCACGGTCAGTGCCATAGCTGTATTATTTCTTTCGGGCGCAGCCGTTACCGCGAACGCCAGCGCACCGCATGCGCCGGAGCCGCTTTCTTCTCGCTGCGATGGCTTCGCTTACGTGACTCCCCTCGCCGATCCGCCGGGGGAACCCTGGTCGGTCCGGATCGTGGGTGTCGATTTGACGCGGTTGGTCAACGACTCGGCTGCGATCGTGCACATCGATCCGCGGGTTGCTTTCCCCGACAGGCCCTACGACATCCATGTCGATGCCTCGCATCCGCTGAACGTCACGCAAGGGCTCTCGGGACCGAGCGCGGACATCCACGTTGCCGTGACGAACTCGACCGGCAGCTACGTCGGGTGCTCGAGCGTCTACCACGTCGTTCCGCCACCTGCATGACGTCACGATCCCGGGCCCGTCTTCACACTGCGGAGACGGGCCCTCGTCTACGGTTGAACTCCGGATGCCGACGATGCCGGGAGATCGCTCATGCCAGACCAGAATCGAGACCTTGTTTCCGCTCTGGAAGAGGCAACCCGCCTCATCCGAAATGCGCGATGCAAACCGTCACCGTCCATCCAGGAGCTGGTGACCACCAGCAGCAAAACGACTGCCCTGCTTTTTGCGCTTCAGGATCATGTCCGGTCCTTGACCGACCAGGTCGCCGAAACTCAGAACCGGATTTCCGACAACGAGGCAGGCGATTTCGCCATCGCCAGAGACGAATGGGGGAGCTTCGGAGAACGGCTCGGGCTCGTCATCCCCAAATCGATGGCATTCGGGTCCGCATTGGTTCGCCTGCAAGGAGGAACGCAGTCCCACCGGGGAGACGAGCAGTAACGCCTCCCGTTTTCAGGACTGCAGCTGGGCGACCGCAGCAGACCGCCGCATGACCAGTGTCCGCGGCCGCAGCCACCCGAGAAATTGACCGCGCCCCGGGTGGCGGAACGACGGCGGGGCCGGTCGACGTGGTGTCGACCGGCCCCGGGAGCGGTGGGTCAGCGCGCGACGAAGGCGGCCAGGAGGGCTTGGACCTCGTAGACGTCGACGCCCTTGCCGAACTGCCTGGCGATCGGCTCGGCGGTGCCGGACAGCCAGATCTTCAGCTCGGCGTCGAGGTCGAAGGTGCCCGCCGTCTCGACGGAGAAGTGGGTGATGCTGCGGTACGGGATCGAGTGGTACTCGACCTTGCGGCCGGTCATGCCCTGCTTGTCGATCAGGATCAGCCGCCGGTCGGTGAACAGGAACGAGTCCCGGATCAGCTGGTAGCCGGCGTGCACCTCCTCGCCCTGCGCGAGCAGGCGTCCGAACTCCTGCGTCGCCGCGCGGGGGTCGATGCTCGAGGCGTTGCCCATCATCCCGCCGAAGATTCCCACCTGCGCTCCTCTCGAAGATCGGATTCCGTTCGACCACCGTATCGAAATCCCGGACGGTGCCGCGTGGCCGTCACGGGGTGAGGACGAGGCGGATCGGGTCGCCGATCTTGTTCTCCAGGCGGTGGACCGCTTCCTCGGCTTCGGCCAGCGGGAGGTGGCCGGTGATGGACGGCGTCAGGTCGAGGCGGCCCGCGGCGGCCAGGCGGATCAGCTGCTCGACGTGCTCGGGGCTGGATCCGTAGTGGCCCCGGATCTGGTTGCGGTTCCAGGAGAACCGGGTGCCGTCGGTGACGGTGAGCGGCTGCGGCGTGAGTCCCGCCAGGACCAGGCTGCCGCCCCGGCACAGCGCGGTGGCCGCTTGTTCCCGCACCGCCGGGACCCCGGCGAAGTCGAAGGCGACGTCCAGGCCGCGGCCTCCGGTGGCCTCCAGCACCGCGGCGGCGAATCCCGGATCGGCCGGGTCCAGCGCCAGGTCGGCGCCGAAGGCGAGGGCTCGTTCCCGAGCGCCGGGC
>NZ_JAQGLA010000080.1 GCF_027853915.1 Saccharopolyspora oryzae
CTGTCAGGACGAACCGCTGGGATCTCCGCGAGCTCGGCTCGGCCTACTGAATCGAGTCCGGCTGGGCTTCCGCATCGTGGGACGTGCTTCCCGGGGTAAAACCACTGGCGCCGACCGCCTATTCTGGGAAACGTGAACTGGACCGTCGACGTCCCCGTGGACGACCTGCCCGAACTGCCGCCGCTGCCGCCCGAGATGCGCGCCCGGCTCGACGACGCCCTGGCCCGTCCGGCCGCCCAACAGCCCAAGTGGCCGGACCAGGAGCAGGCGAACAACGTCCGGAAGGTGCTGGAGAGCGTTCCTCCGGTGACCGTCCCCTCCGAGGTCGACCAGCTGCGCCAGCACCTCGCAGCGGTCGCCAGGGGCGAAGCCTTCCTGCTCCAGGGCGGTGACTGCGCGGAGACGTTCGCGGACAACACCGAGCCGCACATCCGCGGCAACATCCGCACCCTGCTGCAGATGGCGGTGGTGCTGACCTACGGCGCGAGCATGCCGGTGGTCAAGCTCGGCCGCCTCGCCGGGCAGTACGCCAAGCCGCGCTCCAGCGACACCGACGCGCTGGGCCTGCCGTCCTACCGCGGCGACATGATCAACTCGCTGGTGGCCACCGAGGAGGCGCGCCGCCACGACCCGTCGCGGCTGATCCGCGCCTACGCCAACGCCAGCGCCGCGATGAACCTCTCCCGCGCCCTGACCAGCGCCGGGATGGCCGCGCTGACCAAGGTGCACGACTGGAACAAGGACTTCGTGCTCAACTCCCCGGCCGGGGAGCGCTACGAGTCGGTGGCCGCCGAGATCGACCGCGGCCTGCGCTTCATGGCGGCCTGCGGGGTCGACGACTCCAGCCTGCACTCGGTGCAGTTCTACGCCAGCCACGAGGCGCTGGTGATGGACTACGAGCGCGCCATGCTGCGCCTGGACACCACCGGCGAGAAGCCGCGGCTGTTCGACCTGTCCGGCCACTTCCTGTGGGTGGGGGAGCGGACCCGCCAGCTCGACGGCGCGCACGTCGCCTTCGCCGAGCTGATCTCCAACCCGATCGGCATCAAGATCGGCCCCGGCACCACGCCGGAGCAGGCCGTGGAGTACGTCGAGCGGCTGGACCCGAACAACGAGCCAGGCCGGCTCACCCTGATCAGCCGGATGGGCAACGGCAAGGTCCGCGACGTGCTGCCGGGGATCGTGGAGAAGGTCACCGCCTCCGGGCACCAGGTGATCTGGCAGTGCGACCCCATGCACGGCAACACCCACGAGGCCAGCACGGGCTACAAGACCCGCCACTTCGACCGGATCGTGGACGAGGTGCAGGGCTTCTTCGAGGTCCACCACCGCCTCGGCACCCACCCCGGCGGCATCCACATCGAGCTGACCGGTGAGGACGTCACCGAGTGCGTGGGCGGCGCGCAGGACATCTCCGACGCCGACCTGTCGGGCCGCTACGAGACGGCCTGCGACCCGCGCCTCAACACCCAGCAGTCCCTGGAGCTGGCGTTCCTGGTCGCGGAGATGCTCCGCGGCTGACCCCAGCTGACGAGGAGGCCCGGAACCCGCGCGGTTCCGGGCCTCCTTTCGTTGCCGTGAGCGTTTTGGGTCGTCATAGCGACCCAAAGTGCTCACGGGAGTTGGTCAGGCCTGCCGTTGGTGCACGGGGGTGCGGGAGAGGCGTCCGAACGCTTCGCTGAGGCCCAGCGGGTCGTAGTGCACCAGCGACCGGGCGCCGAGCACCGCCGCACCGATGCCCACGGCGACGAACGGCCAGTTGTACATCGCCTGCTCGCCGTCGGGGTAGTACGCCAGCACCAGCGCGATCGACGCCCCGACCACGTAGGACAGGGCGCGCGGGGTCCAGGCGAACGCCGCGCCCAGCGCGAGGCCCCAGGTCGTGTACCAGGGCAGCAGGACCGGCGACAGGAACGCGCCGAAGCACAGGACGATCGCCGCGCGGCGCACCGCTTCGGGCCCGCCGTCGCGCGCCTGCCACCAGTTCCAGGCGAGGATCGCGACCAGCAGCAGGGAACCGAGCGTGCGGGTGGCGCCCACGAACGGCCAGATGTTGGCCTCGCCGAACAGCGACACCAAGCTGTGCACCGCCTGGCCGACGGCCGTCGGCGCGGACAGGTAGTTGACGATCATGCCGGGCGCCGACAGCGCCCCCAGCCAGCCGAAACCGACCTTGGCCAGCAGCGTGCACCCGCCGAAGACCACCACGAAGATCCCGAGCGAGGGGGCCACCGCGCGCAGGAACCGCTGCCACCGCGGACCGGTCAGCCGGGACGCCCAGATCCACACCAGGAACGGCAGCGCCAGACCGGCGGTGGCCTTGATCGCCATCGCCGCCGAGGCCAGCGCCATCCCGCTGGCGTGGCGGCCTTCCAGCACCAGCAGCGTGCCGACCGACAGCAGGCCGATCATCAGCATGTCGTTGTGCGGGCCGCCGACCAGGTGCACCACCGTCATCGGGCTGGCCGCGACCAGCCACAGCGCCACCGGCAGCCGGCCGCCGAGGTGGCGCACCAGTCCGGGCAGCGCGCAGATCAGCATCACCAGGCCGCCCAGCAGCACCAGCCGCATCACCACGACGCTGATGATGATGTCGTGCCCGGCCAGCAGGATCACGCCCTTGGCCACGCCCATGAACAGCGGCCCGTACGGCGCCGGCGTGGTCTGCCAGGTCGGGTGCACGTTCTCCGGGATCGGGCCGGTGAGCGCGGCCGGACCGACGCCGTAGGGGTCGAGCCCGTTCAGCGCCAGCAAGCCCTGGCCGAGGTAGCTGTAGACGTCGCGGGTGAACAGCGGCGGGGCGATGAGCATCGGCACCAGCCAGGCGACCGTCGCCCACAGCACGCCGCGGGAGGTCACCAGGTGGGCCAGCACGCCGCGGCCGAGCCGCACCCACGCCCACACCAGCAGGGCGAACCCGATGTAGACGACGGTGACGGCGACGTCGTGACCGTGCCCGTAGCGCAGCACCGACATCGGACCGGTGCCCAGGACCGGATCGTGCACGAGCGTTCCGGCGGCGCCGAAGGAACCGATCAGCAGCAGCACGGAACCGATCGCGCCCAGCGCGATGGTGCGCAAGGGCAGCGGACGGCTCTCGTGCCGTTCGCCAGCGGCCTGGTCGGCTGTCGTGTTGTTGGCCTGCTCGGGCCAGTCGGGTGCCGACTCGGTGGAAACAGTCGGGGGCATCGTGCTCCCAATATTTCCACAACCGACCTCCGGCTCGGCTGTGACCAGGCGAGATCGCCCGAGTCGCCGCCGATCAGGTGAAGCCCGGGAAGCGGGTAGCCGCAGGTAGATCCCACATCGGGAAAACGTTACGCAACCCGATGGAGATCAGGATCACATCACAGCGCGGTGACGTGGATCTCGCTTCCCGGCTCGACCTTGCTGCCCGGCAGCGGGTACTGGCCGAAGATGACCATGTTCTCCCGGTGGAAGATGGCGTTGACGTTGAGCCTCAACCCCAGCGCCGCGACCTGCTGCTGCGCTTCTTCCACGCTGACCCCGTTGAGGCTGGGCACGGTCACCGCGTTCGACAGCTTCACCCCGATGCGGGGCTTGCCGACCAGCTTGACCTCGGTGCCGATCTCCGGATCGGTGCCGATGACGTGGTCGGCGGCCACGTCCGAGTTGAACTCGCGGCCCAGCTCGTAGGGCTCGAAACCGGCGTTGGCCAGCGTGGCGAAGGCGTCGTCGCGGCTCATCCCGCGCACGTCGGGCACCGGCACCGGCGGCGGACCCTTGCTGACGATCAGCGACACCTCGCCGCTGATGTTCAGCGGGGTGCCCGGCGCCGGGTCGACGCTGATGACCCGGCCTTCCGGCACGCTGGTGTGGAACTGGTCGGCCGACTCGTCGTGCTTGGGCTGCAGCTTCGCGTTGCGGATGATGCTCTCGGCCTCGGCCAGCGGGGTGCCCTCGGCGATCTCCGGCACCTTCGGCTTGCCCAGAGACACCACGAGGTCGACGGTGCTGCCGCTGCGCACCTGCGAACCCTCGCGCGGGTTCGAGCTGATCACGACGCCTTCCGGCACGTTGTTGTCGTTCTCGCGGGTCACGTTGCCCGTCAGCTCGAGGTCCGAGAGGGCCTTCTGCGCGGCCGCCTCCTGCTGGCCGACGAGCTTGGGCACGTCGACGTAGCTGCCCAGGCCGAGCCAGAACGCCGCACCGCCCACGAGAGCGGCGAGCACCAGGACGATCGCGGTCCAGATCGCGACGGTCCGCCGCCCGTTCCTGCGCTCGCGCACCGGTCCCGCCGGAACCGGCGCCATCTCCTGGGTGAAGTCGTCGTCGGTGGTCGGGCGCAGCATCGCCCTGGTCGGATTCGGCTGCTGCGGCGGCGGTGCGGCCTGGACGGCCGGGATCTGCGCGGTCGGCGGATCGGCCGCGACGGCGGGCATCAGGGTGGTGTGCTCGGCCGACTCGGGGACCGGCACCGGGACCAGCGAGATGCCGAGCTCGCGGCGCGCCTGCTGCAGTTCGGCGAGGAACGCCTCGGCGCTCTGCGGGCGCTGTGCCGGATCGCGGCGGGTGGCGCGAACCACCAGGTCGTTGATGGCCGGCGGGAGGTCGGGGACCTGCTCGGCCGGTGGCGGGACGTCGTCGTTGACGTGCCGGTAGGCCACCGACAGCGCGGTGTCGCCGACGTAGGGCGGCCGGCCGGTGAGCATCTCGTAGAGCACGATCCCGGCCGCGTAGACGTCGGTGCGCGCGTCGGCGGCGCCGGTGGTGACCTGCTCGGGGGAGAGGTAGGCGACGGTGCCCAGGATGACGCTGCCGCTGGTCGTCCCGGCCTCGGCGGCCGCGCGGACCAGCCCGAAGTCGGCGACCTTGACCGAGCCGTCGGTGCTGATCAGCACGTTCTCCGGCTTGACGTCGCGGTGCACCATCTCGGCCTGGTGCGCGGCCTGCAGGGCGGAGAGCACGGGCTCGATCACGCTCAGAGCCGTCGCCAGCGGCAGCGGCCCGCGCTCGTCCATGATCAGGTCGCGCAGCGTGCAGCCCTCGACCAGCTGCATCACCAGGAACACGTGCTCTTCGCCGGTGCCGTGGTCCACGCCCTGGTCGTAGACGGCCACGATGTCGGGGTGGTGCAGCTTGGCCGCTGCCCGGGCCTCGCGTTCGAAGCGCTCCACGAACGACCGGTCGCCGGAGTACTGCGCGTCCATGACCTTGATCGCGACCGGCCGGTCCAGCCGGGTGTCCAGGCCCCGGTAGACGGTGGACATGCCACCGCGGGCGATCAGCGCGTCGACCCGGTACCGGCGTTCGAGCATGGCTCCGACGAGGCTCGCGCCGCGTTCTCGCCGTGTCTCTGAAGTCATTTTCCGCCAACCGCCGGGTAACCGTTCCTCCCCGATTGTGGCAGGTGCGGACGACACGCCGGGGCCAGGCCGTGGGATGGGTCATGATCTTGGTCGGATGTCGCGGTGGGTGGATCTCCTGGCCGGTGGCGCTCGGCGTCGGACCCCTCGATGTGGCAAGGTATGCAGCGTGAGTGCGATCCCCGCTGCCCCGGATGTGCTCGCTCCCGATGTGGAGGTCGTTCCGCTGGAGGCCGTCGCTGAACGGCTCGGGCGGTCCGTGACCCGGGTGCACCAATTGATTCGTGATGGACATCTACTGGCTCTGCGCCGCGACGCCGTGCTCGGCGTTCCCGACGTGTTCCTCGCCGGCAACGAGATCGTGAAGGGCCTGCCCGGCACGATCACCCTGCTGCGGGACTCCGGCTACCACGAGGACGAGATCCTCCGCTGGTTGTTCACGCCGGACGACTCGCTGCCGGGAACCCCGATCGACGCGCTCCGCGGCGACCGGGGCCGAGAGGTGAAGCGCCGGGCTCAGGCCATGGGCTTCTGATCTGTTCGTGAGCGGCGACGGTGGTTTGAGCGACCATCGCCGCTCACGACCCGACGATCCTCTGCGCTGCGAGCTTCCCGGAGATCAGGACCGGTGGCACGCCGACTCCCGGCGTCGTCCCGGAGCCCGCCAGCACCGCGTTGCCCAGACCGAGGACCAGGTTCCGCGGCCGGAACGGGCCGGTCTGCGGGAACGTGTGCGCGGCCGAGAACGGCGTCCCGGCGGCATGCCCCTGAGCTGCCCAGTCCGCGGGCGTGACCAGCTCCTGCACCTCGATCGAGGAGCCGAAGTCGGTGAAGCCGCGCCGCTCCAGGGTGCGCAGCAGCTCGTCGCGGTATGCGGGGCCGATGCGGTCCCAGTCGAACTCACCGGTCGCCAGGTTCGGGCACGGCGCGAGCACGTAGTGCAGCTCGCGGCCTTCCGGCGCCAGCGTCGGATCGGTCGTGGTCGGCCGCGTGACCAGCAGCGATGGGTCGCTCATCAGTGCGCCGTCGCGGATGATCTCGGTGAACGTCCGGTTCCAGGCATCGCCGAAGGAGATCGTGTGGTGCGCGTCGGACCAGCTGCGCGTGGTTCCCGCGTGCAGCACCACGGCCGACGGTGACCAGCGCAGACGCCGCCGCGGCCGCTGCCCGAGCAGCCGGTGCACCACCGGCAGGTCCGGGGTCAGCACGAACGCGTCGGCCTCGATGCGTTCACCGGCGGCAGTGCGCGCGGCGACGAGCCGGTCGCCCCGCCGCTCCAGGTCGGTGACCTCGGTGTCGTACCGGAACACGACGCCCGCGTCCGCAGCTGCGTCGGCGAGGGCCTGGGGCACCGCGTGCATCCCGCCGCGCGGGAACCACACGCCGTTGATGGTGTCCATGTAGGAGATGACCGCGTACAGCGCGAGGGCGCGGCGCGGATCCAGGCCGGCGTAGAGCGCCTGGAACGAGAACACCCGGCGCAGCCGTTCGTCGTGCAGGAAGCGGCCGATCGCCGGGCCCAGGCGGCCGAAGCCGCCCAGCGCGGTCAACCGGGCTAGCTCCGGCGAAACCAGGTCCAGCGGGGAGTCGAAGTTCGCGTCGATGAACCGGTGCATCTCCGCCCGGTACACCTCGGTCAGCCACTGCCGCAGCCGCCGGTAGCCGGCCGCCTCGGCCGGTCCGGCGAAGCGGCGCACCTCCTGCTCCATGGCACCGGCGTCGGTGTGCACGTCCAGCGTCGAGCCGTCGGCGAAGCGCGCTTGGTACGCCGGGTGCAGCGGGATCAGGTCGAGGCGCTCGGCCAGCGAGTCGCCGACCGCGTGCAGCGCTTCGTCGACCAGCTCCGGCATGGTCAGCACGGTCGGGCCGGTGTCGATGCGGTAGCCGTCCAGCCGGTGCAGCCCGGCGCGGCCGCCCGGCAGCGGCGCGCGCTCCACCACCGTGACCTGCCGACCGGCCCCGACCAGGTGCAGCGCGCTGGCGAGCCCGGCAAGGCCGGCGCCGAGGACCAGCACGTGGTCGCTGCGGCCGGTGGTGGTGCGCATCAGCGGGTGCGGTCGGTGACGGCGACGGCCAGCTCGGCGAGCCGCGACGCGGCGGGTTCGGCCAGGTTCGCGCCGTGCAGCGCGAGCAGCGCCGATCCGGTCAGGTCGGTGATCCGCTTCTCCACCGCGGCCACCGCGCCGAGGCGGGTGAGCACCTGCCGCGCCTGCTCGACGCGTTGCTCGTCCAGCTCGGGGTCGCCGAGGACGCCGTGCAGCAGGTCCAGCGCTTCCTGGTCGTTCTGCTCGCGGGCGGTGGCTGTCGCTTCGGCGATCAGCACGGTCCGCTTGCCCTCGCGCAGGTCGTCACCGGCGGGCTTGCCGGTCACCCCGGGGTCGCCGAAGACGCCGAGCAGGTCGTCGCGCAGCTGGAAGGCGACGCCGATGTCGGAGCCGAACCGGTGCAGCGCCTCCAGCGCTTCGGGGCTCGCTCCGGCGATCTCGGCACCGAGCTCCAGCGGGCGCTGCACCGTGTAGGACGCGGCCTTGAGCTGGCAGATGCGCAGCGCGGCTTGCGGGGTCTCGTCGCCCCGGACCTGGCCGAGCACGTCCAGGTACTGCCCGGCGAGGACCTCGGTGCGCATCGCGCGCCACGGCCGCAGCGCCCGGCTCAGCGCCTCCGGCGGGATGCCCGCGCCGTGCAGCATGTCGTCGGCCCAGGCCAGCGCCAAGTCGCCGAGGAGTACGGCGCTGGCCATGCCGAACTGCTCGGCGTCGCCGGTGAAGCCGGACTCCTGGTGGACCTGCTCGAACTTGCGGTGCACGGTCGGATTGCCGCGCCGCGTATCGGACTCGTCGATGAGGTCGTCGTGTACCAGTGCGCACGCCTGGATCAGCTCCAGGGCGCTGGCGGCGCGCAGCATCGCCACCGCGGCCGGGCCCTCGGCGCTGCCGCCGGCCGCGCGCCAGCCCCACCAGGCGAAGGTGGGGCGGATCCGCTTGCCGCCGTTGAGCACGAAACCGGACAGCTCGGCCACCGCAGCCCCGAAGGCCGGGTCGAGGTCGAGGGCCTCGGACCGGCGGGCCTGCAGGAATTCGGTCAGCTTCTGCTGGACCTGATCGGGAAGGCTCGACTCCACGACGGTGTCCTTGCTGGTTGCTTCTGCGGTAACCGAATGTGATGGGGTCACAGCCCCATCCTCCGCGATGCCCTTCGCGTTCGGCTGCCCGGGCTACCGGTTAGCTCCCAGTCGTTGGGAAGACTTCGGAGCGTAGTTGATTTGTCCCTATGCTGAGCGGCATGGCAGTGGTGGTGGATCGGTTGCGCACCGAGCGGACGACCTTCTCGGTGGAGTTCTTCCCACCGCGCAACGACGACGAAGAACGCGTTCTCTGGCGGGCGGTGCGCGAGCTGGAACCGCTGGATCCGGCGTTCGTCTCGGTGACCTACGGCGCGGGCGGCTCCAGCCGGGACCGCACGATCCGCACCACCGGGCGCATCGCCCAGGAGACCACCCTGACCCCGATGGCGCACCTGACCGCCGTCGACCACTCGGTGGCCGAGCTGCGCAACGTCATCGGCTGGTACGCCGCGTCCGGCGTGCGCAACGTGCTGGCGGTCCGCGGCGACCCGCCGGGCGACCCGAACGGCGAGTGGGTCCGCCACCCGGAAGGGCTGGAGCACGCCGACGAGCTGGTGCGGCTGATCCGCGAGCTCGGCGACTTCTGCGTCGGGGTCGCGGCGTTCCCGCACGGGCACCCGCGCTCGGCCGATCTCGACGTCGACGCCGACCACCTGGTCCGCAAGGTCCGCGCGGGTGCGGGTTTCGCCGTCGCCCAGCTGTTCCTGGAACCGGAGTACTTCCTGCGGCTGCGCGATCGGATGGCCGCGCGCGGCTGCGACGTGCCGCTGCTGCCCGGCGTCATGCCGATCACGACGCCGCGGGTGCTGTCGAAGTTCGGCGAACTGGCCGGCGTCCCGGTGCCCGGCGC
This sequence comes from Saccharopolyspora oryzae, assembly GCF_027853915.1. GTDB lineage: Bacteria > Actinomycetota > Actinomycetes > Mycobacteriales > Pseudonocardiaceae > Saccharopolyspora > Saccharopolyspora oryzae. The sequence goes on from NZ_JAQGLA010000080.1 coordinate 9,302, forward strand.
GATCGAGGACCGGCTGCTCCCGCTGGTCGACGACCCGGCCGGATTCCGCCAAGCGGGGGTGGACGTGGTGACCGAGCTCTGCGCCCGCCTGATCGACGAAGGCGTCCCGGCGCTGCACTTCTACACCCTCAACCGCTCCAAAGCGACGCGCCAGGTCGTGGCCAACCTCGGCCTCTGACCGGTCAGCTCCGCGGGTAGCTGGGTTCGTCGGCGGCCTGCTCGGCGCGGTTGCGGAGGTGGTTCCGCAGGGCGAGGACCGCGACCAGCGCGGCGGCGACGAAGGTGAGGACCACGACCAGCACGGCCCAGCCGACCCAGTCCGCGCCCGCGGAGTTCGAGAACTGGTAGATCGCCGACATCTCGGTGACCGCGCCCGGCTGCAGCGTCCAGCTGACGGTGCCCGCCGACTCCTGGCCGTTGGTGTTGGTGATCTCGCCCGGCGCGCTGAGCTTCAGGTCCACCGCGGAATCGGTGTCGGCCAGCGGGGTCAGGTCCACCGAGCCGTCGAAGATCACCAGCGAGCCGGACCGGGACAGCTTCAGCTGGTACCGGGAGTCGGACTGGCTCAGCCCGGCGGCCAGCTCCTGGACCTCCTGGAAGGTCAAGTCGTGGAAGGACAACCGGGACCCGACCCGGCCCTCGCCGCGGTACGGCGCGATCTCGACCCGGTCGGCCAGCGAATCCGGCGGGTGCAGCTGGAACGGCACCTGGCCGTCGGGGGTTTCGGTGGCCACCAGCACTTCGCCGGACACCAGGTCGTCACCGGAGACGTTCATCGAGGCGTTGACGCGCAGGCACCCGCCGAGCAGCGTGCCGAGCACGGTGATCAGCACCAGCAGCGATGCCGCGCGGCGGCGCGGTCCCTTGGCCTCCACCTGCGCGATCTTCGCATCCAGCAGCCGATTTCGCCGAGCGCGATACCCCTTCGTCGTAGTGCGGGTGCGGGTCGGGGACCCGCGATAGCGTGGCCGCCATGGGAGTTGACCACAACGGCGTGCACGAGATCAGCGATCGGTTCGTCGACGAGCTGGCCGCGCTCGACCCGATCGCCGCGACGTACCTGGGTGTGCCAGGTGGGGAAGAAGAGCTGACCGACTACTCGCCGGACGGGCACCAGGCCCGCGCCGAGCTGTCCCGCCGCAGCCTGGCGGCGGTGGAAGCCGCTGAGCCGCGCGACGATTCGGAGCGCATCGCCCAGGCGGTGTTCTCCGAACGGGTGGGGCTGGACCTGGAACTGCACGAGATCGGCGCGGACATGTCCGCGCTGAACGTGATCGCCTCTCCGGCGCAGGAACTGCGGCAGGTCTTCGACCTGATGCCGACCGACACCCCGGACCACTGGCGGACCATCGCCCGCCGCCTGTCGAAGATGCCCGAGGCGCTGCTGGGCCTGCGCGTCGGCCTGCTGACGGCGGCCGCGGACGGGAACGTGTCGGCGGCGCGCCAGGTCCGCAAGGTCGCCGAGCAGTGCGACACCTGGTCCGGCCGCAGCGGGCAGCCGTCGTTCTTCGCGGCGATGGTGGAGCGCGCCGACGGCGTGGACGAGTCGCTGCGCCGCGACCTGGACACAGCGGCGGAGTCGGCGGCCGAGGCCTACGCCGGGCTCGCGGACTTCCTGCGCGGCGAGCTGCTGCCGAAGGCGCCGGAGAAGGACGCCGTCGGCGAGGAGCGGTACCGGCTGTGGTCGCGGTACTTCACCGGCGCCCGGCTCGACCTGCGCGAGGCCTACGAGTGGGGCTGGGCGGAGTTCGCCGGCATCGAGGCGGAGATGAAGCAGATCGCGGACCGGATCAAGCCGGGCGCGACGCTGGCCGAGGCCGCCGCGGCGCTCGACGCCGACCCGCGCTACCAGGTCCGCGGCCAGCGGGCCTTCGAGGAGTGGATGCAGCGGCTGTCCGACCAGGCGCTGCAGGACCTGCGCGGCACGCACTTCGACATCCCGGACCCGCTGATGGAGCTGGAGTGCCGGATCGCCCCGCCGGGCGGCGGCGTCGGCGCCTACTACACCGGGCCGACCGAGGACTTCTCCCGTCCGGGCCGGATGTGGTGGTCGGTGCCCGCTGACAAGGAGGACTTCCCGACCTGGCGCGAAGTGTCCACCGTGTACCACGAGGGCGTGCCGGGACACCACCTGCAGGTGGCGACCGCGGTGCACGAAGCGCAGCGGCTGAACAAGTTCCAGCGGTTGGCCTGCTTCGTCTCCGGCCACGGCGAGGGCTGGGCGCTCTACGCCGAGCGCCTGATGCGCGAGCTGGGCTACCTCGAGGACGACGGCGACCTGCTGGGCATGCTCAACGACCAGCTGTTCCGCGCGGCGCGCGTGGTGGTCGACATCGGCATGCACCTGGAGCTGGAGATCCCGGCGGGCACCGGCTTCCACGAGGGCGAGCGCTGGACCCCGGAGCTGGGTCTGGAGTTCATGCTCGACCGGACGATCACCGACCCGCAGCACGTCCGCGACGAGATCGACCGCTACCTGGGCTGGCCCGGCCAGGCGCCGTCCTACAAGCTCGGCGAACGCCTCTGGCGCGCGGCCCGCGAGGACGCGAAGCAGCGCCACGGCGCGAACTTCGACGTGAAGCAGTTCCACACCACGGCCCTGCGCATGGGCGGCATGGGCCTGGACACCCTCCGAGAGCAGCTCGCCCAGCTCTGACCCGGGAGCGGTGCGGGACGCCGTGGTTCGGCGTCCCGCACCGATCACCAGGACGGGTGCTGCTCGGTGAGCTGGGCGCGGGCGGCTGCCTGGCGCGCGGTGTCCTCGGCTGCGCGCTCGGCCGCTCGCTCGGCCTCGGTGACGTCCGGGGTTTCGCCGTCGAGGACGTCGCCGATGATGCTGGCCTGCGCGGCCATCGCCGATGCGAACGGGTGGTACGGCGCCGCCACCGGGCTCAGGTGCTGGCCGTTGATCCAGGCCGCGCCCCCGGTGGCGCAGGCGTCGTGCCCCAGCGACGGGCCGTAGGTGTCGACGAACGTGGCGCCGGTGCGCTGTGCCGCGCCGGCGATCGCGGCGTTGAGCTCCTGCTCGATCTCGTCGGCGTAGCGGTAGTCGCCGTCGGCCAACGGGATGACGTCCGGGCAGTAGCCGGTCGGCGGCACGATGCGCGGGTAGCCGATGACCAGGATCCGAGCCTGCGGCGACCGCTCCTGCACGCCCCGCACGACCTCCGCCACGCGGTGCCCGGTGAGTTCGATGCGGCGCTTCAGGTCGTCCCCGCCGTCGGTGGCGAAGTGCTCGCGGCACGGCGATCCGACCGGGTCGGTGGCGCGCAGGCCGGAGCAGATGGCGATGGTGTCGCCGAAGACGCTGAAGTCGTTGCCGCCGATGCCCAGCGTGACCAGGTCCGTTTCCGCGGTGAGCGCGTCGAACTGGGGTCCGGAGTACCAGTCCTGCGCGGTGGTCATGTCCGTGGTGTCCGCGCCGCCGCAGCTGACGTCGGTGAACTTCGCGGGCTCGAGGTCGCGCGCCAGCAGCGACGGGTAGTTGTTCGTGGACCTCCCGCACAGCAGCGGGTCCAGGCGCATCCACGGGATCAGCGGTCCGGAGGTGAACGAGTCGCCGAGGGCGACGTAGTGCTGGTACCCGGGTTCGCCGGCCGCCGCCGGGGCGGTGGCGAGGGAGACCCCGGCCAACACCGACAACGCGATCCCGCTTGCTCTGCGGAGCAGTCCTACCCGGCCCATCGGCACCTCCACCTGTCATCAGCCGTCGATGACGCAGTGAAGACGATCACGTGCCGAATGGGCAAGGATTTTCGTGAAAGTTATTCGGATTTTGCCCCGGACGTCCGAGTGGAACGCAGGACGTCAGCGGGGCTCGAGAGGGAGGGGGCGGCCGAGCACCGCGAAGGGGCGCGGGTCGCCGGTGAACCGGTAGTTGCGCAGGACGTCGGTGAAGCCGACCCGGCGGTACAGCTTCCAGGCCCGCGTCGGGCCTTCCGGCGTGGACAGCAGGACCTTGCTGCCTGGTGCGCCGGTGAGCAGGCGGCGCAGGATGCTCTCGCCGAGCCCGCCGCCCTGGGCTGCCGGGTGTACGTGCAGTTCGGTCAGCTCGAAGTAGTCGTCCATCCAGTCGCCGATCGCGACCTCGCTGGTCATCAGGCCGCGGCGGACCTGCTCGTGCCACCACTGGCCGGGCGCGCCGAGGTAGCCGTACCCGATGCCGATGAGCTCGTCCTGCTCGCTGAACGCGCCGATGCAGCGCCAGCCCGCGCGCAGCATGTGCGCCGACCACATCGGGGCGCGTTGCTGGGCGGTGCTGGGCGGGTAGCCCATCGCGGTCACGTAGACCTGCAGGGCCTCGGGCAGTCGGGCCCGGAGCTGGTCGGTGGTCAGCTCGGCGATCCGGTCACAGCGGGGCGATGGTGCGGCGGTCACGGCCGAACAGTAGCCGGTTCGAGACGCGAGGTCCTGCCTGGCGTGCCCTCCGGGTGTCGGTGCGGTCACCCGGTGTTCGATTCGTCCCTCCGGGTGATCATCTTCGCTGGTCATGACTCGAACAGGTGAGCTACGGCGCAGTGCTTGAGTCGATCGGCCGAGCGCGCTAATCTGAAGATGTTCGAACGGAAGTTCGATGAACGTCAGTTCGAACACCGGGTCCGGTGGTGGAGTGGGGGAAGCACTCCTCCACCGGGCCCACCGCCTCGAAGACCAGCTGCTCGGGGACGTGTCGTCGCTGGGCAGCGCGGTCGCCGGGTGGTGTGGACGGCTTCGTCGTGCAGAGGAGAGCGCCGATGTCTTTTCCCGCCGATCTCTCGATTCCCGCTCCGCGGAGCTCCGTGGAGAACCAGGGCCCGACCCCCGAGGCGGAAACGCCGGCGGGTTCGCTGTCGTTGCTGCTCAACGCCCGGACCTGCCTGCACGAAGCGGAGCAGGCGGAACACCCGGGCGAGCGGTACGTGTCCGCCCACGTGGCGGCGCTGCGCGCGGCCACGGCAGTGGTGGTGGCCCGTTCCCGGCAGCGCGAGCAGGGGCGTCCGGCCAGCGTGTGGACGCTCTTAATCGAGGCCGCCCCGGAACTGCGGGAGTGGGCGGCCTACTTCGCGGCACGATCGGACCGGCGCGCGGCCGCCGAGGCCGGCGTGCCGACGATCACCTGGCTCGACGCCGACGGTCTTCTGGCGCGCAGCCGGGAATTCCTGGACATCGTTGGGCGCAGCTTGTTGGGGGTGGCGCGGTGAACGGCACTGAGGTGGGACTGGACTACGGGCGGATGCTGGACCTGCTCGGCATCGAGGCGCAGCTGCTGACTGCGGCGACGCACGACGCGCACCCGGACGCTCCGGTGTGGAGCGCGTCCGGGCGGACGTTGGGGCAGACCGTGCGGCACGTGGGCGACCTGTGCGAGGACGTGTTGTGCTGGCTGGGGTCCGCCGAGATGGAGCGCGAGTGGGCGCTGCCGGAGCAGCCCGAACTCCGCGAGGTGACGAACCGGTTCGCGGTCCGGTTGGCCGGACTGCTGGCGGAGTTCGGGGCGCGACCACCGCACGACCCGTGCCCGACCTGGTGGCCGGAGCAGCACGAGGTGCGGTTCTGGCTGCGCCGGATGCTGCACGCCACCACGGTGCACCGGGTGGACGTGCAGACGGCGGCGGGCGTGGAGCGGACCGCGATCGAGCCCGACGTCGCGACCGACGGCATCGACGAAGTGCTGCGGGTGTGGTTCGACTACCGGCTGCGCGCACTGGGCATCACCGCGAGCCACCCCTGTTCGGTGGGGGTGTACGTGGACGGCCGCAACTGGCTGGTCACCGCGGATCAGCACGGGACCGCGGTGGTCAGTTCGGACGACGTGGCGACCACGACGCCGGATGCGGTGGTGGGCGGTGACGCGGCAGCGGTCTACCTGTGGATGTGGGGGCGACTGCCGAACCGGGCGGTGGAGACCAGCGGGGATCCGAACGCGGTGGCTCAGCTGTGGGGGTTGTTGCAACTCGCCACTCGCTGACGGCGGCGGGGAAATTCGGTTGCGGCACAAGCGCAATCGGTGCAGCGTGGTCGGGTGCTGATCCGACGCGAGACCCCCGCCGATGCCGCTGCGATCCACCAGGTGCACGCGGCTGCCTTCGCCGATGCCGACCGGCCGGACGCGGTTCCGGCGGAAGCCGGGCTCGTCGACGCGCTGCGCGCGGACGACTCCTGGCTGCCGGAGCTGTCGATGGTCGCCGAGCAGGACGGGAAGGTGGTCGGGCACGTCGTGTGCACCCGTGGCCACGTCGGCGACGTTCCGGCGTTGGCACTGGGGCCGATCGGTGTGCTGCCGGATCTCCAGCGCAGCGGCGTCGGTGCGGCGTTGATGCACGCGGTGCTCGGTGCGGCTGATGCGCTCGGCGAGCCGGTCGTGGTGCTGCTCGGGCACCTGGACTACTACCCGAAGTTCGGGTTCGAGCCGGCGCAGGAGCACGGGATCACGCCGCAGGTTCCGGACTGGGCCTCGCACTTCCAGGTCCGAACCCTGGCGTCCTACGACCCCGCGATCCGCGGCGAATTCGCCTACCCGAAGCCGTTCATGGAGCTGTAGCGGGCTCAACAGTCACGGTTGGTCCCAGAAGGAGAGGAGAGCTGCGAACAACAAGACGAAGATGAAGACTGTCGCGTAGGCGACGAGGATTCCGAGCAGCGCGGAGGTCAGCAGCAGACCGGAGAAGCGCCAGCCTCCCCGCCAGCCGTGCCGTCGCAGCTTGCGGTACATGTTCAGCCCGCCCGCCGGCAGTGCAATGGCGAGCAGCGTGATCAAGAACGCGTCCACGTCCGGATTGTCGATCATCGAAGCCCAATTTCCCCTCGGAATGGGAAAGCTGGGCTTTCAGGCGATGACGAACAGGGTCGCGAGCACCATGATCATGAGCGTGTACGCCGCGATGTAGGCGAGGGCGCCGACCAGCAGGGCACCGGCGACGAGACCGGAGAACTGCCAGCCGTCCTGCCAGCCGTGCCGCCGCACGAGCCGATGCAGGGTGAACCCACCCGCCGCGAACGAGATGGCCAACAGCACGACCTGGTACAGATCCACAACTTGACTATCGATCAACGCCTCGCGATCGATACTGAGTTCTGAGGTTCTGGTGGTCTTCTTGCGTGGCGAACACCGGACGTCAGGCGCGCAGGCGCAAGCCCTTCGGGGTGGCGCGGAATCCTGCTTCGGTCAGCACCGCCGCGAGCCGTGATCCCCACGCGCCTTCGCCGTCGGCGCGCTGCACAGAGAGCTGTTCCAGCCAACCGTCGCGGACGACGCGCGCGAGCCCTGCCGCAGCTGCTCGAAGCGCTGACTCGTCCTCAGTGAACGACAGCAGCGACTTCCCGCCGCGCTCGACGTAGAACACCGCCTCGCCGGACACGAGAACCACCAGCGCGCCCGCCTTGCGCCCAGGTCGATGCCGGGTTTCGCCCATCGCAGCAGGCCATTCCAACGCCCCGCCGTACGGCTGGGCCGGATCAGCCGCGGCCAGCACCACGGCCTCGCCGTCGCTCTCGTCCCGGGACAGCGCGCGCAGGCGGTCGATCGCACCGGGCACCGCGAACTGCGCCGCCCCGAGTCCTTCGATGACGTACCCGCGACGGCAACGCCCGGATTCCTCCATCGCCCGGAGCACCTTGTACACGGCGGAAAACCCGCCGGTGACGCGCTCGATGTCCAGCGCTCCGCGAGTGAGCACCCCGTGCCGCTCCAGGAACGCCTCAGCGCGGGCGTGCGCGCGACGCGTCGGTTCGCTCGACGGCTGCGGCGCCAGCGACCAACGTCCGGAAACCGTCGGCGGACCGCTCCGGCTCGGCATCGACGGACGCCCCGCGCGCAGTCGCGCATAACGGCCCCGTGGCGCACTGCGTCGAGGCTTGTGCGCAGCGCCGCGCCCGGAGACCAAGGACCGCAACGGGGCGAGCGTGTCGTTGGTGATCGAGCCGGACCAGACCAGATCCCACAACGCCGAGGTGACTTCGTCATCCGCGGGTGCGTTCTCCTCCTGCTCCAGCAGCAGCGCCCCCGCGCGGTCGGCCAGCTGCCGGAAGAACAACGCCCCACCGTCCAATGCGGACACCACAGCTCGGTGCAGCGGCGAGTTGGCGCCGGGCTCCTCCGGCAGATCCGGCAGCAGCAGATCGGCGACGTCGGTGGGCGCCAACGCGATCCAGCCGTCACCGCCGGCCAACGCGCCGGATCCCACCCAGGTGACCTCCCCGGTCGCGGTCAGCTCGTCGAGCAGCGCGGGGGAGTAGCCGGGCAACCGCGCGGGCAGGATCAGCGACTCCAGGCCGCTGGCCGGAACCGGCACCCCGGCCAGCTGCTCGACGACGGAGTACACGTCGTCGACGGTCGGCGCCGTGCGCAGCCGCGCGCCGATGCCGTGCCAAGCAGGCAGGAATCGGCCCAGAGCGGTGGGTTCGACCGGTTCGACCTCCGCGCGCAACCGGGCCAGCGAAGCCCTCCGCAGCCGCCGCAGCACCTCGGCGTCGCAGTACTCCAACGCCCGGCCGCCCCCGGCCTCCAGCGGCCGCAGCTCGCCGCGGACCAGCCGACCGGAACCGGCCATCCGGTCCAGCACGCCGTGCACCACCGCGACTCCCAGCCCGAAGCGCTGCGCCGCGGTATCGGCGGTGAACGGCCCGCGGCAGCGCGCGTAGCGGATCAGCAGATCGCCCAGCGGATCGGCGACCGGTTCGGTGAACGCTTCGGGCACCCCGACCGGCAGCGCGACACCGAGCGCGTCGCGGACCTTGCCGGCGTCCTCGATGGCGATCCAGCGCTCCTGCCCGGCGATGCGCACCTGCAGCACGCGCCGCTGTTCCAGGAGATCGGCCAGCCATTCGGCGCGCACACCTCGCGCTTCGGCCTCCGATGTGGACAGATCACCGAGGAACCGCAGCAGATCCACTGCGGACTCCGCGTCGCGGGCGTGCCGGTCCGGGGCGAGCCGTTGCAGCTGCTGCTCGATCTCCTCCAAGGCCTCGGGATCGAGCAGCTCCCGCAGCGCTTCCGACCCGAGCAGCTCGGCCAGCAGCGTCGAATCCAGGCTCAACGCGGCCGATCGCCGTTCGGCCAGCGGCGCGTCGGTCTCGTACAGGAACATGCCGATGTAGCCGAACAGCAGGCTGCGCGCGAACGGCGACGGCGTCGGGGTCTCGACCTCGACCACCCGCACCTTCCGGGCGGCCACCTGCGACATCAGCTCGGTCAACCCGGGAAGGTCGTAGACGTCCTGCAGGCATTCCCGCATCGCCTCCAGCACGATGGGGAACTGCTCGTACTGCGCCGCGACGGCCAGCAGCTGAGCCGCCCGCTGCCGCTGCTGCCACAGCGGCGTGCGGCGACGCGGATCGCGGCGGGGAAGCAGCAGCGCCCGCGCGGCGCATTCCCGGAACCGCGCGGCGAACAGCGCCGAGCCGCCGACCTCGTCGGTCACCACCTGCTGGACTTCCTCCGGCGGCAGCAGCACGTCCTCGGCGGTCGGCAGCACCTCCGCGCCGGAATCGTCCAGCGCATCGGCCAACCGCAGCACGATCCCGTCGTCGGAGGACGCGACCTGCGGTTCGATGCCGCGCCGCTCCCGGATCCGCGCCCCGATCGCCAGCGCCCACGGGCCGTTGACCTTCGCCCCGAACGGCGAGTGCACCACCAGCCGCCAGTCGCCGAGCTCGTCGCGGAACCGCTCCACCACGATCGTGCGGTCGTCGGGCACGTGCCGGGTGGCCCGCCGCTGCTCGTCCAAATAGGACATCAGGTTGTCCTGGGCCCACTCGTCGAGCCCGGCGGAAGCGATCCGCTCCCGCGCGGATCCGGTGTCCGCGCTGGCCAGCTCCCGGACGAACGCGCCGAGCGCGCGTCCCAGCTCGAGCGGGCGCCCCGGGGAATCGCCCTTCCAGAACGGCATCCTGGCCGGCTGGCCCGGTGCCGGGGTCACCACGACCCGGTCGTGGGTGATGTCCTCCACCCGCCAGGCCGAGGTGCCCAGCAGGAACGTGTCGCCCACCCGCGACTCGTAGACCATCTCCTCGTCGAGCTCGCCGACGCGCACCCCGCCCTTGCCCGCGGCGTCGTCGCCCGGCGTGGTCACCGCGAACAGGCCGCGGTCGGGGATCGTGCCGCCGGAGGTGACCGCCAGCCGCTGCGCACCCGGCCGCGCGCGCAGCTCGTCGTTGACCCGGTCCCAGACGATCCGCGCCCGCAGCTCGCCGAACTCCTCGCTCGGGTAGCGGCCCGCCAGCATGTCCAGCACCGCGTTCAGCGCCGAGTCGGGCAACCCGGCGAACGGCGCGGCGCGGCGCACCACGGAAGCCAGTTGCGGCACCGGCCAGGCGTCCATCGCGACCATCGACACCACGTGCTGCGCCAGCACGTCCAGCGGATTGCGCGGGAAGGCGATCGATTCGATCAGCCCGTCGGCCATCCGCTCCGACACGACGGCGCAGCCGACGAGATCACCCCGGAACTTCGGGAACACCACGCCGCGCGACACCGCGCCGACCTGGTGCCCACCGCGCCCGATGCGCTGCAGCCCGGAAGCCACGCTCGGCGGCGTCTCCACCTGGACCACCAGGTCCACCGCGCCCATGTCGATGCCCAGCTCCAGCGACGAGGTGGCCACCACGCAGGCCAGCTGCCCGGACTTGAGCTCCTCCTCGACCACGGCGCGCTGTTCCTTCGACATCGAGCCGTGGTGCGCCTTGGCGATGACGGGCAGCGCCCCGGTGCTCACCCCGGAACCGCCCACCGCTTCGGCCGGGAACCGCGCCATCGGCGCCGGGTTCTCCTCGGCGAGCTCGTTGAGCCCGGCGGTCAGCCGCTCGGCCAGCCGCCGGGAGTTGGCGAACACGATGGTCGAGCGGTGCTGCCGGATCAGCGCCAGGATCCGGTCCTGCACCGAAGGCCAGATCGAGGGGTGCTGGTCGTCGGTCTCGCCGGTGGACGCGCCCAGCTCGGCCATGTCCGGCACCGGCACCACGACCCGGACCTCGACCTCCTTCGGGTGCGCGGGCTGGATGGTGCGCACCGGCCGGCCACCGGCCAGGAAGGTGCGCACTTCCTCGACCGGCCGGACCGTCGCGGACAACCCGATGCGCTGCGCGGGCTGCGGCAGGAGTTCGTCCAGCCGCTCCAGGGACAGCGCCAGGTGCGCCCCGCGCTTGGTGCCCGCCACCGCGTGCACCTCGTCGACGATCACCGTCTCCACCCCGCGCAGCGACTCCCGCGCCGCCGAGGTCAGCAGCAGGAACAGCGATTCCGGAGTGGTCACCAGCACGTCCGGCGGCCTGCGGGTGAACGATCTGCGCTGGTCAGCGGGGGTGTCGCCGGTGCGGATGCCGACCGCGATGTCCGGTGGCGCGCTGCCTCGCCGCTGCGCGGCCTGCCGGATCCCGGCCAGCGGCGCGCGCAAGTTGCGCTCCACGTCGACGGCCAGCGCCTTCAGCGGCGAGACGTAGAGCACCCGGCAGCGGTGCTTGGCGTCGGCGGGCGCACCTTCGACGGCCAGCTTGTCCAGGGCGGACAGGAACGCCGCGAGCGTCTTGCCGGAACCGGTCGGCGCGACGACCAGCGCGTGCTCGCCCTCGGCGATGGCCTCCCACGCCCCGCGCTGCGCTTCGGTGGGCGCGGCGAAGGCACCGCGGAACCAGTCGCGGGTCGCGGCGGAGAAGGAGTCCAGCACATCGCGCACCCCTCCATGCTGGACCAGCGGTCCGACATCGCGCCGCCGAGGCCGCGCGGAGCCGAGATCAGCACCGTCCAAAGTGGCTGCCGGACGGCGGATCTCGGCCCGATGGCCGGGATCCGTGCTTCCGCCCGGCCCTCACATGGCAGCATTCCGGTGGCAAGGTCCTTTTTCTGGGAGGGGGACGGGTGCGCGTCCTGTCAGTGGATCTCGGTACCTCGAACACCGTCGCGGTGCTCTCGGCGCACGGTCGGCCACCGCGCGTGATCGAGGTGGACGGATCGGCGACGATGCCCTCGGCGGTGTTCGCCACCGAGGACGGCGGGCTCATCGTCGGCCGGGACGCCGAACGCCGGGCCCGGCTGGACCCGTCCCGGTTCGAGCCGAACCCGAAGCGCCGCGTCGACGAGAGCACCCTCCTGCTCGGCGACAACGTCATCACGGTCACCGACGCGCTCGCCGCCGTCCTGCACCGGGTCGCCGAGGAGACCACCCGCCAGCTCGGCGGCGTCCAGCCCGACGAGGTCCGCCTCACCCACCCCGCGCAGTGGGGCACCGTCCGGCGCAACGTGCTGCTCTCGGCCGCGCGGCTGGCCGGGTTCAGCTGCAACCTCGTCCTGGTGCCCGAACCCGTCGCGGCCGCCGCGCACTTCGCCTCGTTCCCGGACCGCGCGCTCGGCAACGGCCAGGTGCTGGCCGTCTACGACCTCGGTGCGGGCACCTTCGACTGCGCGATCGTGGGCGTCGGCCAGGCCGGGTTCGTGGTGCTGGCCGAGGACGGCCTGGGTGACCTCGGCGGTCTGGACGTCGACCAGGCGCTGCTGGAGCACGTCGGACGGCAGGTCTCCAACAAGGACCCGCAGCGCTGGCAGCACCTGCTGCGGCCGGACACCACCGCCGACCGACGCGCCCAGCGCGCGCTGCACGAGGACGTCCGCGCGGCGAAGGAGACGCTGTCCCGGCACCCGCAGACCGAGGTGCCGATGCCCGAGCCCTTCGACGACGTGCTGGTCACCCGCGCGGAGCTGGAAGGCCTGGTGCGCCCCACCATGCTGCGCAGCGTCGAGCTGCTGGCCTCGGTGCTGCGCTCCAACGGGATGGCGCCCGAGCAGCTCGCCGGGATCTACCTGGTCGGCGGCTCCAGCCGGTTGCCGCTGGTCGCGAGCCTGATCGGGGAGCAGCTGCGGGTCGTGCCGACCACGCTCGACCAGCCGGAGACCGCGGTCGCGCTCGGCGCCCACCACGTGGCCCGCGACGGCGCGGCGATGTGGACCAACGACATCCGGCCGACCCCGGTCGCGCCGACCCCCGCGCAGCCGGCGCCCGTCGCGCAGCCCGGCTACCGCGAGCCCGACACGGTGCGCACCCACCCGGTCGTCCTGCCGCAGCAGGCCCCGCAGCCGGCCGCTCCCGGTTCGAAGCGCAACCTCCTGATCGGGCTGGGCGCCTTCACCGCCGTCGCGGTGATCGTCGCCGTGGTGGCGGTCGTGCTGCGCCTCAGCGGGAACTCGCCCGCGCCCAGCGCCTCGGAGTGCTTCCAGCCCGGTGCGAAGGACGACAAGGGCTTCACCTCGTGCCTTCGGAACCTCGCGGGCAGCGTCCCGGAGAAGGCCAACTGCGCGCCCGGCTGGCAGCGGGTCATGCCGGGACTGCGGGAGCTCAGCGGCACCGTGGTGTCCTGCTCGATCGGAAACCCCAACGAGGGCACCCAGATCGTCTACACCCAGCTGGATTCGCAGGAAGCGGCGGCGGCGCGGGCCGATCTGCTGCTGTCGTTCAACGGGGTGCACAGCAACCGGGTCGAGGCGGACTGGACCGGCAACGGGCTGTCCGGCAGCTACCGCGCGGTCACCGGCGTCGAGTTCGGCACCCTGGTGTTCACCGTCGACGACCGGCCGCTGGTCGGCATGGTGCTCAAGCCCAACCCCGACCGGAAGCTGACTCCCGACGACCTGGCCGACGAGTTCGAGAAGACCGTCCAGCCGGGCCTGGCCTGACGGCTCAGCGGCGGTTGCGGTTCTCCCACAGGAACCGCACCGCGACCACGATCGCGGCCAGCAGGCCGAGGGCGATCACGATCCTGCCGAGCGGGGAGGACAGGCCGGTCAGATCGGCCTGCATCAGGAACAGCACACCACCAGCGTACTGGCGGCGCGTAGTCTGATGGGCGATGCGCCACACAGCTTTCCGCCAACGCATGGCCGATGAGTTCGGTCGGGTCCGCGCCGAGATGCTGGCCCAGGACCACGTCTTCTCGTCGCTCGACGGGCGCACCGTCGACCAGGCCCTCGAAGCCGGCATGTCGACGAAAGAGGTCTGGCAGGCGATCTGCGAAGCCTTCGAAGTACCCCCGGAACGCCGCTGACCCCAGCCGCGATCAACCGCAGTTTCAATTGAAACTGCGGTCCTCCGGGCGTGTCGGGACCCGACATGCCGACGGGTGTGGACAGGTCGTCCTGGCTGTGGAGAACTTCCGCAATTTCAATGGAAATCAGACGTCTGATTTCCATTGAAATTGCGTCCTCCCGGTTTGGGCCGGCGGGTCAGGACTCCGGTTCCCGGCCGGGTTTCTTGGTCTGCTCCGGGGTTTCGAAGTCGGCCCAGAGGTTCTGGGCGCTGAGCTGCTGCTCGGGCGTGCGTCCGGCGTTCGCGTAGTGCTGGTAGGCGCGGCGGCGCTCCTCCTGCATGTGCCGCCAGGCCTCGGCGCGCACCCGGCGCGCCTGCTCCGGGGTGGGGTGGCCTTCGGCCACCGCGATCTCGTCCCTGGCCAGCGGGGTGAGCTCGGCGATGCGCTGCTCGTCGGCCAGCCGCTGCTCGGGGACCTCCTCGGCGGGTGGTTCGTGGTGCCGGTAGCGGACGAACGGGTTGTCCTGCGGCAGTCCGCCGCTGAGCCGGCCGTAGAACCCGAAGAACATCAGGACCATGCCGGCGATCAGGCTGAACACCACGTTCTGCAGCTTGAACGCGAACAGGTTCCAGGGCGTGTCGAGCAGCCCGAGGTTGATCAGCCCGGACAGGAAGAACAGCACGCCGATCACGGCGGTGGTGGTGGAGGCGACGGGTCCGCCCCAGGCAGCGGCGCAGACCAGGACCGCGCCGACCACGATCGAGACCACTGCGAGCAGGCCGTTGCTGGAGAGCCCGAGGACGTCGATGCCGTGGGTGGTGAACAGCGGCACCCGGTTGGCCACGCCCAGCACGCCGAAGGCCAGCAGGCAGGCGCCGAAGATGGCCGCCGCCATCCGGTAGAACCGGCTGAGCGGGTGGTCCGGCGGAAGGTATCGGTCCATGCGCATGGTCGGCACCTCCTCCTCGGGGCGCGACGGGGCGCGCCAAGTGGTCTTCCGAGTGTCCACCCGGACCGAGGTGATCGCACTGTCACACGAACAGGTGATACGACTGGCGTGTCGGGAAGTTGATCGAACATCCGTTCGTCTAAGATGTGGGGGCACGGGATCGAGGTGGGCGGGCCCCGCGGCCGGATTGTCGGTCCCTGCCCGTAGCGTCTGAACCGAACAACGACGAAGCACGATTCGACCGAGGTGGACCCCGATGGCAGCAGCGACACCGGACAAGGGCAAGGCGCTGGAGCTGGCGCTCGCCCAGATCGACAAGCAGTTCGGCAAGGGGTCGGTCATGCGACTCGGCGACGAGTCGCGCGCGCCGATCGAGGTCATCCCGACCGGTTCCATCTCGCTCGACGTGGCGCTCGGGATCGGCGGTCTGCCGCGCGGCCGGATCGTGGAGGTCTACGGCCCGGAGAGCAGCGGTAAGACCTCGGTCGCCCTGCACGCGGTGGCCAACGCCCAGAAGCTGGGCGGCACCGCGGCGTTCGTCGACGCCGAGCACGCGCTGGACCCCGAGTACGCCAAGGCGATCGGCGTGGACACCGACGCCCTGCTGGTGTCCCAGCCGGACACCGGTGAGCAGGCGCTGGAGATCGCGGACATGCTGATCCGCTCCGGCGCGCTGGACATCATCGTCATCGACTCGGTGGCCGCGCTGGTGCCGCGCGCCGAGATCGAGGGCGACATGGGTGACAGCCACGTGGGTCTGCAGGCCAGGCTGATGAGCCAGGCGCTGCGGAAGCTGACCTCCGCGCTCTACAACGCCAAGACCACCGCGATCTTCATCAACCAGCTCCGCGAGAAGGTCGGCGTGATGTTCGGCTCCCCGGAGACCACCACCGGTGGTAAGGCGCTGAAGTTCTACTCCTCGGTGCGCCTGGACGTGCGGCGGATCGAGACGCTCAAGGACGGCTCGGACGCGGTCGGCAACCGGACCCGCGTCAAGGTGGTCAAGAACAAGGTCGCGCCGCCGTTCAAGCAGGCCGAGTTCGACATCATCTACGGCATCGGCATCAGCCGCGAGGGTTCGCTGATCGACATGGGCGTCGAGCAGGGCATCATCCGCAAGTCCGGTGCCTGGTACACCTACGAGGGCGATCAGCTGGGCCAGGGCAAGGAGAACGCCCGCCGGTTCATGCGGGAGAACCCGGACGTCGCCAACGAGATCGAGAAGCGGATCAAGGAGAAGCTCGGCATCGGCGCCACCGTGGACGCGGAGGAAGCCGCCGAGCCGGCCCCGGTCGACTTCTGATCCTGAACGTTGGTGCGGATGAACGACGGTGGCAGGCGTCGGAGCGGCGGTGCGAAGAGTCGCCGCTCCGACGATGCCCGCCCGGCGGACGGGACTCCGGGCGAAGCGGCGGAGTCGAAGCGACGCAAGGACGACAACCCGGAGAGCCAGGCGCGCGACATCGTGTACCGGCTCTTGGCGGCGCGTGCGCGCAGCCGCGGGGAGTTGCGCCAAGCCTTGCTGCGCAAGGAGATCGACGAGGACATCGCCGACGGCGTGCTGCAGAAGTTCGTCGACGCGGGTCTGGTCGACGACGCCGCCTTCGCGGAGGAGTGGGTGCACGCGCGGCAGCGCACGCAGGGCTTGGGGCGCAAGGCGCTGGGCTTCGAACTGCGCCGCAAGGGCGTCGACGAACACCTGGTGGAAGCGGCGCTGTCCACTGTGGATTCCGACGTGGAGGCGGAGCGGGCCCGCGAGCTGGTGCAGCGCAAGCTCCGCGGCATGAGCTCGCTCGACCACACCACGAAGATGCGACGCCTGGTCGGAATGCTGGCGCGCAAGGGCTATTCCGAAGGCCTGGCCTTCCGCGTGGTGCGCGAAGAGATCGAACGCTCCGGAGAAGAATCCCCGGACTTCGACACCCCGTGACCACGAGCAGTTTCCCCTAAGCGGGGCCGGTTCCCAGCAGGAACCGGCCCCGCTTCGTCCTATCCGGGCTGGGCGAGCAGTTCGCGAGCGAGGGTTTCGCTCCACCACTGCTCGATGCGATCAGGTGACCAGGAGCGCTCCGCGGTGAGCGTTGCGTAGACGTCGATGTTGCACAGGGCTGCGTAGATGTCGACGGCGGTGGGGACGTCCAGGTCCAGGCGGAGTGCGCCCCCGGGCCAGGAGGTGAACACCTGGAAGCGGGTCTGGTCGGCCACTTCTCGCGCCTTCCGGTACAAGTCGGCGAGTTCAGGTTCGGTCCGGCCGGCGTCCCGGATCAGCGTGATGAGGTTGCCGGCGCGCTCGAACAGGCGTCGGTCGTAGCCGGCCATCGCGGACAGGTGCCGCCGAGGATCGGTGGTGGCTTCCAGCTCGTCGATCTGCCGCGGTAGATCCGCTGCGATATCAGCGGCTTCGACCAATGCCCAGACCAGTCCGGTCTTGTTCTGGTAGGCCGCGTAGACGGTCGGCGCGGAAACCCCCGCCTCGCGGGCGACATCCCGCACGGTGGTGGCCGCCCAGCCCTGCGCGACGAACAGCCGACGCGCGGCGTCTGCGATCTCGGCCCTGGTCTGGTGCGCCTGCGTCATGCGGCGCAGCGAGTTGTACCGGCGCCGACCGCTCTCTTCCGCCATGACCACCCTTCCGTCTAACGTGATGCATATTGATTATAAACCACGTTAAGTGAATTGGGGGTGCGCGATGACCATCGCCGGTCTTGCGGGAGCAGGAGGCATCGGGTTCGTCCTGCTTGCCCTCGCCATCAACGCCGTCTACATCCGCGTCGGGTTCCCGATGCCGAACTCCGGCCGGTCCCCGTCGGAGGTGGCCGACTCGCTGGTCGCGCTCGGCGGCCGGTTGAGGAAACCTTCGGTGGTCGCGCCGGCCACGTGGCTGTTCACCACGGTTTTCGCCGCCGGGCTGCTCGCGGAGTTGTGGCGCGGCGAGCCGAGAGCAGATGCGTGGGCCCTCGTCGGCTTCGCCGGTGTCCTCATGCAGAACGCCACGTTCGCGGTGGTGGAGGCGTTGCGGTTCGGAATGGCGGCCGCGGCCCAGAACCGGGACTCGATCGTCGGGCTGTGGACGCTGAACAACGTCCTGTTCGGGTTCAACCAGGTCTTCCTGGCACTGGCCCTGATCGGATTCAGTACGGCCGGGGTCGGCGTCGGGTTCCTCCCCGAATGGCACGCTTGGCTCGGATACCTCAGCGCCGCGCTGCTGTTCGTCTCGTCGTCGGTCAGCCCCTACAACGCCGACGGCACGAACCGCATCGCGGTGACCGGCCTGATCGGCTGGCTAGGGTGGGCGGCCTGGATCGTCGTCTGCAGCGTGCTCCTGCTGGCGGGCAGCTGAGCGCCGGCCGGATCTCCCGGGTTGGGACGGCAGTGCCGGATCGTCGTGGTCGGCTCGTAGAGTCGCCAGTCATGACGACTCTCGCGGACACCCGGCACATCGTGTGGGACTGGAACGGAACTCTCCTGGACGACAACCACGCCGTGGTATCAGCGGTGAACACCGTCTGCTCGGAATTCGACCGGGAGCACATCGACATCGACGAGTGGCGCGCGGTGTTCGGGCGACCGCTGCTGCAGTGCTACGAGCGCCTGCTGCGGAGGTCGCTGGACGACCGGGACTGGGCCCGCATCGACGTGCTCTACCACGACGCGTACAGAAAGCTGCTGGACACGTGCGGTTTGGCGAAGGGCGTGCCGAACGCCTTGCAGGACTGGGCGAAGACCGGTCGCAGCCAGTCCTTGCTGTCCATGTGGTTCCACGGCGAGCTCGTCGAGCTGGTGACGGACCGGGGCTTGTACGAGATGTTCGCGCGCGTCGACGGTTTGCGCGCGGAGGTCGGTGGCGGTTCGAAAGCCGAGCACCTGCGCCGCCACCTGGAAGCGCAGGAGCTCGACGCCCGGGACGCGGTCCTCATCGGTGACGTCCTCGACGACGCCCACGCCGCGGAGCAGGCCGGAACGCGCTGCGTGCTGGTCACGACCGGCGTGACCAGCCGCGAGGCCCTGGAGAAGACGGGTCGCCCGGTCGTC
The DNA here is from genome assembly GCF_027853915.1 of Saccharopolyspora oryzae. Taxonomy (GTDB): domain Bacteria; phylum Actinomycetota; class Actinomycetes; order Mycobacteriales; family Pseudonocardiaceae; genus Saccharopolyspora; species Saccharopolyspora oryzae. The sequence continues at coordinate 28,272 of NZ_JAQGLA010000080.1, forward strand.
GACTCGATCCCCGAGGCCTTGGCCCTCCTCAACTAGCTCAGGCCGGGGGAGTTCTCGAGAAGAACTCCCCCCGCGTCGGTCAGCGACCGGTCACTGCGGCGAGGACCTTGTCCAGCACTGCGTCGTCGGCGGCTTGGTCGGTGCGCCAGGCGATGAAGCCGTCCGGACGCACCAGCAGCGCGCCGCCGTCGTCGAGGCCCACCGACCGCGCCCACTCCGAGTCGAGCTGAGCCGTGCGCAGCTCAAGTCCGCTTGAAGCTGCGACCCGCTGCGCCGCTTCACCCCACGGTTCGCCGTCCGGACCGGTGAACACGGCGAACCGGGACTCGTTGAGGTCGAGCGTGGAGGTGGTCTCGTCCAGCCACCGGTGCGGCAGCCTGGAACCGGGCGCGCCGTCGAAGCTCGCCAAGAGGTCCTCAGTGGACGGAGGGGTGACCACCGGGTCGATGATCGCCGAGGAGTCGTACCGGTAGCCCATGGTCACCAGCGGGGCGTTCCACGCCCCGGCGGCAGCTCGCTCGGCGACCGCCGCCGGATCCCAGTGCAGCCGGGGGTTCTCCCAGCGCAGCAACGCCTGCTGCGTCACCAGTTCGGACACGGCGTGACGTTCTTCGTGGTAGCTGTCCAGCAGCCGGTCGCTGGCCTTCCCGGCCAGCACCAGGGCCAGCTTCCAGGCCAGGTTGTGCGCGTCGGCGAGTCCGCTGTTCAGGCCGAACGCGCCCAGCGGGGAGATGGTGCGCGCGGCGTCGCCGACCAGGAACGCCCGCCCGGACCGGAATTCGTCGGCCATCCGCGCGGTCGCCCGCCAGGTCAGCGCGCTGACGATCTCGACGGGCACGTCGGCGCCGATGGCGGTGCGCACCGCGGCGGCGCTGCGCTCCTCGGAGAAGTTCTCCCCGTCGGGCGATGTCACGTGCAGCACCCACCGCTGCTCGCCGACGGCCAGTAGCACTCCCGATGCGTCCGGATGGCTGATCTGCGTCATCGTCGGCATCGAACCGAAGTGACCCACCAGGTCGGCCTGGAACAGGATGTTCACCGTGGTGTCGCCGATCTCGCCCGGGCCCGTGGTGCTGATGCCCAGCAGGCGTCGAACCGCGCTGCGGGCGCCGTCCGCGCCCACCAGGTAGTCGGTCCGGACCACGCGTCCGTCGGAGAGAGCGACTGAGACGCCGTCGTCGTCCTGCTCGACGCCGGTGACTTCGACGTCGAATTCGATCGCCGCACCGCGCGCTCGCGCCTCCGGGATGAGCACCGAATCGAGCCGGTCCTGCGGGTAGTGGCCGTGCGGCGTCTCCGGCGACGCGGTGTTGGGGAACGGCAGTTTCGGCGCCGGTCCGGGGCGATCTATTTCGGCTGCGGTGCGGGCCTCGGCCCGCCACATCTCGGTCGAGCGCACCGCGACCGCGTCCACTCCTCCGCGCACGCCGACTTCGCGGAAGAACTCCAGCGAGCGCGGGCTGATCCCGAGCGCCCGCGGGTGGTTGGACGGTTCGGGTCGGCGTTCGAGGACCAGCGCCGGCACGCCGTGGTGGCCTAGGAACAGTGCGGTGGCCAGGCCGACGGTGCCGCCACCTGCGATGACGACCGGGTGCTGGTTCATGGCTGTCTCCATCTCACATTTTTGGGAACAGTGTTCCCGTTCTGGGAACACCGTACCCTATGGGTACAGTGTTCCCATGTCTGCTCGATCGCAGTCCCCGGCGCTGGTGTGGATGCGCGACCGGCAGCGCGGCAGCCGTCCGGCGCTCACCGAGGAGAAGATCGTGCGCACCGCGATCGACCTCGCCGACGCCGAAGGCATCGAGGCGCTGTCCATGCGGCGCATCGCGGCCGAGATGGGCTCCGGCACCACCTCGCTGTACCGGCACGTCACCAACAAGGACGAGCTGATCGAGCTCATGGTCGATGCCGTCCACGGCGAGGGAGAGCCGCCAGTGGAGTCGGGCGACTGGCTCGAAGACCTCGCCGCCATCGCACGCAGCTCCCGGGCCTCGCTGCTGCGCCACCCCTGGCTAGTCCAGCAGGCGACGCGGCGGCCGACGCTCGGCCCCAACGTGCTCAAGCGCGCGGATCACCAGCTGGGCGTGGTGGGCAGGGCGACCGATGACGCGTCCCAGGCCGCGATGGTCGTCAGCGCCATCAGCACGTTCGTGCTCGGTTCCGCTGCGGCGGAACTGGCCGATCTGGAGGCTCAGCGGAGCACTGGGATGACCGAGGCGGACTGGCAGCACGCGGTCGGCGAGTACGTGCGCCAGGTGGTCGAGTCCGGGCAGTACCCGCACTTCAACCGGCGGATCCTGGAAGCCGACGACCGCGACCACGAAGCCCGCTTCGAGTTCGGCCTCGCCTGCTTGCTCGCCGGGATCGCCAGGGCCCTCGCCTGACCGGTCAGCACAGCCAGCTGACCAGGGACACCAACGGCAAGCGCGTGCACAGGCGCTCGTAGCTGACCGCGGGGTGCTCCTGCAGTCCGTAGTCGTCGGTGGTCAGCGACCCCGATGCCGACAGCGCGAGTCCGAAGCTCAGCCCGGTCGTGCCGGGCGGGGCTGCCGGGGTCGTCCACGTCGCCGCGGTCCACTGGGCGGCGGGGGAGAAGAACGGGCTGGTCGTCCAGTAGTGCCAGGACCCGGCCCGGTCGCGGTAGTAGACGGCGAACTGCGTCCGCGCGGTCGACTTGTACCAGGCGTTGAGCGTGTAGGTGTTGTTCTCGTGCGCGACCGGTGCGGCTTCGCCCTGGTCCATCCGCTGCAAGAGCTTGGCGTCGCCGTTGACGTAGTCCGCCAGGTCGAGCCGCTGCGCCGACTGCCCGCTGTGCGCGTCCGGCACCTGGGTCCACTTCGGACTGTTCTGGCCCCAGCTGCTCGGCACCCAGCCCCGCGGTCCGGGTTCCTCCAGCGACGCGTTCACCAGCCCGGCGCGCGGCGCGGGCGCGGGCGGACGGACCAGCGGTGCGGGTTCACCGCCCATGACCTCGTCGACGGTGCGCACCACCGTGCCCCTGGCTTCCCGGGCGGCCAGCCACGAGGTGAACTGGTCCAGCACCCTGGGGCTGATGGACAGCGGACCGCAGAAGTCGCAGACCTGGTGCAGCACCAGGGGAACCCAGCCGCCACCGTCGGCCTCGGCGTTGAGCACGACCTGCTGGAGCTCCTCCAACGTCCAGCTCGGATCGATCATGCCGGTGCCGCGCACGGCCATCGGGTTCCGCGGCGGGATGCCCTCGGCCGGCGGGCAGTTGCCGCAACCGCGCGCCGTCCGGATGCTGCCGGTGATGCGGGCGCTGTTGTAGCCGCAGTCCCGCACGGCCTGCTCATCGGCCTGGTCGGCGATGCCGAAGGGGTAGGCGAACGAGGTCGCGCGGAATCCCCAGTCGGTCAGGTTGGCGCGGTCCTGGCAGATCTCGCGCCGGAGCTCGTCCGGGCCGATGGTGCCCAGGTCCGGGTGGGTGACCGTGTGCCCGCCGATCTCGTGGCCGGCCGCGGACATGCCGCGCAGGTCGTCGAGGCTGAGGTAGCCGGGCTGGCCGATGGAACCGGAGACGACGTAGAAGGTGCCGCGCATCCGGTGCTGGCTGAGGATCCGGGCACCGGCGGTCTGCGACGCGGTGCCGTCGTCGACGGTGAAGCTGACCACGGTCCGGGGCGTCGGTGCGGCGTCGGCCGGCGCGCCGAGGAACAGCACCAGCAGCACGACGCCGGTGCAGGTGAGAGCTCGGCTCAGCAGTTTCCGCGCATCCATCACCGGACCGCCAAACGGGGTCGACCGACCTGACGTCCGGGACGTTACGGCTGGTGGAGGACGTGCTGGATCCAGCACGTGAGGTGGATGGGGTACGCCGTCGTGCGGAGGTGGTGGGCGGCCACCACCTCCGCAC
>NZ_JAQGLA010000081.1 GCF_027853915.1 Saccharopolyspora oryzae
GGCGAGGGCTCGGTCCCGAGCGCCGGGCAGCGGGTCGACGGCGAGGATCGGTGCAGCACCGGCCACCCGGGCGAGCTGGATGCCGTGGGCTCCCAACCCACCCGCGCCCCAGATGCCCACCGCCTGGGCCGGGCGAACGTCGCCGGTGCCCACGACAGCGGCGTAGGGGGTGGAGACCGCGTCCGGGATGATCGCCGCCTGGTCGAAGGGCAGGTTGTCCGGGATCGGGGCGAGGGTGTCCTCGCGGGCGATCGCGTACTGCGCCCAACCACCGTCGTAGTCGACGCCGCGGGTGCGGGCCAGGAGGCAGGGCGCGCGGCGGCGACGGCAGTTGGCGCACTCACCGCAGCTCTGCCCGGCCTGCAGCGCCACCCGCGTGCCGGTGGTCCAGTCGCCGCGCAGGTCGGGGCCGAGCGAGTGGATCACCCCGGCCACCTCGTGCCCGAGGGTGATCTCCTCGACCGGCACGAACGGCTTCAGGCTGCCGTCGATCAGGTGCACGTCGGACAGGCACACGCCGGCCGCCTTGACTTCGACCAGCACCTCCCCGGGGCCGGGGACGGGCACCGGGACCTCTTCGACGCGGAACCTTCCGCTCGGCACGTGCAGACGTCCGGCGAGCATGGTGTTCATGGGATGGGAACCTCCGATTCTGCGAGGGGGTTGACGGCTCAGCGCGCGGCGTAGACGTCCTCGATGTAGCGGCCGTCGGCGACCAGCGAGTCGAGCCAAGCGGTGGCATCACCGCCCGCTCGTTCGGCGTAGATGGCCCGGAAGGCGTCGCGCACGCCGGGGGCCATCCGATTTCCGTCGCCGCAGACGTAGATCTTCGCCCCGGCGCCGATCAGCTGCCACAGCTCGTCGGCCTCGGCGGCGATGCGGTGCTGGACGAACGCCTGCCCGTCGACCGGCGCCTCGCTGAAGGCCGGGCGCATCTGGACCGCACCGGCCAGCTCGGCGGCGCGCAGTTCGGCGCCGTGCAGGTAGTCCGCGTCCGGGGCGTCGCAGCCGAAGTAGCAGAGCGCCGGGGCGAGCACGGCGCCGTCGGCCGCGAGGGCGAGCCGGTCGGCGATCGCGCCCCGGAAGGGGGCCAGACCGGTGCCTGCCGAGATCATGATCACCGGGGTGTCGTGGTCGATCCGGAAAGCGGCCCGGCACGGCTGGATCCGCGCGAGCACGGTGTCACCGGCGCGCACGGTGTTCAGGTAGCCCGAACCCGTGCCGCGGTAGGTGCCCCGTCCGGACCGCGCGGGCGCTTCGAGCAGCGAGACCATCAGGTCGACGTGGCTCGGGTCGTTGGCCGGCGAGGACGAGACCGAGTAGTGGCGCGGCCGGATCGGCGGCAGCAGGTCCAGCAGGACCGGCCAGGTCAGGACTTCACCCAGCGCGGGGTAGTCCTCGACGACGTCCAGCAAGCTGCGGTGGTCGGCGTCCTCGGCCAGAGCCCGCAGGGCCTGCTGCTCGGGCGGGCACGGGTTGAGCTCGGCGAGGACGGTCAGCTGCTCGCTGGTCGGCCGGTCCTGCAGCTCGACGTGCCGGGTGAGCAGTTCGCGCGCAGTCACCGGCCGGTCGACCGCGATGCCGCGCGGACCGCTGGGCACGATGGTGAGGACGGTGTCCAGGTCGATCCGCAGGATCCGGGCAGCGCGTTCGACGAGGGCCGGATCGTTGGCCGGGAGCACGGTGAGGTGGTCCGCGGTCCGGTAGTTCGCCCCCTCCGGCAAGGCAAGCCGCACGAACTGCTTGGCGCGCGAGTAGCCGGGGCTGGTGAGGCTGCTGGTCTCGGTGACCATCATCGGCGTCATGCCGTGCCGGGCGGCCAGCGCGTCCAGCGGACCACCGGTGACCTCGGTGACGACGTGAGCAGGACCGGCCGGGGCAGGACCAGCGCCGATCGTGGCCGGATCGCCGTGCTCCTCGAGCACTTTGCCGCACAGCGCGGCGGTGAACGCCTTGACCGCGCCGGTCAGATCGCCTGCGGCATCGGCCTCCGCGCGCTCCAGCAGCCGGGTTCCGCCGAGGGCGGCCAGCCGGTCGTCGATGAGCGTGGGAATGCGCTGGTAGGTGGCGGACCAGTTGCGGTCGCCGACGCCCAGCACCGCGTAGGTGACGCCGTCGGCGGCGCCGGGTTCCGCGGTCTCCAGCCACTGGACGAACTCGGCCGCGTCGTCGGTCGGCTGACCGTTGTAGGAAGCGGCGGTGATGACGACGAGCCGGTCAGTGGGCAGGGCGCCGGTGTGCGCGTCGAGCGGGGCGACGGCCGTGTCGCAGCCGATCTCGGCGGCGGCTTCGGCCAGCTGGGCCGCGAAGTCCTGGCAGGTCCCGTAGTTGGAGCCGTGCAGCAGGAGCATCCCGGTCCCCTGCTGGACGCGGGCGGGCAGTGCGCTGTCCTCGACCGGTACTTCAGCGGCGCGAGCCGGCTTGGCGACGCGGTCCGCCGAGGTGCGCCGGGCCAGGGCGAGGGTGAAGCCCTCTGGCTTGATCGTCAGCGTCTGCTTGAGCTGCATCCGGTAGTCGGCGTGGTCGAGCAGCCGGTAGCGGTGCACCAGCATCGCGAGCAGCATGGTGGCCTCGTGCAGGGCGAACTGCCTGCCGATGCACGCGCGCTCCCCCGTCCCGAACGGCTTGAACGCGTGCGGGGAGCGCGCCGCCTCGACGTCGGGGTCGAAGCGCGAGGGGTCGAACAGCTCGGGGTTGTCGCCCCAGACCGGATCCCGGTGCAGCATCGGGGTCACCACCGACGCCCACTGCCCGGCCCGCATCGGGATGCCGCCGAGGACGGTGTCGTGGCGGGCCTGGCGCGAGAACCCGGGCGCCGGCGGGAACATCCGCAGCGTCTCGTTGAGCACCTGCCGCGTGTACTGCAGACGGCCGACGTCCTCGAAGGTCGGCTCCGGATCGGACTGGTCGCCCCACAGCTCGTCCACCTCGCGCTGCACCAGGCGCAGCGCGGTCGGGTGCTTGACCAGGTTGTGCAGGGCGAAGGACATGGTGCCGGAGGTGGTCTCGTGCCCGGCGATCAGGAAGGTGATGACCTGGTCGCGGATGTTGGCCAGGTCGAGGGTGGTGCCGTCCGAGGGGTGGGTGGCGCCGAGCATCAGCCCCAGCAGGTCGTCGCCCTCCGGCGCACCAGCAGCGGTGCGCTCCGCGATGACCTCGTCCACCACCGAGGCGAGGAAGGCCGCGTCGGCGCGGAACGCCGCGTCGGTCTGCGCGTGGTCGCCGTCCGGGTCGCGGCTGAGCTTGGTCATCGACCAGTGCAGGCAGCGCACCAGGGCGTCGACGAACGGGTGCGGTTCGTCCCGCTCGAACGAACCGAAGTCGTACCCGAAACCGGCCAGGCCGATGGTGTCCAGCGTCATCCGGGTCATGTCGTCGGGCACGTCGACCGGTCGTCCGGCCGCGCACCTGCGGTCCCAGGACTCGATCAGCCGGCGGGCGACGCGCAGCATCACCGGGTGGTAGGTGCGCATCGACCCGAGCGCGAAGGCGGGCATCAGGATGTCGTGCGCCTTCGCCCAGTTCGGCTCGTCGCCGTAGGCGGTGAACAGGCCGTCGTGGGTGAACTCGCGGACGTTCTCCAGCGCCGGCCCGATGGCCTTGGCGAACCGCTGCTCGTCGGAGAGCTCGGTGACCAGGTCCAAGCTGCTGACGAACAGCGCGTCGTTGCCGTGCTGGCGCTGGACGAACGCCGGACCGTGCTCCCTGAGCAGCCGCATCGTCCGCAGGACGGGCGTTCTGGTCGGGGAGTCGGACACGTCGACGACGGGGATGCCGAACTGCGGGGGGAGCAAAGTCGCGGCCATGAGGGGACGAACCGCCTTCTGTGTTGGGGGGAGGAACCGCCGAGGGGCGCGTTTCCAGCCGTCCCCTCAACACTCGCCCCCGGCGAACCCCCGAGACCGCCACCGCACTACATAATCGTGTAGTGCGTCGGCGCGCGCCGGCCTTGCCAAACCGACCGAGATGCGCAACGCGGCGAGGGGAATCCGATGAGCCACCAGCACGGTTCCCGGTCCGCTGAGGACTGGCACCGGGAAGCGATCACCTGGCGCAACCGCGCCATCCTGCTGCTCGACCACCTGCCGCTACCGGTCGCGCTCTGCGACCCCGACGGCGCGATCCTGCTGGCGAACCCGGCGATGGCAGCGGAATGGGGCATGCTCCCGGGCCAGATGCGCGGCCGCAACGCCCTGGACTTCTTCCGCCCCCGCACGACGGCCCGACTCCACCCGATCGCCGAAGCCGTCCGCCTGCGCCGCAGGTCCCGCTACCCGCTCGAGGTCACCTGGACCCCGCCGAGCGGCGTCGAGCGCTACGGCGAGGTGGACGTGGACCCGGTCAGCGACACCCCAGGCGCTCCCACCGCCCTGATGCTCGTGCTCCGAGTCCTGGGCGAACACACGGAACCCGTCCCTGAACCCGCGCCCGCCGCAAGCGAAATCGAGGCCAGGATCCTCGCCCTGGCGGCAAGCGGCGACACAACACCGCGAATCGCAAGAGCGGTGGGCCTCACCGTCGACGGAGTCAACTACCACCTGACCCAACTCTCCCGCCGCTGGCACGTACGAGGCAGAACAGCCCTGGTAGCCCGCGCCTACACGCTGAACGTCCTCGACCCCGAATCCTGGCCCCCAGCCCCCACCGAGCCCGGATGACCACCGAAGTCCGCCCAGGACAGCCCTTCACGCACGGCGTCCTCGTCGAACACGCTCAGGCTCGAGCTGCTGGAGATGTGGGAGCTTTCCGAGGAGTCCTCAGGGCGCTCCGGCATGTCGCTGAGCACGACGGCTCCGTAGACGAAGCCTCCCGCCGCCACGAAGAAACCCAGGCGCTGCACCACGAACGCCGCACCCGACGGCTCATTGGCATCCGGATCCGAATAGCGCCAGGAATCCAGGAACCGCCACAACGCGTGCTGGTCCACGCAGCCCAGCACGAACATGAGAACGGCCAGCAGCACGCACACGAAAGCCACGACACTCCTTCGAGAGCAGGGAGTTCCAGCGCCCCGCCTCCATCGGACCGCGCACCGGGTGCGACGTTCCAGGCACCCGTTCGGTTCCCGCTGCAGGACCTGGACGAGCGCCACCACCATCTACTTCGGACAGTCCTTCAAGGCTTTCAGGCGAGATGCCGTCGCGGTGATGGTTTCGAGGGAGGCAGCTACTGCCGGGTGGTCGCGGCGGCCCCGGCGGGTTGCGGCGGTGAGCCGGCGGGCCGGGGCCGGTTCTCCGTGGAGGGGTAGGCGGACCACGGGCCAGTCTTCGTGGAGCCGGGCGAGGCGGGGCACCAGGATGATGCCGAAGTCGTGGGCCACCAACGCCGTTCCGGTGTCCCACTCGTTGGCGTAGTGGGCGATGTTCGGGGTGAAACCCGCTGCCGTGCAGGCCGTTCGGACGAGGTCGTGGTAGGTGCTGCCGGGGAGGCCGACGATCCACTTCTCGTCGGCGGCGTCGGCGAGGGTGACGGCGGGGAGTTCCGCCAGGCGGTGCCCCTCGGGCACCACCAGGTCCAGCGGGTCGTCGAGCAGCGGTTGCTGGTCGAAGCGCTCGTCGGCCGTGGACGGCGTCTCGGCCGAGTTGATCACCAGGGCGAGGTCCGCTTCTCCGGCGAGCAGCAAGTCGAAGCAGCGGGCCGGTTCGGCTTCGATCACCCGGACCTGCAGGTGCGGATGGCGTTCCCGCAGCGCCGCGGCCGCAGGCGGCAGCAGGTTGGTTGCAGCAGTGGAGAACCCGCACAAGGTGAACGAACCGGTCGGCTCCTCGGCGATCGACGCGAGCTCCGCCCGGGCACGTTCGACCTGGGCCTGCAGCGCTTCCGCGTGGCGCAGCACCGTTCGCGCCGCGGCGGTCAGCTGGATGCCGCGGCCCCGCTGGGTCACCAGCTCAACGCCGAGCTCCTCGGCCAGCTGCCGGAGCTGGTACGACACCGCCGAAGGCGTGTAGTGCAGCGCGGCGGCAGCAGCGGTGACCGTGCCGTGGTGGGCCACCAGCTGGAGCACCTTCAGCTTCGGATCGAGCATTCAACAATTCTGCACAATCGGGTCGAGAATCGTTTGATTCTCTTTCCGAGTCATCGCCGCCAAGCTGGACGTCGTGACCCTCGCGAACCCTCCTGCCCTCATCGACCACCGCGACCGCGCACGCGAAGTGCGCACCGGCCTGTACGTGCTGGTCGTGCTCACGGCCGGGGCTTACCTGCCGAGCCCGCTGTACCCGGCCTACCAGGAGGCGTTCGCGGTCAGCGACCTCGCCATGACGTTGATCTACGCGACGTTCGCGCTGGTCAGCGCACCTGCGCTGCTGCTGTTCGGGTCAGCGTCGGACGCGCTGGGGCCTCGGTCGGTGCTGCGGGCCAGCATCGTGCTGGCCGCGGTCGGTTCGGCCTGCTTCGTCTTCGCGTCCGGTCTGGAGTGGCTCCTGGCCGGACGGGCCGCGCAGGGGCTCGCGCTGGGCGCGGCGACCGGGGCGGCCAGCTCGTTGATCAGCGAGCGCGCCCGCGGCCACTACCGCCTGAGCGGGTCGGTGCTGGCCAGCACCGCTTTCGTGGCGGGCACCGCCGCGGGACCGATCACCGGCGGCGTGCTCGCCCAGTACGCACCGGCGCCCCAGGTCCTGCCGTTCCTCCTGCACCTGGCGCTTCTCTGGCTCGGCTGGCACCGCGTCGCGAACCTCGCCGGAAGCGCACCGGGGCTCGGCCGCTGGAAGCCCACCCGCCCGCAGATCCCGCCGGGGATCCGACTGCTGTTCACCATGGCCGCGGCGACCGGATTCCTCGCCTGGACGGTGGCGGGCTTGTTCCTAGCGGTCATCCCGGCCCTGCTCGACCGGGCCGTCGCGGGCAACCAGGCGGTGATCGGCGGCATCTTGGGTGCGGTGCTGATCTGCTCGGTGCTGACCCAACCGCTCGTGCCCCGGATCAGCACGCGGTACGCGCAGCTCACCGGGCTCGGCGGGCTCCTGGTCAGCCTCGGGCTGCTGGCCGTGGACGCCGGCGGTTCGATCCCGATCACCCTGGTGGCAGCTGTGGTGGCCGGTGCCGGGCACGGCTTGGCCTACGGGGGTGCGGCAGCCGCCATCGACGCGGTCGCACCGGAAGGCGAACGCGGCGCGATCACCGGCGCGCTGCACCTCGCCTTCTACTCGGGCGCCGGGGTTCCCGCCATCGCGGTCGGGCTCGTGACGCTCGAGCACCCGCTGAGCACTGCGACCTCCTGGGTGACCGCGGCCGCGGCGGGGCTCGTCCCCCTGGTCGCCGCGGTGATCGTGCTCGCCCACCGCCGGAACACTGAGCGCCTGATTCGCCTGAACAGCACGGGATCCGGGCGCGTCCCACGGCGGCCGATGGTCCGAAGTGGACTCTCGAAGCAGCACGCGCCGGCGGAACCGCGACGCACAGCCCCTCCGAGGCGCGGGAACTGCCGACGCGCTGCGCGGAAAAAATCAGTTGCCCGTGCGGCACGCCATGTTTAGCCTTCTCGGTACACAGGAAAGGAGGTGGTCCGACGTTGAACGACATCAGGACTTGTGAGGTGGCTGTCCGCTAGGACCGCCTACGGCAATCCTGCCGACCCGACGCGTGATGGTCCCTCCGGGATCCTGCGCGGGTGATGCGGTCGGCGAATACCAGGCAGCTACCCGGCCCCGGGACCCCGAACTGAGTCCGGTTCGGCCCGCGCGGAGAGATCCGGCGGGAAACGGTCCCGGGGTCGCTGCTGTCCGGACGGTTCCGGAGAACCTCACCGGGGCGATGCGCGATACGGAATTCCCTTATGCCGCTCAGGGATTCACCACTGGGTGCGCCCAGCGCGAATTCCTAACGTGTCGGAGACCACTGGCCCTGCGTGAGGACGCCCGATGACTTCGACCCACCGATCAGCGGAACAGCATTCCGACGTGCTGCGGGTGGGGGTGGCCGCTGGAGTCGGCACCTCCCTGGAGCTGTACGACTTCACCATCTACGGCACCGCGGCGGCGCTCGTGTTCGGCGACGTCTTCTTCAAGACCGGCGACGCCTGGCTGGGCACCTTCCTCAGCCTCACCACCTTCGCCGCCGGGTTCCTGATGGCTCCGCTCGGTGCCGCCCTCTTCGGCTGGATCGGTGACCGGAAGGGCCGCCGCACCGCGCTGACCGGCGCATTCCTGCTGATGGGCTTGGCGACGCTGGGCATGGGCGTGCTGCCCTCCTACGCCGCCATCGGCGTCTCCGCGCCGATCATGCTCGTCACGCTGCGGCTGCTGCACGGCGTCGCCCGCGGCGGGGAGAACGCCGGGGCCGCGGTGCTCGCGATCGAGCACGCGCCTGAGCGGTCGCGCGGCCTGTACGGGTCGTTCGTCGCCCTCGGCTCGCCGGTCGGGACCATCCTGGCGAACATCGCCTTCGCCCTGGTCCTGTTCCTGCCGGACGAGGACGTGCGGGACTGGGGATGGCGACTGCCGTTCCTGGTCGGCGGCCTGGTCCTGGCCGTCGGGTTGTGGGTGCGCCGCGGTGTGGCGGAGAGCCCGGTCTTCCAGAAGATGGTCGCCGACGAGTCGCACGACGGCCGCTCCCGGCAACCGCTGCGGGACGTGATCAAGACCCACTGGCGCCTCATCCTGCAGACCGCCGGGATCAACATCGGCCTGACCGCCACCACGTTCACGCTGGTGACGTTCATGCTGTCCTACGCCACCGCCGGCGCCCCCGAAGGGCTCGGGCTGCCCCGCCAGGAGATCGTGAACGGCTCGCTGCTGGGGCTGGCCTGCCACGCGATCCTCAACCTGGTCTCCGCGTGGCTGTCCGACCGCATCGGCCGCAAGCCGGTCATGCTCGCCGGGGTTCTGCTGTCCCTGGCCGCGGCGCTGACGATGTTCCCGATCGCCTCGGGCGGCACCGTCGCCGCCGTCAACACGGCCGTCGTCCTGGGCTTCTCCGCGACCGGCGTCCTCTTCGGGCCGTTGTACACCACCTTCGCCGAGGCCTACCCCCGCGAGAAGCGGCAGTCCGGTGTCGGCATCGGATACCACCTCGGCGCCGTCCTCGGCGGCGGCATCACGCCCATGATCGCGAACCGGATCATCGCGGGCACCGGCGATCCGCTCAACGTCGGCTACTACCTGGCCGCCCTGCTGACGCTGTCCCTGCTCTGCCTGCTGCCCCTGCCCGAGACCGCCCCGGCCCGCCTGGCCAAGCGGGCGAAGCCGGTCGGCGAGGAGGCCGACGCGCTCCCGCGCTGAGTCCGCCGCGCTCCCGCCGCTGAACCTCAGCGGCGGGGGCGCTTGGTCGACGAGATCATCCGGACGAACTCGGCAGCCGCCGGGGAGAGCGGGCCCCGCCGCCAGAACAGGGCGCCGCGGCGGACGACCCGTGGCCGCAGCGGCAGCACCACCGCGCCACTTCCCTCCGCTTCCCTGGCCAGCGACCTCGGGAGCAGCGTCGCCCCGGCTCCGGCCAGCACCAGGGGCACGACCATCGCCTGGTGCGCCGTCTCCACCGCGACTCGCGGTCCCGCCACCGCGTCCTCGATGACTTCGCGCGTCGCCGTTCCGCGCGGGGTCGTGACCCAGGTCAGCTCGGCGAGTTCGGCGCGACCGAGGCGCTCCCGCTCCGCGAACCCGGACTTCGGAGGCAGCACCGCGAGGATCTCGCGCCCTTCGAGCACGACGTGCTCCAGCTCGGCGACCCCGTCCGCGGCGGAATCGGCCATGCCGAGCTCGGACTCTCCGCTGCGCACCGCGCTGGTGGCACCCGAACCCAGCTCGTGGTCGGACACGCGCACCTCGACGTTCGGACGGGTCCGCAGGAACGCGCCGAGCAGATCGGCGAGCGGATCCACCGCGAGCGTGGTCTGCGCGACGATGTCGAGCCGTCCAGCATCGAGCCCCAGCACCCGGCGCACCGAGTCCGCCGCGGTGCTGAAGTCGCGCATGACCTGCCGAGCAGGCTCCACCAGCGCCTCCCCGGCGGGGGTGAGCGCCACCCCGTGCGGGAGGCGGTGGAAGACCTTGCCGCCCAGCCGCTGCTCCAGGGAACCGATCGCGTGCGACAGCGAGGGCTGCGCGATCCGCAGCGCTTGGGCGGCGCCGGTGAAGCTCCCGCTCTCGGCGATCGCAAGGAAGTACTCCAGCTCCCGGCGTTCCACGCAGCTCCTCCCCGGCCCGCTCAGTCGTGGGCGGCCTTGAAGCGGGCCCGGTCCCGGTCCGCTTCGGCGTCGTCGTGCAGGTCGTCGCCGAGGTCGAGGCGGACCCAGCGCAGTTCTCCGGTGAACGCGTTGTCGGCCACCGGGTAGTCGTCGGTGACCGGGGTGGCGCGGTCGACGCCGATGTCGAAGGTCTCGTCGAAGGCGAAGTAGTACGGGATCGTCTTCGGGACCACGACCTCGCCGACCTGCTCGCCGTCGACGTGCAGCGTCACGTCACCGCCCTGGCCGACACCGCCGCCGTGGTAGGCGAAGTCCACCCGGATCTCGTGGCGACCGGCCGGGATCGGGGTGCGCGCCCGCGCGGTGCGCACGTCCAGGCCGAAGTAGTTGTAGGCGTAGCAGAGCCGGCCGTCGTGGAAGTACACCGACCAGCCACCGAAACGACCGCCCTGGGCGATGATCACCCCCGCTGCCCCGCCGCCGGTCTCGATCTCGGCGGTCACCGCGTGGGAGCGGTTCTTGACGTTCGGCGCGGTCTCCTCGGTGAGCCGCTTGGCGCCCGCGTGGAAGGTGATCGACCGGCGCTCCCCCATGAGGTCGAGCCGCCCGGCCTCCTTCGGGTTCTCCCGCTCGGTCATCCGGTCGTCGAGCGGGAACACCCCGTGCCGACCGGCCTCCACGAGGAACAGCTGCTTGAGCTCGTTCAGCTTTCCCGGGTGCTCGGCGGAGATGTCGCGCGCCTGCGTCCAGTCCACCGAGGTGTCGTAGAGCTCCCACTCGTCGTCGTCGAAGTAGCGGCGCTGCTCGCCCTGGACCATCTCCCACGGCGTGCCGTGGCGGGTCACCGCCATCCAGCCGTCGTGGTAGATGCCCCGGTTGCCGACCATCTCGAAGTACTGCACGCGGTGCCGGTCCGGCGCGTCGGGGGCGTTGAAGCTGTAGAGCATGCTGGTGCCCTCGATCGGCTTCTGCGCGATCCCGTCCACCTCGACCGGGTGCGGGATGCCCGCGGCCTCCAGCACGGTGGGCACCACGTCGATCACGTGGTGGAACTGGTGGCGCACCCCGCCCCGCTCGTCGATCCCCCGGGGCCAGTGCACGATCATGCCGTCCCGGGTGCCCCCGAAGTGCGAGGCGACCTGCTTGGTCCACTGGTAGGGCGTGTTCATCGCCAGCGCCCAGCCCACCGGGTAGTGCGCGTGGGTGGTGGCGTCGCCGAGGGCGTCGGCGTTGTCGACGATGAACTCGGCGCTGTCGGGGATGCCGCTGGCGAAGCGGTGCTCGTTGAGCGTGCCGCCGAGCCCTCCCTCGGCGGAGGCCCCGTTGTCGCCGAGGATGTAGATGAACAGCGTGTCGTCCAGCGCGCCGAGCTCCTCCAGCGCGTCCACGAGCCGCCCCACCTGGTCGTCGGTGTGCTCCGCGAAACCGGCGTAGAGCTCCATCAACGACGCGGCCGCCCGCTGCTCGGTCGCCGACAGCTCGTCCCAGTGCGGCACGCCTTCCGCCCACGGGGCCAGCTCGGCGTCCTCGGGGACCACGCCGAGTTCTTTCTGGCGCTGCAAGGTGATCTCGCGCTGCCGGTCCCAGCCGTGGTCGAACGCGCCCCGGTACTTGTCCCGGTACTCGCGGGGCACGTGGTAGGGCGCGTGGGTGGCGCCGAACGGCAGGTAGGCGAAGAACGGGTGGTCCGGTTTCAGGGACCGCTGGTCGCGCACCCAGTCGATCGCGTGGTCCACCAGGTCCTCCGACAGGTGGTAGCCGTCCTCCGGGCGGCGCGAGGGCTCCACCGGGGTCGTGCCGTCGAACAGCAGCGGGTACCAGTGGTTCATCTCGGCGCACAGGAACCCGTAGAACTTCTCGAAGCCCTCCCCCGTGGGCCACCGGTCGAACGGCCCCGCGGCGCTGACGTCCCGGGCGGGTGTCTGGTGCCACTTGCCGAAAGCCGCGGTGTTGTAACCGTTTCCGCGCAGCACCTGCGCCAGCGTGGCGGCGCTGCGGGGTCGGATGCCGTTGTAGCCGGGCGCGGCGCTGGCCATCTCGGTGGTCACGCCCATCCCGACCGAGTGGTGGTTGCGGCCGGTGAGCAGCGCCTGCCGCGTCGGCGAGCAGATCGCGGTGACGTGGAAGCGGCTGAAGCGCAACCCGTCGTCGGCGAGCCGTTCGGCGGTCGGCATCCGGCACGGGCCGCCGAACGCGCTGGGCGCGCCGAACCCCATGTCGTCGATGAGCACGACCACCACGTTCGGCGCCGACTCCGGCGGCCGCACCGGTTGCACGGGCTCGAACCGGGGCTGCTGGTCGCGCGCGTCCAGCGCGGTGGCCGAGGCGCCGACCTCGTCCGGGATCGGCAGGCGCTCGCGGGAGCGGACCGCATCGCTCATCCCAACCTCCTGGCATCGTCGAACCCGCGCAGCGGAACTGCTGGAAGAAGAATTGCGACCACCGGCTGCCCGGCGATCGCGGCAACCCTATCGAACCGAATTCGAACCACCAACCAGGCGAATGCCGGAACACCCGCGAACAACGGGAAACACCCAGCGTACGAGCAGGTCACGAAGCATTCGGACGGGCCCCAGACCAGTTTGGAATAAAATCCATAGAAAACGTCTATACCCCGCTCAACGGAGTATCAACAATCCCGTCGAATTTCGGCAACAGTCCGCTTTCCCGCCGAGCGGGACGAGCGCCATCGGCCGGCGCGGCGCCAGGTTCGAGGCCGCCTAGATCGTGGCGAGGAACGCCCGGACCGCAGCGGCGAACGCGTCAGGAGCGGCGGTGTGGACGAGGTGATCGGCATCCAGCTCGGCCGACTCGGTGCCCGCGCGGCGCTCGACCATGGCGACGACCTGCTCGGGCGGGATGACGCCCCTGGTGCCGTGCACCAGCAGAGCCGGACAGGCAGTGGCCGTCCAGTCGGCCCAGTGGTCACCGTGGACCTGCTCCTCGGACTCGTACATCTCCTGCGGGTGGAAGGGCAGGCGCCAGGCGCCGTCCGCGTCTTCCCGCAGCCGGTCGGAGAAGAACGGCGCTGCCGGCCCCAAACCCGCTATCAGCGCGTCACGGGTGGGCGCCCGGTAGGGCAGGTCCAGCAAGAAACCGAACGGGTTCACCCCGTCCAGGCCGAGCGCGGCGGAACCCTCGGCGTTGACGAGCGCGCTGACGCGCTCGGGGTTCCGGGCGGCGAACTGGTAGGCGTTGATGGCGCCGAGGGAGTGGCCGAGCAGCACGACATCGTCCAGCTCAAGGTGGTCCAGGAGCGCCTGGAGGTCGGCGAGATATCCCTCCCGCGAGTAGTCGGCGGCGCGGGCGGACTCCCCTTGGCCGCGCTGGTCCGGAGCGATCAGCCGCCACTCAGGAGCAAGCGCCTCGGCGAGGTGGGCGAACGCGGCGCCCTCGGACAGGTGGCCGTGCAGCGCGACCAGCAGGCGGCCCGTGCCGCCGAAGTCGAGGTAGGACAGCTTGCGGCCGTCGACGAGCAGATCGGCGCGGACGGCGGTGGCGGGCGTGGTGGTGCTGGTCATGCGGATCTCCTTCGTTCGGCGGCGATGGGACGGCGCCTCGGTGGCGATGACAGTAATGAGCATTTGGGCAAATGCGCAAGACGTTTGCGCAAGGCATTCGCCTAAGGCATGCGCCTTGTGCGCTCGATCCAATCTCCAGTAGCCTCCGACCATGGGAAATCGCGAAGACCTGCTCGCCGGAGCCCGCCGCTGCTTGGAGGACAAGGGCTGGGCGCGCACCACGGTCCGCGACATCTCGGCGGCGGCCGACGTCAGCATGGCCGCCATCGGCTACCACTTCGGCTCCCGCGAGGCGCTGCTCAACGCCGCGCTCATCGACGCCATCGACGAATGGGGCACCAGTGTCGGCCGCACCCTGGCGGGCTTCGCCTCGGAGGACGCCACGCCGGCCGAGCGCTACGAGGCGATGTGGGACCGGATCATCGAGTCCTTCTCCACCCACCGCACGCTGTGGCTCGCCTCGATCGAGGCGCTCACCCAAGCCGAGCACTCCGAAGACCTGCGCCGCTACCTCGCCGGGGGCCAGGCCCAGGGGCGACGGGGTCTGGCAGCCGTGCTCAGCGGCACGGCGGAGGACGCGGTCGACGACGCGGTGGCGCGCACCCTGGGCACCGTCCAGATGGCCATGCTCACCGGCGTGATGACGCAGTGGATCACCAACCCCGATCATGCCCCCACCGGCTCCGACATCGTCGCCGGACTGCGCGAGCTGGCACGCATCGTCGGACCCGATCACTCGTAAACCCGCTCGCGAATCACGTTCGACGGCACCGGAAAACGACCGACCGCCGACTCCGCGATCACGAACCCGCAGGCGCCAACTCGCGTCGGGGATCAACGGTGAACGGCCCGGCAGACACCGCTTCCAGGAAACTGCTGGCGGGCTGCTCGCTTCCTGGTGCCCGAACTCGGGCTCCGGGACCGAGAACACACGAAACTTCGGTGCACTCTGAGCACGAGGGTGCAATAATGCACTATGCAATGAAACGTGCAACAGACGCGCGCAGGCGGCGCATGGCCGCGACCGCCGCGCAGATGACTTCGCACGCTCGCAGGCTGACCGCCGAACGCGGCTTGTCCGGGTTCACCGTCGAGGAGGTCTGCGAGCAGGTCGGGATCTCCCGGCGCAGCTTCTTCAACTACTTCGCTTCGAAGGACGACGCGGTCCTCGGAGTGCCCGCCCGCAGGGACGACGACGAGCTCACCGCCTGGTTCGCCGCTAGGGGAACCCCGGAAAGCCCCGGGGTTTCGGCGAACCTACTCGACGACCTCGCCGAGCTCGCGGTGCACCGCTGGGACACCTCCGGCATCACCGCCGAGAGCGTCCAGGACGTGCGCGCCGCGTTCGAGCGCGAGCCCAAGCTGTTCACGAAGGGCCTCGAGCGGATGTTGCGCGACGAGCAGACCGCCGCGGAGCTCGTCGAGCGGCGCGAAGGCCTGCCGCCCGGTGACCTCCGCGCCGCTGCCGCCGTGCAGCTCGTCCAAGTCCTCTGCCGGGCTGCCGCGCGGGAATTCCTCGACTCGAACAGCGAAGACACCTTCGCGGAGATCCTGGCGCGCCGGCTCGCCGCCGCCCGCGAGCTCCTCGCTCCGACCCAAGACCCCGAACGGAAGCCATGACAAGCACCGCTCCCGCACCGCTGCTGCTGACCCAGCGGCGGATCTGGATCATCTTCAGCGCGCTGATCGCGGGCATGCTGCTCGCCAGCCTCGACCAGACGATCGTGTCGACCGCGATGCCGACGATCGTCGGCGACCTCGGCGGCGTCGAGCACCAGGTGTGGATCACCACCGCCTACCTGCTGGCCACCACGATCGTGATGCCGATCTACGGCAAGTTCGGCGACGTCCTCGGCCGGCGCCGGCTGTTCCTGGTGGCGATCGCGCTGTTCACCCTCGCCTCGGTGGGCTGCGCCGTCGCCACCGACTTCTGGACGTTCGTCGTGTTCCGGGCCATGCAGGGCCTCGGCGGCGGCGGGCTCATGATCCTTTCGCAAGCGATCATCGCCGACATCGTCCCGGCCAGCGAGCGCGGCAAGTACCTCGGCCCGCTCGGCGGCATCTTCGGCCTGTCGGCCGTCGGCGGCCCGCTGCTCGGCGGGTTCTTCGTCGACCACCTGACCTGGCAGTGGGCGTTCTACATCAACATCCCGATCGGCATCATCGCGTTCGTCATCGCGCTCGCGGCGCTGACGCTGCCGAACAAGAAGGCCACCCAGCCGATCGACCTGCTCGGCGTCGTGTTCCTCTCGCTGGCCACCACGTGCCTGATCTTCTTCACCGACTTCGGCGGCGACAAGGCGCACGGCTGGAGCGCACCCGAGACGTGGGCCTGGGGCGCCGGTCTGCTGGCCTCGGCGATCGCGTTCGTCATCACCGAAGCCCGCGCCGCGGACCCGATCATCCCGCTGAGCCTGTTCCGCAACCCGATCTTCATCAACGCCACCGCGATCGGCCTCACGCTGGGGCTCGGCATGTTCGCCGCGATCGGGTTCGTGCCGACGTTCCTGCAGATGTCGTCGGGCACCTCGGCGGCCGCCTCCGGCCTGCTGATGCTGCCGATGATGGTGGGTCTGCTCGGCACCTCGATCACCTCGGGCGCCATGATCACCAAGACCGGGCGGTACCGGCTCTTCCCGATCCTGGGCACGATCATCACCGGTGCGGCGATGGTCATGATGACCACGCTGACCGCCGACACCCCGATCTGGCTGATCTGCGCGTTCCTGTTCGTGTTCGGCGCGGGCCTCGGCCTGATCATGCAGGTGGTCGTGCTGGTCGTGCAGAACGCGGTCCCGCCCGCCATGATCGGCACCGCGACCAGCACCAACAACTACTTCCGCGAGGTCGGCGCCTCGCTCGGCGTCGCGGTGTTCGGCACGATCTTCACCACCCGGCTCACCGAGAACCTCACCGACGTCTTCACCACGGCGGGAGCCTCGGCGGCCGACGCGTCGACCGCCACCGCGACGCTGGACCCGAAGACGCTGAGCCAGCTGCCCGGACCGATCCGCGACGGCGTGGTCACGGCCTACGCCGACGCCCTCGCCCCGGTCTTCTGGTACCTGCTGCCGTTCATCGGCATCGCCTTCCTCCTGGCCCTGGTCCTCAAGCAGATCCCGCTGTCGGACGTCGCCGGCCTCGTGGCCCGAGGCGAAGCGGTCGGCGGAGAGGAAGCGGAGCGCCTCGAAGCCGAACAGCGCAACACCAAGAAGCCGGAACCGGCTGCCGCCCAAGAAGAAACCCCCACCCCCTGACCCGCACCGTCTCCCCGGGTGGTGTCGATCCCACCAGAAATCGACACCACCCAAAGCCCA
Source organism: Saccharopolyspora oryzae (assembly GCF_027853915.1). Lineage (GTDB taxonomy): Bacteria > Actinomycetota > Actinomycetes > Mycobacteriales > Pseudonocardiaceae > Saccharopolyspora > Saccharopolyspora oryzae. Next base: position 16,962 of record NZ_JAQGLA010000081.1, read on the forward strand.
AGTCCCCTGCCCGAGCCCTCAGCCCCGGTGCTCAGGGCCCGGTGCTCAGGGCCCAGGGCCCAGGGCTCCGGGCTCCGGGCTCCGGGCTCCGGGCTCCGGGCTCCGCAATTTCAATGGAAATTGGATATCCGATTTCCATTGAAATTGCGGAAGTTCTCCACAGGGAGCCGGACTTGTCCACAGGTGTCGGCGTGTCGGGCACCCGAAATTCCGTTGAAACCGCAGTTTCAATTGAAACTGCGGATCCACTCGGCTCGGTGCGGCAGGGGCCGGGCGATGATCCGTACGCCGACTGGGGCTGCTTGGAACGAGTGGCGGCGCGCGGGGTCGGTTCCCCACCGGGCCCGGCGGGGTGACGACGCCAGCGGGCCACTACGCCCTGTCCGGACCGCGACTGCGAAGCGCTGCTCGCACCGTCAAGCAAAACGAGCCTGGAAACGCCTCAAGTCGCGAAGAGGAAGGCCGGGGGTTCTCCTCCTCCGTGGCATTCGATCGCCGCGCCGCTGACGTAGGAGGCCAGGTCGGAGGCCAGGAAGAGGGCGACGTTGGCGATCTCCTCCGGCCTCGCCATGCGGCCCAGCGGGATGGTGCGCTCGATCGCCGCCACGCCGTCGTCGCCACCGTAGTGGTCACCGGTCAGCTCGGTCCGGCACAGGCCGACGTTGATCGAGTTCATCCGCACCTTCGGCGCCCACTCCACCGCCAGCGAGCGGGTCAGCGAGTCCAGTCCGGCTTTCGCCGCGCCGTACGTCGCCGTGCCGGGTGAGGGGCGGAGGGCGCTGATGGACGAGATGTTCACGATCGCGCCGCCGGTGTCCTGCTCCTGCATCGCGGCGTTGGCGGCCTGGGCGACGAGCAGCGGTCCGGTGAAGTTGAGGTCCACGATCTTGCTGTGGAAGCGCGGTGAGGCGTCGGCGGCCATGACGTACGGCGATCCCCCGGCGTTGTTCACCGCCACGTCGATGCGGCCGTGCTGTTCGAGCAGGCGATCCATCATGGCCTGCACCGACTCCGCGTCCCGCACGTCGCAGCGCAGGTGCGTCGTGCCCGGCGCCGGTTCGTCCACTTCGGACCGGGCGCAGGTGACCACCTGAGCGCCGGCCGCCGCGAAGGCGGCGGCGATGGCCCGGCCGATGCCCTTGGTCCCCCCGGTGACCAGGACGACCCGTCCCGCCATGTCCAGCTCAACCGCCATGCGCACCTCCGGCGCTCGACTACCCGCCAAGCAAACGTTAGGTTGATGTGGCCGGGCGATCAAGCGTTGATTCCGCCGAACAGGACCGCGAAGCGGACTACCGGTCGCGCAATTGGTCGCGGACGGCCTTCTCCGCGGGGTCCAGTTCCTCCAGGGCGAGCTGGATCGAGCCCATCGCCGACCCCGTCTTCAGGGCGAATCGCGCCTGGGACATCGCTCGGGTCAGCGGGGTTCGTTGGTAGGTGTCCGCCGCCTTCTCCGCCGCGCGGATCGCACTGGCCGCGGACGCGAGGCGCTCCTGGAGCTGATCCCCCTCGGCGTCGAGCAGCTCCGCAGCGCAGGAGGCGACCTTGTCGGCGACCCCGTCCAGCTCGCCGGCACGCTGGATGCAGGACGGCGTCTTGAAAGTCGCCAACAAAGCACGGACCTCGCGGAGGCCCTCTGCGGCATTCACGTGCATGCGACCATGATGCAGGATTCCCGAACACGGCTGGCTTTCGGCCGCGCAGCCCCGAGGAGAAGCTGCTGCTCAAGGAGCGCTGGAGAGGAATCCGCCGACGAGGGCGCCGTAGACGACGTGTCCCAGCAGCGTGACCGCCGGTGTCGCCACTCCGTAGTTGAGCAGCAGGAATCCCGGCGGTTCGAGCAGCGCCGCGCGGGGAGCGCTGGTGAGGTCGGTCCCCATCCGCGGGTGCACCACCGGCAGCAGGAGGTTCACCAGCGCGGTTCCGGCGAACAAGCCGTGGACCAGCCCGAACAGCGCCCCCAACCACCAGCTGCTGGTCCCCAGGGCGACGAACAGCCCGAAGTAGCCCAGCGCGAACAGCTCCCCGAAGAGGAAGTGCGCCAGGTAGCCGAGAGCTTTCGCGCGCGAGCGGTTGACCGCGAGGACGGTGCCGAGCAGGAACGGGAGGTCGATGCGGGTCAGCTTGAGCTCGTTCGCCGCGCGCAGCGCCGTGGTCAGCACCAGGGTGCCGATGAATCCGCCGGCGAGCGCTCCCCAGATCGTCACGACGTCCTCGCCTGCTCGGTGATCGCGCAGGCCGCGCTGATCAACGCCAGATGCGTCAGGCCTTGCGGCATGTTCCCCAGGAAATCCCCGGTGGCGGGGTCGATCTCCTCGCTGTAGAGGCCCACGTCGTTGGCCAGTCCGACCAGCTGGTCCATCAACTCCGCGGCCTCGTCGACGTGACCGCAGCGGGCGAACGCCTCGGCCAACCAGAACGAGCAGGCCACGAACGCCCCCTCGGTCCCCCGCAGACCGTCTTCGCCCGCGTAGCGCTGCACGAACGGCCCGCGAGCCAGGTCGCGGCGAACGGCCTCGATCGTGCCGTGCATCCGAGGGTGCTGCGGACCCGCATAACCGCGCAGCAGGCCGAGCAAGACGCTGGCGTCCACCTCCTCGGCCCCGGCGCTGCGCACGTAGCTCTCCTGGTCCTCGCTCGCACACCGCGTTTCGACGAAGTCCTCGATCGCGCCCTGCTCGCGCCGCCACGCGCGTGCGTGCCGACGGGAAAGCACCCCTCGTTCGACCAAGCGCAGCGCGCGGTCGAGGGCGATCCAGCACATCATCTTCGACTGGGTGAAATGCCGGGGCGCGCTGCGGACTTCCCAGATCCCCGCGTCCGGCTCCCGCCAGATCGCGCAGACGAGATCCGCCACCCGCGCCAACCGTCGAGCGATGTCGGCATCGAGCCGACCGCCGGCCATCGCGTACGCCCAAGCCGTTTGCAGCAGTTCGCCATAGGTGTCCAGCTGCAGCTGCTCGACTGCGGCGTTGCCCACCCGCACCGGCGCTGACCTGCGGTACCCCTCCAGCTCGAGCTCCCGCTCGGGTGCGCGGGCGCCGCCGTCGAGGCGGTACAGCGGGCGCAGGCGCGGTTCGGTCAGCTGGGTGGCGTGCATCAGCCACCAGAAGTAGGCCTGCGCTTCGCCGGGGCACCCGAGCGCGAGGAAGGCGTCCAGGGTGAAGACGGAATCCCGCAGCCAGGAGAACCGGTAGTCCCAGTTCCGCCCGCCGCCGATCTCCTCCGGCAGCGACGAGGTCGCAGCGGCGGCCACCGCGCCCGACGGGGCGAACACCAGCAGCTTCAGGGCCAGCGCGCTGCGCGCCACGAATTCCTGCCACGGTCCGGCGCCGGAGCGGTCCCGCAGCCAGTCCTGCCAACGACGGCCCGTCTCCTCCAGCCGCGCCGTGCACTCCGAGCGCGCGGGCAGCACCAGCGGTTCCTCGTGCGCGAAGCTCAGCGCGAAGTCCGCCTGCGCCCCCATCCGGATCTCGAATCCACCTTCGATCGCATCACCGGTGCAAACCGGTTCGCCCGCGCCCCACGTGCACACGGCGACCGCGTCCGCACCTGCCGACGCCATCGGCACGCCTGCTCGCCGGCTGATGCGCGTGGCCGCGGTGCCGTAGTCGAAACGGGGCCGCACCTGCCAGCGCACGGGCACTGCCCCCGACAGCCCTTCGACCTTGCGGACCAGTTCCCGGCTCGGTGTCAACGCCGTTCCCGGCAGGGTCAGTGCGTCGGTCACCCGGACCGCGCCCTCGGCCGTGGTGAACGTGGTCTCCGCGACGTTCGTGTTCGGGAGGTACCGGCGGTTCACCTGGTACGGCACGTCCGGTTCCAGCGCGAAGCAACCTCCCCGACCCGCGTCGAGCACGGCGCCGAAAACCGTCGGCGAGTCCAGGTCCGGGATCGTCAGCCAGTCCACCGAACCGTCCCTGGCGAGGAGGGCGACGGTCCGGCCATCCCCCAGCGCCGCGTAGTCCCGCAGCGGCGCATACCCCGCCCGACGCGGTACAGCGAACGTTCCCACCGCCTCAGACTGCGGCAACGCGGCAGAACCCGGCCAAGGGCTTTCTGCCCTGCCGGTGGTCAGCCGAAGCCGACTTCACCGCCGGTCAGGACGGTGCGCTCCCCCACCTCCGCGGCGAAGGCGACCGCGCTCGCGTCGGAGCCCCAGCAGCCGACCGAGAGCTCGTCACCGGGGAAGACCGGTCCGGCGAAGCGCCCGGTCAACCGGCGCAGGTCGGCCGGGTGCGCGTCGTACCGCTGCGCCACCGCCAGCGTCGTGGCGGCCAGGCTGCACAGGCCGTGCAGGAACGGCTTCGGCTGACCGGCCGCTTCGGCCGCCGCCGGATCGATGTGCATGTGGTGGCGATCGCCCAGCAGCCGGTACAGCGCCGCCTGGTTCGGCGAGGTGGCCACCGCCAGGCGGTGCTCGGGTGCGGTGCGCTGCGGTTCCGGTCCGGCCGGCCCGCGTTCCCCGCCGAACCCGCCGCGGCCGGGGGCGAACAGCACCCAGGTGGCCGCGAAGCAGTCGCTCTCCACCGCGACCTCGAAGACCGCTGCCGAGCCCTTGTCCCACACCTCCGCCACCGAGGCCTTCATCGTCAGGGACCCGAATCTCGGCAACGGGCCCAGCACTTCGAGCCGCTGGGCACCGTGCACCGCGGTCCGGACGTCGAACGCGCCGCGCTCGCCCAACGCGTCCGGTGCCCACTGGGCCAGGGTCAGCGCGAAGGTCGGCAGGACTCGCAGGCGTTCCTCGAAGACCAGGTCGAGGTCCGCCGCCGCGGCACCCACCGCCAGCGCGTAGAGGATCGCGTCCCGCTCGGTGTAGTCGACGGTGCGGGTTCCCAGGTCGACACCCCGCCACTCGCCCGCGAAGTCCTGGCCGGTCACGAGGCCACCTCCTCGGCGGCCAGGAGCGCGCCCAGGTCGGCGAGGGCGGCTGCCGCGCCGCCGAACGTGCTGGAGATCTGCTTGCCCCACAGGAAGTAGCGGTGCGCCGGGTAGTCGACGTCGACACCGATTCCGCCGTGCACGTGCTGGGTGCGGTGCACGACGTCGAGCCCGGCCTGGTCGGCCCACCACTTGGCCACCAGCACCGCGCGATCGGCGTCGGCGGCCCCGTCGGCGAGCGAGGTGAGCGCCTGCCACAGCACCACCTCCGCGGCTTCGACGTCGATGTAGCAGTCGGCCAGCTGGTGCTGGACCGCCTGGAAGGTGGCCAGCGGTCGGCCGAACTGGTGGCGTTCGGCGAGGTATCCGGCCGCGAGCGCCAAAGCGCCTCGGGCAACGCCGGTTTGGATCGCCGAGAGAGCGACGGTGGCGCGGCGCAGGGTCTGGTGCAGCGCGTCATCGCCCGGGACTCCGACCGCACGGCCGGTGGCCCCGTCGAGGTGGAGGTGCGCGCTCAGGTCCCGGGTCGTGGTCTCGGCCTGCTCCCGATGGATCTCGTGCTCCACCAGGAAGAGCCCGGGACCGCGATCGGTCGTCGCGGACACCAGCACCGCATCGGCCCCCTGCGGGGACGGCACGACCGCCTTGGTCCCCGAGAGCCGCCAGGCGTCGCCTTCGGCAGTCGCGGTGCAGGTGGGCGCGTTCGGTTCGGCGGGCGCGAACTCCTCCAACGCCAGGGCGAGCCGTGCCGACCCGCTGGCAGTCGCCCGCAGGTACCGGCCTCGCTGCTCGTCGTCGCCGTGGGTGGCGATCGCCATGGCGGCCACCACTGCGCTCCACAGTGGAACAGGCGCGACGAAACGACCCTGCTCGGCCAGGAGAACGCACAGTCCGTCGAGGCCGAGCCCCGCCCCGCCGTGCTCCTCCGGCAGGGCTGCACCCACCAGCCCGGCCTTGGCCAGCTCGGCCCACAGGTGCTCGTCGACGCGCGTCTCCGACGCCTCCACCTCCCGGATCCGGTCGGTGGTCGCCTGGTCGGTGAAGATGTCGCGGGCCAGGTCCCGGACCGCGACCAGTTCCTCGCTGAGGTGGCAGTCCACTCGGTGCTCTCCTTGCTGGTCAGGTCACGCGCAGAAACGAGGGTGTCCCCTCTTCGCAGCTCATCTGCCCCGCGGCAGGCCGAGCCCCTGGGTGGCGACCATGTCGCGCAGCACCTCGTTCACGCCACCGCCGAAGGTGTTCACGATGCCCTGCCTGGACAACTGCTCGATCTGTCCACCTAGGACAGACGCAGGCGATCCGGGGCGGATCCGCCCGGCCGCGCCGAGCACCTGGGTCAGGGTGCGCTGCACGGCGATGTGCGTCTCGGTCCCGTACACCTTCACCGCACCGGCCGTCGCGCCGGTCAGCGCACCTTCGGCGACCGCCGTGGTCATCTTCCAGTTCATCAGCCGCATCGCTTCGAGCTCGGCGTGGGCGCGGGCCATCTCCTGCTGCACCCAGGGCTTGTCGATCACCCCGGTGTCCTTGGCCCAGCGCAGCACCTGCTCCCAGAGCTGGATCATCCGCCCGCCGAGCGCGGCCAGGCCGATCCGCTCGTGGTTGAGCTGGGCGGTGATCAGGCGCCACCCCCGTCGACCTCGCCGACGACGTGGTCCGCTCGCACCCGGACGTCGTGGTAGTAGGTGGCGGTGACCACCATGCCGCCGACGGCGTGGATGGGGCTCCACGAGAATCCCTCGGCATCGGTGGGCACCACCAGGATGGAAATTCCCCTGTGCTTGGGCACTTCGGGGTCGGTGCGGGCGGCAAGCCAGACGTAGTCCGCGGTGTTCGCTCCGGAAGTGAAGATCTTCTGCCCGTTCACCACGAACTCGTCGCCGTCGCGCACGGCCCTGGTCCGCAGCGAGGCGAGGTCGGTGCCCGCGTCGGGTTCGGTGTAGCCGATGGCGAAGACGATGTCGCCGTTGAGGATTCCGGGCAGGTAGGCCTGCTTCTGCGCTTCCGTTCCGTGCTCCATCAAGGTGGGGCCGACGGTGTTCACCGTGACGAACGGGAACGGCAGCCCGGCGCGCTGGACCTCGTCGAAGAAGACGTACTGCTCCTCGACCGACCGCCCCTGGCCGCCGTACTCGCGCGGCCAGCCGATGCCGAGCCAGCCGTCCCGGCCCAGCGCCTTGACGACCTCCCGGAACCGGGATCCGCCGACGCCCTCCTCCCCCACCGCCCGGCGTTCGTCCGCCGGGAGCAGACCGGCGAAGTAGTCGCGCAGCTCCTGCCTGAGCCGGCGCTGCTCCGGCGTCTCGCGCAGATCCATGGGGGATGTCCTCGTTCCTGTGCTCTAGGGGAGGAAGCGCAGCCGGCCGTTCGCGGCGAACTGCTCGCGCAGGTCCTGCTTGTCCTGGTCGGTCATCCGCAGGTACTCCGGTGCGCCCCGGCCGGGCCACCAGTGCACCTCGTCGGGCGTGCGCCACCCGTCGGCCTGCATCTCCTTCTTGCGGAGCTTGTTCGAACCCGTCGTGGGCAGCCGCTGCGACACCCGGACGAAACGCGGAATCCCTTTGCTGCCGAGGTCTTCCTGCTCGGCGAGGAACTCCGCCAGCCGCAGCTCCTCGAACCCGACGCGGGTTTCGACGGCCGCCATCACCTGGTCGCCGGAACGCGGGTCCGGCACCGCGAAGACACCGGCCGCGACGATGTCGGGATGCCGCCGCAGGACCCGTTCGACCAGCAGCGCGGAGGTGTTCTCGCCGTCCACCCGGATCCAGTCGCCCGACCGGCCCGCGAAGTAGAGGTATCCCGCGGCATCGGTGTAGCCGAGATCGCCGGTCCAGTACCAGCCGTGGCGGACGCGTTCGGCGTTGGCCGCCGGGTTCTTGTAGTACCCCTCGAACTTCGCGGCGCCTTCGGTGTTGACGATCTCGCCGATGGCCTCCTCGGCATTGCGCACCCGGCCGTGCTCGTCCAGCTCCGCGGGCGGGCACGTCGCGCGCGTCGCCGGGTCGACCACGAGGATGCCCGCGTGCGCCGGGACGCCGAGCGCCGACGGCGGACCGTCCGGCGCCTGGTTGATCATCCCCGCGCCCTCGCTCGACCCGTAGCCCTCGTACAGCTTCGCCCCGAAGCGCCGCTTGAACTCCGCCTGGTCCTCCGGCGAAGCCTCGGTACCGAACCCGTGCGTCAGCGTGTTGTCCGCGTCATCCGGTCGTTCCGGCTGGGCGAGGAGGTAGCCGAGCGCCTTGCCGACGTAGGTGAAGAAGGTCGCTCGATAGTGGCGCACGTCCGCGAGAAATCCCGACGCGGTGAACTTCGGCGCGAGCGCCACGCACGCCCCCGCGAGCAGCGCGGGCGCCCACAGCGCCATCAGGGCGTTGCCGTGGAACAGCGGCATGCAGCAGTAGCAGACGTCGTCCCGACCGATCCGGTACTTCTCGGTGTTCTGGCGGGCCAGCCCGACGAGCCGCCCCTGGGAGCAGATCGCGGCTTTCGAGGCCCCGGTGGTGCCGGAGGTGAACAGCAGCAGCATGCGCGTTTCGGCGCTGACCGACGGATCGCGAACCGGCTCGACAGGTGTCAGCTGCTCGGCATGCTCGGGCGAGTCCACGAGCAGGAACCGGTCCCGCGCCACCCCGATGTCGAGGGGCTCCAGGATCTCCAGCCCCGCCGCATCGGTCACCACCAGCTGGAGATCGGTGTGGCGCACCTCCGCCTCGAGGTCAGCACCGCGACGAGTGGGGTTGATGCCCACCACCGTCGCCCCGCTGAGCGCGGCCGCACCCAGCCAGAGGACGAACTCCGGAACGTTGTCCAGGAGCACTCCCACGTGGAACGGGCGGCTCTCGTCGCGCAACCGGCGGAGCCGGTCCGCGCGGGCCGCGCTGTCCCGGACCACCTCGTCCCAGGTCCAGGTCCGCTCCCGGCTGCGCAGTCCGGGCCGGTGGTCACCGACCCGGTCGAGCAGCAGATCGGCGATCGTGCCCAGTCGTTCGCTCATCGGCCCTCGCGGTTGCAGGAGACGTGCGGAACGCCGCGACGGTAGGGCGGTTCGGCGGTCCCGCACACCGTCCGGTCCCGCTCACCGGGAAGTCAGCCGAAGAAGGCCTGGCCGCCGTCCAGCGGCACGGTGGCACCGGTCAGGTAGCGCAGGTCCGGACCGAGCAGCGCCACGACCGCACGTCCGATGTCGGCTTCGCACTCGCCGATGCGGCCGAGCGGGATGGATTCGACGAACTCGGCGGCCTCCTCCGGGTTGTGCTCGGTCCAGGCCTTGAGCCCGGGTGACAGCGCATGGGGCGCGATCGCGTTGACCCGGATCCCGTCGCGTCCCCACTCCGACGCGGCAGTCCTGGTGAGCGAGCGCAGCGCTTGCTTCGCCGCGGCGTAGGCGCCGTAGGTCGAGGTGTCCCACCGCACCATCGCGGAGGTCACCAGGTTGATGATCGAACCGCCGCGCGCCTTCAGGTGCGGGTGGCAGGCCTTCATGAACGCGAACGCGGCGAACGGCGCCGTCCGGAACCCCCGCTGGAAGTCCTCGTCGCTCGTCGTCAGCAGCGGGCCGAAGCTGCCGCTGTAGGCGTTGTTGACCAGGACGTCGACCCCGCCCAGCGTCTCCACGACCTGCCCCACCAGCGGCGGGATGGCAGCGGTGTCGGCGACGTCGATCGGGAACGGCTCGGCCCGGCCGCCGCGCTCGCGGATCAGCGCGCAGGTGGCGCTCAGCTTCGCTTCGGTGCGCCCGGCCACCGCCACGGACACCCCCTCGCCGGCCAGCGCCAGCGCGATGCCCTGCCCCACGCCTTGTCCCGCGCCGGTGACCAGCGCGACCTTGCCCGCCAAACCCATCCCAGCACCTCCGCGCTTCCGCCTGGCCCCCACAGTGGAGTGATCGCCGGGGTTGCGAGCGCGCTGTCCCGCTCAGCGGGATCAGGACCCTGGCGAATCCTCCGCCGAAGCGGATCAGCACAATGCCCGGAGTCGGGCAGGGCGCCCCGAGGCCGCGCGCCGAGCAGCGGACGTGCGTTGAGCCACAGGGACGAGCCATTCGGATACCCCCCGGGGTACCTTCTCATCAGGAGGCGAGAGACATGCAGATGCAACCAGAACTGCTCGGCGATGCGCTGACCCGGCTGAAGCGCGCGAAGGGCCAGCTGGCCAGCGTGATCGAATCGATCGAGGAGGGCGACGACTGCGCCGCGGTGCTCACCCAGCTGGCGGCCGTCTCCCGAGCCCTGGACCGCGCGGGCTTCAAGATCGTGGCCAGCGGCATGCGCTACTGCCAGCAGGCCAGGGAAGACGGCGAAGAACCCCCGATGACCGAGCAGGAGCTCGAGCGCCTCTTCCTCGCCCTCGCCTGAAAAAATTACATATTGACTCGTCTTGCGTAGCGGTGCGGGTAGCGGAACCTCAGACGCCGTCTGAGCTCCGGGATCCCCGACTCATGTATGACCAATACACAACGCTGGGGCTGTCCTCGTCAGACGACGCCTGAGAACCCGCGGCGGTGCAAGCGCCGAGGGTGAGCTAAACGCCTCCGGCGTTTCAAAACAAAGACCAAGATAGAGCCAACCCCCGCCCGACCTGACCGACGGACACTTGTGTCCCATCTATACCCCCCGGGGTATGAGAGGTGAATCGACGTGACGGAACGCCCCCTGACCGACGGCCTCCGCGTCGAGGTCCTGGAGACCTCCTCACTGGGTGACCGCAGCTACCTGGCCACCGACGGTCGACGCGCCGTGGTGGTCGACCCCCAGCGCGACATCGACCGCATCATCGCCGCGGCCGGGCGCCTGGGCGTGCAGATCGCGCTGGTCCTCGAAACCCACGTGCACAACGACTACGTCTCCGGCGGCCTGGAACTGGCCCGCCTGACCGGCGCCGAGTACGGCATCGCCGCCGCGGACGACGCGCCGTTCGAGCACCTCCCGCTGCGGGACGGCGACCTGCTGGAGGTCACCGACCGCCTCCGGGTGCGCGTCGTGGCCACCCCCGGGCACACCTTCCACCACCTGTCCTACGCGCTGGAGGACGCCGGCGAGGCGATCGGCGTGTTCACCGGCGGTTCCCTGCTCTACGGCACGACCGGGCGCACCGACCTGCTCGGCACCGAGCACAGCGAGGTGCTGGCCCGGCACCAGTACCAGTCGGCGCGCAAGCTGGCCGACCTGCTGCCCGCCGGGGCGCGGATCTGGCCGACGCACGGGTTCGGCAGCTTCTGCTCGGCGACGCAGGCCAGCGGCGACTCGTCGACGATCGGCGAGCAGCGGTCGGTGAACCCCGCGCTGTCGTTGGCCGAGCACGACTTCGTCGAGACCACGCTGTCCGGCCTCGACGCCTACCCCGCCTACTACGCGCACATGGGCATCCGCAACATCACCGGCCCGGAGCCCGTCGACCTGCGCGCACCGGCCGAAGCGACGCCCGCCGAGCTCGCCGAGCGCCTGGGCCGCGGCGAGTGGGTGGTGGACCTGCGGTCCCGCAAGGCCTACGTCGACTCCCACCTGGCCGGCACGATCAGCCTCGGCTTGGACGGCCCGATGGCGACCTGGCTGGGCTGGATGATCGAGTGGGGTTCGCCGATCACGCTGGTCGGCGAGTCGAGCGAGCAGATCGCCGACGCCCAGCGCGAGCTCGTCCGCATCGGCATCGACCGCCCCGCCGCCGCGGCGACCGGGCAGCCCGCGGAACTGGCAGCCGACGAGTCCCAGCTGGTCAGCACCATGACCGCCACCTTCACCGACCTGGCCGCCGCCCTCGACGGCGAGCCCGGTGCACGTCCGAACGCCGACGTCGTGCTCGACGTCCGGACGAACAACGAGTGGCGCGCCTCGCACGTCGACGGCGCCGTGCACATCCCGCTCTACGAGCTGGCCGACCGGATCGACGAGGTCCCGGCCGGTTCCGTGTGGGTGCACTGCGGCAGCGGCTACCGGGCCGCCGCGGCAGCCTCGCTGCTCGAATCCGCCGGGCGCACCGTCGTCGCCGTCGACGACGCGTTCGGCGCCGCCCAGTCCTCCGGCGTTGCCCTCACCGCCGGTGCATGACGACCGCCCTCACCGAACAAGGAGAAGCATGACCGACTCGTCCTCGATCGACGTCGCAGCCGCGCGGAAGCTGGTGGCCACCACCCCCGGGACCAGGCTGATCGACGTGCGCACCCCCGGCGAGTTCGCCGCCGCGCACATCCCCGGCTCCCGCAGCGTTCCGCTCGACCTGCTGCGCGCGAAGTCCGGCCTGACCGTCGACCACTCGGACCCGGTGGTGCTGGTGTGCCGGTCCGGCGCCCGCGCCGAAGAGGCCCGGGGGCTGCTGGCCACCGCCGGGATCGACCGGCTCGTCGTCCTCGAAGGCGGCATCGAAGCCTGGGAGCGGACGGGCGCTCCCGTCAAGCGCGGCGCCGGGAAGTGGGCGATGGAGCGGCAGGTCCGGCTGACCGCGGGATCGCTGGTGCTCACCGGAATCCTGGGCAGCCTCGTCGCCCCGAAGATGAAGTGGCTGGCCGGTGCGATCGGCGCGGGGCTCACCTACTCCGCGCTGAGCAACACCTGCGCCATGGCCCGGGTGCTCTCGATGCTGCCGTACAACCGGACCCCGGAGCAGGACGGGCCGGCGCTGCTCGAGGCGCTGACCTCGTCCGCGCAGCGCTGACATCATGGTGCTGGCCATCGTTTTCGGCGTCGTGATCGGTCTCAGCACCGGACTGCTCGGCGCCGGCGGCTCCATCCTGGCCGTCCCCGCGCTGGTGTACGGCGTGGGCCTGCCGATGAGCGCCGCGGTCCCGACCGCGCTGGTCGTGGTGGCGGCGTCGGCGATCGGCGGGCTGAGCTCCCGCAGCCGGCTGGACCTGGTGCAGTGGCCGGTGGCGATCATCTTCGGCATCGCCGGGATTCCCGGCACGTTCGCCGGGACGGCGCTGGGCCGGTCGCTGCCGCAGGACTGGCTGATGCTGGCCTTCGCCGCGCTGATGATCGTCGTCGCGCTGCGCATGTTCCGGGGCAACGACGCGCACGACGGCGTGTGCCGCAACCCGGACGGCAGCATCGACCACCAGCGCTGCCTGCCGCGCTCGGCGGCCGCCGGGGCCGGGGTCGGCACGCTGACCGGGCTGTTCGGCGTCGGCGGCGGATTCGTGGTCGTGCCCGCGCTGGCGATGCTGCTCGGGCTGACCGCACCGCAAGCCGTCGCGAACTCGATG
>NZ_JAQGLA010000082.1 GCF_027853915.1 Saccharopolyspora oryzae
CCCCCCCCCACGTTTCGTCCTGTTTGTCCGTTCGTGTCGCCGGATCGCAACCCCCTCCGATCCGGGCGCTGATCAAGTCCGCGCGTCGAACGCGGATAATGAACCGGGCGAACGATCTTGGACGAGACGGTGGGGGTGAATCGAATGGCCGTCGTGGTACCGGGCAAGACCCCGCCTCGGTGGGAGCTGTACGAGGGGATGCCCTGCTGGATAGAGCTGATCACCACGGACCTGGACCGGGCCCGTGAGTTCTACGCGGGCCTGTTCGACTGGGAGTACCGCACGCACACGGATCCGGTCTCCGGCGAGCACGTGATCGCGCTGCGCGAGGGCTTCCCGGTGGCGAGCCTGCGCGCCGCCTCCGGTGACCAGTCCACGTGGCGCCTGTACCTCGCCGCGGCGGACTGCGAGCAGACCGCCGCGCACGCGCAGGAACTCGGCGCAGTGCTGACGGTGCCGATCAACCACGTTCCGGACCTGGGCACCAAGGCGGCGCTGGTGGGGCCCGCCGACGCCGAGTTCGGCCTGCTGCAACCCGAGGAGTCCTGGCAGTTCGACGTCGGGCTGCCCGGCACCCTGATGTGGGCCGAGCTGGTCACCATCAAGGCGCAGACCGCGGACCACTTCTTCCAGGAGCTCTTCGGCTACACCGCGGAGAAGTTCGGCACCGAGAACCGCTCGGACTACTCGGTCTGGTACCTCGGCGACGAATCCGTGCTGGCCAGGGTGAGCATGATCCGCGAGCACATCACCGAGAGCACCCACCCGCACTGGCTGCTCTACCTCGGGGTGGACGAGAACGTCGGCACCGACGAGCTGGTCCGCAAGGCGATCGGCCTGGGCGGCCGGGTCCGGGTGGACCCCTACGACTCCAGCATCGGCCGGGTCTCGGTCCTGCGGGACCCCACCGGAGCCCGCTTCGCGGTCATCGACCAAACCCAGGCCGGCGACTACGGCACGGCAGCCAACTACGACCCCTACGAGGACTGATCCACCCGCAAATTCCATTGAGGTTTTCCAGGCTCGTTTTGCGTGGCGGTGCGGGTGGCGGAACCTCAGACGCCGCCTGGCTGCGGGATCCCGTTTTTATGTATGTCCAATACACGGCTAACGGGCTGTCCTCGCCAGGCGACGTCTGAGAACCCGCGGCGGTGCGAGTTGCGAGGGTGGGCCCGAAAGCGCCTGCCGGCGCTTGGCGGCCCCTTGGCAGGTCGTCGTGCTCGGTCGTCGCGGCTGCGGTCATCGACCAGGATCAAAATTCCATTGAAATCGGGCATCCGATTTCAATGGAATTTGCGTTGGGACGGCGGAACCGGGGGTCAGTCGGTGCGGTCGAGGACGGACTCGTCGCCCGGGTTCGGTTCCGGCCAGCCGGGGTAGGGCGGGGGAGTTCCGCCGAAGGCCGGGCAGAGCGGCTTGTGATCGCAGTAGTCGCACAGGCGGCTCGGGTTCGGGCGGAAGTCGCCGGTCTTGCCCGCGCGCAGGATCGCCTGCCAGATCGCCTCCAGCGTCCGCTCGAAGCGGCGCAGCTCGGTCTCGTCCGGCGCGTAGGCCAGGCGCTGCTTGCTGGCCAGGTACATCAGCAGCAGCTGGCGCGGGATCTCACCGCGGGTGCGCCACAGCACCAAGGCGTAGAACTTCATCTGGAACATCGCCTTGGCCTCGCCGATCTCCCGCGGCGCGGCGCCGGTCTTGTAGTCGACCAGCCGGATCTCGCCGGTCGGCGCGACGTCGACCCGGTCGATGAACCCGCGCAGCAGCACCCCGGAGTCCAGCTCGGTCTCCACCCGCAGCTCGCAGGCCTCCGGCTCCAGCCGCTGCGGGTCTTCCAGCTCGAAGTAGGCGTCCAGCAGCGAGGTCGCCGATTTGAGCCAGCTCGCCAGCTCGGGGTCGTCCGGCCCGTCGAACAGCTCGGCCAGTTCCGGCTGCTGCTCCTGCAGCTCGGCCCAGGCCGGTTCGAGCAGCGCACGCGCCTGCTCCGGGTCGCGCTGCTCGGTCGGCAGCGCGTACAGCCGCTCCAGCACCGAGTGCACCACGGTGCCGCGCACCTGCGCCCTGGTCGGGGTCTCCGGCAGCCGGTCGACCGCGCGGAAGCGGTACAGCAGCGGGCACTGCTTGAAATCGCTGGCGCGCGACGGCGACAGGGCCGGACGTCTGGTCCCGCGCTCCTGGACCGCGCCGCTTGCTGCTGTTCCCACCGGTTCCGCCATGGGCAGGAACCCTAATCGAGCCGTCCGACACGCGATCAGGCAAGTGCGGATGACATCCGCCTCACAGCGGGGGTACTACCCTGCGCGCATGCCACCGACCGCATCCCCGCCTGCCCGGCCGAAGCTCAACGACGGTGGGTTGCTGCTGTGCCGGGTCGCCGGGGTGCCCGTGATGCTGTCCCCGTCCTGGTGGCTG
Organism: Saccharopolyspora oryzae; assembly: GCF_027853915.1. Classification (GTDB taxonomy): domain Bacteria; phylum Actinomycetota; class Actinomycetes; order Mycobacteriales; family Pseudonocardiaceae; genus Saccharopolyspora; species Saccharopolyspora oryzae. The sequence continues at coordinate 2,407 of NZ_JAQGLA010000082.1, forward strand.
GGCGCGGCGCTGATCGTGCTGCTCTACACGCCGCTGGTGGGCAGGATCCTGCCGGGCGCGGGCGTGTGGGAGAGCGCGGTGCTCGCCGCGGTGTTCACGGTGTTCCTCGCGGTCTCGGTGCTGCTCCACGAACTGGGGCACTGCCTGGTCGCCCTGCGGCTCGGTCTGCCGGTGCGCAGGGTCCGGTTGTTCCTGCTCGGCGGCCTGACCGAGATCTCCAGAACGCCGCCCAAGCCCACCCAGGAGGGGCTGATCGCGGCCGCGGGACCAGCGGTGTCGCTGGTGCTGGCGGTGGCCACCGGCATCGGCTGGTTCGCGATGGTGCCGGGCGGGGCGATCTGGCTGCTGGTGGTGCAGACCTGCGTGGCGAACCTCGCGGTCGCGGTGTTCAACCTGCTGCCCGGCCTGCCGCTGGACGGCGGGCGGATGCTGCGCGCGCTGACCTGGCGGGTCACCGGCAGGCGCAGCGTCGGCACCACGGCCGGCGTGATCGGGGCGGGAGTGGTGGCGGCGGCGCTGATCATCTGGGCGCTGGTGGGCCTGATCCAGGACGCGCAGGACGAGTGGCTGCGACTGGGCGTGTGCCTGCTGATGGCGTGGTTCGTGGTGGCGGGGGCCAACGCCGAGCGGACCGCGGAGCAGCGCACGAGCTGGCCGCCCGGGCTGGCGCTGAGCGACCTGGTGCGCCCGGTCCTGCAGCTCCCGGCGGAGAGCCCGGTGGGCGATGCGCTGGTGGCCGCGGCCGGCCGCGGAGTGGTGCTGGTGCGCGCGGACGGCATCGCGGTGGGCCTGCTGGACCAGACCGCGGCCGAGCGGTTGGCCACCCACGCGCCGAACGAGCCCGCCGAACGCGCGGCCGAACCGGTCGACCCGGACACGATCCTGCTCGACAGCGAGTCGCCGGAGGCGATCCTGGAGCGCGTGCAGACGGTCCTGGCCTGGCAGTTCCTGGTGATCGACGAGGAAGGCCGCCCCAGCGGCGTCCTCCGCCGCGAAGACCTCCGAGCCGCACTGCGCGCCCGCCGCAACTGAGAACCGCGCGCCCGTTTCCGCTGGTGGCGGGTCGTGAGCACTTTGAGGTGCCATAGCGCCCCAAAATGCTCACGACACTTGACCAGCGGAAACGGAGCGCCGGAAGCCGCTCCTCGAGGTCGTCCGACCCTCTGCGACGATGGTGTGCTGTACCAGCGGCGAGAAGGTAGGCAGCAGTTGAGCAGCACCGTCAGCGGTGAGTTTCGGCCCGGAGACCGGGTGCAGTTGACCGACCCCAAGGGGCGGAAGTACACGGTCGTGCTGGAGCCGGGAGGGGAGTACCACACGCACCGCGGCGCGTTGGCGCACGACGACCTGCTCGGCAAGCCCGAGGGATCGGTGGTGACCTCGGCCGGCGGCACGTCGTTCCTGGCCCTGCGCCCGCTGCTGTCCGACTACGTGCTGTCCATGCCGCGCGGCGCCCAGGTCATCTACCCCAAGGACGCCGCCCAGATCCTGATGTGGGGCGACATCCGCCCGGGCGCGCGGGTGCTGGAGGCCGGAGCGGGCTCGGGCGCGTTGAGCTGCTCGCTGCTGCGCGCGGTCGGCTCCGAGGGCAGCGTGACCTCCTACGAGGTCCGCGAGGACCACCTCGAGCACGCCGAGCGCAACGTGAAGCGCTTCTTCGGCGAGAAGCCGGACAACTGGACGCTGACCCTGGGCGACCTCAAGGACTACGACGGCGAGCAGGTCGACCGCGTGGTGCTGGACATGCTCGCCCCGTGGGAGGTCCTGGACAAGGTCCACGAGAAGCTGGTCCCCGGTGGCGTCCTGGTGGTGTACGTGGCGACCACGACCCAGCTCTCCCGCGTCACCGAAGCGATCCGCGAACAGCAGAACTGGACCGAGCCCCAGGCCTGGGAAACCCTCATCCGCCCCTGGCACGTGGTCGGCATGGCGGTCCGCCCGGAACACCGGATGGTCGCCCACACGGCATTCCTCCTCGTCACCCGCCGCCTCGCGGACGACGTAACCCCACCCCGAGTCCAACGCCGCCCCAGCAAGGGCTGAAAACCCAAAGCAAAACGGCCCGTCCCGGATTTCCGGGGCGGGCCGTTCTGTTGATCGGGTGGCTGTCAGCAGAGCTTCCACTCGCCGTTCTCGACGACCATCTTGAACTCTTCGTCGATCGGCTGGGACTCGTTGATCTGCCGGCCCATGAGCTCCATGTTGAAGGTCATCTTGCCGTTGACCTTGGCGGTCGCGGTGTTGTCGCCGTTCTCCTTGACCTCGCCCAAGGTCATCTCGAACTTCAGGCCGTCGATCATCTTCTTGACGTCGGCGTCGGACATGCCCAGCTCCTTGAGATCGCCGAGCTGGCCGCCCTTGCCCTCCATGGTGTCGATGATCTCCTGGAACTGCTCCTTGTCCTTCTGGCAAGCCATCGTCTGGAGCGTCGCGAAGTCCTTCGCGTTGATCGCGTCGATACCTGCCTGCGCAGTGTTGCGCGGGTCGCCGGGGCCGCCGGTGAAGACCACGACCAGGACGATGACCAGGCCGATCACCAGGAGGCCGCCCACGCCGCCGAGGATCCAGGGGAGGGGGGACTTCTTCTTCGGCGGCTCGAAGCCCTGCTGGCCGTACGGCGAGGTCGGCGGGTACGGGGGCTGGCCACCGAAGCCCGCCTGCTGCTGGGGGCCGCTGGGCGGGAACTGGCCGCCCGGCTGCTGGCCGAAGCCCTGCTGCGGGCCGCTCGGCGGGTACTGGCCGCCTGGCTGCGGCTGACCCGGCTGCTGCGGGTACTGGCCGCCGGGCTGGGGACCGCTGGGCGGGTACTGGCCGCCCGGCTGCTGGCCCCAGCCACCCTGGCCGGGTTGCTGCGGTGGGTACGTCACGTCTTGTCCCCCTCGTTCGATTTGTTCGGTTGTGAGATCACTGGTCGAGCTGGCAGATCTTCCACTCGCCGTCTTCGACCTTGAGCGTCATGGTCTGGTCGACCGGGTGGGTCTTGCCCTCGGCGTCGTAGGTGCCGGTCAGCTTCGCGGTGGCCGATTCGCCACGCTCCGTGACCTGGCCGAGCTCGACCTTGAACTTCCACTGCTCGAGCTGGTCCAGGGCCTGGTTGAGCTCGGCCTTGTTGGACTCGCACAGCAGTCCGCGGACGCTCTTGAAGTCGTGGGCGTTGACCTTGGTCACGAGCTCCTGGGCGACCGGCTTGGCCTCGCCCGGCCCGCTGGCCAGCCAGAAGTACGCGCCGACGACGCCGCCGGCGAGGACGACGAGCACCCCGACCAGGCCGAGGATCAGCGGCAGCTTCGACTTCTTCTTCTGCGGTGGTTCGACGTCGGCGAAACCGTTGGGCTCCTGGAGCCAGGAACCGGGGCCGAACTCGCTGCCCCACTGCGGGGGCATGGGCGCCTGCTGCTGCTGATCCGGCCCCTGCTGGCCCCAGCCGGTGTGCTGGTTGCCGTAGAAGGCGGGCTGCTGCTGCGGGGTTTCCGAAGGTCCCTGCGGCGGGAACCCGTTGCCCGCGGGTTGCTGCTGGCCCCACCCGCCCTGTCCAGGCTGCTGCGGCGGATAGGTCATGGACTCCTCCCCGGAGGTCTGCGTCGTGCTGCTGGCCGTCTGCGCGGCGGCCGTAAGTAGATCAGAGCGCGCAGCGCGACGTGCACGGAGTGGACTTTTCGGCGCCGAATCGTCATGGGCGCCTCACCGGTGGGAAGTGGCCGGAGATGCCGGTTGTTCCAAATGATGGGAGAAGTTCACGGTGTTCCGACCGGGCCCCCGGGGTAACGCCACCCGGTTGCCGGAGTCGTTAACCCGGATGCCGGTCGGCGGGCGCGATCCGTGCGGTGCAACGGAAAACCGGTGCTGGTGGGGGGCCTCGGGCACCGCGCGGGCCGCTGCGCAACGTATCGATCGGACCATGATCGTCGACGCACCGTGTCCGTCCCGATCAGCTCACCGCCGACCCACTGGCACCAACCTGCTCCACTTCGTGGGTATTCGCGGATTTTTGTGGCACGCTGGGCGATCCGGCGGACATTCACGACGCCGCCGTCGTCGGTGATCGCCGGTACCGTGGTGGTACGAGCACGGGAGGAGGGTGCCGACATGCAGCACGACCGTCCCGGCAGCCGGCCAGAGGAGGGCGGCGAGCAGTACAGCGGTGGCACTGCAGAACTCCGCAGCCAGATCCGTCTCCTGGAGGACGAGGTTGCACTGCTGCGCCGCAGGCTCAACGAGTCGCCCCAACAGGTCCGATTGCTGGAAAAGCGGCTGGCCGAGGCATCCGAGAGAGTGAGTCAGCTCACCGAACGGAACGGCAAGCTCACCGAGACCCTGAAGGAAGCGCGGGGCCAGCTGATGGCGCTGCGCGAAGAAGTCGACCGACTCGCCCAGCCCCCCAGCGGGTACGGGGTGTTCCTCAACCGCTTCGAGGACGGAACGGTCGACGTGTTCACGTCTGGTCGCAAGATGCGGGTGGCGGTGTCACCCAACGTCGAGACGGAGGAACTGAGACTGGGCCAGTCAGTGCGCCTCAACGAGGCACTGACCGTGGTGGAGGCTGGTGCGTTCGAGCAAACCGGTGAGGTCTGCACCTTCCGGGAGCTCCTGTCCAGCGGTGCCGGGGAGAGCCCCCGCGCGCTGGTCCTGGGCCACACCGACGAGGAACGCGTGGTGTGGGTGACCGAGCCGCTGGCGGCCTCCGGGCTCAAGGCGGGCGACTCGGTGCTGGTCGACAGCAAAGCCGGGTATGCCTACGACGTGGTGCCCAAGGCTGAGGTCGAAGACCTCGTGCTCGAGGAGGTGCCCGACGTCGGCTACCAGGACATCGGTGGCCTGTCCGGGCAGATCGAGCAGATCCGCGACGCCGTGGAACTGCCGTTCCTGCACTCCGACCTCTACATCGAGTACCAGCTCCGGCCACCCAAGGGCGTGCTGCTCTACGGCCCGCCGGGCTGCGGCAAGACGCTGATCGCCAAGGCCGTGGCCAACTCGCTGGCCAAGCAGGTCGCCGCCGCGCGCGGGGACGACGATGGTCAGGCCAAGTCCTACTTCCTGAACATCAAGGGCCCCGAGCTGCTCAACAAGTTCGTCGGCGAGACCGAGCGGCACATCCGGCTGATCTTCCAGCGGGCGCGGGAGAAGGCCTCCGAGGGCACCCCGGTGATCGTGTTCTTCGACGAGATGGACTCGATCTTCCGGACCCGCGGCAGCGGTGTGTCCTCCGACGTGGAGACCACCATCGTCCCGCAGCTGCTCAGCGAGATCGACGGTGTCGAGGGCCTGGAGAACGTCATCGTCATCGGCGCCTCCAACCGCGAGGACATGATCGACCCGGCGATCCTGCGGCCGGGCCGGCTGGACGTGAAGATCAAGATCGAGCGTCCGGACGCGGAGTCCGCGAAGGACATCTTCTCCAAGTACCTGACCGGGCAGCTGCCGATCCACGAGGAGGACCTCAAGGAGTTCGGCGGGGACAAGTCGGCGTGCGTGGAGGCGATGATCCAGACCACGGTCGAGCGGATGTACGCCGAGACCGACGAGAACCGGTTCCTGGAGGTCACCTACGCCAACGGGGACAAGGAAGTCCTGTACTTCAAGGACTTCAACTCGGGCGCGATGATCCAGAACATCGTGGACCGGGCGAAGAAGGCGGCCATCAAGTCGGTGCTGGAGACCAAGCAGCCGGGTCTGCGGGTGCAGCACCTGCAGGACGCCATCATCGACGAGTTCGCCGAGAACGAGGACCTGCCCAACACCACCAACCCGGACGACTGGGCCCGCATCTCCGGCAAGAAGGGCGAGCGGATCGTCTACATCCGCACCCTGGTCAGCGGGAAGAACCAGGAATCCGGTCGAGCGATAGACACGGCCACCAACACGGGCCAGTACCTGTAAGCGCCGGGCTCGGGGCCGCCATCCGCCAGGTGGCGGCCCCGAGCTGTGCCCGGCGTCGGGAGCGGTTACGTTTCCAGGCATGATCCCCGCGCAGACACCGGTGCAGCGCCTCGGACTCGGACTGGCCGCGCTCGGGCGCCCCGCCTACATCAACGTCGGCCGTTCCGACGTGCTTCCCCAGCAGCGCACCGCGCAGGCGATGCGGGAGCGCACCCGCGGGGTGCTCGACGCCGCCTACGCCAACGGCATCCGGTGGGTGGACACCGCGCGCTCCTACGGCAGCGCGGAGCAGTTCCTCGCCGAGTGGTTGCGCGAGCGCGGCCACGGCGACGTGTCGGTGTCCAGCAAGTGGGGGTACGCCTACGTCGCGCAGTGGCGGATCGAGACCGAGGTGCACGAGGTCAAGGAGCACTCGCTGGAGCGCCTGCGCACGCAGTGGGCGGAGACCCGCACGCTGCTGGGCGACCGCCTCGACCTGTACCAGGTGCATTCGCTGACCGCGAACAGCCCGCTGTTCGACGACATGGCGCTGCAGCACGAGCTCGCCCGCATCCGCGACTCCGGCGTGCACCTGGGCTTCTCCACCAGCGGTGCGGCGCAGGCGGCGACCATCGAGCGCGCCTGGGAGATCGAGGTGGGCGGGCGGCAGCTGTTCTCGGCCGTGCAGTCCACCTGGAACTCGATGGAACCCTCCGCCGGGCCGGCGCTGGCCGAAGCGCACACCGGCGGCTGGCGGGTGCTGGTCAAGGAAACCCTGGCCAACGGCCGCCTCGCGGTCGACCCGCCCCCCGAACTGGCCGAGGTCGCCGAGCGCCACGGGGTGTCGCCGGACGCGGTGGCGATCGCGCACGTCCTGCGCCAGCCCTGGGCGGACGTGGTGCTGCTCGGCCCGGCCAGCGTCGAACAGCTGGAGACGAACCTGGCGGCCTGCCACGTGGAACTCACCGACCGCGACATCCACGCCCTCGACACCCTCCACCGAGACGCGGCCACCTACTGGGGCGAAAGGGCCGAACTCCCCTGGCACTGACCTCCCCGCCGGGGGAATCGAAATTCAATGGAAATCGGACCTTCGATTTCCATTGAACTTGCGTGGTTTCACGGACGGGCGAGCCACTCCCGGGTGAACTGGCGGCCGTCGGGGACGAACGGGAACTGGTCGTCGTCCAGGCGTTCGCGGAGTTCGGACACGGGCATCCACCAGCCTTCGGCTACTTCTTCCGGTTGATGGACTATCGGGCCGTCCCAGCGTGCTTCGTAGACGAAGGCGTGGTAGCGCACCGAACCCGACTCGAAGGTGGAGCGGAACAGGAAGCGCACCGGCGCACCGCGAACGCCCAGCTCCTCGGCGAGTTCGCGCTCCGCGGCGGTGTCCGGGTCCTCGCCCGCTGCGACGACACCGCCCGCCGTGCAGTCGTGCAGTCCGGGGAAGACGTCCTTGGTGTCGGTGCGGCGGTGCACGTAAATGCTCCCGCCGTCGGGGGAGAGCACGAGAACTGCTGTTGCTGCGTGCCAGAGCCCTTCCGCGCGCATGCGGCTCCGGGACGCGCTGCCCACGACACGCCCGAGCGCGTCGTACACGGCCACCTGCTCCTCGTCGGCCTTCATGCCCCGATCGTCGCAGCTGCCCGGCGCAGCACATCCGACGCACCGGTGACGCCGGCGATTCCCACGATTCGACATCCTGTGGCCCGCAGCACTCCGCGCGGTCGGTGATACCCCGTACGCTGCGTGGTATGCGGCGGATCATGGGAACCGAGGTGGAGTACGGCATCGTCGTGCCGGGCGATTCCAGCGCCAACCCGGTGCTGACCTCCACGCACATCGTGCTCGCCTACGCGGCGGCGGCCGACATCCCGCGGGCCAGGCGCGCCCGCTGGGACTACGAGGTCGAATCGCCACTTCGCGACGCCCGCGGCTTCGACCTGAGCGCGGCGGCGCAGCAGCCCAACGGTTCGGACGGCGACGACCTCGGGGCGGCCAACGTCATCCTCACCAACGGTGCGCGGCTCTACGTCGACCACGCGCACCCGGAGTACTCCGCGCCGGAGGTGACCAACCCGCGCGACGCGGTCATCTGGGACAAGGCCGGTGAGCGGGTCATGGAGGAGGCGGCGATCCGGGCGGCCAGCGTGCCCGGCACCGCGCCGATCCAGCTGTACAAGAACAACGTCGACGGCAAGGGCGCCAGCTACGGCACCCACGAGAACTACCTGATGTCGCGCGCCACCCCGTTCACCGCGGTGATCGGCGGTCTGACGCCGTTCTTCGCCTCGCGCCAGGTGATCTGCGGATCGGGTCGCGTCGGCCTCGGGCAGGCGGGGGAGAAGCCGGGGTTCCAGCTCTCCCAGCGCTCGGACTACATCGAGGTCGAGGTCGGCCTGGAGACCACCCTCAAGCGCGGCATCATCAACACCCGCGACGAACCGCACGCCGACGCCGACAAGTACCGGCGGCTGCACGTCATCATCGGTGACGCCAACCTCGCCGAGACCTCCACCTACCTCAAGCTCGGCACCGCGGCGCTGGTGCTGGACATGATCGAGAACGGGCTGCGCTTCGACGACCTGAAGCTGGCCGATCCGGTGCAGGCCGTGCACCTGATCAGCCACGACCCGACGCTGAAGCAGACCGTGGAGCTCGCCGACGGCCGCCGGTTCACCGGACTGGACCTGCAGCGCGCCTACCACGAGCGCGCCGCGCGGTTCCTCGACGAGCACGACGGCGAGCGCGCCGCGCGCGACGTGCTCAGCACCTGGGGCGAGGTGCTGGACATGCTCAGCACCGACCCGATGAGCTGCTCGGACCGGCTGGACTGGCCGGCCAAGCTGCGGTTGATGGAGAGCTACCGCAACCGCGACAACCTGGGCTGGGCCTCGCCGCGGCTGCACATGATCGACCTGCAGTACTCCGACGTGCGCCTGGACAAGGGCCTCTACAACCGGCTGGTCGCGCGCGGCTCGATGAAACGCCTGGTCAGCGAGGACGAGGTCCGCGACGCGGTGACCACGCCGCCGGAGGACACCCGCGCCTACTTCCGCGGGCGCTGCCTGGAGCGCTACCCGGCCGAGGTGGCCGCGGCGTCCTGGGACTCGGTCATCTTCGACCTCGGCCGGGAATCGCTCGTGCGCATCCCGACGTTGGAACCCCTGCGGGGTACCAAGGCCCACGTCGGTGCCCTGCTGGAGGCCGCTGCGAGCGCCGAGGAACTGGTCGACTCGCTGACCAAGGGCTGACCGGACCGGCGGGCGACCACGTTACGTGCACGTCAGGCGGGTGCGAAGATCGCAAAGACCCCCGGCTGGCTGTGGGCCAACGGGTGTTCGGATGGGTAGTGTTCACAGCAGGACGTCCCCACTGCGGGGGAGGTCCGAGAGGTCGACCACCGGGAGGCGAGATGTCCCAGGAAAAGGTTCAGCGGCACGGCGGCGGCGAAGGCGACGAAGAGCAGGGTCCGGAGGCCGCCGGCCAGGAACGCCGCGAAAAGCTCGGCGAGGACGTGGACGCCATCCTGGATGAGATCGACGACGTCCTGGAGGAGAACGCCGAGGACTTCGTCCGCGCTTACGTCCAGAAGGGCGGGCAGTAACCGGACTCGGGCTCCGGGTCGCCTCGCGCGGCCCGGCGCCGTCCGCTGCGCGCCGGATCTTGACTAGAGTGCGTACCAGTCGCAGGCCCTTCGATCGGGAGACGATGTCGCTGATGGAATCGAGCTCGACCCAGTTCCCGGGTCAGGCACTGCCCGCCGCCTACCTCACCCCGGGGTCGTCGTCGTTCACCGACTTTCTCCGGTCCACCACGCCCGAACTGCTGCCCGGCGGCCGGAAGCTGGCCGAGGGGACGGTGGAAGCCCCGCACGGCACCACGATCGTCGCGGTGACCTTCCGCGGCGGTGTGCTGCTGGCCGGTGACCGCCGCGCCACCATGGGCAACCTGATCGCCCAGCGGGACATGGAGAAGCTGTTCGTCACGGACGCTTACTCGGCGGTGGGCATCGCCGGTACCGCGGGCGTGGCGCAGGAGCTCGTCAAGCTGTACGCGGTCGAGCTGGAGCACTACGAGAAGCTCGAAGGTATTTCGCTTTCCTTGGACGGCAAGGCGAACCGGCTGGCCAACATGCTGCGCGGCAACCTCCAGGCCGCCATGCAGGGGCTCGCCGTGGTGCCGCTGTTCGCCGGTTACGACACCGAGGCCGAGGACCCGGAGCGCGCCGGGCGCATCGTGTCCTACGACGTGGTCGGTGGTCGCTACGACGAGATCGCCGGTTACCACGCGGTCGGTTCGGGTTCGCTGTTCGCGAAGTCCGCGCTGAAGAAGCGCTTCGACCCGGACGCCGACCAGGACACCGCGGTGCACGCCGCGGTCGAGGCGCTCTACGACGCCGCCGACGACGATTCGGCCACCGGTGGCCCGGACCTGTCGCGGCGCATCTTCCCGTCGGTCATCACCATCACCGCCGCCGACGGTGCCGTTCGGCTGTCGGAGGAGCAGACCTCCGCGGTCGCCACCGAGGTCGTCAACGGCCGGTTGGAGAACCCCGGCGGCTGAGCCCGCCCCGATCCGACTCGCGAGCAGATTCGAACCAGGAGTGCACAGCCGTGACGATGCCGTTCTACACCTCCCCCGAGCAGTTGATGCGGGAGCGTTCCGAGCTGGCCCGCAAGGGCATCGCTCGGGGGCGCAGCGTGGTGGTGCTCAAGTACGCCGGTGGCGTGCTGTTCGTCGCCGAGAACCCGTCTCCGACGCTGCACAAGGTCGCCGAGATCTACGACCGCATCGGATTCGCGGCGGTGGGCCGCTACAGCGAGTTCGAGGCGCTGCGGGTGGCGGGGGTGCGCATCGCTGACGTGCGCGGGTACTCCTACGACCGCCGCGACGTCACCGGTCGTTCGCTGGCCAACACCTACGCCCAGCACCTGGGTGCCATCTTCACCGAGCAGATCAAGCCGTTCGAGGTGGAGATCTGCGTGGCGGAGGTCGGTTTCACCGCGGAGACCGACCAGCTGTACCGGTTGACCTACGACGGGTCCATCGTGGACGAACCGCAGTACGTGGTGATGGGCGGGCAGGCCGACACGATCACCAGCGCGCTCAAGGACTCCTTCAGCGACGGTCTGGAACTGGCCGACGCGGCGAAGGTGGCGATCGAGGCGCTGTCCTCCGGTGGGGACAGCAACCGGGAACTGGGCGCCGGTCAGCTGGAGGTCGCGGTCCTCGACCGCTCCCGCCCGAACCGGACCTTCCGCCGCATCAAGGGCGCTGCGCTGCAGGCGTTGCTCCCGGAGCAGGAGTCGACTTCGGACGAGTCCGAGGAGTCCGGTTCCGAGGACGGCGAGTCCGCCGGGAAGTAGGGACCTTCGGCGGTTCCGCGAGGAACCGCTGTCGCGGTAGAGCTCCACGAGTGCGGGGCACCGGTCGCCGGTGCCCCGCACTCGTGCTTCCCGCGCCGGTTTCCCCGAACGGCTGCCCGCCAAGCGTTGTCCGGTCGCAACTTCCCCAGCAGTCACAAGATGCTGTGGTCGCCCGAGATTTCTGGTCCCCCCGGTGCCACTGCCGCCGCGGGGCGTGTGCGCTGCTCAGCGGTCCGGTCGGAGACGTCGATGACGCGGTGCAACCGTTTTCGCGACCAAGACACGCCACAGGTGCCCGAACGGCGGACCGCCGCGAAGCGGTGTTTGCGCCTAGTGTGGAGTCATGCAGCGGCGGATCTTCGGCATCGAAACCGAGTTCGGGGTCACCTGCACCTTCCACGGGCAGCGTCGACTGTCCCCGGACGAGGTGGCCAGATACCTGTTCCGACGGGTCGTGTCGTGGGGGCGGTCGTCCAACGTCTTCCTCCGCAACGGGGCCAGGCTCTACCTGGACGTGGGCTCCCACCCGGAGTACGCCACGGCCGAATGCGACGACCTCGTCCAGCTCGTCACGCACGACAAGGCGGGCGAGCGGATCCTGGAGGACCTGCTCATCGACGCCGAGCGGCGGCTGGCCGACGAGGGCATCGGTGGCGACATCTTCCTGTTCAAGAACAACACCGACTCGGCGGGCAACTCCTACGGCTGCCACGAGAACTACCTGGTCGGCCGTTCCGGGGAGTTCTCCCGGATCGCCGACGTGCTGCTGCCGTTCCTGGTGACCCGCCAGCTCATCTGCGGTGCGGGCAAGGTGCTGCAGACCCCGCGCGGCGCGGTGTACTGCCTGTCGCAGCGCGCCGAGCACATCTGGGAGGGCGTCTCCAGCGCGACGACCCGCTCGCGGCCGATCATCAACACCCGCGACGAGCCGCACGCCGACGCCGAGCGCTACCGCCGGCTGCACGTCATCGTCGGCGACTCCAACATGTCCGAGGTGACCACGCTGCTCAAGGTCGGCGCCGCGAACCTGGTGCTGGAGATGGTCGAGCAGGGCGTGCAGTTCCGGGACTTCAGCCTGGACAACCCGATCCGCGCGATCCGGGAGATCAGCCACGACCTGACCGGGCGGCGCACGGTCCGGTTGGCCGGCGGCCGGGAGGCCTCCGCGCTGGACATCCAGCGGGAGTACTACGGCCGGGCGGTCGACCACGTGGCGCGGCGCGGTTCGGACCCGATGACCGAGCGGATCCTGGAGCTGTGGGGCCGGGCGCTGGACGCCATCGAGCAGCAGGACTTCTCGCTGATCGACCGGGAGATCGACTGGGCGATCAAGCACCGGCTGCTGGAGCGCTACCGCGGCAAGCACGGCCTGGAGCTGTCCAGCCCGCGGATCGCCCAGCTGGACCTGGCCTACCACGACATCCGCCGCGGGCGCGGGCTGTTCGACATGCTGCAGCGCAAGGACCTGGTGGACCGGGCCACCGAGGACGGCGAGATCGAGGCGGCCAAGGACACCCCGCCGCAGAGCACCCGGGCGAAGCTGCGCGGTGACTTCATCGCCGCCGCGCAGGCCGCGGGCCGGGACTTCACGGTGGACTGGGTGCACCTCAAGCTCAACGACCAGGCCCAGCGCACGGTCCTGTGCAAAGACCCGTTCCGCGCGGTGGACGACCGGGTCGAGCGCCTCATCAACTCCCTCTGACCCACCGGGTGAAGGGCACCTCCGATCGGCTCGGAGGTGCCCTTCGCGGTTCAGCGCTCTTGGCCGGTGGGGCGGATGATCAGCTCGTTGACGTCGACCGAGGGCGGTTGCTGGAGGGCGTAGAGGGCTGCGTTGGCGATGTCCTCGGCTCGCAGCTTGGGGACGTTCGGGGTGTCCGCGGTCATCTCGGTCTCGACCATGCCCGGTTGGATGAGGGTGACGCGGACGCCGGTGCCCACGCACTCCGCGCGGATGTTCTGGGCCATGCCGGTGACCGCCCACTTCGTCGCGGAGTAGAGGTTCCCGGGGCGCAGGTTGCGGCCCGCGTTGGAGCCGGTCATGAGCAGGTGGCCCTTGGTGCGAGTGAGGGCCGGTAGGGCGGCGCGAGCGGTGATGGCGGCGCCGTAGACGTTGGTGAGGACCATGTCGCGCCACTGCTCGGGGTCGGCACCATCGTTGCCCAGGAACGAGGTCTGCAGGCTGACTCCGGCGTTGGCGAAGACCGCGTCGAGGCGGCCGAAGTGGTCTTCGGCGCGCTGGACGGACTCGGTGAGGTTCGCGTAGTCGGTGACGTCGCAGGGGAGGGCCAGCGCGGTGTCCGCGCCCAGCTCGTCGACCAGCGCGGACAGGGCATCGGTGGAGCGGGCGGTCAGGACGAGGCGGAATCCGGCTTCGGCGGCGGCTCGCGCGGTCGCGGCACCGATGCCGCGCGACGCCCCGGTGATCATCAAGACGCGATCGGTCATGTTCCCAGGGTAGGCGCGGGGTGATCATCGCAAACTATTTTCACGTTCCCTGCGGTTTCAGCGCCGATCGAAGCGAATCGATTTCATGTTGGCGATGACTTCAGCGCTGACCGAAATCAATGTCCCGTGCGAAACATCTGCCCCGCGAGTGATCTGGCGCACCGACCCAAACACATGATCGAATACGGGCGGGATAGAGTTTTCCGGTGGCCACTGTGCGTGCTGAACGCTTGGTGAACCTGGTGCTGTGTCTGCTCTCCACGCGCCAGTACCTCACCGCGGAGCGGATCCGGGCGATCGTGCCGGGCTATGCCGACGCGCCCACTGACGAGGCCTTCTTCCGCACCTTCGAGCGGGACAAGGCAGAGCTGAGGGATCTGGGGATCCCGCTGGAGACCGGTCGCAACTCGGCCTTCGACGCCACTGACGGTTACCGCATCGCGCGGCGCGACTACGAGCTCGGCGACGTCGAACTCGAACCCGACGAGGCCGCCGCCGTGGCGCTGGCGGTCCGGCTGTGGGACGCGCCGGAGCTCACCGCGGCCGCCCGGGGCGCGCTGCTGAAGCTGCGCGCGGCCGGGGTCGACGTCGACGAGCGCGTCTCGTCCGCGGTCGAACCCAAGGTGCGTTCGACCGAGCCCGCGTTCGCGCCGCTGCTGGCGGCGGTGGAGAGCGGCCGGGTCGTGGAGTTCGACTACCGGCGTCCGAGCAGCCCCGACGTGCACCGGCGGACCGTCGAGCCGTGGGGCGTGGTGTCCTGGCGCGGCCGCTGGTACGTCGTCGGGCACGACCGCGACCGGCAAGCGCCGCGGTGCTTCCGGCTGTCCCGGATCCAGGGCAAGGCCAAGGCCGTCGGCCGGGCCGGTCAGGTCCAGCGCCCACCGGACCTCGACCTGCTGCACTTCGTCGCCGGCGAGCAGCGCGAAGCGCCGCCCACCACGCTGGCCCGCGTGTGGGTCGCGGACGGGCGCGCGCAGGGCGCTCGGCGCCGGGCGAAGGTCGTCGACCGCATGGAGCTCGGCGGCGACTGGGGCGACGTGCTGGAGCTCGACCTGCGCTACCCGGAGTCGGCGGCCGGCTGGCTCGCCGGGTACGGGGCGGACGTGGCGGTGCTGGAGCCGGACACGCTGCGCAAGACGATCCACGAGATCCACTTGGACGTGGTGGACCAGGGCGAGGCGGGGGAGCAGTCGTGACCAGTGCGACCGAACGACTGCCGCGCCTGCTGGCGCTGGTGCCCTACCTGCTGAGCCGGCCGGGCATCCCGATCGCCGACGCCGCGGCCGACTTCGGCGTCACCCAGCGGCAGCTGCGCAAGGACCTGGAGCTGCTGTGGATGTGCGGGCTGCCGGGATACGGGCCCGGTGACCTGATCGACCTGTCCTTCGAGAGCGACTCGATCACCGTCACCTACGACGCGGGTATGCGGCGCCCGCTGCGGCTGACCGCGTCGGAGGCCACCGCGCTGCTGGTGGCGCTGCGGGCGCTGGCCGAGACTCCGGGGATCACCGACACCGACGCGGTCCAGCGGGCCCTGGCGAAGGTGGAGAACGCGGTCGGGCAAGCCCGCCCGTCCGGCGTCGTCGTCGGGCTGGAAGGCCGCGAGGGCGCGGTCCGGTCGGGCGTGCGCGGCTCCGTGCAGGACGCGACGACGCGGCGCAGGGCGCTGCGGATCCGCTACTACACGGCCTCCCGCGACGAGATCAGCGAGCGGACCGTGGACCCGATGCGGCTGCTGCTCATCGACGGGCGCAGCTACCTGGAGGCCTGGTGCCGCAGCGCGCAGGGCGTGCGGATGTTCCGGCTGGACCGGATCGACGAGGTCGAGGTGCTCGACGAACCGGCGCAGCCGCCCTCGGAGGCCGAGCCCACCGACGTTTCCGCCGGGCTGTTCCGGCCCGCCCCCGACCAGTCGGTGGCGGAGCTGGAGCTGGAGCCCGACGCGCGCTGGATCGCCGAGTACTACCAGGTGGACGAGCTGGTCGAACTGCCGCACGGGCGGGCGCGGGTGCGGATGCGCTACTCGGACCGCAGCTGGATGAGCCGGTTGCTGCTCGGGCTGGGCGGTCAGGCGCGGGTGCTCAGCCCCGATGATCTCGCCTGTGACGTGCGTCAACGTGCCGAAGACGCGTTGGCACGGGCACGTCACCTCCCGTCCACCTGAGCCCGATACGGTGACCGGGTGCCGTACGTGTGGAGTTTTGTGCTGCTGGGGGCAGGTCTGGTCCTGCTCGTGGTGCTGCTGGTCCGGGCGCTCCGGGAGGTGAACCGGTTCAAGTCCGTGCAGCGGCAGGTCGCCCACGACCTCGCGGACCGCAGCGGCCTGGTGAAGGCGCGCGTCGCCGGGCTCAAGGTGGCGTTCGCCGAACGCCGCCGCAGCTGACGCCGCAATCGGCCCTATTTGTCCCGCCCTGCCGCGCGTACGATGTCGCCCAGCAGGGACATCACGAAAGGTTGTGTTCGGATGGGTTTGCCAGGTGGCTGGGAGCTGATCCTCATCGTCTTGGTCTTGGTGCTGCTCTTCGGCGCCACCAAGCTCCCGCAGATGGCCCGCTCGCTCGGCCAGTCCGCGCGCGTTTTCAAGGCGGAGGCCCGCGGCATGAAGGCCGACGAGGAAGCCGCGAAGAAGGCTGACGAGGACAAGGCCAAGCCGGAGCTGACCTCCGGTGAGTCCAGCACGCCCCCGGTTGCGTCGCCGTCCCCGGTCGACGAGAAGCAGCGCAACGACAAGAACTGACTGAGGACGGAAACAACACGGTGGGTAGTCCACTGCGTCGCTTGAACCCGTTCCGCAAGGAGCGCCGTCGCTGGGGCCGCAGGCACAACCCGGACGGCACCATGACGCTCGTCGATCACCTCTACGAGCTGCGGTACCGGTTGGGCGTTGCCATCGCGGCGGTCGTCGTCGGCGCGATCTTCGGGGTCTGGTGGTTCTCCAACTCGGCCTTCGGGTTGCCCACGCTCAGCGATTTCCTGCTGGAGCCGTACTGCCAGCTGCCGGTGACCCAGCGGTTGAGCCCGAACGGGACCTGCCAGCTGCTGCAGACCGAGCCGTTCGAGATCTTCATGCTGACCCTCAAGGTCGGTGTCGCGGTCGGTGCGGTGCTGTTCAGCCCGGTGTGGCTGTACCAGCTGTGGGCGTTCATCACGCCCGGCCTGTACGCGAAGGAGCGCAAGTTCGCCCGGCTGTTCGTCAGCTGCGCGACCGTGCTGTTCCTGGCCGGTGCGGTGCTGGCGTACTACATCCTGCCGGTGGCGCTGTCGTTCATGTCCGGGTTCGGCGGGGACGCGTTCTTCACCGCGCTCAGCGGCGGCAAGTACATCAGCTTCATGCTGCTCCTCCTGGTGATCTTCGGCGTCAGCTTCGAGCTGCCGCTGGTGCTGGTGATGCTCAACCTCGCCGGGATCGTCAGCTACGACAAGCTCAAGAGCTGGTGGCGCGGCATCGTCTTCGCGCTGTTCGTGTTCGCCGCGATCGCGACGCCGGGCCAGGACCCGTTCTCGATGCTCGCGCTGGCCGCGGCGCTGTGCCTGCTGTTCACCATCGCGATGGTCATCTGCCGGTCCAACGACAAGCGCAAGGCCAAGAAGCTCGCGGCCCAGGGCTTGACCGAGGTCGGCCTCGACGAGGCGTCCCAGATCGACTTCCGCGCCTCGGAACTGGACGTGCAACCGTCCCAGACGCCCAAACACGACGACGTCACCTGACGTTCCTGCCTGACGTGAGCGGCGATGGTCCTTAGAGCGACCATCGCCGCTCACGTCTTTTTCGCCCGAGTCACTGGCCAAGGCGGGGTCGGGTGGGTGAGGATCTTGCCTCGTGCGCTGTGTGCTGTTGATCAATCCTGCGGCCGGTGGTCGGCTCTCCGCGTCGGTCGTCGGCGAAATCGTCGGTCACCTCCGCGCCGTGTGCGATCTCCGGACGGTGATCGCCACCGACGCAGGTGGCGCCGCTGCCGCGGCGAAGCGAGCCGTGGCCGACGGTGCCGACGTGCTCGCCGTGGTCGGTGGTGACGGCATCGCGCACCTGGCGGTGCAGGCGTGCGCCGAGTCCGACACCGCGCTCGCCCTGATCCCGGCCGGCACGGGCAACGACCTGGCGCGGGGACTGGGCGTCCCGCGCGATCCCACCGCTGCCGCCCGGTCCGTCGCGCGGGCGCTGAAGGCGGGGGAGAAGCGGAGCATCGACCTCGGCAAGACGGCGGGCGCGGGCTGGTTCGCGACCGTGCTGTGCGCGGGCTTCGACTCGAGGGTCAACGCGCGGGCGAACCGGATGCGCTGGCCGCGCGGACAGCGCCGCTACGACTTGGCGGTGGTGCGGGAGCTGATCGGGCTGCACTCGATGCCGCTGCGGGTGGAGACCGAGTCCGGCGTCACCGAGCTGGCCGCCACGCTGGTCGCGGTGGGCAACACGGCCTGCTACGGCGGCGGCATCCCGGTCTGCCCGGACGCCGACCCGACCGACGGCCTGCTCGACGTGACCCTGGTCGGCGAGGTGTCCCGCCGCGACTTCGTCAGCATCCTCCCGACCCTGCGCACCGGCCGCCACGTGGACCACCCGGCGGTCACCACGCTCCGAGCCCGCCGCATCCGCCTGGGCGGCGACAACGGCTGGCTGGCCTACGCCGACGGAGAACCCCAAGCCCGCCTCCCCCTGACCATCCGCTCCGCCCCCGACGCGCTGAAGGTCGTGGGCTGACGTTTTGCCTGGTCAGAGCCCGTGAGTACTTTGAGTTGCCATAGCGACACCAAGTGCTCACGGGTGCCCACCTGCGAAAACGGTCACGGATCCTCGTCCCTGGCGCCAGGCTCCGAGACGGTGGTCGGTGGGATGTGAAAACCTTGGGGTGTGGCCGTAAGCCGTTCCAACCCAACCGAGCTGTCCCCGGCCGAGGCGTTCGCCAGGTCTTCCCACCGGGGCGTGCACCCGAAGTTGACCGACTTCGCCGGGCAGCAGTCCTTCGAGCTCGATCCCTTCCAGCGCACCGCGTGCCAGGCGTTGGAGGCCGGCCGCGGCGTGCTGGTGTGCGCGCCGACCGGGGCGGGCAAGACCATCGTCGGCGAGTTCGCCGTGCACCTGGCGTTGCAGGAGGGGCGCAAGTGCTTCTACACCACGCCGATCAAGGCGCTGTCCAACCAGAAGTACGCCGACCTGTGCGAGGTGCACGGTAGCGACGCGGTCGGGTTGCTGACCGGCGACACCTCGATCAACGGCGACGCCCAGGTGGTCGTGATGACCACCGAGGTGCTGCGCAACATGCTCTACGCGGGATCCAGCAGCCTGGAGCAGCTGGGCTACGTGGTGATGGACGAGGTGCACTACCTCGCCGACCGGTTCCGCGGTGCGGTGTGGGAGGAAGTGATCCTGCACCTGCCCGACCACGTGCAGGTGGCGAGCCTGTCGGCGACGGTGAGCAACGCCGAGGAGTTCGGCGAGTGGCTGCAGGAGGTGCGCGGCGACACCACCATCGTGGTCGACGAGCACCGGCCGGTGCCGCTGTGGCAGCACATGCTGGTCGGGCCGCGGATGTTCGACCTGTTCGGCGGGGAGACGGCCGATCGCGAACTGCAGATCAACCCGGGCCTGCTGCGCCACACCCAGCAGCTGGCCCGCGTGCACCTGCCCTACGGGGGCCGGCGCGGTGGCCCCAACAACGGCAAGCGCAAGGGTCCGCGCCCGCCCCGGTTCTTCCCGCCGTCGCGGGTGGAGGTGCTGACCGGGCTGGACGCCGCCGGGCTGCTGCCGGCGATCGTGTTCATCTTCAGCCGCAACGGCTGCGACCAGGCCGTCTCCCAGTGCGTGCGGGCCGGGCTGCGGTTGACCAGCGATGCCGAGGTCGCCGAGATCCGCGAGGTGATCGACGAGCACACCGCGAACCTGCCGGAGAGCGACCTGGCGGTCCTGGGCTACTGGGAGTGGCGGGAGGCGCTGGAGCGCGGGCTCGCGGCGCACCACGCCGGTCTGCTCCCGGCGTTCAAGGAGACCGTCGAGGAGCTGTTCGTGCGCGGTCTGGTCAAGGCCGTGTTCGCCACCGAGACGCTGGCGCTGGGCATCAACATGCCCGCCCGCACGGTGGTGCTCGAGCGGCTGGTGAAGTTCAACGGCGAGTCGCACGTGGACCTCAGCCCCGGCGAGTACACGCAGCTCACCGGCCGGGCGGGGCGGCGCGGCATCGACGTCGAGGGCCACGCGGTGGTCGTCTGGCAGCCCGGCGTCGACCCGAAGCAGGTCGCCGGTCTGGCCTCCACCCGCACCTACCCGCTGCGCTCCTCGTTCCGGCCCGGCTACAACATGGCCGTCAACCTGGTGCAGCGCGTCGGGCAGGACGCGGCTCGGGACCTGCTGGAGCAGTCCTTCGCGCAGTTCCAGGCAGACCGGTCGGTGGTGGGGCTGTCGCGGCGGGTGGAGCGCAACAACGAGGCGCTGGCCGGCTACGCCGAGTCGAGGCACTGCCACCTCGGCGACTTCGACGAGTACTTCCAGCTGCGCCGCCGGATCTCGGAGCGGGAGAAGCACCTGGCCCGGCAGAACCGGCAGTCGCGGCGCGCGGAGGCGGCCAAGTCGCTGGAGAAGCTGCGCAAGGGCGACGTGATCGCGATCCCGGCCGGACGCCGGGAGGGGCTGGCGGTGGTCATCGACCCGGGGCTGGAGCCGATGGGCGAGCCGCGACCGCTGGTGGTCACCGAGGACCGCTGGTCGGGGCGGCTGTCGGTCGCCGACTTCACCTCGCCGGTGGAGCCGCTGGGCAAGCTCAAGCTGCCCAAGCACGTCGACACCCGGTCCCCGAAGTCCCGCCGCGACCTGGCCTCGACGCTGCGCAACACGGGGCTGTCGCCGTCCGGCGGTCGCGGCAGGCGGCGTTCGGACGCCACCGACGACGCGGAGCTGGCGGCGCTGCGGCGCGCGATGAAGGCGCACCCCTGCCACGGCTGCGACGAGCGGGAGGCCCACGCGCGCTGGGCGGAGCGCTACGAGCGGCTGCGCACGGAGAACGAGAACCTGCGGCGCAAGGTCTCCGCGACCACGCACTCGCTGGCCCGCGCCTTCGACAAGATCGTCGCACTGCTGACCGAACGCGACTACCTGCCCGCCGAGGCGGGGGAGGACAGCCAGGTCACCCAGCACGGGCGGCGGTTGTCCCGGCTCTACAGCGAGTCCGACCTGCTGGCCGCGGAGTGCTTGCGGGTCGGCACCTGGCGCGGGCTCGGCCCGGCCGAGCTGGCCGCGGTGGTGTCGTCGCTGGTGTACGAGTCGCGGCGCGAGGGGCTCGCCCCGCAGGTGCCGCACGGGTCGGTCAGCGACGCCCTGGAGGCCACCTGGCAGCTGTGGGCGGAGCTGGAGGACGACGAGCGGCGGCACAAGCTCAACCGCACGCGCGAGCCGGACGCGGGCTTCGCCTGGCCGGTGTTCCGCTGGGCGCGCGGTGAGTCGTTGGAGAAGGTGCTCACGGCGGCCGAGTCCAGCGGGCACGAGCTGTCGGCGGGCGACTTCGTGCGCTGGTGCCGCCAGGTCATCGACCTGCTGGACCAGATCCGCGAGGTGGTCGGGGTGTCCGACCCGGTGGGCGCGGCCGCGGCGAAGGCGGTCAGCGCGATCCGCCGCGGCGTGGTCGCGGCCGGTGCGGTCTGATCGGTCCCGTTGGCGCCGCCCGGCCGATTCGGGCGGTCGGGTGGTTGTGGTTGGATTTCCCCGCGGCGCGCGATCGTCGCGAGGAACTTCGTCCGGAGGTGCAGATGTCGTCCCCCTACGGCCCGCCCCAGCCGGGGGGCTACCCCCACTGGGGTCAGCAGCCCCCGAACGCCGGGATGCCGCAGGGCGGGGCGGGCTACCCGCAGCCGGGCTTCGCGCCGCAGCCACCGCCGCAGCCGCCGCAGTACGGCTACGGGCAGCAGATCCCGCCGCCCTACCAGCAGCCGCACCAGCAGCCGGGCGGGCAGTTCCCGCAGCAGGGCGGTTTCGGTGCTCCGCCGCAGCGCAAGAAGCGCTCCGCGCTGCCGTGGGTGCTCGGCGGGGCCGGGCTGCTCGTGGTCGTCGTGGTGCTGGTGCTGGGCTTCGTCGTGCCGGGCTGGTTCGTGCGCTCGGTGTTCGACGCCTCCAGCGTCGAGAAGGGCGTCGAGCAGACGCTGAAGACCTCCTACGGGCTGCCCGGGGTCGGTTCGGTGTCCTGCCCGAGCGGGCAGGCGGTGCAGGTCGGCAACCGCTTCGACTGCCAGGTGCAGATCAACTCCCAGCCCAAGACCGTCACCGTGACCGTCAAGACCGACAAGGGCGTGTACGAGGTCGGCCACCCGAAGTGAAAAATCGGTCGCCCCGGAAGGGGATGATCGGGACAATCGCGGTGTGATCGAAGTACGCGCACTGGCGGAGGCGGAATTCCGGGCGAGCCATGACCTGTTCCGGCGGGCATTGCTGCTCCCACCGGTCAAGGACGAGGACTGGCCGCGGGGCAGCGGCCGCTACGAGCTCGGGCGGGTGCACGGGGCTTTCGACGGCGGCGAGCTGGCCGGCACGGCGATGGCCACGACCAACGAGCTCGCGGTGCCCGGTGGGCGGGTGCCGGCCGGTGCGGTGACCGGGGTCGGTGTGCGTGCGGACCGGACCCGGCGCAGGGTGCTGCGCGGGCTGATGCGGGCGCAGCTCGACGACGTGCGGCAGCGCGGCGAACCGGTGGCGATGCTGCACGCCTCGGAAGCCACCATCTACGAGCGGTTCGGCTACGGCGTGGCGAGCCGGCACCGGAAGGTGGAGCTCGAGCGCGCGCGGGTCGTGTTCCGGGAGGACGCGCCGCGGGGCGGCGAGGTGCGGGTCCTGGACTGGGAGGCGGCCGAACCGCTGCTGCCGGAGATCTACCAGCGGTGCGGGATCGACCGGCCGGGCCAGATCGGTCGGGACAAGGCGTGGTGGTCGGGGATGCGGCAGTACCTCGGCGACGGCTGCCTGATCGCGGTGCACACCGGCGAGGACGGCGTGGACGACGGCTTCGCGGTGTACGAGCCCAAGCGCGGTGAGCTCGCCGTGCTGGACGTCCACGACATGAAGACCGCCGATGCGACGGCGGCGGCGCAGCTGTGGCGGTTCCTGCTCGGCGTGGACCTGGTCGATCGCGTGGTGGGTCACGTCCGGCCGCTGGACGATCCGCTGGAGTGGTGGCTGACCGATCGCCGCCGGTGCGCGGTGACCGAGGTCGAGGACGACCTGTGGGTGCGCCTGGTGGACGTGCTCGCGGCGTTGCGGGCGCGGACGTTCGGCGCTGCGGAGCCGGTCGTGGTCGAGGTGCGGGACGAGTTCTTGCCGGACAACGCGGGGTGCTACCGCATCGGCCCGGACGGGGTCGAGCGGTCCACCGCTGAGCCGCAGCTCGGCCTCGACGTCGCGACGCTCGGCGCGCTGTACCTGGGTGATCAACTGATGTCGGCCCTGGTGGCGGCCGGTCGCGTCGAGGTGCGCGATCCGGCGGCGATCGCCGACGCCGACCGGCTTTTCGCCACGCTCGAAACTCCCTGGTGCGGAACCGGATTCTGACCTGACGGCGACGTTCCACCGGTGGACGCCTCGTCGGAGGTGGAACGCCGCCGCACGGGAAATCACCGCTGCTGCGCGTGTTGTGGCAGTGACTGCCCGGAAATGCTTGACGGAGAAGCGGTTGCTGCTCCGAGGTCTGCGCTTCCGGGTTGGTCGCGTCTGCTCCAGACGGAGCAGGGTTTCCTTTCCAGGTACGGACATTCGAGTGCTCTTCCGCTTCGCGCTCTCCCCTTTCCCGGTTCCTCCTGCTTTTACTACTCCGCACCACGGCGCGGGTTCGCCGCGCCGGACGGAGTCGTCGAGCGATGGCTCACCAGGAGGTCCGATGAGACGGAGCATTGGTACGGCGATCGCGGCGTTCGCCCTGATCGGGGCGAGCGCCATCCCAGCTCAAGCGGAATTCGACAGCGGCGCGGCGGGCCGCTACATCGTCGTCCTCAAGGACGGCGCGGATTCGAACCTGCTCTCCCGTCTGCACACCGACCAGCTCGGGGTGTCGGTCGACCACATCTACCGATCGGCGGTATCGGGCTATTCGGCCGTCATGACCGAGTCCGCCAAGAACCGGCTCGAACGGGATCCGTCGGTGGCCTGGATCCAGCCGGACCGCGAGGTCCGGGCCACCGAGCAGACCACGCCGACCGGGGTGGACCGCGCCGACGCCGACCTGAGCGGGACGGCGGTCATCGACGGCAAGGACGATCGGGTCGACGTCGACGTGGCGGTGATCGACACCGGGGTCGACCTCGACCACCCGGACCTCAACGTCAACCGGGCGGGTGCGAAGAACTGCTCGCTGCTCGGGCTGAACCCGGACGACCGCAACGGCCACGGGAGCCACGTCGCAGGCACCATCGGCGCGCTGGACGACGGCCAGGGCGTGGTCGGCATGGCGCCGGGCGCCCGGATCTGGCCGGTGAAGGTGCTCAACGACGCAGGCGCGGGCAGCACGTCGGACGTGGTCTGCGGGATCGACTACGTGGCCGCGCACGCCGACGAGATCGAGGTCGCCAACATGAGCCTCGGCGGCGCCGGTTCGGATGACGGCAACTGCGGCAAGACCGACGGCGACGTCGAGCACCAGGCGATCTGCCGCGCGGTCTCGGCCGGCGTGACCTTCGTGGTGGCCGCGGGCAACGATGCCGCCGATGCGGCGCAGTCGACGCCGGCCGCCTACGACGAGGTGATCACCGCCAGCGCGTTGGCCGATTTCGACGGCAAACCAGGTGGTCTCGGGCAGTCGACCTGCCGCGCGGACCAGGACGACACCATCGCCGACTACTCCAACTTCGGCCCGGACGTCGACGTCATCGCACCGGGCACGTGCATCCTGTCGACCTGGAAGGGCGGCGGGTACAACACGATCTCGGGCACGTCGATGGCCAGCCCGCACGTGGCAGGCGCGGCGGCGCTGTACAAGGCGACGAACCCGGGAGCCAGTCCCGACCAGGTCAAGCAGGCGATCCGGCAGGCGGGCACCAAGGACTGGATCTGGCCGGCCCAGGATCCGGACGGCATCCAGGAACCGCTCCTGAACGTCGCCGACTTCTGATCCGGCGCTGACGGTCGTGAGTGCGTAACAGTGTTCGAACACTGTTACGCACTCACGACCTTTTTTGGTCCGGTTGAGGACAGGGTTGAAAATATGTAGACCGACTGTCATATTTTCTGCGTGAAGAAGGGTGCGCAGACGCGGCAGCAGATGCTCGAGACCGCGATGGAGCTGTTCAACCAGCAGGGATACCACGGCACCGGGGTCAACCAGGTGCTCGCGGAGTCCTCGGCGCCGAGGGGGTCGCTGTACTTCCACTTCCCCGGGGGCAAGCAGCAGCTCGCCGCCGAGGCGGTCGCGGCTTCCGGGCAGCACGTGGGCGAGCTGTTGGCGCTGGTGCTGGCGGACGTGGCGGAGCCGCGCGAAGCGGTCTCGGCGATCCTGGGCCATTTCGAGCAGGTGCTCGTCGAGTCGGACTACCGCAGCGGATGCCCGGTCGCCACGGTCGCGCTGGAGGCCTGCGCGGAAAGCGCGGACGTGCGCAACGCGTGCGACGGCGCCTACGAAGGCTGGCAGCAGCAGCTGGCCGAGGGGTTCGGCTCCTGGGGAATTCCCGCTGACCAGGCCGGAAACCTCGCCGTGGTCGCGTTGTCGATGATCGAGGGCGCGCTGCTGCTGAGCAAGGTGCAACGGGACGTCACACCGCTGCGAACGGTGGGCGAACAACTGATCGTGCTGCTGGAGAGCGCGCGGGCGGAGGAGAACTGATGCGGATCCACCACCTCAACTGCGGGACCATGCGGCCCTTCGGCGGTCGGCTGGTCAACGAGGGCGGGAGCCGGTTCGGCACCGCGCGCATGATCTGCCACTGCCTGCTCATCGAGACCGAGCAGGGGCTGGTGCTCGTCGACACCGGCATGGGCGTTCCGGACGTCACCACGCACGCGAAGTTGATGAAGCAGCGGCTGCGGATGGCCCGGCCGGTGCTCGACATCGCGGAAACTGCCGCGTCCCAAGTGGAGCGCCTGGGTTTCAGGCCCGAGGACGTGCGGCACATCGTGGTGACCCACCTCGATCTCGACCACGCGGGCGGGCTACCGGACTTCCCGCACGCCCAGGTGCACGTCCACGACGTCGAGCACCAAGCGCTGGTGCGCGGTCTGGACGGGGATCGCTACCTCCAGCACCAGTTCCAGCACGGTCCGAAGTGGACTGTTCACGGAAGTGCCGACGGGGAGCGCTGGTTCGGCTTCGAGGCGGTGCGCGACCTGCCGGGGCTGCCGCCGGAGATCCTGCTCCTGCCGCTGCCCGGTCACACCCGCGGCCACACCGCGGTCGCGGTGCGGCGGTCCGACGGCAAGTGGCTGCTGCACGCCGGTGACGCGTTCTTCCACCACGGCGAGATGGCCGACCGCCCGCACTGCACCCCGGCGCTGCGCTTCTTCCAGAACCGGGTGCAGGTCGACGGTCCGCTGCGGCGGCGCAACCAGGCCCGGCTGCGGGACCTGGTCACCGCGCACCGCGATCAGATCGAGGTGTTCTGCGCGCACGACCCGGTGGGCCTGGACCGCTGTGGAAGAACTGCCTGACGAACTCGTTCCCGCGTGGCAGCGCATGGTGTTCCGCCACCCGCGCCGCCACGCGAAACGAGCTCGGAAACGGGAGATCAGAGTTCGAGGGCGGTGATGAGCCGGTCGATGCTGGCGCCCAGGCCCCAGGTCTTCTGCAGCTCGCGCAGGCGGTCGACGTCCACTTCGGACTTCGGCATCGGGTCCGGGCGGTCGATGACCACCGGTGCGTCGCGCACCACGCGGACCACCGATGGTGCCGCGGCGAGGTAGTCGGCGGCGTCGGCGAGCTTGCCCTGCACGCGCGGTGTCAGGCCGGAGGCGCCGCTCTCGGCCGCGGCCAGCAGGGCTTCCAGGGAGCCGAACTGGGTGATCAGCTTCGCGGCCGTCTTCTCGCCGATGCCCGCCACACCGGGCAGGCCGTCCGACGGGTCGCCGCGCAGCACCGCCATGTCGGCGTAGTCGTCACCGGCCCGGTCGGGGGACAGCGCGTACTTCTCGGCGAGCTCGGCGGGCCCAAAGTCCTGCGCCTTGGCCAGCCCGGCGCCGATGTAGATCACCCGCACCGGGGTGGGGTCGGCGCGCACCAGCTGGAACAGGTCGCGGTCGCCGGTGATGACCTCCACCGGGTCGCGGTCCTCGCGGTCGGCCAGCGCGCCGATGACGTCGTCGGCCTCGTAGCCCTCGGCCTCGGCGGTGGCGATCCCCGCCGCGTCGAGCACCTCGAGGATCACCGGGACCTGCGGGGACAGGGTGTCCGGGACCTCTTCGGCGTCCGGGTCGTCCTCGGCCACGCGGTGCGCCTTGTAGGACGGCAGCGCGTCCACCCGGAACTGCGGCCGCCAGTCGTTGTCCAGGCAGGCGACCAACCGGGCCGGGCGCCGGTCGGTGATCAGCTTGGCGAGCATGTCGCAGAAGCCGCGCACGGAGTTCACCGGAGTGCCGTCCGGTGCGGTCAGCGAGTCGGGCAGGGCGTAGTACGAGCGGAACCACAACCCGGCCGAGTCGACGAGCATCAGAGGACCAGTCACCGCCCCAGCTTGTCACGCCCCGCCGACAACCGACCGCCCGGACCAGCTCGTGACGGTCGTGGGTTGCTAATAA
>NZ_JAQGLA010000083.1 GCF_027853915.1 Saccharopolyspora oryzae
CCGCAGCGCCGGCCAGTCCGCGGTGTCCCGCAGCAGCTGGCGGTCGTGGGTGGCGATCACGACCGCCGCCGAGGTCACCGACAGCGCCTCGGTCAGCTCGTCGACGAGCCTCGCCGACAGGTGGTTGGTCGGCTCGTCCAGCAGCAGGACGTGCGGGCGCGCGGCCAGCGCGATCGCCAGCTGCAGCCGGCGCTGCTGCCCGATCGACAACTCCGCGACCGGTCGGCCGAGCGCGGCGGAAGGCAGCAATCCGAGCTCCGACAGCGCAACCCCGCCCGACGGGCCGAGCCCGGCGACAGCCGCCTCGTACTCCTCGTGCGCGGTCCGCCGCGCGGGAACCGGCGATTCCTGCGGCAGCCACGCGACCCGCGCCGCGGGTTTGCGCTGCACGACACCGGACGTCGGCTCGATCGCCCCGGCGAGCACGGCCATCAGGCTCGACTTCCCAGCCCCGTTGCGACCGGTGATCACCAGCCGGTCCCAGGACTGCAGGAGCAAGGACCAGGACTGCGCCAACCGGCCGTGCAGCGTCACGCCGTCGGCGCGCAACAGCGGCACGCCCGGCATGTCCCCCAGCTCCGGGACCCGGAACCGCAGCGGTGGTGCGGGCACGTCGACGCGGTGCGCGGCCAGGTCTTCCTGCCTGCGGTGAACCGCGCGGACGAGCCCCGGTGCGCGGGTGGCGCGGGTGTGCTTGCCGGTTCCCTTGTCCGGCCGCCAGCCGGTGGACAAGCGGTTCTGCGCCGCCGACAG
Source organism: Saccharopolyspora oryzae (assembly GCF_027853915.1). Lineage (GTDB taxonomy): Bacteria > Actinomycetota > Actinomycetes > Mycobacteriales > Pseudonocardiaceae > Saccharopolyspora > Saccharopolyspora oryzae. Next base: position 754 of record NZ_JAQGLA010000083.1, read on the forward strand.
GTCGTCGGCCAGCCGCTGGCGCTCGCGCTGCTGCGCGCGGTGCTCCTGCTCCCAGCGCTCGCGTTCGGCCTGGTGACCTTCCTGGTATCCGGCGTACCCGCCGCCGTAGACGCGAGGGCGCCCGTCCCTGCTGGGTTCGAGATCGAGCACCGCGGTCACCACGTCCTTGAGCAGCGCCCGGTCGTGGCTGACCAGCACCACTGCGCCGGGGTGCTCGCGCAGCCGCGCGGTGAGGTGCTCCAGCCCGCCGGAGTCCAGGTGGTTGGTGGGCTCGTCGAGCAGCAGCAGGTCGTGCCCGGCGCCGAGCAGGCAGGCCAACCGGACCCGGTAGCGCTGCCCCACCGACAGGGTCGCGAGCGACCGGTCGCGGTCCGCGACCGCTCCGAGCGCGGCCAACGAGATCTCGACCTGGCGGTCCGCGTCCCAGGCGTTCAGCACCTCCGCCGCGGCCAAGGCTTCCGCGTAGCGCTCGTCAGCGCCCGGATACCCCTCGACCAGCGCGTCGGCGGCCGCATCCAGGTCGTGCAGGACGCGGCGCACCTCGGCGAGTTCGAGATCGATCAGATCGCCCACGGTGCGCGCCGGGGTCACCGGGATCTCCTGGTCGGCGACGCCGATGGTGCCGACCCGGTGCACGGTGCCCCGGTCCGCGGTCAGCTCCCCGGCGAGCACCCGGATCAGCGTGGTCTTGCCGGTGCCGTTCTCGCCCACCACGCCGAGCCGGTCGCCGGCGGAGACCGCCAGGTCAACACCGGTCAGGACAGGTCGCCCGCCGCGGACGAGGTGCACTCCGGCGGCGGTGAGGTGCGCTCGCGTGCGAGCAGGTAGTTCAGTGCGGATGGACATGTTTCCTCCGAGAGCGGATCCCCCGCGGCACGGCAAAGCGCAGCCCTGGGCCAGCGGTGGGATCCGAAGAGAAGTGCGTTCAACGACCGGCGTGCTCAAGCGCGGACGTGCTCATGGCCGTCCAGCGCCGAGGCCGGTGCTCTCACAGGAAGTAGTGGAATCGCACGGCACGACGGTAACAGACCGCCGCTCGGCATCGCGTGTGGTTTTCGACCGGCGCAGACCGCACTCCGGTCGGCAGCGCTAGCGGACGGTGGCGGTCGCGATGGTGACGAAGCTGCCGTCCACGAAGCCCAGGCAGTCGCCCCGGCGGTGGTCGAAGCTCTCGACACCCCCGAGGAACAGCGTGTGATCACCGCCGTCGTACTGGGCCCACGGGGTGCACTCGAACCACGCCGCTGCGTTGGCGAGGCGGGGCGCGTGCTCGCCTTCGGTCCAGACCGGCTCGACGTTGGGCTTGCCTGCGAAGTGCATCGCCACGTCGCGTTGTTCGGCACCGAGCACGTTGACGGTGAACGGCCTGCCGGCCAGCAGCCCGTGCGCGCGGACGGATCGCTGGATCGCGACCAGCACGAGCGGTGGGTCCATCGAGACCGAGGTGAACGAATTCACCGTCAGGCCATGCCGTTTCGTCGCGCCGGTGCCGTCGAGGCCGTCGAAGGTGACCACCGCGACTCCGGTGGCGAACCGGCCCAGGCAGCCGCGGAACTGCTGCGCCGGCAGCCGGCGCCGGGACTCGGTGGACAGCCGGCGGATCTCATCGGTTGCGGTCATCGGCGATCGCTCCTGCGTCACGTCGTCGTGGCCGCCGGCCACCCGGGCACGGCGGGAAGGTGCCGACGACGTTAGGGATCGGCCGGAACGCGGGGCAACGGACGAACGCGGTGTTCAGAGGCCTGTGCGGTGGTTGCACAGACTCGTGCAGCCGTGGGACAGCGCGCGACTGCCAGGCTGGATTCGACGCGCCCCGGATCCGGTTCGGCTCCGTCTGGTGGCGGGAGTTGACAGCCAGTGCAGGGCTCCTGCACCACAGCGAACGTCGGCCCGACGAGCTACCGCCCCGAGGTCCGAGCGAGTGACGATGACCGCGCCGATGGACGTCGGCGCCCTGACCGGCGCACGCCTCAACGAGGAGACGCAGATGCCAGACATCGGGATCATCGGAGCCGGCACCGCGGGCCTGCACCTCGCGCTGCTGCTCCAGCAGGCCGGAGTTCCCACCCGGATCTACACCAACCAGACCGCCGAGCAGGTGGCTTCGGGACCACCGCAGAACAGCGTCTCGCACCACGCCCCGACGATCGCCCGCGAGAGCGCGATGGGGGTGAACTTCTGGCCGACCGAGAAGTACGGCTGCCAGGCCCACTTCCACCACCTCAACGTGCCGGGCGGCCCGCCGGTGTTCCGCGGGGACTTCCTGCGGCCCTCCCGGGTGCTCGACTACCGGATCTACCTGCCGCGGCTGATGGCCGAGTACGAGGAGCGCGGCGGCACCATCGAGCAGCGCTCGGTCGAACCACCTGATTTCGAGCAGCTGGCCCGCCGGCACGACCTGATCGTGGTCGCGGCCGGGAAGCGCTCGTTCGCCGAGTACTTCGGCGAACGCCCGGACGTCTCCCCCTACGCCAGGCCGCAACGGCACTTGGCAGTGGGTTTCTGGGACGGCGTGGCGCAGACCGAACCGCGCGCGGTGACGATGAGCATCTCCCCCGGTCACGGTGAACTGCTGGACCTGCCGATCACGACCTTCGACGGCTGGGCCAGCGCGCTGCTGTGCGAGAACGTCCCGGGCGGTGATCTGGAAGTCCTGATGACGCAGAAGGAATCCGACGATCCCGACGCCTACCGCAACCTGGTGCTGGAGAAGCTCAAGGAGCACCACCCGACGGTCTACGAGCGCATCGACCAGTCCCGGTTCAAGCTGATGCGTCCCGGCGACATCCTGCAGGGCGCGGTCCGGCCGGTCGTGCGCGAGGACTACCGGCTGCTCGAGGACGGCACCGTGGTGCTGGCGCTGGGCGACGCGCACTGCACGGTCGACCCGGTCACCGGTCAGGGCGCCAACTCCGCCTCGTTCGAGGCCCAGGTGGCCGCGGACGCCATCATCGAGGACGGCGTGGTCGACGAGCGCTTCGCGCAGAAGGTCGCACTGCGCCGGCGGGAACGCGTCGACGGGCTCAGCACCTGGGTGAACACCATGATTTCCACGCCGTCTCCACCGCACCTGCAGAAGCTGCTCGGAGCGATGGCCCAGATGCGCACGCTGTGCGACGAGTTCACCGAGAACTTCAGCTACCCGCATCGCAACGGTGACATGGTGGCCACGCCGGAACGGGTGGACGCGGCGATCGCCCGGCACGCCGGGATCGGCAGCGACCCCACCGGCAGGAAGGCGATCTGATGCACAAGCTCGTGGTCCTCTACCCGCATCCGACCGATCCGGTGGCGTTCAAGTCCTACTACGAGAGCACCCACCTGCCGCTGGCCGCGCAGCTTCCGGGCATGCTGGACTGGCGCTACAGCCTGGATGTGCGCGCCGAACCGGGGAGCCCGTACTTCGCGGTATTCGAAGCCGACTTCGCCGACGCCGAGGCGCTGGCCGCAGCGATGTCCTCGCCGCAGGGCAAGGCCGTGCAGGACGATGTGCCCAACTACGCCACCGGTGGCGCGGTCGTGATCGACTACCCGATCGTCGCGCGCTGATCGGGCACGAGCTTCGACCGCCGGGTTTCGCCGTGCCGGGCGTCCTCCAGCGCGGCGCGGCGAAACCCGCTGGGAGCCATGCCGACGTGCTGGCGGAAGGTGCGCGAGAAGTGCGAGGCGTCCGGATAGCCCCAGCAGGCCGCGATCTCGGCGATGGACCGGTGCGCGTGCATCGGGTCGCTGAGCTCGCGGCGGATGGCCTCGATCCGCTGCTCCCGGATCCACGCCGAAACGGTGGTGCCTTGCCGGTGGAACAGCACGTGCAGGTGCCGGGTGGAGATGTAGACCGCGCGGGCGATGCTGTCCGGGTTCAGCTCGCTGTCGCCGAGGTTGTCCAGGATGTGCTCCCGGATCCGCAGCATCAGCGACAGCCGCTCCCGGTCGCCCTCGGTGGCGCGGGCGAGTGCGGCGGTGCTCAGCAGCGCGGAGATCAGCTCCACGGCGGTGTGCACCACCCGCGCGGCCGCGGGGCCCTCCAGCGAGGCGAAATCGCTGGAGATCTCGGTCAGGAGCGGGGTGACGATCCTGGTCAGGCTTTCCTCTGCGCCCAGGGAGATCGCGGTGATGGCGCGGACGTGATCGGGGCTGGGGTCGATCAGGTCGCGCGGGAACATGATCACCACCGTGTCGACCGGGTCGGCGAAGCGGAGCGAGTAGGGGCGTGCGGTGTCGTAGACGCTGATGCTGCCCGGCAGCATCAGCGCCGTCCGGTTGTCCTGCACCAGTTCGCCGGTGCCGGCCAGCATCAAGGTGATCTTGTAGAACAGGCGTTCGGAGACGTCGATGAGCGCCGGGGTGCGGTGCACCTCGTGCGGCGTGACCCGCAGCCGGGAGAAGAACACGTCGCCGATGACCCGGCCGCGTATGGTGCCCGCGAACCGGCCGTCGCTGAGGTCGTCGACGACCAGCGGCACGAAGGAGGACGACACCACCCGCTGCCAGGCGAGCACCGATTCGGTCGCGAACGCGACCGGAGGCAGGGCGGCCCCGACCCGGGGGCCGGTGACCTGTGACGATGCGGTCATGCGCCCTCCTTCGACCTCGACAGATCACTTGGAATCTAAACCGCGCGGCGTCGTTCCGCGCCAGCACCGGGCCGGGCGGGCCGCGCGGCCACCGTCATCAACCGCTGATCACCTTCGGCACTGCGACCGCCTTGAGCTGCGCATCTGTTCGCTCCTCCGTCGCACGCGCCGATTCTCGCCGGAATGCCGCGCTCAGACCTTGTCCTGGAACGCACGTCGCTGAGCACTGCGCGCAGACTTGTCCCCGACGCTCCTCGCCCTGGCAGCGGTTCGCCCCCGCCTGCGCTGTTCGACCACACGCGCGGGGTGTCGTGGCTAGCATGGCTTGAGCGGCCTGCGGGCCGTCCTCGTCCGTCGGCCATCGCCCCGGCAGGAGCTGGGGAAACCCACCCAGGAAGCGCCCATGTGCCGCAGCATCAAGACCCTTCGCCCGCCCTACGCCGACGAGGTCACCGAGGGTGACGTCCGCGCGGCCGCGTTGCAGTACGTCCGCAAGATCTCCGGCTTCCGCCAGCCCGCCGCGCACAACGCCGAGGCGTTCGACCAGGCGGTCGACGAGATCGAGCAGGCCACCGCGAAGCTGCTCGCGTCGTTGCAGGTCCGCGGCCAGAACCGCACCGCATGAGCACTGCCTTCACCCACCGGATCCGCGTCCGGTACAGCGAGTGCGATCAGCAGGGCGTGGTGTTCAACGCGCACTACCTGTTCTTCTACGACGTGGCCGTCATCGAGCTGTTCCGCGCCCGGCTCGGGTCCTGGCAGGAGCTGGTGGAGCGCGGCGTGGACCTCGTCGTCGCCGAAACGCGGCTGCGCTACCGGGAGCCCGCCCAGTTCGACGACGAGATCGACATCTCCCTGCCGATCTCCCACCTGGGCACCACCAGCCTGGTCGTCGCGCCGCAGTTCCACCGCGACGGCCGCCTCGTCGCCGACGGTGAAGTCCGGCACGTGTTCGTCGATCCGGTCTCCAAGAAGAAGACCCCGATGCCCGACGACGTCCGCAGCGCCCTTTCCCCTTGACCCGACCAGCTCCCCGGACTTCCGCGGCCACCCCGACTACTTGACGCAGCATGACAAGTACTTGCTATCCTCCGTCAAGTAGCCGGGAGGAGCCGTGATGCCGGACGAACGAGCAGAGCTGACCGAAGAGCTGCGTCGGCTCGTGACCGCTCGACTGCTCGACCCGTTGAGCATCCTGCTCGAATCCGATGCGGCGACCGCAGAACTGCAACGACAGGTCGAACAGGACGCCGCGAAGTGGGCCGCGACGATGCTCGGCTCCGACGAGCAGGCCGCCGTGCACACCTGCGCACGAGTGCTGGCCGCGCTCTTCCCCAGCGACAGCCCGTTCGATCCGCCGGATCGCTGGTGGCGCACCCCTCTCGGACGGGTCGTCGCGCGCCGCATCGGCCATCCCGGCACCGACCACGTGTCCTTCTCCACCGCGGGGGCGATCCTGGGCATCACCCGGCAGGGCGTGCACGACCTGGTCGGGCGCGGGAAGCTCGATCGCCACCCGGACGGCGGCGTGCGCACCACGTCGATCCGCGCGCGACTCGCCCAGATCTCCGGAGGTACCAGGTGAACGACGTCCTGATCGATTCCGCCACTGCACGCATCGCCGCCCACGACCACGGCGGGAACGGGCCCGCGGTCCTGCTGCTGCACGGTGCGGGCGGAAACCTGTTGGCGTGGAAGCACTTCGCGCCGCTGCTCACCGCTGATCACCGGGTGATCTCGGTGGACCTGCGCGGCCACGGGCACTCCGGCGATGGGCCGTGGACGTGGGACGCGGTGCTCGACGACCTCGAAGCGGTCGTCGAGCACTTCGAGCTGTCCCGCCCGTCCGTCGTCGGGCACTCGCTGGGCGGCGTGGTCGCCGCGCTGTGGGCGCTCCGGCACCCCGACTGCCCGGCCGCGATCAGCCTCGACGGCCACCGCGCGGCGCTCACCCACCCGGAGAACTACGCGGGCCTGCCGAGCGAACGGCTGCACGCCCAGCTCGACCGCTTGCGCGAGGTCTTCGAAGCGCAGACCGCGGCAGCGGGGCAATCGATGAGCACCGAACAGGCCAACGCCGTGTTGGAGCAGCAACGCGCCTTCGCGGCGCAGGCCGGGCTCGACGTCGAGCACTGGATCGAGCTGACCCGTCGCGGCTGGCAGGTCCACGACGGCCGGACGCGGGTGCGGCCAGGCCGGGAACTGCTCGAATCGCTGCGCCGATCCCCGGAATTCCTCGACGCGCTGCCGGTGTTCGGCAAGCTCGGCAGCCCGTTCCTGCTCGTCCTGGCCACGCGAGCGGCCGGATTCCCGCCAGAGTTCACCGACCTCGTGCAGGCGTTGCAGGACGGCCTTCGGCGCGACCTCGCCCTGCTCGTCGCCGACCAGCCCGCCCTGGAGGTCCAGGAGGTCGACGCCAGCCACGGCATGGTCTTCGAAACCCCCGGCGAGATCGCCGAGATCGTCCTGGCGTTCCTGCGCGACCACCGCTGATCAGCAGCCCCGAACGCGGCGACCACCGGCCGAGCGCTGGACCGGGGCCGTCGCGGAACGCAGAATCGATCACAGCAACCGGCACCGGGGAGTTGATCGAGCTTGCAGACCGCGACGACCGCGCTGAACGGCATCCAGACGCACTACAGCGCAGGCGGCTCGGGACCGGCCGTGGTGTTCGTGCACGGCCTGGGCCAGGACCACCGCAGCTGGCAGCGCCAGCAGGAGGAGTTCACCGACCGCCGCACCTACGCCTACGACGTGCGCGGCCACGGCGCGAGCACCCTCGGCGCCGCCGACGGCACCCTGGCGCAACTGCGCGACGACCTGCTGGCGTTCCTGTCCGAGATCTCCGGGCCAGCGGTGTGCGTGGGCTTCTCGATGGGCGGCACGGTGGTCCTCGCCGCCGCAGCGGAACGCCCCGACCTGGTCACCGGCGCGGTCGTCATGGGCACGTCGTCGGTGGTGAGCCGAGCAGCAGCGGACTTCTTCCGGCAGCGGGCCGAGGAAGCTGCCACGGACCCCGCCGCCGCCTTGCGGTCGCTCCGCGAGGACACCGCGGCGATGATCTCCCATTCCACAGTGGACCTTGACGAGCAGGTCGCGCTCCGCGCCGCGGCGATCGGCGACGGCGCCGGCTACGCCAACGCGGCAACGGCGATGGCCGGGCTCCGCGAGAACCCGCTGACCCCCGACCTGGCGGCGATCAAGTGCCCGGTGACGGTGATCGGCGCGGCCGACGACGCGCTCTGCCCCCGCAAAGCGGCCGACATCCTCCTCGAATCGCTCCCCAGCGCGACATACCGGGAGGTCCCCGACGCCGGCCACCTCATGAACGTCGACAACCCGAAAGCCACCACAGCCACCCTCCGCGCAGCGTTGGCGGATCAGACCTGATCAAGCCGCACGCAGGAGTTCCTTCATCGAACTCCGCGCAGCCTCGACCGCATTCCGGTACTCGAGGCCGGCTTCGACCACCACCTGGCTCGCCGCACCGTTGCGCTGCCGCACGAGCAACAACCGGTCCGCCGCGGTCAAGACCTCCTGCAGCGGCCCGTCGGCGAGGTCCTGCTCGTGGAGTTCGACGTGCGCTGCCGCTTCCCGCAAGGACTCCAGCACCGGATCCGGGGAGTCGAGCGACGAGGTCAGCTGGCGAGCGGGTACCAGGAACTTGGCGAACCTCTCCTGCTGCAGCTCTTTCGCCTTCTCGAATCTCCGGTCGTCGCGCTCCTGGACGAATCGCCTGTCGGTCCGTGCAGCCGTCAACCAGACACCCGCGAGCGCTCCCAGCGGGCCGAGGAACGCGACCAAGGCGGTGATGTAGGCAGGTGTTGACCCCATGCCTCGGCACGCTACCGGCCTCACTGCCAGGCCGGATCCGAACGGTAGAATCGGACCGGAAACGCCCCCACAGGAGAAATTGCGTGTCGGCTTCACCCTGGGTCAAGGTGCCCGTCGGCCCCGACGGCCCGCGGTGGTCCACAGTGCACCCGCTGCGGACCGTCCTCGTGGTCGTCCACACCCTGACCGCGTGGAACCGGCTCGCCGACATCCTGCCGATCTTCGACTCCGACCACCGCGTGCAGGTGGTGTTCACCTTCCCGCGAGCCTCCGCCATCGACTCCGACGTCGAGCACACCCTGCACGAACACGGAGCGGTCCGGATCGACTGGTCGCAGGCGGTCAGCACGAAGTTCGACCTGGCCATTTCCGTGCACAACAGCGGCGATTTGCATGAATTGAACGCGCCACTGATCACGCTTTCACACGGAATGGGCTACACTAAATACGCCAATCACAGAATCACAGAATCACAGAATCACAGAATCACAGAATCACAGAATCACAGAATCACAGAATCACTCCGTCTACGGCTTGTCGCCGGAGTGGCTGGTCCGAGGTGGTTCAGTCGTTCCGAAGGCCATCGTGCTCTCCCACCACGAACAGCTCGACCGGCTCGCAGCGACGACTCCGCAAGCACTGCCAGCAGCTGTCGTCGCGGGTGATCCCTGCTTCGACCGCTTGCGGGCGAGCCTCCCGGAACGGTTCAGGTACCGCCGGGCACTGGGCGCCGATGAGAGCTCGACAGTAGTCGCGGTCTCGTCCACGTGGGGCGACAAGTCGCTGCTCGGCCAGCATCCCGATCTGATCGCCGAATTGTTGGCGGAACTTCCGGACGACCACATCGTCGCCGCCATCATGCACCCGAACACCTGGTACGCGCACGGCCCTTGGCAGTTGCGCTATTGGCTCGGCAAAGCGCTGCGCTCGGGTCTTCGACTGATCCCGCCCGCCGAAGGTTGGCAACAAGCCATCATCGCCGCCGACGTGACGATCGGCGATCACGGCGCCGTGACGGGGTATTCGGCCGCGCTCGGAAAGCCCACGCTGCTGGCCACGTTCCCCGAATCCGAGGTCGCGGCCGGTTCAGCGGTGGCCGCATTCGGTGCGGCCGCATCACGTTTGGACATGCGCGTCGGTCTGGCGGTCCAACTCCACGAAGCGGTCCAGCAGCACAGCGCTGATCAGTTCCGCGAGGTCGAGCAGTTGACCAGTTCGGTTCCAGACGAATCCGCGCAGCACCTCAGACGATCCTGCTACCGCATCATGCGGCTGCCGGAGCCGCCCGGCTCCGCGCCCGTTCCGGTATATCCAGCCCGAGCTCTGGCACCGGAGCGAGACGTCGTCCGCGCGTGGTGGATCAGCGGTGAGTGGCGCGGGGCCGACGTGCAGCTGACCCGGTGGCCTGCCGACGTGAACCTCCGCCGAGGGCGCAAACCCGTTTCTCCGGACCGGTTCCTGGTGGTGCGGAGCACTCATCCGCAGCGCGACGTTCGCAATTCGGCCGCCGTCGTGATCCACGAGGTTGACCTGACCGATGAGGTCGACGATGCCCTCGCGCGGACTCTGGCCGCGTTCCCCGCTTGTCAGCTCGCCGTCGCCACCACCGGCGAGCAGTGCTGGATGCAGAACCGCGACGGCAGGCGGCTGGCAGCGACCGCACTGGACGTCGTGGCCGCAGCGGCAGCCGTCCACCTGTGGTCGGAAGAGGATCGGGACTGGTCGGCGATCCCGCCGCGATTCGCTCTGGGGGTGTCTGCGCGCCGACGCGACGTCGTGATCGCGACGGACGATCAGTGACCTGATTCCTCGAGCTTGGCCTTCACCTCGTCCACCTTGGTATCGCCGATCTTCTCGTACAGCACCAAGGCTTCCTCGTACGACTCGACCACTGCGGCCGCATCACCGTCCTCGGCGGCCGCATCGCCGAGGTCGACCAGAACATCGGCCAGCAGCTTCACGGCACCTTCGCTCCGGAACAGTTCCGCAGCGGCTGACAGGTCCGCGCGTGCTCCCACCCCAGCGCGGACCCTTCCCCTGGTGTGCAAGCACTTCGCCCGGTTATCGGGTTCCTTCGTCCCCTCGCCGAAGTACTCCAGCGCACGGCTGACGTGCTGCTCCGCGCGCTCCCGGTCGCCGAGCTTCCCGAACGCCCTCGCTCGTTGCAGGCTGATCAGCGCGAACATCCGCTCCTGCTGCTCCGGACTGATCTCCTCCGCGGTGGCTTCCTCGACCACCTCCCAGGAAAGCGCGTAGTCTTGCAGTGCGCCCCGAAGATCACCTCGCTTGGCCTTGAGCTTGCCGATCCACTCGTAAGAGCTCTGCTGGCCGTGCTTGTCACCGATCTCGTGCGCGATGCGGCTGAACTCGGCGAAGTCCACCTCCGCGCGGTCGAGTTCGCCGACCGCGAGGTGACCGGCTCCGCGCTGCTGGTGCAGCTGCATCCGGGCAGCCCGGTCGGTCGCGACGTCCAGCGCGATGTCGTGCACTTCGAGCCAGACGTCGTAGTGGTGGTGGTAGTGCAGGTACTTGAACAGCAGGACCGCGAGTTGGACGGCTGCCTCGCCCCGCCCCAGAGCAGGTGCTTCCCGCACGCAAGCCAGCAGGTTGGACAGCTCCGCGGCGAACCAGTCCAAGGCCTCGTCGCGCGTGACCTCGAACTCCGGCTCGGGGATCTGGTCGAACAGCGGCCCGGCTCGCCACCGGTCGGACAGCGCCCGGTCTCGCGGGTTGGCCTCACCCACGAACCACGTCACGAGCTCCGCTTTCAGCTCGCGGCAGAGTTGAGCACCGTCCTCCCGATTTGCCTTCTCCTGCGCATCGATCCGGACGAGATCGTGGAAATCGAAGCGCTCCCCGTCACTGATCAGCAGGTTTTGGTCGACCAGGTCGTGCAGCACGATCGCGGCGTCATCCGCACTCGAACCCAGCACGACGGCTGCGGCATCAGCGGAGAAGGACGAACCGGGGATCAGGGCACACCGCCGGTAGGCGCGTCGCAACTCTTTGGGGAGTTCTTTGTAAGCCACCTCGAGAAACGAGGGAATGCGCGCCTCGTCGTCGAATCGCAGCAGAGCGGAACTCGATTCTCTCAGCTTGTTGAGCAGGGGTCCGGCGAGCACGGCGCGCCCGACCAGTTGAGCCGCCACGACCTCGATCAGCAGTGGGATACCCCGGCAAAGACTCGCGAGCTCCTCGACCGCGGAGTCGTCGATTTCGGCAGCCGTTTCGCGGAGGTGATAGCGGAACAGGTCCACCGCTTCCTCATCCGGCAGCTTCTTCACCCAGTACCGTTCGAACCCAGCTGGGATCAGCGAACGGGACAGCTCGTGTGCGATCACCACGATCGCCGATTCCGGCGAGTTTTCCGGAACCAGGTCTTTCAGCAGGTCAGACCGCACCAGACCATCGACCACGATCAGCTTTTGCAGTTTGCTCAGCCGTTGGTGGTACGCCGCCTTGAGACCTTCACGGGTGGCGGCCAGCTCTGTCTCCGGAACCCCCAGGTTGAGCAATGCCTGCCGCAGCAGGAACGTCTCTGCCACCGAGTTCCCGTCGACCTGCTGGCCGTAGAGCCAAATTGGCTGGCCGTCGAAGAAATCCCGCTGCCGTTCAGCGAACTCCCGCACCAGGCTCGATGTCCCCACCCCGGGCATGCCGTGCACCTGCATGCGGCAGATGTGCCCGTCGCCCCGGCATTTGCGCAGATGATCACGCATTTGGCTCAGGACTTCGTGCCGGTCCATGAACCTCTCCGCCCGCGCCTGCACCTGGACCACTCCCCCATTTCGAGATCACCGGAAAGATCGCGCGCAGTCCACGTTAACGCACGCTGCGTGCACCCCAGGAACACCCGAGGGGCGGGGGGGGGTCGCGGCGACCCGCCCCCGCCCCTCGGACTTCGATGTCAGGCGTCGATGGTCTCCTCGGTGTTGCTCTTCGAGCGGTTGACGAACTTGCTCCACAGGGGCCAGGTCAGCAGGACCGCGATGATCAAGTAGATGGTGATCGCGATCGGCGAGTTCACCAGGCCCGTCAGGGATCCGTCGCTGATCTGCAGCGCTCGGCGCATCTGCAGCTCCGCGGCCGGGCCGAGGATGACGCCGATGATGGCCGGCAGCACCGGCAGCCCGTAGCGGCGCATCGCGAACCCGATCGCCCCGATGATGAACAGCAGCACCAGGTCCAGCGCGTTGCCGCCGACCGCGTAAGCGCCGACGCTGGCGAACAGCAGGATCCCCGCGTACAGGTACGGGCGCGGGACCTGCAGCAGCTTCGCCCACACCGGGGCCAGCGGCAGGTTGATGACCAGCAGCAGCACCAGGCCCACGAACATGCTCGCGATCAGCGTCCACACCAGGTCCGCCTCGCGCTGGAACAGCAGCGGTCCGGGCTGGATGCCGTACTGCTGGAACGCCGCCAGCATGACCGCGGCCACCGAGGTGGTCGGCAGGCCCAGGGTGAGCATCGTGACCATGGTGCCCGCGGCGCTCGACGTCGCGGTCGCCTCCGGTCCGGCGACGCCCTCGATCGCCCCCTTGCCCCAAGCACCGGTCTTGCGCGAGAGCTGCTTCTCCACGGTGTAGGACAGGAACGTCGGGACTTCCGCGCCACCGGCGGGGATCGCACCGAACGGGAAACCGATCAGCGGTCCGCGCAGCCACGGCTTCCAGGCGCGCCGCAGGTCCGCCTTGCCCAGCCAGGGGCGACCGACCGGGATCGGCTTCTCCTGGGTGTGGCGCAGGTGCGCGGCGACCCACAGCGACTCGCCGACGGCGAACAGGCCGACCGCCACGATCACCACGTCGATGCCGTCGGCCAGCTGGAGCGCACCGAAGGTCAACCTGGCCTGGCCGCTCATCTGGTCCAGGCCGACCAGTCCGATGGTCAGGCCGATCAGCAGCGAGGCGAACCCGCGGATCCGCGAGCTGCCCAGCACCGTGGAGGTCGCGGCGAAGGCCAGCACCATGAACGCGAAGTAGTCCGGGGCGCCGATGTTGACCGCGTAGCCCGCGATGACCGGTGCCAGCAGCACCAGCAGGACCAGGCCGATCAGACCACCGATGAAGTGGCCGATCGCCGCCGCGGCCAGGGCTTGCGCCCCGCGTCCGCTCTTGGCCATCTTGTTGCCTTCGATGGCCACCACCACCGCCGCGCTCTCACCGGGGGTGTTGAGCAGGATCGAGGTGGTCGAGCCGCCGAACATACCGCCGAAGTAGATGCCGGCGAACATGATGAACGCACCGGTGGGGTCCAGCGCGTAGGTCACCGGCAGCAGCAGCGCCACCGCCATCGCCGGGCCGATGCCCGGCAGCACGCCCACGGCGGTGCCGAGAAGCACGCCGATCGCGGCGAACAGCAGGTGTTCCGGGGTCAGCGCGGTGCCAAAACCCGCTAGGAGGTTGGACAGATCCATCGGTTACAGCACCCCCATCAGCGGGCCGCCGGGCAACGGGACGCCGAGCAGGTTGTTGAACGCCAACCAGGTGACCACCGCGATGCCCGCGGCGATCAGCGGATCGCGCACGAAGTTGCGGCTGCCCAGCGAGTAGGCCGCGCCCCAGAACAGGATCGCCGATGACGCCGGGAAACCGATCACGTTCACCAGCGCGGCGTTGAGCAGGAAGAACCCGGACAACATCAGCAGCGTGCGCCAGTCGGTCGGCGCGTCCAGGTCGACGTCCTCGCCGCCTTCGGCCTCACCGCGGCCGCCGCGCAGCACGTCGCGGACCAGCAGCAGCGCGACCAGCAGGAGCAGCGTGCCGACCACGACCGGCACCGCCTTCGGCCCCACCGGGCCGCGCTGCGCGAAGTCGGTCGGGATGTTGATCGCATCGACCAGCACCAGCACGCCGACCACGAGCAGCAGGGCGCACAGGCCCAGCTCGGAGTGCGACTTCCACCAGCTCTGGCGCGGGGACCCGGCCTCCGCGCCCTTGGTGTCCACAGTGGAACTCATGCGGCCCCCAGTTCCTTGAGGACCGACGCCACCCGGTCGTTCTCCGCCTTCAGGAAGGCGCCGAACTCGTCACCGGTCTGGAAGGCGTCCGACCACCCGTTGAGCCGCATCGCCTCGCGCCACTGCTCGGAGTCGTGCAGCCGGGTGAACAGCCCGATCAACCGCTCGCGCTCCTTGTCGGTGATGCCCGGCGGTGCGACGATGCCGCGCCAGTTGGTGAAGGTGACGTCCACACCGGACTCCTTCAGGGTCGGCGCGTCGATGCCCGGCACGCGTTCGGGGCCGGTCACCGCCAGCGCCCGCAGCTCGCCCGCGGCGATCTGGTCGCGGGTCTCACCGATCCCGGACACGCCGAAGGCGACCTTGCTGCCCAGCACCGAGGCCATCAGCTCACCGCCGCCGTCGAAGGGCACGTAGTTGACGTCCTTGGCCGGCAGGCCGATCGCCCGCGCGGTCAGCATCGGCGCCAGGTGGTCCGGTCCGCCCGGGGACGAACCGCCGCCGACCGGGACCGCACCCGGGTCGGCCTTCCAGGCCTGGAGCAGCTCGCCGATGTTGCGGTACGGCGAGCCCTTGGCCACCACGATGACGTCGGATTCCTCGGTCAGCTTCGCGATCGCCGTGGTGTCCTGCAGCGACACCGGCGAGTGGTTGGTGTACACCGACCCCACCACGCCGAGACCCATCGACATCACCAGCGCGCCGTTGCCCGCTTCGTTGACCAGCCGGCCCAGTCCGACGGTGCCGCCGGCGCCGGGCAGGTTGAAGACCTCGGTCGGTCCGTTCAGCCCGGTGTCCTCGATGGCCTTCACCGCGGTCCGCGCCGTGATGTCGTAGCCACCGCCGGGGGTGTTGGGCACCATGACCCGCATGCCGCGGATCTGGGCCCCTGCTGCGTCGTCCCGCCCGGTGCCCGCCAAGGGCGGCACCAGGAACACCAGCAGTGCTGCCCCCAGCACTGCCAGCGCCACTTTCACCTTGCGCATCATCACCTCACTGTGACCCCGATCTCGCATCGACCGGGTTGGTGGGTGATCATCCCCCGCGCGGCGCGCGCCGTCTCGGTTGCGGACCTATCGGAACTTCCGGAAGTTCTGTAACCGCAACCCCGCTCAGTTCACGCAGGGGATCCCGTCGGCGGTGATGGTGTTCTCGCCCTGCGGCGCGGGCGCCTGCCGGGCAGGGCCGTCCAGCTGCAGCCGCGGTCCGGCGGCGAGGTGCTGGGCGCCGGGCCCGTGGTAGTCGTGGCCGAGGACGACGCTGATGCGCCCGCCGCTCAACGACGGGTCGGCTTCGATGGGCAGGCCGCCGAGGTGTTCGGCGACGAAGCGGGCGGCCTCGTCGTTGCCTGGCGTGAACAGCACACGCGAGGTGGCGGTTCCGGCGCTGTTGCCCACGTTGCCGACCGGGATGCCCTCGGAGTCGAGCTCGTCCTGGACGCGGGAGGCCAGTCCGGTGACGCCCGCACCGTTGTGCACGTCCACCACGCTGGTGTCCAGACCGCCGGGCCGCGGCGGCTCGGCGGGCAGCCCCTCGTTGACCCGCTGGATCATCAGCTGCACCTTGCGCGGGTTGACCTTGACCGCCATCCCGTCGTGCGGGGTGTCGTACTCGGGGTCCTCGACCGGGATGGTGTCGAAGCTGATGTTGCCGCCGGCCAGGCCCTGCAGCTGCCCGGCGAAGGAGAGCACGTCCAGCCCCTGGTCGAGCACCACGGCCTGCTGCACCGAGTCGAACATGCCGTTCAGCTTGGCCGGGTTGGCCAGGGTCCCGGTGGACAGCACCGACCGCGCGAGTCCGGCCATGAACGCCTGCTGCCGCTGCACCCGGTCCAGGTCGCCGCGCGGCAGGCCGTGCCGCTGCCGGACGAAGGCCAGCGCGTCGCCCCCGGAGATCGTCTGGTGCCCGGCCGGGAAGTGAGCACCGGAGAACGGGTCGTCCACGGCGTTGTTCAGGCACACCTCGACGCCGCCGATCGCCTGCGTGAGCTGGTAGAAGCCGAGCAGGTTGACCTCGGCGTAGTGGTCGACGTTGACGCCGGTGAGCTGTTCGACGGTGCGCACCAGCAGCTTTCGGCCCGCGTCGTTGGACCGGCGCTCCAGCTCGGCGGGGTCGGTCACGCCCTCGGCCTGCAGCGCGGTGCGCGCGTCGGCCTTGCCCCGCCCGTACGCGGAGTTGATCTTGTGCTCGCCGTGGCCGTCCGGGATCGAGACGTAGGAGTCGCGGGGCAGCGAGTACGCGACCGCGCGGGAGCGGTCCTGCGGGATGTGCAGCAGGATCAGCGTGTCGGTCAGGCTGGAACCGCTGTCGCCGGTCCGCAGCTCGCGCAGCATCTCCTCCGGCAGCGCGTTGCCCTGCGCGTCCGTGCGCCCGTCCAGCCCGACCAGCAGGATGTCCACCGCGCCGTCCTGGCCCGCACCCGAGGTCACGTCGCTGGTCGACAAGCCGCCCTGCAGGCGGCCGAACGTGCTCCACAAGTAGCCGCTGAACACGAACACCACGGTCGACGCCAGCGCGACCGCGACACGAGCGCCGGCCCACCACCGACGCCGAGCGGGCGCCGAGCGCACCCGAGCGATCGGCATCGTGCGGTCGTCGTGGCCGAAACCAGATCGGTCACCACCGGTCACCGGATCTCTCCTCACCCAGTCGAGCGGCCGAGCCACCGCGGGACGGCCGTCGCCGAGGCTACCCAAGGTTTTTCCGGGGGCGACCGAAGCATGAGCACCACCCGGACGTGGGTAGACTCGCGGAAGGCGCAACCGGAGGCCGCCTGAGCTGGATTCCAGGTGGTCGGACAGCGAGGAGTTACCCATGGGTTCGCTCAGTGCCTGGCACTGGCTGATCGTGATCGCCGCGGTCGTGCTGCTGTTCGGTTCGGCGAAGCTGCCCCAGATGGCCCGCTCGCTCGGCCAGTCGGCGCGCGTGCTCAAGGCCGAGGCGCGCGGCATGAAGGCCGACGAGGAAGCGGCCAAGCCGTCGGCCGTCGACAAGCCGAACGACGACCCCAAGAACTGACCGCGAGCAGATCGGTCAACGGAAGAGCTCCCCTGCCGACCGAAGCCGACGGGGGAGCTCCTCGCTCCGCGCTGACTCCCCTCAGCGCAGGTTCGCCTCCAGCTGGTCGGCGAGCTTGTTCATGATCTTCGCGTAGCTGGCGTAGCTCATCGGCGCGACCGCGTCCCACTCGGCGAAGCGGTTCGCGGCGGCGGCCGGGTGCGCGGCGAAGACCGGGTTCGCCTTCATCTCCTCCGGCTTCATCGACGCCGACCGGGCGTCCCAGAGCAGGATGTCGCCGGGGTAGGCGTTGGCGTTCTCCCAGGACAGCCGCTCGAAGTAGCCGCCGCCCGCGACGTCGGGGTTCTTCGGCGTGGTGATCGGCAGGCCGAGCTCCTTGACGTAGTAGTCGAGGTCGGGGTTCCGCTCGGGAACCACCACGAAGTACTCCTCCTTGGTGCCGCCGACGGCCAGGATCGTCTTGTTCTCGGCGCGCATCCGCGCCCCGATGTCGCGCAGGCGCTGGGAGGCGGCGTTGAACGCCTCCTCGTCGGCCTTCACCTTCGCCGAGTCGACGTCGGCGCCGAGCGCGCGGGCCAGCTCCTTGTACTTGCCGATCGCCTCGGGCAGCGCGATGCCGGACTGCTGGACGCCGAGGGTCGGCACGACCTTCTTGACCGCGTCCTCCTGGTCCTGCACCAGGTGCCACAGGCCGGGGTACTCCGCGTACTTGCCGCTGACCAGCAGGTCGGGCTTCAGCGAGGCCAAGCGCTCCAGGTTCACCTCGCCGTAGCCGGCACCGGTGACGTCGGTGACCTTGCTCGGGTCGACGCTGCCCGCCTCCGGCTCGGTCGAGCCGTCCTCGCGCACCAGCGGACCGAACGTGCCTGCGACCGGCACGCCGAAGTCGTTCAGCGCACCGGCCGCGGAGACCTGCGCGATGATCCGCTCCGGGCGGTGGTCGACGTTGACGACGGTCCCGCGGTCATCGGTGTAGGACCACGCACCTCCCCCCTGCCCTTCCGGCGCGTTCGAGCCGCACCCTGCCAAGACGCCCGCTGCCAGCGCTAACGCGGCCCCGGCCCGAATCTTGTGACGCACACCAACCTCCCGAAATCTGTAAGGCTAGGCTAACCTAGCAGCTGATCTCGGGAGGTTTTCGGATGGCAGGTACGCAGACCGCGCAGCTCCGGCCGGACTACCGGCTGTTCCCCGTCGACGTGACGCGGGTCCAGCGGCTCGGCCCCAGCTTCGTCCGGATCACCTTCAGCGCCGAATGCCTGCGCGGTTTCGGCGCCGGCGGTGACGACCAGCGGATCAAGCTGGTCCTGCCGCAGCCCGGCCGCACGGTCGCGGACTTCCCGGACGGCCCGGACTGGTACCAGCGGTGGCTGGCGCAGCCCGACGAGATCCGCCCGACGCTGCGCACCTACACGGTCCGCGCCTTCCGCCCCTCCCCCTCCGGCCCCGCCGAGCTCGACGTCGACTTCGTGCTGCACGGCACCACCGACGGGCACGGCGGCCCCGCCTCCAACTGGGCCGCCACCGCCCGCCCCGGCCAGCAGATCGGGCTGCTCGGCCCGGACCGCCCCGGCTGCGGGCGCCCGTGGGGCTGCGAGTGGGCGCCGCCGGAGTCGGCCAGCCACCTGGTCCTGGCCGGTGACGAGACGGCAGTGCCCGCGGTCGCCGCGATCGTCGAGAACCTGCCCCGGTGCGCCCGCGGTGTCGTCTGCCTCGAAGTTCCCGAGGAGATGGACCGCCAGGACTGGGCGGTTCCCGCCGGGGTCGACGTGCGGTGGTTCGCCCGCTGCACCGGCGCCCCACACGGCAAGCTGCTGGAGGAAGGCGTCGCCGCGGCGCTCGCCGAGCTGCAGCCGCGGTGCTCCCCCGGCTCCGCCGAGCTGGACGACATCGACGTGGACACCGAGGCGCTCTGGGAAGTCCCCGCTGAGGACACCGCGCCGAGCCGCCTCTACGGCTGGCTGGCCGGCGAGGCGGGCGTGATCAAGCGACTGCGCCGGATGCTGGTCAGCGACTACGGCATCCCGAAGCAGTCCGTGGCCTTCATGGGCTACTGGCGCGAGGGCCGCAGCTGAGGCGTTCCGGCCATTGCTGTCGGTGCCCCCGTTTACTGTTCCAGCGACCGTGCCGGTCTCGCCAACGCATCCGGCGCCGTCCTAGAGTCGCAGCAAGAGCAGCCGAAAGGGGGCCGCCATGAGCGCCACCATGGCCGTCGAGGACTTCACCACCGCGGCGGATCCGTACCGGCGCGAGCTGCTCGCGCACTGCTACCGGATGCTCGGGTCGCTCCACGACGCCGAAGACCTGGTGCAGGAGACCTACCTTCGCGCGTGGCGGGCCTACGACCGGTTCGAAGGCCGCTCGTCGCTGCGCACCTGGCTGTACAAGATCGCCACGACCGCCTGCCTGACCGCGTTGGAGAACCGCAAGCGCCGCCCGCTGCCGACCGGGCTCGGCGGCCCGAGCGAGATCCCCCGCGACGAGCTGGTGGAGCGGCCCGAGATCACCTGGCTGGAGCCGATCCCGGACTCGGCGATCGCCGAGGACCCGACCGATCCGGCCACCATCGTCAGCACCCGGGAGAGCACCCGGCTGGCGTTCATCGCCGCCCTCCAGCACCTGCCCGCCCGGCAGCGCGCGGTGCTGGTGCTGCGCGACGTGCTCAAGTGGAAGGCCGCCGAGGTCGCCGAGGCGATGGGCGTCAGCACGGCGGCGGTCAACAGCATCCTGCAGCGCGCCCGCGCGCAGCTCGCCGAGGTCAAGCCCTCGCAGGACGACAGGCCCGAGCCGCTGACCGCGGAGCAGCGGCAGCTGCTGGACCGCTACGTGACCGCGTTCGAGGCCAAGGACATCTCCGCCATCGTGCAGCTGTTCACCGCTGAGGCGATCTGGGAGATGCCGCCGTTCACCACCTGGGTGCGCGGCGCCGAGCAGATCGGCCGGCTCGTCGACCTCCACTGCCCGGCCAAGTCCGACGACCTGCGGTTGCTGCCGGCCCGGGCCAACGGCCAGGTGGCGTTCGGCGTCTACATGCGCGGGCCCGACGACGTGTTCCGGCCGTTCCACCTGCAGGTCCTGGAACTCGACGGCGACGCGGTCCGGCACGCGGTCGCGTTCTTCGACGTCAGTGTGTTCCCCGCCTTCGGCCTGCCCGAGACCTACCCGGAACCGCGCGACTAGTCGATCGGGTGCGCCGCGAGGAAGTCCAGCACCGCGCCGGAGGCTTCCTCGCGCTGCTCCTCGAAGTAGGCGTGCCTGGCCCCTTCCAGGTAGTGCACTTCGGCGCCGGGGATGCGGTTGGCGAGGATCACCGCGTTGTCGACCGGGCTGAACCGGTCGTCGGTGCCGTGCAGGACCAGCGTCGGCGCCGTGACCTGGTCCAGCACCGCCCAGCTGTCGTGGCCGTTGCTGGCGCGCAGGTGCGCGCGGCGGGCGTGGCTGGGCATCCGGCCGCCGAGGGTCCCGTACGGGCCGGGGTGCTCGCGCACCCACTCCGGGCTGTACATCAGGTCGATCAGGGCCTCTCGGGCGGCTTCGACCGACGGCTGGGCCAGTGCGCGGGTGATCTCCGGGGCGGCTTTCAGCCCGTGCACGCCGCCGACCGAGGTGCAGCCGAGGGCCAGCGCACCGACGCGGTCCGGGTAGTCGATCGCCAGCCACTGGGCGACCTTCCCGCCCATCGAGGTGCCGTAGACGTGCGCGCGGGCGATGCCGAGCTCGTCGAGGACGCTGATCACGTCGGTGGCGAAGCGGCGGACGCTGTACTCGGCGTCGGCGGGCTTGTCGCTCTCCCCCGTGCCCAGGTAGTCCAGCACGATCACCTGGTGCTCGGCCTCGAAGTCGGCGCGCACGCGGTCCCACCAGTGGTGGGTGTTGGCCTGCCCGCTGAGCAGCACCAGCGGTTCCCCGCTGCCGTGCGCTTCGTAGTAGATCTCGGCTTGGTCGGCACTCTTCACGAACGGCACGCTCGTCATCCTATGGTGCGAGGCGCCTCCGCTGTGCTCACCCGCCACCGGTGCTCTAATGCCCGGTATGACCGGCTCGGAGCCGATTCGCCTGACCCAGTACGCGCACGGCGGCGGGTGCGCGTGCAAGATCCCGCCGGGCGAGCTGGAAGCGGTGCTGGGCGGGGTGGTGACCGATGTCCCCAACCCCGGTGCGCAACTTCTGGTCGGTCTCGCCACCGGTGATGACGCCGCAGTGGTGCGCGCGAACGGCGGACCCGGGGTCGTGGCCACCACTGACTTCTTCACCCCGGTCGTGGACGATCCGCGCGACTGGGGGCGCATCGCGGCGGCCAACGCGATGTCTGATGTGTACGCGATGGGCGGCACGCCGATCGTCGCGGTGAACCTGCTCGGCTGGCCCCGCGAAGTCCTGCCGTTCGAGCTGGCCGCGGAGGTGCTGCGCGGCGGCTGCGAGGTCGCGGCGGAGGCCGGGTGCCACATCGGAGGTGGGCACAGCATCGACGATCCCGAACCGAAGTACGGCTTGGCGGTGACCGGGCTGGTCGATCCGGACCGGTTGCTGCGCAACGACACCGCGCGTCCCGGCCGGCCGCTGTCGCTGACCAAACCGCTGGGCATCGGCGTGCTCAACACCCGCCACAAGCGCACCGGGCAACGCTTCCCGCAGGCCGTCGAAGCGATGACGACGCTCAACCGGGACGCGGCCGCCGCGGCGCTGCGGGCGGGCGCGGTGTGCGCCACCGACGTCACCGGGTTCGGGCTGCTCGGGCACCTGTTCAAGATGATGCGCGCTTCAGGTGCTTCCGCGGAGATCGACGTCGCTGCCGTGCCCTACCTCGACGGCGCACGGGATGCGGTGCGCGCCGGTTTCGTCAGCGGCGGGACGCGGCGGAACCTGGACTGGGTCCGGCCGCACCTCGACGTCGGCACGGCCTCCGACGAGGACCAGCTGCTGCTCGCCGACGCGCAGACCTCCGGCGGGCTGCTGGTGGCCGGTGAGGTGCCCGGTGCTCCCGTGATCGGCCGGGTGCTGCCCGCTGGAAGTGCCGTCATCGCACTGCGGTGAGGCGCGCCCACATCGTGGGCGGCAACGGGGTTTCGTTGACGCTCCGCCGAATTCGATTCTAGCGTGGCAGGTATGGCGCAGCCGGTTCAGCTGGTCACCCGGGACCACGTGGATCTCCTCCGGATCATCTCCGCCGCCTGTCCGCGGCGCTGACGCCGCGCACCTCCCCTCTTTCATCCACTGTGGACGAATTGTGTCCGTGGTGGTTCACGCCCGCAGGAAGGACGACCTGCACATGGCACCTCCCGAATTGCACCTCGCGGTAGCGCTCGACGGAGCGGGCTGGCACCCCGCTGCCTGGCGGCGACCGCAAGCCCGCCCCGCCGAGCTGTTCACCGCCGGGTACTGGGTCGATCTCGCGCAGGAGGCCGAGCGCGGACTGCTCGACTTCATCACCTTCGAAGACGCCCTCGGTCCGCAATCCAGCCGCGACGACGGTCCCGATGACCGCACCGACCAGGTGCGCGGACGGCTCGACGCGGGACTGATCGCCGCCCGCGTGGCGCCCCGGACCGAGCGGATCGGCCTGGTGCCCAGCGCCGTGGTCACCCACACCGAGCCGTTCCACATCTCCAAAGCCGTCGCCAGCCTCGACTACATCAGCACCGGACGGGCGGGCTGGCAGCCGAAGGTGTCCGCGCTGCGCAGCGAATCCGCGCACTTCGGCCGCCGCGAGGTGCGCGCCGCCGAGCTGTTCGACGAGGCCGCCGACTACGTCGAGGTGGTGCGCCGGTTGTGGGACAGCTGGGAGGACGGCGCGGAGATCCGGGACGTGGCCACCGGCCGGTTCATCGACCGCAACAAGCTGCACTACATCGACTTCACCGGGAAGTGGTTCGACGTCAAGGGACCGTCGATCACTCCCCGACCTCCGCAGGGCCAGCCGCTGGTCACCGCGCTGGCGACCGACGCGGCCGGGCACCGCTTCGCCGCCCGCGCGGCCGACGTCGTGTTCACCACTCCCCACGACGCCGAGCACGCTGCGCTCGTCGAGTCCCGCATCCGCGCCGAACAGGCCGCGGCCGGCCGGGTGCAGGACCGGCTGCACGTGTTCGGCGACCTCGTGGTGTTCCTCGGACCGGACGCGGCCGACCGGAAGGCCCAGCTGGACGAGCTCGACGGCGCGGAGTCCACATCGGACGCTCCGGTGTTCACCGGCACCGCCGCCGAACTCGCCGACCGGCTGCAGGACTGGGCCGCGGCAGGGCTTTCCGGCTTCCGGCTGCGCCCTGCGGCGATCCCCGAGGACCTGACCGCGATCACCCGCGAACTGGTCCCGGAGCTGCAACGACGTGAACTGTTCCGCACCTCCTACGACAACGATTCGCTGCGTGGGCGGCTCGGATTCCCCCGCCCGGCCAGCCGTTACGCCACAGCTGGAGGACGTCCGTGAGCAAGCAGATCCACCTCGCCGCCCACTTCCCCGGCGTCAACAACACCACCGTGTGGAGCGATCCGCGGTCGTTGAGCCAGATCGAGTTCTCCTCGTTCGAGCACCTCGCCCGCACCGCCGAGCGCGCCAAGTTCGACTTCCTGTTCCTGGCCGAGGGACTGCGGCTGCGGGAGCAGGGCGGCGAGATCTACGACCTCGACGTGGTGGGCCGCCCCGACACCTTCACCGTGCTGGCCGGGCTGGCCGCCGTCACCGAGCACCTGGGGCTGGCCGGCACGATCAACTCGACGTTCAACGAGCCCTACGAGGTGGCGCGGCAGTTCGCCAGCCTCGACCACCTCTCCGGCGGGCGGTCCGCCTGGAACGTGGTGACCTCGTGGGACGCCTTCACCGGCCAGAACTTCCGGCGCGGCGGGTTCCTGCCGGAGGAGCAGCGCTACGAGCGCGCCGAGCAGTTCCTGCGCACCGCGTGGGAGCTGTTCGACTCCTGGCGCGGCGACGAGATCGTCGCGGACAAGGAGACCGGCACCTTCCTCACCGATCCGCGCGCCGGTTCGTTCGCGCACCGCGACGCGCAGTTCGACATCGCCGGCCGGTTCAACGTGCCGCGCAGCCCGCAGGGGCGGCCGGTGATCTTCCAGGCCGGGGATTCCGACGCCGGCCGGGAGTTCGCCGCCTCCGCCGCCGATGCGATCTTCACCGGGCACGGAACCCTCCAGGCGGGCAAGGACTTCTACGCCGACGTCAAGCGCCGGCTGCCCGCGCACGGGCGGTCCCGGGAGGAGCTGCTGGTGTTCCCGGCGACGACCGTGGTGCTCGGCGACACCGGCGCCGAAGCCCAGGAGCGCGCCGCGCACATCCGCTACCAGCAGGTCAGCGGGCAGACCGCGATCCGGTTCCTGGAGCAGCTGTGGAACCGCGACCTCAGCGACCTCGACCCGGACGGTCCGCTGCCCGCGTTCGACCCGGTGCCGGGCGAGAACACCATCGCCAAGGGGCGCGCCAGCGTGCGCCGGCACCGCGATCCGGTGGCCACCGCCCGCGAGTGGCGCGAACTGGCCGAGGCCAAGCAGTTGTCCATCCGGGAGCTGATCATCGAGGTGACGGCGCGCCAGTCGTTCGTCGGCACCGCGTCGAGCGTGGCGGCGGAGATGGACCGGTTCGTGCAGGAGGACGCCTGCGACGGGTTCATCCTCGTCCCGCACCTGACGCCCGGAGGCCTCGACGAGTTCGCGGACACCGTGGTGCCGCTGCTCCAGGAGCGCGGCGTGTACCGCGCGGAATACCCGGGCGGCACGTTGCGCGACAACCTCGGTCTGCCCCGGAATGATCGGAGGTCGCGCTGATGCCCACCCCGCTCTCGGTCCTGGACCTCGCCCCGATCCCGTCGGGGCACACCGCCGCGGATGCGCTGCACAACACCATCGACTTGGCGCGAAGAGCCGAACAGCTCGGCTACCAGCGCTATTGGGTCGCCGAGCACCACCTCACGCCCGGCGTCGCCTCAGCGGCCCCCGCCGTGCTGATCGCACTGATCGCCGGGGCCACCAATCAGATCCGGGTCGGTTCGGCGGCGGTGCTGCTGGGTCAGCACTCGCCGCTGGTGGTGGCCGAGCAGTTCGGCACGGTCGCCCAGCTGCACCCGGACCGGGTGGACCTCGGTCTCGGCCGCGTCGCCCCGAACCGGAGCGAGGACCTCGCCCGGCGCTTCGCCGAACCGGGACCGGTGTCGCGGCCGGAGGTCGTCGACGGACTGCTGATCCCGCCGAAACCGCGCGGACTGGCCAAGTCCGAGCAGCTCCTCGCCCGCATCGCCGAGCAGCAGCGGAGGGTCGGCAGCCCGGCGGAGGAGCTGGACTACCGCACGCAGGTCGGCCGGATCCTGCAGTACCTCACCGGCAGCTCCCGCGACGACCGCGGCGAGCCGCTGACCGCCAATCCCGCCGAGGGCGCGGACCTGGACGTGTGGATCCTGGGCTCCAGCGCCGGGGAGAGCTCCGCCGCGGCAGGCGCGCTGGGCTTGCCGTTCGCGGCGAACTACCACGTCAACCCGTCCACCGTGCTGGAGTCGGTGTCGGCCTACCGCCGCGACTTCACCGCGTCGACCAGGTTGAAGCGCCCGTACGTGGTGGTGTCGGCGGACGTGCTGGTGGCCGACACCGATGAGGCGGCCCGCGAACTCGCCGCCCCGTACGCGCGTTGGGTGCACAGCATCCGCACCGGGGCGGGTGCGATCCCGTTCCCCACCCCGGCGGAGGCAGCCGCGTTCGCGTGGACCGACGAGCAGCGGGCGCTGGTCGCCGACCGGGTGGACACGCAGTTCGTGGGCGCACCGGAAACCGTCGCACGCGGTTTGGCGGCGCTGCGCGACGCGACCGGCGCGGACGAGCTGGTGGTCACCACGATGACCCACGCCCACCTCGACCGGGTGCGCTCCTACGAGCTGCTGGCCAAGGCGTGGCAGGAGGCCTAGCCGCGTCCGATGAACGGCATCGCGGTGGCGGTGATGGTCAGGAACTGGACGTTCGCCGACAACGGCAGTCCCGCCATGTACAGCACGGCTTCGGCGACGTGCCGCGCGTCGAAGGTCGGCTCGGGACGGGTGGTGCCGTCGGCCTGCGCTGCCCCGGTGGCGATGCCTGCGGTCATGTCGGTGGCGGCGTTGCCGATGTCGATCTGCCCGCAGGCGATGTCGTACGGGCGGCCGTCCAGCGAGATCGACTTGGTCAGGCCGGTGATGGCGTGCTTGGTCGCGGTGTAGGCGACGCTGCGCGGCCGCGGGCTGTGCGCGGAGATCGACCCGTTGTTGATGATCCGCCCGCCCTGCGGCTGCTGGTCCTTCATGATGCGGAAGGCGTGCTGGGCGCAGAGGAACGAGCCGGTCAGGTTGATCTGCACGACGTCCTGCCAGTCCTCGTGCGGCAGCTCGCCGACGGATCCGGCGGGGCCGAAGGTGCCCGCGTTGTTGACCAGCAGGTCAACGCGGCCCCACTGCTCGCGCACCCCGTCGAACAGCGCGGCGACCGACTCGGGGTCGCCGACGTCGGTGGGCACGGCGAGCGCCGCCGGTGATCCTTGCGCGGTTTCCCGCAGCGGTTCGAGGCGTCGCCCGGCCAGCGCCACCCGGTAACCGGCGTCGAGCAGTGCTCGCGCGATCTCCCGGCCGACACCGGATCCGGCACCGGTCACCACCGCGACTCGCTCGTCGGTCATCTGCCCTCCCGTTGTGGATGTCGACGGCCCGCTCATTGATACCTGAGCGGGCCGCCGACCCGCGGGTCAGGCCCCGGCTTCGCGCAGCAGGATGTCGACCGCCGCGTCGTTGCGCTGGGTTTCCCGCTCGATCACCTCGTCGGGCGGGTAGAAGCCGTCGATGCCGCCGCTGGAGGGGTACATCTCGAAGGTGAAGGAGAGGATCTTGTGCTTGCCCCACATCCAGTCGTTGACGCTGCCGTCGGTGACGTAGAGGTCGCTGGACTGCTCCGGGGTGTAGCCGTTGGTCTGCGCCATCTCGGTGCCGACCCGCACGAACCGGTCGTACTCCTCCTGCGTCATGCCCTCGGCGGTGTCGGCATCGGTGTAGCCGTAGGGCCAGAGCACGAGTTCGGAGAAGGTGTGGAAGTCGATGTGCGCCTTGATCTGCTGCACTCCGTCGACCACGCGGGAGTCGACGAACCGGGCGAGCTCGCCGGCCTCAGGTGAGGAGAAGGGCGCGCTGCCGCGGTAGGTCTCGTCGTTCGGGTCGTCGCTGGAGCCGCCGCAGCAGCCCCACTGGTAGTCCCAGTTGCGGTTGGTGTCGGTGCCGGTGTCCTGCCGGTTCTTCCGCCAGCCCTGGTACTCCCCGGACTCGACGTCGTAGGTGGAGCCGTCCGGGTTGGAGACCGGCACGATCCAGATCTCGCGGCTGTCGACGATCTCCTTGATGGCCGGGTCGGAGGCGTACCCGTCGGTGAAC
This sequence comes from Saccharopolyspora oryzae, assembly GCF_027853915.1. Lineage (GTDB taxonomy): Bacteria > Actinomycetota > Actinomycetes > Mycobacteriales > Pseudonocardiaceae > Saccharopolyspora > Saccharopolyspora oryzae. The sequence continues at coordinate 28,521 of NZ_JAQGLA010000083.1, forward strand.
CGGTTGATGATGCGCAGGCACATCTCGGTGGTCAGGTGCTCCCTCGCGTGCTGGTTGCAGCTGAACAGCACCTCGGGCTCGGCCTCGTCCTGCCCGGCGTTCCCGCTGATCTTCAGCACCGGGATGTCGCGACCTTCGAAGGACTTGCCGACGCTGGACTTCGCCGCGATGTCGCCGTGGTCGGCGACGGTCTGGTCCAGGACCTGGTTGACCTCGTCGAAGTCGTGGTAGCCCTGGTCGTCCGGCGGGAAGGCGGAGGTGCCGGGACCGGCCTGCCGACCGAGGTTGAGCTGGTCGAGCGCGCTGATGGCGTCCTGCTGCTTCTGGAGCGCGAACCCGGCGGCCCGGAGCTCCTCGGCCTGTTCGGGGGTCGCCTCGACGGTGGCCGAGTTCCCGGCGACGGACAGGATCTGCGCGCCGATGCGGTTGATCTCGGTCCTGGTGCGGCTGTCGGTGTCCGGCACGGTGTAGACCGCGGTGCCGCCGGCGGTGGCCGCTGGGGTGGCGGCCGGGTCGTCAGGGGCGGCCGAGACGCCCGCTTGGGCTGCGGGTATCAGCAGGAGGCAGGCCGCGGCCGCGATTGTGGCCGCGGTGCGCCGTGAACTGAACATCGGACCTCCGATCGATCAGCGGTCGTGGAGATCCGCATCTGGTCGACCCGAGCACGGCCCACCACCAGCGACAGTGGCATTCCCGGCAACTGCCGGTTCCCACTTGCGCGGGCATAAACCGGTAAAACCGCACCGCTCCGCTGAGCAGCACGCAGCTCTGCGGTGCGAAATCGCGCGCTGCCAAGCGCGTGCAGC
>NZ_JAQGLA010000084.1 GCF_027853915.1 Saccharopolyspora oryzae
GCCGTGCTCCGCGAGTTGGCATGCATCTTGTTCGGGAACTCTTCGCCCTCACGACCTCCGCATCATCCGCCGCCGTGACCGTGCCTCGGGTGCCCGTGCGGCTTCGGTGGCGGACCAGGCTCGGGGAATGGCGGACCGGGCGCGGGGGGCGCGGGTGGTGGTGGCGGAGCGGCTGGCGGGGGTGGCGGCGGTGGGTAGAACTGTCCGATCGGTTCGGCGCTGGTGAAGGGCTGGACGGGCTTGCCGGCGAGGTAGGCGTTCATGAATTGCTGCCAGATGTGTCCGGGGAGGCCACTGCCGAAGACGGGGGCGCCGTTGGCGTCCCGCACCGGTAGCACCGGGTGCTGCGCGTCTCCCGCGCTCATCGACACAGCGGTGGAGATCTGCGGGGTGTAGCCCACCGTCCAGGCCTTCTCGTTGTCGGCGCTGTCACCGTTGCCGTACTGGTGGGTCCCGGTTTTCGCGGCCACCGGCCGTCCGTCCAGCGGCAGGTGGGAGTGGTCGGCGACCTGGAGCAAGGACTCCGTCACGTTCGCGGCCAGGTTCCGGTTGCGGTGCGGATCGTTCGGGTCGAACGCGGGCCGCGGTTGCGGGACGAAGTCCTGCACGGCCTGGCCGGTGCTGTTGTCCACGATCTTCTGGACGAACCTGGGCTGGTTGCGCATCCCGTCGTCGGCGAAGGTCGCGTAAGCGCTGGCCATGTCGGTGGTGCGCACCGGGTACATGCCCAGTGCGATGCCGGCGCTGGTCGTGCCGTCGGCGTTCTGCAGGGTCGGCTTGCCGTTGGCCTCGCGAGGAATGCCCGCCTGGTGGGCGGCGTCGGCGACCTTGGCCGTCCCGAACTGCACGCCCATGTCCACGAACACCGTGTTGACCGATTTGGTCATCGCTTCGCGGACGCTGCAGTGCGGTGGGTCGTCGCAGCTGACGCCCGGGTTGTTGGCGAACGTCGTCCCCGCGATCTCGCGTGGCGACGAGCCGTCGTAGAGCTCGCCCAGACCTCGGTTCTGCTCCAGCCCTGCCAGCGCCACGAACGGTTTGAACGCGGAACCGGGCTGCTGCTGCGCGTTGGCGTAGTCGAACCCACCTGCCGCAGTGCCGCCACCGCCGTAATAGGCGCGGATCGCGCCCGTGTTCGGTTCCACGGCGACCAGCGCCGGGTGCAGGTTGCTCGGCTGGCCCTGCATCACCGTGCCGACCGCGTCCTCGGCGGCCTTCTGCGCCTGCCGATCGATGTTGGTGACGACGGTATAGCCGTGCTGCTCCAGGTTCTGCTGGCTGTAGCCCTCCCGATCCAGCTCGGCGAGCACCTGCTCGCGGATCTGGTACTGCGTGCCGGTGGTGTTCTGGTTCGTCCGGTCCGCACCGTCCTGCGTCGTCGGGAACCGCATCGCCGCGCGCTGCTCCGCCGTGACGAACTGGTGGCGCTCCATCTGGTCGGCGACGTAGGTCCACCGGCGCTGGGCCTGCACGGGGTTGACGCGCGGGTCGTTGTTGGACGGCTGTTGCACCATCCCCGCCAGCACCGCCGCCTCGGAGGCGTCCAGGTCCTTCGGTTCCTTGTGGAAGTACACGTCCGCGGCGGCGTGGATGCCGTACGCACCCCGGCCGTAGTACGCGGTGTTCAAGTACGCCTTGAGGATCTCGTTCTTGGACTGCTGCTGGCTCATCTTGAACGCCAGCACGATTTCCTTGAACTTCCGCGCGTAGGTGTGCTCGTCGTTCCCGGTGGACAGCTTGATGTACTGCTGGGTCAACGTCGAACCGCCACCGCTGTCGTCACCGGTGATCTGACCCCACGCCGCCCGGAAGATCCCGTTCACGTCGAAACCGGGGTTCTGGTAGAAGGTCGGGTCCTCCGCCGCCAGCGTGGCAGCCCGCATCGGTGGGGACACCTCGCGGGTCACGTCCCCGATCATCGTCCGGTTGCCCGAGGCGGGGACGATCCGCGTCAGCTCCGAATCGTCCGAATACTTGATCACGACCGTCTGCGCGGTGGCCCGGGCGACCGAGTCCGGGCTCTTCACATCCCACATGGCGTAGCCGACGCCGAACGCGATCAGGAACGCGCAGACGGACGCCGTGATCAACCCGATGACCGCCAAGAGCGCACGCAGCAACCACCACCTGGCATTCCGGCGGGCGGGTCGGCCCAACCGCTGCGTGGGCGCGTCTGCTGGACCTGGACTCCGGTGCCGCCCAGCCGGGCCGCCGCGCGGTCCAGTCCAATCGTCGCGCTTGCTGTTCACGAACAGGCCTCCAGACGTGGCGCGGCGGGGTTCCACCGCACTGAGTTCGAAGCACTCTGCCATCCGAAGCGGGAATTGTGACGTGGATGTGATGTGCGAGACCGACCACCCGGAAACGAGCTCGACCGGCTGCGATCGGCTCCCCACTGCGAGTGGTCGGGAGTCTTTGAGGACTACCGGCCAGAGTCACATCGCCACCGGGAGAAACCAACGAGCACGATTTCGTACATAATGGACTATTTGATGGGGGTTGCCCTGGTGAACAGGGGGATACTGTCCAGTTTGGACAAAAATATTTTGGGTGGTGAAAGCAATGTGATCGCGCAGGAACGTCGCGGTCGAGGGCGGAGTCGGCGATCGCAACTACCGAGCTCATCGGTTGGAAAGACCTGGCAGCCTCGCAGGACCGGGGATGGTCCACCTCCGAAGCTTCTCGCCCAATCGGTGGTGCCGCAGAAGGCCCATTCGGTGGTCGGTGGTTGCTGTTGGCGTCATCACGTGGCTGGCCAGGGGCTGGCGTCCGACGGGGTCGACGGGTGATCCGCGGTTGGTTCGGGTGTTCCCCGGTGCTGCGCGGTTCGATCCTGAATGCTGCCCGGAGCACCGCGCGAGCTTTCCACTTGGTGCGTTGGCCCTCGCGCACGTCCCGGGAGCTGAACGATCATCGTCCGTCCGATGAAGGTGGTATCGACGAGTCCTGGTTGTGCCGCCGCGCGAGGATCATCCTGGGAGAGTGGAACGGAACGACCTCGCAGATTTCCTCCGGCGCCGACGTGAGCTGCTCCAGCCGGAGAACGTCGGTGTTCCGGTCGGGGGACGGCGTCGGACGCCGGGGCTTCGACGCTTCGAGGTCGCCCAGCTCGCCGGCATGTCACCGGACTACTACGCGAGGCTTGAGCAGGGACGCGGCCCGCAACCGTCGGTCGCGATGCTCACCGCGTTGGCCCGCGCGCTGCGGCTGACGATTGACGAACGCGACCATCTCTTTCGCCTCGCCGGTCACCACGCTCCGCCTCGCATCGGGGGTGATGAGCACGTCAGCCGCGGCCTCCTCCGGCTGTTGGACGGGTTGCAGGGCTTGCCCGCCCTGATCGCCTCCGACCTGAACATCGTGCTCGCCCAGAACCCGATGGCGGATGCGCTGTTGGGGGAGCAGGCCCATTTCCACGGCCTCGCCCGCAGCTGTACCTACCGGTGGTTCACCGACCTGGAGATGCGCGGGCGTTATCCCGCCGAGGACCATGAGCACGAGAGCCGTGCGCAGGTGGACGACCTGCGGGCGACCCTCGCGGTCCGCCCGGCGGATCCCGCGGCGGGCGAGCTGGTCGGAGCGTTGCGCGCGGAGAGCATGGAGTTCGCCGAGCTCTGGGCCCAGCACGACGTCGCGGTCCGTCGCAGCGACCGCAAGCGCATCCTGCACCCTGCGGTCGGGCTCGTAGAGCTGGACTTCGACATCCTGGCGACGGCCCGGCAGGACCAGCGCCTGATCGTGTACTCACCCGCGCCGGGCAGCGCCGCGGTCTCGCAGCTGGAGCTGCTGGCCGTGCTCGGCCAGCAGCGGTTCACCCCCTCTGGGACCGACTCGCGCAGCGAAGCTCGGACGGACCGGCATCTCCCGGGCTAGCCCGCACGCGCCCGACGGCCCCGGGCGCCCCGCCCGGAACCTCCCCAGCACGACCGAAAGGAAGACATGTCCTCCTACCGATCCACCGAGCTGCGGCGGCGCGCCACCACGATCGGCCTCGCCACCCTGCTCGCCGCGGGCACCGCAGCCCCGACGGCCCTCGCGGCCCCGGCTCCGGCCCCGATGCACGCCGATCACCACCACGCTGCCAGCACTCGCCTGGGCGACGTGCGCGTCCTCGCTCACTTTGACCGGGCTGCGGGCCAGGCCGCCGAGAGCATCGCCCTGGAGCCCGGAGGTGGCGCGGTCATCGGCATGATCCCCGCCCGCCAGGTGGTGCGGGTCGCGCAGGGCGGGGCCGTCCAGGTATTCGCCACCATGCCGCTACCTCCGGGCGGTGGCGGCACCACCCCGGTCGTCGGAATCCCCGTGGTCACCGGGGTCGCTCGGTCGGACAGCGGCGCCGTGTGGGCGAGCAACTCCGACCACGGCACCATCGTCCGCATCCCGGTGACCAAGGGTGGCGGCTCCGGCCGAGCCGAGGTCCGGGCCACGCGGCTGGAAGGCATCGACGACTTCGACTTCACCGGTCGGAGCACCGAGATCCTCGCCGCGATCAACCAGACCAGCAAGCTCGTGCGGGTGGGTGCGGACGGCGCCCAGGAGACCCTGCTGGATGCCGAGGACGGCATGCAGGGAACCACGGCCGTCGCCGTTCGAGGAAACCGCGCCTACGTGACCAACGGAGCCAACTTGGCCGGCAACGACCCGAACCTGATGCTCGCGGAGCTGCAGCGGCGCTGACGCGCCTCCGCGGCGGGGCCTTTTTGCGTTTACACGGTTCCTCAGGCGCCAGGAGGCGGTGTTGCCCTGATCCGCTGGGAGCACAGTGACCACGCGCGTCGGCCGCTGCACCTCTGGCGTGGGCCCGCACCAGCTTTTCTCGCCGTCAGGCGGTTGTGGCTGCTTCGTCGGGTTGGCTGGTCCGCGCCGGTTGGCGCCTGGGGTGGTCGGCGGGCATCAGGACGGCCAGCACCGCGAGGACGACCGCCACGAAGACCAGCAGTCCGAAGACGATGTGCAAGGCGGCCATCAGCCCGGGGCCGGCAGGGGTTCCGTCCGGGGTGACCGCGGTCCGGGAGTTGATGATGGCTCCGCAGATCGCCACACCAACAGCCGAACCCAGCGATCGGGCGAACATGTTGACGCCCGTGACCGCGCCGCGCTCGGTGAACTCGGCGGAGGACTGGGCCGCGATCAGCGTGGGAACCGCGGTCAGGCCCATGCCGATGCCGACCACGAAGGTGAAGATCCCGACCATGATCACGTTCGAGTGCGCACCCAGCAGGAGCGTCAGGGCGGTGCCGACGACCACGAAGGTCGAACCGATCATCGACGTGAACCGGAACCCGAGCGCGAGGTACACGCGACCGGCGTTCGTCGCGGCCAGCGGCCAGCCGACCATCATGGCGGCCAGGGCGAATCCGGCGATCAGCGGGCCGACCCCGAGCACTCCCTGGGCGTAGATCGGCACGTAGGTCGACAGAGCGAGGACGATGACGCCCACCAGCAGCGAGATGGCGGTGGGCACGCCGACCACGCGGCGGCGCAGCAGGCGCAGGTCGAGGATCGGGTGCGCCGAGCGCAGCGCGTGGGCGGTGAACGCCGCGAGCAGCAGGGCAGCCCCAGCGAGGATCAGCACCGACGGCGTGGATGCCCAGGCCCAGCTGGTTCCGCCTTCGAGCAGGCCGAGGAGCATGAGCGTGCTGCCGCCGGTCAGCAGTGCCGCGCCGAGGTAGTCGATCGGCTCGCGGTCACCTTCGCGTGCGGATTCGTGGTACTTCAGGACCAGCATCGTCGCCGCCCCGAAGCACAGCGGCAGGTTGATCCAGAAGATCCAGCGCCAGCTGAGGAATTCGCTGAACACACCGCCCAGCGTTGGCCCGACGACCGACGAGATCGCCCACACCGAGGCCAGGTATCCCTGGGTCTTCGCCCGTTCCTGCAGCGTGTAGATGTCGGCGGCGATGGTCAGCGACACGGGCATGACCGCGCCCGCTCCCAGCCCCTGCAGCACCCGGCCGACGATCAGCGCCGACATCGACCAGGCGGCACCGCACAACACGGAGCCGACCAGGAAGAACCCGACCCCCGCGAGTATCAGCCGCTTGCGACCGAGCACGTCGGCGAGCCTGCCGAACAGCGGCGTGCTCACCGCCTGCGCGAGCAGGTAGGCGGAGAACAGCCACGGGACCTGCGCGAAGCTGCCGAGGTCCCGCGCGATGGTGGCCGATGCGGTGGCGATGATCGTCGCGTCCAACGCCACCAGGGCGGTGGACAGCATCAGTGCGAGCAGGATGGGGCCGCGCTCCGAGCGCAGCCCCACAGCGGAAGTCGTTGCGGACACGAACTGAACAAGACCCCGCGAAGCAAAATTATTCCAGAACGCAATGCAGATTCCCGCCTCCCACCTCTCGGGAGATGCGGTGCGGATTCGGGAAAAATGTGGACGCACGTCCACGCACCCAGTGCGCGGTCCTGCGATGCCAGCGCCAGGGCGAGTCGGTCGATCTCGCTGCTTCCTGTTGCCAAACCGTCTTACGCGGACGGCATCAGGCGAACACGACGATCCACATAGGACATCGCCAGCTGAAAAGAGGTGCCATCAGCAAGGAACGGCTGCAGATGCCGGCAGCGCAGCCTCGGTCGTGTTCTTCACGCTCGCAGGTGTGCCGGGTGTTGTCTTCGATCTCGCTCGTGCGCATCCACTTGGTGAGCGCGTACGACAAACTCACCGATGACGGGCGGAGCGCTGGCCGTCGACCTGGGCTAACAGCTGTTCAGCACGCATCTGCGCTGTCTGTCGGAGCCGTTGATGATCTCGCGGAGGTAGGCCCGCTTGTCGGTCACGGGGTCCGTTCCTGCGCAGGCGATGCCCCGGAGGACTCTTCTGCGCTCTTCGGTTCAGCCGCGTTGACGGATCCCAGTCCGATCACGAGGCGTGGCCGTGAGTGCACTGGTGGCTGCGGCCGCGCCAGTGGATCACACCATGATCCGCATGTTCAGTCGTAATGCCTGGTCAGGCGTGGTGCCCCCGGTGAGATTCGAACTCACACTGGACGGATTTTGAGTCCGCTGCCTCTGCCGTTGGGCTACGGGGGCCTTCCGCTGCAAGGATACGTGATCCGTGATCAACCGCTCCGACAGGGGTGCCGCTGGGCGTTGCTTGTTCGGAGGCGTAGGGCGGGGTAGACATGCCGGAACGAAGCTGTTGAGGGCCCTAGCGCAGCGTCCAGAGGCCTGTGGATCTCAGGGCCGATGAACGGACTGCGGTGTCCGGAAGGAAGTTCTGCGCATGCCGTCCGAATCGCGTCTGACCATCGACAACTCGCCGCCCGTGGGGTTCCACTACCGGCTGGCGGTGCTCACCTGGGGTGGCAAGTTCATCGACGGCTACACGTTGGGCGTGCTGACGATCGCCCTGGCCGTTCTGCCGTCCGATTTCGGCATGACCTCCTTCTACTCCGGGCTCGTCGGGGCGGCGGCCCTCTTCGGGCTCTTCCTGGGGAGCTTGTTCATCGGCCCGCTCGCGGACCGGATCGGCCGGAGGAGGCTGTACACCGCTGACCTGGCCCTGTTCCTCGTCGCCTCCCTCGCGCAGCTGTTCGTTCAAGACGCGCTCCAGCTCTTCGCTGTCCGGCTGGTCCTCGGCGTGGCGATCGGGATTGATTACGCAGTCGGTCCGACGTATCTCTCCGAGATGTTGCCGAAGAAGCTCCGCGGTCCGCTGCTGGGTGGTTTGTCCGCGGTGTGGCGTTTCGGTTTCCTCGCCTCGATCGTCGTGGGGTACTTCATGAGCGGTCTCGGTCCGGACGCCTGGAAGTGGATTCTGGTCACCAGCGCCATCCCCACGGCCGTCGTCATGGCCCTGCGACTGGGCTCGCCCGAATCTCCCCGGTGGCTCGTGCAGCAGGGGCGCTACGGCGAGGCCGACGCGATCGTGAAGAAGTACATCAATCCCGAGGCAGGTGTCGATGACCTGGTGGAGGCGCACGAGAGCGGGACCGCGAGGCGCTCGAACTGGGCGGCCATGAAGGCTCTCTTCAGCCCGCGCTGGCGGTCGCGGACCTTCTACGCGGGCTTCTTCTGGATCGCCCAGGCAACGCCCCAAACCGCGATCTTCACGTTCCTGCCGTCGCTGTTCGTCGCCCTCGGGCTCGCCGGCGGTCTCACTCCGACGCTGATCCAGAACGCGTTCTTCGCCTTCGGGGGAATTGTCGGCATGGTCGTCGTGAACCGGATCAGCCGTCGCGGACTGCTGATCTCCACGTTCTGGATGATGGCGGTGTCGGTCGCCGCCCTGGCGATCCTGCCGCAGCCCGGCGCGGTCGTCGTGGTGACCTGCCTGTGCGTTTACGCGTTCATCGAGGCGGTCGCGGGAAACCTGCAGTTCGTCTACCCGAGCGAGCTCTTCCCGACATCGATCCGGGCGGCTGGTGTGGGGATGGCGGCTGCGCTGAGCAGGATCGGTGCGGCGGTCGGCACCTTCCTCTTCCCGATCCTGCTCGCCTCGTTCGGAGTGCAGGCGCTGATGGCCGGCACCGTCTGCTTGCTCGTCCTCGGCGCCGTGATCTCCCAGAAGATGGCCCCGGAGACCGGTGGGCGCAGCCTCGAGGAATCCGCGGCGGAGGAGGATCGCTCGCCCCGCGCGGCGCAGCCCGAACCCAACTGACCTGGACCTTTCGTCGAGCGGAACGTCGAGTCGAGAGCTGAGCGGCGGCCCGTGGTCGGTGTGGCCGCTCAGCAGCCGGGTCAGCGGCCGAAGTCCTGGGTCCAGTAGTCGCCGGTGTCGCTGACCGCGACGCCGATGGTCTTCAGGGAGCAGTTGACGATGTTGGCCTTGTGGCCCTCGGACTTGAGCCAGCCGTCCATGACCTCGTTGGCGGTCCGGTAGCCCTGCGCGATGTTCTCGGCACCGGGGGAGGGGTTGCCGGCCTTCTTGATGCGCTGGTCGAAGGTCACGCCGTCGGGGGTGGTGTGGTCGAAGTAGTTGCGCTTCGCCATGTCGGCGCTGTGGCCGGCGGCCGCCTTGGTGAGTCGGGAGTCCACCTTGACGGCGCTGCAGCCCGCGTCGGCCCGGGCCTTGTTCACCAGGGCCACGACCTGGTCCTCGACCGAACCGGATGCCATCGCTGCGGGGGCCCAGGCGACGGAACCGATGCCGATCAACAGTGCAGTTGTAATTACGGAGCGTCGAAGATTCGGGGTCTTCATGCCAGTTCAAGCTACACAACTGGGTGAGATCGAACTGTTATCTATGAAATTGGTAACACTGAGTAATGCTCAGCGTGATGGCTCGACCACTCTCCGGCCGCCCGTTGCGCCCGCTTGGCCGCGTTCCTCCCGGTTCAGGACCCTGGTGGTGATGATCACGGCGGGTTAGGTTCACAGCCCAACTGCAGGGTCGCCGGTCGGACGGGGGCTGTGATGGTCGAGGAAGCCGGGATCGAGCACGACGCCGGACTGCGGCGGAGCCTGAAGAACCGACATCTCCAGATGATCGCCCTCGGCGGCATCATCGGCGCCAGCCTGTTCATCGGCAGCGGCGCGGTGATCTCCACCGTCGGCCCCGCGGCCGTGCTGTCCTACGGGATCGGCGGGCTGATCGTCGTGCTGGTGATGCGGATGCTCGGCGAGATGGCCACCGCCTCGCCCGCGCTCGGCTCCTTCATGGAGTACGCCCGCACCTCGCTGGGCGACTGGGCGGGATTCACCATCGGCTGGCTGTACTGGTACTACTGGGTCGGCGTGGTGGCCTTCGAGGCCGTCGTCGGCGCCGAGCTGCTCAACCCGCTGGTGCCGGTGATCCCGCAGTGGGTGCTGTCGCTGGTGCTGATGCTCGCGCTGACCGCGACGAACCTGAACTCCGTGCGCTCCTTCGGCGAGACCGAGTTCTGGCTGGCCTCCATCAAGGTCATCACCATCGTGATCTTCCTGATCTGCGGCACGATCTTCGTGCTCGGGCTGTGGCCGGGCGCGGAGTTCTCGGTGGGCAACATCGCGCTCGACGGCTTCGTCGCCAACGGCGGGTTCGCCGTGCTGCACGGCGTGGTGATCGTGATCTTCTCCTACTTCGGCACCGAGATCGTCACCATCGTCTCCGCCGAGTCCGACGAGCCGGAGCGCTCGGTGGCCAAGGCGACCAAGGCCGTGGTGTGGCGGGTGCTGCTGTTCTACGTCGGCTCGGTGGCGCTGCTGGTGATGATCACGCCGTGGCGGGACATCCCGACCGACGGCAGCAGCCCGTACGCGGCGGCGTTCTCGCAGTTCGGCCTGCCCGGCGCGGAAGCCGTGGTGAACGTGGTGGTGTTCACCGCGGTGATCTCGGTGCTCAACTCCGGGCTCTACACCGCGTCCCGGATGCTCTTCGCCCTGCAGCGGCGGGGCTTCGCGCCGGACTGGGTGCGCGACATCAACCGGCGCGGGGTGCCCTGGAAGGCGATCCTGCTGTCCACACTGGTCGGTTACGTCGCGGTTGCGGCCAGTTACGTCTCACCGGACACGATCTTCTACTTCATCATCAACTCGGCCGGTGCGGTCGCGCTGTTCATCTACGCGATGATCGCCGCCTCGCAGCTGCGGATGCGGCGGCGCCTCGAGCAGGAAGCGCCCGAGCGGCTGAAGCTGAAGATGTGGCTCTTCCCCTACTTGACGTGGGCCACGCTGGTGGTGATCGCGGCTGTGATCGTCACCATGGGTGCCATCGAGGAAGTCCGCTCGCAGCTCACCCTCAGCCTCGTCAGCCTCGCCGCCATCCTGCTGATCTACCTGCTGTTCGTGCGTCCGCGCGCGGCGCGGCGGCGGTCGGGCTGATGTCGCAATGGTCACGTCCCGTGTTTACCTCGGCGTGAAGTCGCGACCGGTATTCTTCGGTTTCCGGTGCAGATCGCACCGGAAACCCGAGCTCTATGGAGGACCCCGGTGACGACGCCGGCTACCGAGGACACACGCGAGGCCAAGCCCGTCGAACGTCGCGTACTCGTGGCCGAGGACGAGGCGTTGATCAGGCTCGACCTGGTGGAGATGCTCCGCGAGGAGGGCTACCAGGTCGTCGGTGAGGCCGGGGACGGTCAGGAAGCCGTTCGCCTCGCCGAGGAGCTGCGCCCCGATCTGGTGATCCTGGACGTGAAGATGCCGAAGATGGACGGCATCGAGGCCGCCTCGAACATCGCCGGTGAGCGGATCGCGCCGGTGGTCATCCTGACCGCCTTCAGCCAGCGCGACCTCGTCGAGCGGGCGCGCGACGCGGGTGCGATGGCCTACCTGGTCAAGCCGTTCGCCAAGCGCGACCTGGTGCCGGCCATCGAGCTGGCGGTGTCCCGGTTCACCGAGGTGCAGGCGCTGGAGGCCGAGGTCGCCGACCTCACCGACCGCCTCGAAGCGCGCAAGACCATCGAGCGGGCCAAGGGCCTGCTGATGAGCAAGCACAACCTCTCCGAGCCGGAGTCGTTCCGCTGGCTCCAGCGCACGGCCATGGACCGCCGCACCACGATGAAGGCAGTCGCGGACGCCGTCCTCGAGAACCTGTCCTGACGCGCAAGGGCCCGTGAGTCTTTTGGGTTGCTATGGCGACCCGAAAGGCTCACGGGCCCTGTGCGTTACTCGCCGGGTGGTTGGTCGCGCAGGACGCAGGTCAGGCGCGCGGTGCAGGTCCGGCGGTCCTGGTCGTCGACGATCGCGATCTCGTAGGTCGAGGTGGAGCGGCCCCGGTGCACCGGCGTGGCCACCCCGGTGACCTTCCCGCCGGTGACCGCGCGGTGGTGGGTGCAGGACAGCTCCAGCCCGACCGCGATGCGCCCCGCTCCGGCGTTGAGCGCCGCGGCGATGGAGCCCAGCGTTTCGGCCAGCACCGCGTTCGCGCCGCCGTGCAGCAGGCCGTAGGGCTGGCGGTTGCCCGCGACCGGCATGGTGGCGACCACCCGATCGGGTTCCAGCGTCCCGAACTCGATCCCGAGCTTGTCGGCCAGCTGCTCCTCGGCGCTCTCGAGCATCTCGATCAGAAGTCCGTTGTCGCTGGTCATCGGCTCACCACCGTTGACTTCGGTCACCCCAGGTGCCTCCTGTCGCCTCCGGTCACGCGCTGTCGGAGCCTCAGCCTAGACTCGCCGCCGTGACGCATTCCGAGGACCGACGCCTGCTGCTCATCGACGGCCACTCGATGGCCTACCGCGCTTTCTACGCCCTGCCCAAGGAGAACTTCCAGACCGGCACCGGGCAGCACACCAACGCGGTCTACGGGTTCACCTCGATGCTGATCAACCTGCTGCGCGACGAGCAGCCCACGCACCTGGCGGTGGCCTTCGACGTCTCGCGCAAGACGTTCCGCAGCGAGGCGTTCACCGAGTACAAGGCCAACCGCAGCAAGAGCCCGGACGAGTTCCGCGGCCAGGTCGCCCTGATCCAGGAAGTGCTCGGCGCGCTGAACATCCCGGTGCTGAGCAAGGACAACTACGAGGCCGACGACGTCATCGCGACACTGGCCACGCAGGCCACCGGCGAGGGCTTCAAGGTCGCGATCTGCACCGGTGACCGCGACGCGCTGCAGCTGGTCACCGAGGACGTCACGGTGCTGTACCCGACGAAGGGCGTCTCCGAGCTGACCCGCTTCACCCCGCAGGCGGTGGAGGACAAGTACGGCCTGACCCCGCAGCAGTACCCGGACTTCGCGGCGCTGCGCGGCGACCCCTCGGACAACCTGCCGAAGATCCCCGGGGTGGGGGAGAAGACCGTCACCAAGTGGATCCAGCAGTTCGGCTCGCTGGCCGAGCTGGTGGACCGGGCCGACGAGGTCAAGGGCAAGGCGGGGCAGGCGCTGCGCGACCACCTGTCGTCGGTGCTGCTCAACCGGCAGCTGACCGAGCTGGTGCGCGACGTGGAGCTGGAGGCGGCCCCGGCGGAGCTGGAGGTGCGCGCCTGGGACCGGGACGCGGTGCACCGGCTGTTCGACGACCTGGAGTTCCGGGTGCTGCGCGACCGGCTGTTCGCGACGTTGTCCAGCGCCGAACCGGAGGTCGAGGAGGGCTTCGAGGTCTCCGGCGGCGTGGTGCGGCCCGGTCGGCTGCCGGCTTGGCTGGACGAGCACGCCCGCAACGGCAACCGCGTCGGCCTGGCCTTCACCGGGCAGTGGGCGCGGGGCCGTGGTGACCTGACCGGCTTGGCGCTGGCCACCGCGGACGGTGCGGCCGCGTTCATCGACGTCAGCGCCCTGACGGCCGAGGACGAGAAGGCGCTGGTGGCCTGGCTGGCCGATCCGTCGGCGGCGAAGGCGGCGCACGACGTCAAGGGCCCGCTGCACGCCATCCGCGACCGCGGCTGGGCGCTGACCGGGCTGACCAGCGACACCGCGCTCGCCGCCTACCTGGTGCGCCCGGGCCAGCGCTCCTTCGAGCTGCCCGACCTGGTCGTCCGCTACCTGCAGCGCGAGCTGCGCGCCGAGACCGGCGAGGAGAACGGCCAGCTGTCGCTGCTCGAGGACGAGGCCGAGACCAAGGAGAAGGAGGCCGCGGCGGAGCTGATCAAGGCGCGCGCGGTGGCCGAGCTGGCCGATGCGCTCGACGTCGAGCTGGACCGCATCGACAGCCGCGCCCTGCTCACCGACCTGGAGCTGCCGCTGCTGGTGGTGCTCAGCGAGCTGGAGGGCGCGGGCATCGCGATCGACGCCGAGCAGCTCGCCGAGCTGGGCGCGCACTTCGCCGCGCGCGTCAAGCAGGCCGCGCAGGACGCCTACGGCGTGATCGGCAAGGAGATCAACCTCGGTTCGCCGAAGCAGCTGCAGGTGGTGCTCTTCGACGAGCTGGGCATGCCGAAGACCAAGCGCACCAAGACCGGGTACACCACCGACGCCGAGGCGCTGCAGACGCTGTTCGAGAAGACCGAGCACCCGTTCCTGCAGCACCTGCTGGAACACCGCGACGCCACCCGGTTGAAGACCACTGTGGACGGACTGGTGAAGTCCATTTCGGACGATGGCCGGATCCACACCACGCTCAACCAGACCATCGCGGCCACCGGCCGGTTGTCCTCCACCGAGCCGAACCTGCAGAACATCCCGATCCGCACCGAGGAAGGCCGGCGGATCCGCGAGGTGTTCGTGGTCGGCGACGACTACGCGGAGCTGATGACCGCCGACTACAGCCAGATCGAGATGCGCATCATGGCGCACCTGTCCGGCGACGAGGGCCTCATCGAGGCGTTCCGCACCGGCGAGGACCTGCACAACTACGTGGCCTCGCGCGCGTTCGGGGTGCCGATCGAGGAGGTCGACCAGGAGCTGCGCCGCCGGGTCAAGGCGATGTCCTACGGACTGGCCTACGGGCTGTCGGCCTACGGGCTGGCGCAGCAGCTGCGCATCTCGGCCGAGGACGCGAAGGCGCAGATGGACGCCTACTTCGCGCGCTTCGGCCGGGTCCGCGACTACCTGCGGGAGGTCGTCGACCAGGCCCGCAAGGACGGCTACACCTCGACGATCCTCGGCCGCCGCCGCTACCTGCCGGACCTGACCAGCGACAACCGGCAGCGCCGGGAGATGGCCGAGCGGATGGCGCTCAACGCGCCGATCCAGGGCAGCGCGGCCGACATCATCAAGGTCGCCATGCTGGGCGTGCACCGAGCGTTGCGGGACAACGACATGCGGTCGCGGATGCTGCTGCAGGTGCACGACGAACTCATCGTCGAGGTCGCCGACGGCGAGCACACCGAGGTGGAGAAGCTGCTGCGCGAGCAGATGGGGTCGGCGCACGAGCTCTCGGTCCCGCTCGAGGTCTCGGTCGGTTCGGGCCGCTCCTGGGACGCCGCCGCCCACTGACGGTTCCCACTCCTCGGACTTGGCGCCGGCGGAGGACATCCGCGATCCCAGCGGAGATCGGAGGCCTGATCTCCGTTGGAATCCCGGGTTTCCGGTGCGCCGGGGCCGGAGGACGGTGCGGTTTCCGTTGGCGTTGCGGGGCTCTGCGAGGTTGCGGGTCAGTCACGAAGTCGGCGTTGTCCGGTGCGGGACGGGTGGGGCGCTCTTGAATGGCGGACATCACCGTCGGTGCCCCCGCCCGCCCGCGCGATCGATCGGTGCGGATAGCCTGCCGTACGCGTGACCGGTCGCGGTGGGGGCATCCGAACCGCTTCCGCGCCGATACGAGGAGGAGCATGATCAACATCGACAGAGTGGACCACCTGGTCCTCACCGTCGCCGATGTCGATCGGGCAGTGCAGTTCTACGAGCAGATCCTCGGCATGACGCCGGTGACGTTCCCGGGCGAGCGGCGGGCGGTGAGCTTCGGCCGGCAGACCATCAAGCTGCACGCGGCCAGCGAACTGGTCGAGCCGACCGCCACGCACCCCGTGCCCGGTTCGGCGAACCTGTGCTTCATGACGACTAACGCGCTCAGCGAGGTCCAGGAGCACCTGCGCGCCAACGAGGTGCGCATCGAGGAGGGCCCGGTCAGCCGCATCGGTTCCGAGGGGCCGATCACCTCGCTGTACCTGCGCGACCCGGACGGGAACCTGATCGAGATCGCACGCGCGGACGAGCCCGTCGAGTAGCTGGTATTCCCGGGACTGGCTTCAAAGCGGTCGGCATATACCACGCCCGCTCCGCGTCTGACCAGTCGAACGGCCCCTGATCGCCTGATCGTGTCCTGCGGTGCACCGATAGCGTGCGGCAGGTCGGAGAACGTGCGTGCAGCGTGTCGGGGGCCAGGGACGTGGGTTTCACCGCCTCGGAGTCCACCCGTGACGGTTTCCCCTCGGTGGAGGGGCAGCTCGTCGAGTCGTTCGACTGCCCGGTGGACGTGGGGGACGAACGGCAGTGGCTGGCCTGGCTGGCCTCGGAGTCGGCCCGGCCGGGCCACGGCCGCGAGCAGCTCGCCACCGCGCTGATCACGTACTGCCGCGGCGAGGGCGTCCAGGTCCCCGGACGGGACCAGGCCCGCTGCGCGGCGGAACGCGCGTTGCAGGACTTCGAGCTGGGGCTGTGCGAGCGGGTCGAGGACCGGCTCGGCGATGCGGCGGGTCCGCTGGAGGTCCTGCTCGCGGAGTCGGCCGGAATCGGCTGGCTGCTCGAGGAGCTGCGCCCCGAAGTGCGCCCGATCGACCTGCGCTCGTTGGTCCGCGAACTGGACGACATCATGTCGTTGCAAGCGTTGGGACTGCCGACCGATCTGGCCGCGGGTTCGGCCGATCAGGTCTGGCTGCGGGCGCTGCTGGCCGAGATCGAGAAGCTGACCGCCCTCCGCCGGCTGGGCCTCCCGGCCGACGTCTTCGAGGGCCTCCCGCCGCAACTGGTGGCCGCGTGGAGCGCCCGGGCGGCAGGGGCGCGGCCCTTCGAGCTGCGGGCCTTGTCGCGGCCGTTCCGGGTGACGCTGGCGAGTGCGCTGTGCGAGGTGCGCCGCGCGGAGATCACCGACCTGCTCGGGCACGCCCTGGTCGGCCTCCTCCACCAGATCCGGGCCCGCGCGGAGCACCGGCTCGGACATGCCGCCGACGACGTGTCGCTGCCCGGCGCGGCGCGGGACGTGCTGCTGCTCAAACTGGTCCAAGCCGCTGTCGAGCACCCCGATGACACCGTGCGCGCCGCGCTGTTCCCGGTCGCTGGTGAGCAGCTGCTGGAGCAGCTCATGCGCGACATCGAAGCCCGCGCCGCCGCGTCCACCAAGCGCAAGCGAACGGTGCTCCGGGGCACGTACTCGGCCTGCTACCAGCAGGTGTTCCGGTTGCTGCTGGAGAGCTTGGAGTTCGGCAGCCGGGATGCCGACTCCTGGCCGGTGATGGCCGCGCTCGGCGAGCTGGTCGGCGACTACACCGCCTGCTGGAGCCGCGGGAGGTTCTACGAGCCCGACGACGACGCCCCACTGGAGGACGTCGTACCGCCGGAGTGGCTGGCCGCGGTCGTGGACCGGGAAGGGCGCGTCGAGCGCATCGCCTACGAGTTCTGCGTCCTGGTGTCGCTGCGGGACCGGCTCTGCACCCGGCAGATCTACCTCGCCGGCGGCCGCAAGTGGGGCGAACGGCCCGACCCGGTGCTCTGGCCGAAGCAGGACGGGGCGGCGGGCTAGCGAGCCCACCGCCCCGTCCCGGGACAGTCCTCAGAGCGAAACCGCGCCGTCCTCCGAGTCGCACTCCAGTGCATGGTTTATGTCGCCTACGTAACTGTCGATAGGAGAACACAATCCTGTCAGTTGGCACAAGGTTGCTGGCATTTCCGGGCCAATCGGTGGATTCGTGCGATCCGGACATCGCGTGACGTGGCCAGGCTTGCCGAAGAGGAAGCCTTGTCCTCCTATGGAAATCGTGTTCTCATTACGGCCGTTAATGTGGCGACATGTTCGTGCCGAGCACTGTTATCGGAACGGGGCTTGCGATGGCAGATCAACTCATCTGGAATCCCGCGACCGAGCTGATGGCCCCGCGCAGACCTGCGGGCGTTGCAGCCGGGGATCGACCTTCCGGGTGGGTTGCTGAACTTCGCCGGGCTCGTTGACCTCTTCTTCCCAATCGAGTGCGTGACCGGCTCGCGGGTACGGCCCGTGAACGCACCGCTGCCGGAGCGCGCTCCGCTGTGTGCTGTGCATTGCCCGGGTCTGGGGGCGTGAGGACCCCGGGGCGCTGTAGCGGCCCGAACGGCGTCACACCCCATCCCCTCAACGGAAAGCGAAAGGGATCGCATGCTCGACGACTTTCAGGAGAAGGCAGCCGCCCTCGACGAATCGGATCCGTTGCGCGGGTTCCGGGATCGTTTCCTGGTTCCCGATGGTTCCGACGTCGTGGCGTACCTCGACGGCAACTCGCTGGGCCGGCCCGCTGTGGCCACCGCCGAGCGGATGGACCGGTTCATCCGCCAGGAGTGGGGACATCGGCTGATCCGGGGGTGGGGAGAGGAGTGGCTCGACTGGCCGCAAGTGGTGGGCGACCGGCTGGGGCAGGTCGCGCTGGGTGCCGCCGCCGGGCAGGTCGTGGTGGCCGATTCCACGTCGGTGCTGCTCTACAAGCTCGCGCGCGCCGCGGTCTCGGCACGGCCCGGCCGCGGTGAGATCGTCCTGGACGTCAACGATTTTCCCACCGACCGCTACGTCATGGACGGCATCGCCCAGGAATGCGGTCTCGAACTGCGGTGGCTCGCCACCGAGCCGGCCGCGGGTGCCACCGTCGAGCAGGTCGCCGACGCGGTCGGTCCGGACACCGCGCTGGTGGTGTTGAGCCACGTCAACTACCGCTCCGGGTATCTGGTCGATGCCGAGGCCATCACTCGGATCGCTCACGAGGCGGGGGCCCTGGTGCTGTGGGACCTGAGCCACACGGTGGGCTCGGTGCCGGTCCGGCTCGACGAGTGGAACGCCGACTTCGCCGTCGGCTGCACCTACAAATACCTCAACGGCGGCCCCGGTTCCCCGGCATTCGGCTACGTCAACCAGCGCCATCACGACGCGGTGCGCCAACCCATCCGCGGCTGGATCGG
The DNA here is from genome assembly GCF_027853915.1 of Saccharopolyspora oryzae. Taxonomy (GTDB): domain Bacteria; phylum Actinomycetota; class Actinomycetes; order Mycobacteriales; family Pseudonocardiaceae; genus Saccharopolyspora; species Saccharopolyspora oryzae. The sequence continues at coordinate 18,380 of NZ_JAQGLA010000084.1, forward strand.
CCACCGCGATCCCTTCGCCATGGGCCCCGGCTACGAGGCCGCACCCGGGGTGCGCGGCATGCTCAGCGGAACACCACCGATCCTGGCGATGCTGCCCCTGATCACCGGCCTGGACCTGCTGGAACAGGCGGGCATCGACGCCGTCCGCGCCAAGTCGGAGCAGTTGACCGGGTTCGCCGTCGAACTGGCCGAGGCGGAACTGGTCGACCGGGGTGTGGAGTTGCTATCACCCCGCGACCCGAAGCGCCGTGGCAGCCACATCACCCTGCGCCGCCACGACTTCGGCGAGTTCATCGCACCGCTCTGGGAGCGCGGAGTGATTCCCGACTTCCGCACCCCGGACGGCATCCGCATCGGACTCGCACCGCTGAGCACCAGCTTCGCCGAACTCCACCGAGGACTCTCGGTGCTCACCGAGCTCGTCGATGAACGAAGCGAGCGGTGATCGTCATGTCAGCGCAGCACGCGTTCGAGACCACCGAGAACACGACGCGCGACGGGCTGGTGCGGTCCCTCTCCCACCGGCAGATGACGATGATCGGTCTCGGTTCCGCCCTGGGCACCGGGCTGTTCCTCGGGTCCGCATCGGCGATCTCCACGGCCGGTCCCGCGGTCATCGTGTCGTACTTGCTGGGTGCGCTGCTGATCGCCGTCATCGCCACCGCGCTCGGGGAGATGACCGCGGTGCACCCGATCCGCGGCTCGTTCGGCGCGATCGCCCGGCAGTACTTGGGTCCCTGGGCGGGGTTCGTCGCGCGGTGGTCGTACTGGGCCGGTGCGGTGATCGCCATCGGCGGTGAGGTCATGGCGGCGGCGCTCTACCTCCGCTTCTGGTGGCCCCAATTACCGCTGGCCGCGACGATCGTCGTGCTCGCCTGCGCCTTGGTGATCATCAACCTGGTGAGCGTCCGCGCCTTCGGCGTCACCGAGTTCTGGCTCTCCGGCATCAAGGTGACCGCGCTGGTCGTGTTCTTGCTCGCCGGGGCGCTCCTGGTCTTCGTCGGCGTCCCGGACCAGCCCGCCATCGGCTTCGGCCACCTCACCGAGCACGGCGGCTTCCTCCCGCAGGGACCTGCCTCGGTCTGGGTGGCCCTGGCGGTGGTGATGTTCGCGTTCGTCGGTTTCGAGACGGTGTCGATCTCCGCCGCCGAAACTCCCGACCCGGTCCGCTCGATCCGGACGTCGACGCGGGCGCTGGTGTGGCGGCTCGCGCTGTTCTACGTCCTGGCCGTCGGCCTCGTGGTCACCCTCTCGCCGTGGCAGGAGGTGGCATCGTCGGACGGCGACGTCGAGTCGAGCCCGTTCGTGCGGGTCTTCGCGAGCCTCGGTGTCCCGGCCGCGGCGTCGGTGACCAACGTGATCGTGCTGGTAGCCGCCTTGTCGGCGGCCAACGCCAACCTCTACGGCGCCAGTCGGCTCATGCACTCGCTGGCGCATGACGGGGCGGCGCCGGCTCCGCTGGCCGTCCTGAGCCGTCGGGGGGTTCCGGTCCGGGCACTGCTGGTGTCCGCGTCCGGTCTGCTCATCGCCGCCACGCTCGCCGCCACCGATGTCGGGAACGTCTTCACGCTCCTGGTGGCTCTGGCGACCTTCGCGGTGCTGATCGTCTGGGCGATCATCCTGGCGACCTACCTCGTGTTCCGGCGGAGGCGTGGGAACCTGCCCGCCGAACCCGGCTACCTGCGGTTGTGGGGCGGTTCGGTCACCGCTTGGCTCGGCATCGCAGGGTTGCTCGGCGTCGTGGCGACCGCGTTCGTCGTCCCGGACATGCAGAAAGCCGCTGCGACGGGCCTGGTATTCGTCGTTGTTCTGCTCGCCGCGCACGGGACCACCACGCGGCGCCGCCGGACGCTGAGCAGCGACTCGACGTCCGAATCTCCTTAGTTCCACGAGAAGAGACCCCGCTGCTCGACGGGAGCAGCGGGGTCTCTTCGGATTCGTCGAATATCGATCAGAGCGACAGCTCCGGCTTCAGGCGGGCCGGGGTCCACACCTGCTGGCGCCAGGCGGCGATGGTGCTGAGCAGCAGCGCTGCGACGAGGTAGCTCGCCAGCACCGCCACCGAGGTGCCCACCGAGGCCATGTCGCCGCCGTAGATCAGGTGGCGCAGGCCGGAGACCACGTAGCCCAGCGGGAGCACCTGGTGCAGCGGGTGCAGCGGTTCCGGGATGGTCTGCCACGGGAACGTGCCGCCCGCGGTGACCAGCTGCAGCACCAGCACGACCAGCGCGATGAACTTGCCCTTCGGGCCGAACGCGGCGTTGAGCGCGTGCACGATCGCGGTGAACGCGAACGAGGTCAGCACCAGGAAGCCCACCGTCTGCCACGGGTTGGCCGGCTGCACGCCCACCGCGTAGACCACGACCACGTACAGCAGGATCGCCTGCACGAAGCCGACGATCGCGGCCGGCAGCCAGCCGCCGAGCGCGACGCGCCACGGCGCGACCCCGGCCGCCAGCGCGCGGCTGGACAGCGGCCGCATCAGCAGGAACAGCACGAAACCGCCGACCCACAGCGCCAGGCCCATGAAGTAGGGGGCCAGCCCGGCACCGTAGGTGTCGGCCTTGACCTGGGCCATGGTGTCGATGGCGACCGGGTCGCCGATGGTGTCCGCGGTGGCGTCGCGGGTCGGCTCGTCCGGGTTGGGGATGTCGTTGACGCCCTTGCCCAGCTCGGTGGCCAGCGTGCTGGAGCCGTCCTTGAGCTGCCCCGAGCCGTCGTGCAGCTGGGTGGCACCGCCGGCCAGCTGGTCGGCGCCCTCGCTGAGCTTCTTGGTGCCGGTGACGGCCTGCTGCTCGCCGTCGCGCAGCTGCTTGGCGCCGTCGTCGAGCTTGTTCGCGCCGGTCGCGAGCTGGTCGATGCCGTCGGTCAGGGCGGGCATCGCGTTGGCCAGCTGGCGGTTGCCGTCGGCCACCTGGCGGGAACCGTCGGCCAGCTTGCGCAGCTGCCCGACCTGGCCCTGCACCTTGCCGTTGGCATCGGTGATCGGGCTGTTGAGGTCGTCGAGCCCGGAGGTCACCTTCTCGATGACGTCCTCGTCCACCCCGGCCTTGCGCAGCTGGTCGGCGATGCGGCTCTTGGCGTCGTCGAGGTGGTCCACGACGTCCTGGGACACGCTGCCCAGCGATTCGGCCTTGCTGGCCAGCTGCTCGTTGCCCGCGGCGACCTGCTCGGCGCCGTCGGCCAGCTTCGCGGTCTGGCTCGGCAGCGGAGCGGTCTTCTGCTGCAGCTGCGACAGCCCACCGCGCAGCTGACCAGTGCCGTCGGCGAGCTGCGTCGCTCCGTTGGCGAGCTGGCGCTGGCCGTCGAGCAGCTGGTGCGCACCGGCCGACAGCTGCGCGGAGCCCTCCTGGGCCTGGCCGAGCCCGTCGTAGAGCTGCCCGGCACCGTCGGCGAGCTGGCCTGCGCCGTCCGCGGCTTCCTGCGTCTTGTCGTGCACCGTGGCGAACCCGAGCAGGAACTGCTTGGCCGCCTCGGTGCCCGCGCTGCGGGCGACGCCCTTGCTCACCTCGGAGGCGACCTTGTCGGCGATGGTGCCGACGATGTAGTTGTTCGCGTCGTTGGTGACCAGCTGCAGCTTGGCCTGGCGGGGCTCGAAGTCGCTGGGGGAGAGCAGCGCCGCGGAGAAGTCCCGCGGCACCACGAGGGCGAAGGTGTACTCGCCGGTGGACACGCCCTGCCGGGCGCTGAGCTCGTCGGTGCGCGACCAGTTGAACGTGCCGGAGTCCACCAGCTCCTGGTAGACGTCCTGGCCCGCGTCGAGCCGGGTGCCGTCCTCGCGGTCCGCCCCGGTGTCGTCGATGACCACCGCGGCGGGCACCGAATCGAGCTTCCCGTAGGGATCCCAGTTCGCGTAGATGTACATGGCGCCGTACAGCAGCGGTACCAGGGTGACCGCCAGCAGCGCCAGCTTGGGCAGCTTGCCGGAGGTGAGCCGGCGCAACTCGGTTGCGGCGAGCCGGAGACTAGTCATCGCTAGGGCCTTCAGTGAAATCCGATGTGGACAGTTCGGGGTTGTCTGCGCCGACGCGAGCGGGCGTGACGCCCAGCTTGTCGGCCGAGTGCGGGGAGCAGAGCGCGATCACGGCCATGCCGCGTTCGGCCTGGCGCACGGCCAGCTCGTACCAGCCGAGCGGCTCGCTGCCGTGGCGGTCCGGGCAGTCCAGGACCAGTGCTTTCGTGTCGCGGCGTTCGCAGGCGAGCTCGATCAGCAGTTTCGTGCGCTCGAAAGCGGGGAGGTTCTCGAAGCGCTCGTCCGCGTCGTACTCGCGCGTCGACAGCCAGCTGCGGACCTTGCGCCGGGTGGACCACTTGCCAGCGAGCGTCAGGCCCTCGGCGATGACGTCGCGCACGGCGATCGAGCCGTCTGGTTCGGTTATCTCCGGCGCGTCGACGACCGCGACCTGCTTGCGCAGTGCGCCGGGGTCGAGCGCGCCGTCCAAGCGGACGGTGCCCTTGCTGGGGCGCAGCCGACCGGACAGCACCAGCGCGAGTGCGGTGCGCCCGGAGTTCGGGTCACCGGTCACCAGCAGCGCTTGACCGCTGCGCACGCGCAGCGAGGTGGGGCCCAGCAGGGGTCCGTGCGCTCCGTTGACCTCGACGCCGGTGGCGACGATTTCCAAGCCGACTCCTCGACTCTCACGGCTGGTGCACCGGCCCGCGCAACGCGGTGGCCGGGCGCACCTCCCACATGGTCCACAGCGGTCGGTAGCCCTGTCGGGGCCAGAACACCGAGGACAGCGGGTTGGGCGGGTTGTAGTACAGGAAGCTGCCGATGACTCCGGCGCGCACGAACTCCTCGTGCACCGCGGTCATCAACTGCTGGCCGACGCCGGTTCCGCGGTCCTGCTCGCGAACCGACACGCAGTTGACGTAGGCCCAGGTGCCGGGGCGGAGCCGGTGGCCGGCAGACGGCCGGTCAGCGTCGACCCAGCCGCACTCGGCCACCGCGACCGGAGTGCCACCCCGTTCCGCGAGCCAGACCGGATCGCTGGAGTGCAGTCGCACGTGGGCAGCGGTCCGCTTCAGCTGCGGGGCGTCGGGGCGGTACGTCGAGGAACCGACCAGGGCGGCGTATTCGAGCTCCAGGAGGGTGAGTTCGACGACGGCGTCCAAGTCGGCCGGTCCGGCGCGACGTACAGTTACGGTACCAGATAGTTCCGTAAATTCGCACGGCGGAGTGGGAGGGCGCACAGCGAGACAGGACAAAGGGGTGAAACCGCCGTCCAGCAATGCTTTTGCGGCGAGAACGTCCCGGCTCGGCCACGTCACCAAGCACGTCGAATCGCGCTCCGGAGCGCGATTCGCGACCAGCCACTCCCGCCATGCCGCGAGCAGCGCTTCCATTCCTCCCCGGGAGTGCTCGCCGATCAGCGGGAACAGCTCGAAGACGGAACTGGGCTGCCACAGGCTCTGCACCGAGCCGGGCGGGTTCGACGTCCGCGCGATGATCCCGGCGACCGCGTCCCCGCCGGCGGTTCGCGCCACCAGCGGCTCGCCTTGCGGCACGGGGTAACCGTCCGGCAGCTGGGGGTCCAGCGCGGCGAACCGGGCGCACTGCGTCCGCAGTAGCTCTTGCGCAGTCGCCACGGCTGCTCCTCGACGAGGGGACGGTTCGCGGCACATCGAACCAGGACTCGCGAGAACCTTCAGCGCGAAGCGCGGTCCGCGCAGTCGAGATCACATCCTGGCTCCGCGGGTGATCGTCGAGTCCGCCGCAAATTCCATTGAAATCGGACATTCGATTTCAATGGAATTTGCGGCGGAATGCTCGGAGCGGACGAATATCCGGACATATCCGGCGATCTTCGGGTGTTGCGGGTGGAAATCGCGGAACCGTTGTCGGGAGATTGCCGCGGGGAGGTTCCGTCAGGCGTCGAGAGTGCAGACGAAGATCGCCGTGCCGGGGAAGTAGCGGCCGCGCAGCGGGCTCCACTGGCCCCAGACCTCGGTGTGCCCTTCCGGCCACTCCGGCTCGATCATGTCGACCAGGTTCAGCCCGGCGCCCGACAGCGCGCGGACGTAGTCGCCGAGCGTGCGGTGGTGCTCGACGTAGGTCGCGCGGCCGTTGCCGTCGATCTCCAGGTACGGCGTGCGGTCGAAGTAGGACTGGGTGACGGTCAGTCCGGTCGGTCCCGGATCGTCGGGGAAGATCCAGCGCATCGGGTGCGTCACCGAGAACACCCACCGGCCGCCGGGCCGGACCACCCGCGCGACTTCGCGGAACACCGCGCCGACGTCGGCCACGAACGGCACCCCGCCGAACGCGGAGCAGGCCAGGTCGAACGAATCGGTGGCGAAGGGCAAGCAGTCCGCGCTGGCCTGGACCAGCGGCACGTCGGTCCCGCTCCGCCGCCCGCCCTCGACGGCGTGCCGCAGCATGCCCGCCGAGATGTCCAGCCCGACCGGCAGCGCGCCCTGGTCGGCCAGCCAGCGCGAGCAGGACGCCGCGCCGCAGCCGACTTCCAGCACCCGCTTGCCGCGCACGTCGCCGAGCAGCCCGGCGTGCTCCTCGCGCAGCCGCTCGGGGCACCAGACGAAATCGCTCACGCCGAGGAACTCGCCGTGCTCCGCGTGGTAGTCGTCGGCGTCGGCGTCCCACCAGAGCCGGTTCGCGGCCCGGGACTCCACCGCCCCGACGGTGCGCTTGCTCACACCTACCGTGCCCAAGGTGTGCTCCGCGGAGCTACCCTGGACTTCTGCGTGCTCGGGGTCGTCGGCTCGTGTCAAGGGTTCTCCCCGCCGATAGTGGGTACTGCTCGGACGTGAAGCATTGTGGTCGTCCGGCACCGCCTGCTCGTCGGGGCTACCGCGGTTTGCCTGGCGATCGAGAGAGCGCGTACGATACCGCCCGCGCCGTGGGTCTTCCGCCGTCGCCGTCGCCGAGCCGGGTCGCACCCGGTGGAGCGAGGGGTTTCGGGGGAGTCGGAGCTCGTGGTCCAGCCGCCGGTTGGGCCTGGGGTCGGACGCCCGCAGCGCACTGAAACGCAGAACCAGCGACCAAACTATCCGTACCGGAGCAACCCACCTGATGTCCACCGACACCACCACCGTCCCGACTGCAGCCGCCACCAAGCCGCAGGTCGCAGTGAACGACGTCGGGACGGAGGAGGACTTCCTCGCCGCCGTCGACCAGACCATCAAGTACTTCAACGATGGGGACATTGTTGAGGGCACCATCGTCAAGGTCGACCGTGACGAGGTGCTGCTTGACATCGGCTACAAGACCGAGGGCGTCATCCCGTCCCGCGAGCTGTCGATCAAGCACGACGTCGATCCCGCCGAGGTCGTCACCGTCGGCGACTTCGTCGAGGCCCTCGTCCTCCAGAAGGAGGACAAGGAAGGCCGGCTGATCCTCTCCAAGAAGCGTGCGCAGTACGAGCGCGCCTGGGGCACCATCGAGGAGCTCAAGGAGAAGGACGAGCCCGTGCGCGGCACCGTCATCGAGGTCGTCAAGGGCGGCCTCATCCTCGACATCGGGCTGCGCGGCTTCCTGCCTGCGTCCCTGGTCGAGATGCGCCGCGTCCGCGACCTGCAGCCCTACGTGGGCCGCGAGCTCGAGGCCAAGATCATCGAGCTGGACAAGAACCGCAACAACGTGGTCCTGTCCCGTCGCGCCTGGCTGGAGCAGACCCAGTCCGAGGTCCGCAGCGAGTTCCTCAACCAGCTGCAGAAGGGCCAGGTCCGCAAGGGCGTCGTGTCCTCCATCGTCAACTTCGGTGCGTTCGTCGACCTCGGTGGCGTTGACGGTCTGGTGCACGTCTCGGAGCTGTCCTGGAAGCACATCGACCACCCGTCCGAGGTCGTCGAGGTCGGCCAGGAAGTCACCGTCGAGGTCCTTGACGTGGACATGGACCGCGAGCGCGTCTCCCTGTCGCTGAAGGCGACCCAGGAAGACCCGTGGCGCCAGTTCGCCCGCACCCACGCGATCGGTCAGATCGTGCCGGGCAAGGTCACCAAGCTGGTTCCGTTCGGTGCGTTCGTCCGCGTCGACGAGGGCATCGAGGGCCTGGTCCACATCTCCGAGCTGGCCGAGCGCCACGTGGAGATCCCGGAGCAGGTCGTCCAGGTCGGCGACGAGGTCATGATCAAGGTCATCGACATCGACCTCGAGCGCCGTCGCATCTCGCTGTCGCTGAAGCAGGCCAACGAGGGCTTCAGCCCGGACTCGGAGTTCGACCCCACCCAGTACGGGATGGCGGCCGAGTACGACAACGAGGGCAACTACATCTACCCCGAGGGCTTCGACCCGGAGACCCAGGAGTGGACCGAGGGCTACGAGACCCAGCGCGAGGAGTGGGAGCGCCAGTACGCCGAGGCGCACACCCGCTACGAGAAGCACATCGCGCAGATCGCCAAGGCCCGCCAGGCCGACGCGGAGGCCGCTGCGGCCGCCGCTGCCGGTGGTGGCGAGGAGTCGGCGACCGGCGGTGGCAACTACTCGTCGGCCTCCAGCGACGAGCAGGACAGCGGTTCGCTGGCCAGCGACGCGCAGCTGGCTGCGCTGCGGGAGAAGCTCTCCGGCGGTGCGTGAGCTTGACGCCTGACGGCTGAAGCGCAGCGGCCCCGCACCTTCCGAGGTGCGGGGCCGCTTTTCGTTCCGGGTGGTCCCGGCCAGGCGGGTCGGCTGGCAAGATGGGCCACGTGTTGCGGGTGGGATTGAGCGGTGGAATCGGGTCGGGCAAGTCGACGGTGGCCCGGCGGTTGGTGGAGCTCGGCGCGGTGCTCGTCGACGCCGACGTGCTGGCCCGGGAGGTCGTGCAGCCGGGCAGCCCGGGTCTGGCGGAGATCGTCGAGCGGTTCGGCGAGGACGTGCTGGACGCCGACGGCGCGTTGAACCGCCCCGCGCTGGCGGCCAAGGCCTTCGCCAGCGATCAGGCCCGAGCGGACCTCAACGCCATCACGCACCCCAAGATCCACGCCCTGACCGCCGAGCGGATGGCGCAGGCGCCCGAGGACGCGGTGGTGGTGCACGACGTGCCGCTGCTGGTGGAAGCCGGCTACGCGCCGAACTACCACCTCGTGATCATCGTCGACGCGCCCGAGGACGAGCGCGTGCAGCGGCTGGTGGGTCGCGGGCTGACCGAGCAGGACGCCCGCGCGCGCATCGCCGCGCAGGCCACCACCGAGCAGCGGCGCGAGGTCGCCGACGTGTGGCTGGACAACAGCGGCCCCGTCGACGAGGTCATCGCCCAGGTCGACGCGCTGTGGCGGGACCGCCTGGTGCCCTTCGAGGAGAACGTGCGGCTGCGCCGCCGCCCGCCGAAGCGCGCACCGCGGCTGGTCGATCCGAACCCGGACTGGCCGCGCCAGGCCCGCTGCTTGATCGACCGGGTCGAGCGGGCTGCGGGGGACAAGGCCGTGCGCGTCGACCACGTCGGCTCGACCTCGGTCCCGGGCCTGCCCGCCAAGGACATCCTCGACCTCCAGCTCACGGTCCGGTCCTTGGCGGACGCCGACGAGCTCGCCGATTCCCTCGCCGATGCGGGTTTCCCGCAGATCCCGGAGATCGACGGCGACACCCCGCACGACTTCGCACCGGACCCGGAGCTCTGGAAGAAGCGCATCCACGTCTCGGCGGACCCGGCCCGCTACGTGAACCTCCACGTCCGAGCGGACGGAACCCCGGGCCAGCGAGTGGCCCTCCTGTTCCCGGCCTGGCTGCGCGCGAACGAAGAGGCCCGCGCCGACTACCTGGCCCTGAAGCGAGAAGTCGCGGAAGCCCACGCGACCGACCCGAACCACGACGCCTACGCGGACGCCAAAGAACCCTGGTTCGCCGAAGCCCTCCCCAAAGCCTGGACCTGGGCGGAAGAAACCAGCTGGACCCCGTGATCCAAGACCGTTGGGCGCCCCGAGTCCTCAGAGGACTCGGGGCGCCCATCTCGTGGTTGGTACGGGTGGGAGCGGGGTCTGGGAGGATGCCCGCCCCCACCCGGTTCATGGAGCCGATCGGAGGATGTCGGCGATCTCGGTGTAGCCGTCGCTTTCCGCGTGCTCGAGGGCGGTGACGCCGTTGCGGTCGCGTATGTGCACGTCGGCACCTGCGTCCACCAGCGTTCGCACGGCCTGCTGGTAGCGCTCGCTGCCGTCGCCGAGGACCACCGCTTCCAGCAGGGCCGTCCAGCCGAGGTCGTTCACGTGGTTCACGTCGATCCCGGTGCGCACCGCTGCCCGGATGTACTCGACGTGGCCGTGCTCTCCGGCCGGGATCAGCGCCGTGCCGCCGTAGCGGTTGGTCAGGGCGAAGTCCGGGTGGGCGGGGAGCAGGGCTTCCAGCATGCCGACGCTGCCCGTCACCC
>NZ_JAQGLA010000085.1 GCF_027853915.1 Saccharopolyspora oryzae
CCCCGCCACCCCTCGATCCGGACGTCACATCGACGCGAGCGAGATGATCATGATCAGGAGCATCAGGACGCACACGCCGATCGAGCCGAAGAAGATGCCGTAGGCGATGCCCAGGCCGGGCGGGTCCTGCGGGGTCGGGCCGATCGCGCCGTTGCTGAACGGGAACGCGGGGGCCTTGTAGTAGACCTCCTGCTGCTGGCCGACGTTCAGCGGGATCACCGCGGTCGCGTGGCCCAGCTTCCACAGGTAGTTGACGTGCACCTGGATCTGGTGCTGGCCGGGCGGCAGGTCGATGGGGTTCATGCCCCACTTCAGGATCGGACCGGGCTGGCCGTTGATGGTGACCTGCGGCTTGAACAGCATCAGCGCCCAGACGACCCAGTGGTGCGAGCAGTCGATCAGCACGCGGGCCATGCCCGGAGGGGGCGGCGGCATCGGCGGCTGCATCTGGGCGGGCGGACCCGCCTGCGGGTAGCCCTGCGGCGCGCCCTGCTGGGGGTAGCCGCCCTGCTGCGGGTAGCCCTGCGGTGCCGCCGGCATCGGGCCGGACTGCGGGTAGGGCTGCTGCGCGGGCATCGGACCGGACTGCGGATAGCCCGGCTGCGGATACCCCTGCGGGGAGTACGGCTGCTGACCTGGCGGCTGGCCGTAGGGGTTGGTCATGGGTCTCCTCCTGGTCTGTGGTGGACCCCGCGTGGATGCCGGTCCAGCCGACATCCTCCCGCACCCGGGATTCCGGTTCGAAACCGACCGCTTTCCCGAGTTCTCCCCCTTCAGCAGCGGTTGTGCTGGGACGATGATCTACGCATACGCACTGCGGACGGGGGTCGATGGTGCACGACGACGATCACGCGGAATTCCGGGGCAAGCTCAACGCGTACGCGGCCGGGGTGCTGGACGACGTCGAGTGGCTCGTGATGCGCACGCACTTGGCGGAGTGCGATCTCTGCCGGGCCGAACTGGGGCGGCCGAAGATCCTGAACCGCGCTGCGCCGCAACGGATCTCGCCCGCGATGCAGCGGGCGAGCCGCCGCCCGGGCTGGTCGATCGTGCTCGGCGCCGCCGCAGTCGCGGGCCTGGTCGCCTTCGGCCTCGGATACGCGGTCGGCGTCGCCGGCTGAGAACGGGTTCCGCGGTCAGTCCAGCACCGCGGCGACGTCGCCTTCGGCGGGCGCGTCCGGCGCTGCGTCCTTCTCCGCTGAACCGGTCAGGCGCTGGGAGATCACCTGCGTGATGCCGTCGCCGCGCATGGTCACGCCGTAGAGCGCGTCGGCGATCTCCATGGTCGGCTTCTGGTGCGTGATGATGATCAGCTGCGAGGTGGTGCGCAGCTGGTCGAGCAGGGTGATCAGGCGGCGCAGGTTGGTGTCGTCCAGCGCCGCCTCGACCTCGTCCATCACGTAGAACGGCGAGGGGCGGGCGCGGAAGATCGACACCAGCATGGCCACCGCGGTCAGCGACTTCTCGCCACCGGACAGCAGCGACAGCCGCTTGACCTTCTTGCCCGGCGGCCGGGCCTCGACCTCGACGCCGGTGGTCAGCATGTCCTCGGAGTCGGTGAGCGTCAGGCGCCCGTCGCCGCCCGGGAACAGCACCTTGAACACCGTCTCGAACTCGCGCGCCACGTCCTCGAAGGCCGAGGAGAAGACCTCCAGGATCTTCTCGTCGACCTCCTTGACGACGCTGAGCAGGTCGCGGCGGCTGTCCTTGAGGTCTTCCAGCTGCGTGGACAGGAACTTGTAGCGCTCCTCCAGCGCAGCGAACTCCTCCAGCGCGAGCGGGTTCACCTTGCCCAGCAAGGAGAGGTCCTTCTCGGCGCGCTTGGCCCGGCGCTCCTGGGTTGCGCGGTCGAACGGCACCGGCGGCGGTGCGCTGACGTCCTCGCCGCGCTCCTTCGCCGCCTCGTACTCGGCGAGCTCGGCCGGGCCCGGCGGGATCGGCACGGTGGGCCCGTACTCGTCGACCAGGTCGTCCAGGCCGATCCCGAAGTCCTCGATGATCTTTGTTTCGAGCTGCTCGATCCGCAGCCGCTGCTCGGCGCGCACGACCTCGTCCCGGTGCACCGCGTCGGTCAGCTTCTCCAGCTCGCCGCTGAGCTCGCGCACCCGCGCGCGGATCGCGCCGAGCGCCTGCTCGTGCTCGCTCTGCTTCGCCTGCGCGACGTCCCGCTCCTCCGTCGCGGCGCGCAGCGACAGCGCGATGCGCTCGAGCGCGGTCTCGCACCCCGACACCACGGCCTGCGTCACGCGCGCTGCGCGTTCCCGCGCCTTGCGCGCCGCCTCCGCGCGAGCCCGCGCTTCGCGCTCGTGCCGCGCTGCACGGCGCAGCTGGTCCGCGCGCCCCTGCACGGCCCGCGCCCGTTCTTCGGCGGTGCGCTGGGTGAGGCGCGAGTCCATCTCCTGCTGGCGCACGGTGGTGAGCTCGGCGCTGAGCCGGTCGCGGTCGCCGGTGTCGGGCTCGGCCGCCTCGTCCTGCTCGGTCTTGACGATGCGCAGGCGCTCTTCGAGCTCGGCGAGCTTGACCAGGGATTGTTCGCGGGACTGCTCGACCTTCACGCGCTGGTCGCGAGCGCGGTCGACGTCGGCCGCCGCGGAACGGGCCGCGCGCTCCAGGCTGGAGAGCCGTTCGGTGCTGCGGGCGCGCTGGACCTTCGCATCGTTGATCTGCTCCTGGACCGCGCGGACCTCGGCGCGGCGGGATTCTTCTTCCGCCCGTGCACCTTCCAGCGCGGCCGAGTGCTGTTCGGCGCGGCGCTGCGCTGCGGCGAGTTCGCGCTCGGCTTCGTCGACCGCTGCCTGCACCTCGATGGCGCTCTGCCTGTTGTCGGAGCCGCCGATCGCCCAGTGCGCGCCGAGCACGTCGCCGTCCGCCGTCACCGCGCGGACTTCCGGGTGGCGCTGGACGACCTCGCCCGCCTCGGTCAGCGAATCGACCACGGCGACCTTGTCGAGCGCCCTGGTCACGGCCGCGCGGAGGCTGTCCGGGGCGCTGACCAGATCGGCGGCCCAGCGCGCGGAACCGGGCAGCTGCGGCCATCCGGACCGGTCGAGGTCCACGTCGGTGCCGATGAGCAGACCGGCCTGGCCGGCTTCGTCGCTGCGGAGCAGTTCCAGCGCGGTCACGGCGTCCGTCACCCCGCGCACCGCGACCGAGTCGGCCACCGCGCCGAGCGCCGCCGCCAACGCGGCTTCCGCGCCCGACTCCACGTTCAGCAGCGCGGCGACCGAACCGAGCAGGCCCGGAATGCGGTCACCGGCCGCCATGAGCGCGCCCGCACCGTCCTTGCGCTGCAAGCCCATCGACAAGGCCTCGACGCGCGCCTTCCACGAAGCGATCTCCCGCTCCGCCGCCCGCTCGGCCTTGACCAGCTCCTCGACCCGCGCCCGCGCGGCGTCGCGCGCTTCGGCGGCTGCTTCGCGGCGTTCTTGGAGGCCCGCGTCGTCGGAGTCGTAGCCGCCGCTCTCGTCCTGCGCGTCGGACAACGCCCGCTCGGCCTCTTCAGCGCGGCCGGTGGCTTCCTCCAGCGCGTCGGAGAGGCGCTCGATCTCGTCGGAGGTGTCGTTGACCTTGGTGCGCAGCGACTCGACCTGCCCGGCCAGCCGCGCCGCGCCCTCCCTGCGGTCCGCGATGGCCCGGACCGCGGCCAGGTGGGCCTGTTCGGCCTGCTTGAGCCCCGATTCCAGCTCGGAGCGGCGCTGGACGACCTCGTGCAGGGCTTCGCGGGCCTCTTCTAGCTGCTCGCGGAGCTCGATCTCCTGCTCGGCGGCTTCCTCGGCCTCGGCGTCGAGCTGGTCGGGGTCGCGGCCCGAGCGCTGCTCATCGGTCTGCGCGGTCAGGTGGCGGTACCGCTCCGCGGCCAGCCGCAGCGTGCCGTTCAACCGCTCTTCCAGCGCGGACAAGCGGTACCAGGTCTCCTGGGCGCGGTTGAGCCGCGGCGCGTCGGCGGCGACGTGCTCCTCGAGGGTCTTCTCCTCGGACTGCGCGAACTGCAGCGCCCGCTCCACCTCGGCGCGCTTGGCCCGGGCGGTTTCCTGGTCGGCCTCGTCGCGGGCCAAGTCGGCGCGCGCGGTGACCAGGTCGTCGGCGATCAGGCGCAGCCGGGCGTCGCGCAGATCGGCCTGCACGGTCTGGGCCTTGCGGGCGATCTCGGCCTGCTTGCCGAGCGGTTTGAGCTGGCGGCGCAGCTCACCGGTGAGGTCGGTCAAGCGGGTCAGGTTGGCCTGCATCGCGTCGAGCTTGCGGAGCGCCTTCTCCTTGCGCTTGCGGTGCTTGAGCACGCCCGCGGCCTCTTCGATGAGCCGGCGGTTCTCCTCCGGCTTGGCCTGCAGGATCGAGGCGAGCTGCCCCTGGCCGACGATGACGTGCATCTCGCGGCCGATGCCGGAGTCCGACAGCAGTTCCTGCACGTCCATCAAGCGGCACGAGTTGCCGTTGATCTCGTACTCGCTGGCCCCGTCGCGGAACATCCGGCGGGTGATGGAGACCTCGGTGTAGTCGATGGGCAGCGCGCCGTCGGCGTTGTCGATGGTCAGCGTGACCTCGGCGCGGCCCAGCGGGGCGCGGCCCGCGGTCCCGGCGAAGATGACGTCCTCCATCTTGCCGCCGCGCAGGTCCTTCGCGCCCTGCTCGCCCATCACCCAGCGCAGCGCGTCGAGCACGTTCGACTTGCCGGAGCCGTTCGGCCCGACGACGCAGGTGATGCCGGGTTCGAAGCGCAGCGTGGTGGCCGAGGCGAAGGACTTGAACCCCTTCAGCGTCAGGCTCTTCAGGTGCACGGCTGCGATCGACCTTCCCGTGAGTGGTCCCCCTGGTCACGTCCGGCCGAGCCTACCTCTGCTGCCTCCCCCGACCGCGCAGAACCGCTCGCAACACCCGAACCACCGCCGGCGGAGATCAACGCGGAGCCGGCACCGGCACCCGGTCACGTGTCGATTCCGCACGAAATCGGCACGCGGTCAGCGCTCGACGAAGCCCGTCAGGCCGCCCTTGGGGTCCGACCACTGCTCGGCGACGAAGTCGACGCGGCCCGGGGTCTCGTCGGAGCGCAGCGCCGCCAGGAGCTTCTCGCAGGCTTCGCGGGGGCCTTCGGCCACCACCTGGACGCGGCTCGCCGGCAGGTTCGTGGCGCTGCCGACCAGTCCCAGTTCGAGCGCGCGGGCCCGCGTCCACCAGCGAAAACCCACTCCCTGCACGTGTCCGTGCACCCATGCGGTCAGTCGCGCAGCTCCGGAATCCGTCACGCCCGGCATGATGCCGCACCACCCCCGCGCCTGCCCCGGCACGTCCACCGCCCCGGGGCTGGCCGGTATGATCCGCCCGATTCGGCGGAGGCCGGGTGTTTCGGGGCATCCGGTTCACGACCGCGCGAAGAGCCGATGAGTGGGGCACCGATGGACGACCCGGTGGAAGATCCGGACGCCAGACCGAAGCGGCTGGTGGTGCTGGCCGCGACGGGCTTCGTGGTGGCGACCGCGTTCGCGACGACGGCCGCGATGGTCGCCGGCACCCAGCAGCAGACCGGGGCCACCCCGGACTTCTCGCTGAAGCCGACCGCCACCTCCCGGCCGGCGACGACCACGTCGACCTCGTCGCTGCTGCCTCCCCCGCCGATCACCAGCGGGGAGACCTCGGAGGAGAGCACCACCAGCTCCGAGGAGACCAGCACCGCGCCGAGCTCCCCCAGCGACGTCGCGCCACCCCCGGGGCAAACGCCGACCGCGCCGCCGCCCGGCCCGGGACCGGACCCGACACCGGACCCGACGCCGACGTGGGATCCACCGACCACCACGCCGCCGACCACCACGCCGCCGAAGCCGACGACCACCCCGCCGACGACGACGCACACCACCGACTCGGAAGACCTGGACGAACCCGGATGACGCTGGCCGTGCACGCCTGCCGGTCCCTGTGCTCCTGGCACCGAACTCCCAAGCAGCTCAACGGTTTCCCGCTGCTGGCCTGCCGGGGTTGCGGCTCGCAGTGGATCCGCAGCGAACCGTGGACGCCGATCGACCACACCGGCCGGATCCCCGACGACGTCCGCGCCGAACTGCGCGAACGCTGACCGGTCACTCCGGATCGCCGACGACGACCAGGTCGGCACGAGCTCGGGTGGGCGCGATCAGGGCCGCGTTGGCCTCGTCGCTGCGCTGCACCCATTCCGCGGCTTCCGCCGGGGTCCGCCCGTGCTCGACGTGCCGCGCGATGAGCCGCTGCACGCGGACCTCGTCGTCCGGAGCGAGGAACCAGCACTCGTCCAGCAGTTCCCGGACCCCGGCCCAGGACGGGGTGTCCAGCAGCAGGTAGTTGCCTTCGGTGATGACCAGCGGAACGTCGGGCTCCACGGCGATCTCCGCAGCGTAGGACTCCTCGACCTCCCGGTGGAATTCCGGCGCGTACACCGTCTCCCCGCCATCCCTGATCCGCCGCAGCAACGACACGTACCCGGCGGCGTCGAAGGTGTCCGGAGCACCCTTCCTGTCGGCGAGCCCCAACCGCCGCAACTGCGCATTGGCCAGGTGGAACCCGTCCATCGGCACGACGACCGCGCAGTCGCCGAGCTCCGCCAGCACCCGCTCGGCGACGGTCCCCTTCCCGGCACCAGGAGCCCCGGCGATCCCCAGAACCCGACGCTGCCCGCTGCCGGCCAACGCCTTCGCCCGCGCCACCAGCTCCGCATATCCGACCAAGGAACGACCTCCCGTGAATCAGACCCCAGGCTACGGGCGGGGGAGAACGCTCCTGCTCAGTCGTCCCAGACCTCGGTGAGGAGTTCTCGGGTGTACTCGGCGATCCGGGCGTTGTCCGCCGGGGCGATCGTGCTCCAGCGGCGGCCGTCGCCGCTGGGGCGGACCACGTGGAGGTAGCGGCCCTGGTCGGTGTCGTGGAAGGCCACCACCCGGTTCGCCCGTTCCGGGCGGCCCCGGTTCGGGCTGGCCTCCACGCCGAACTGGCCCCGGATCCCCATCCCGTTCGCCATGTGGGCCACGTCCGCCGCGTCGTCCGGGGGGATGCCCAGGGCGCGCAGTTCGTCGGTGAACTCCAGCGGGTTGTTCGGGCCCGCGTAGTCGCTGGCCTTGCGGAGGACGTCGTTGGGCAGGCTCACCGCCCGGCCCGGGCCCGGGGGCATGTCGCCCGCCACCGACACCGCCGCTTCGGCCAGCGAGCCGCCCCGGATCGGGGTCAGCTCCACCACGTCGGCGTCGACGATGGTCAGCAGTCCCGCCGCGCCGTTCGCCGAGGCCAGGGCCCGGATCGAGCGGTCGGCCCAGATCCGCACGTCGACGCTGCGCTGCGGGCGGTCGAGGAGGCCGAGCAGGTCGGCGAAGTCGACGTCCAGCCGGTCGCGGGACGGTTCGGCGAGGCGCTTGCCGCGCAACGACGCCCACACGTCGGCCACCAGCTCGGCGCGTTCGGCGTAGGTCGCCCCGGGACTGGGCACGTCCAGCACGATGTGGCGGTGCTCGGTGAGCTTCTCCACCTCGCAGACCACGTCGAATTCCAAAGTGGACAGGACGATCGGATCGGCTTCGGCTCCAGGGCGCACGTCAGTCCTGCTTCTTCGGCTCGTTCTCGGCGGGCGGGTCCTCGTCGTCGCCGGCCTCGCCCAGCACCGGCGGCGCGACCAGCCGCTCGTCGTCGAAGTGGGTTTCCTCGGCGACGTAGCGGTTCTCGTGCTCGGCGTCCTCGCTGCGCTTCTCACCGCGGGTCGCGGCCGGCCCCATCATCGAACCCGCGACCGGACGGCTGCCCGGGGTCTTGCCCGCGGACTTCCCGGCCACGGTGTCACCCGGACCGCCGCCGACGACCGACGCCCCGCCGCGGGCCACGGACTTCCCGTCGCCACCAGCGGGAGGCGGCGCGCCGCGACCTCCGAGCATCTTGCTCGCGCCGTACGCGCCGATGCCCACGACCGCCGCACCACCGGCCGCGATCCCGAGGATCGTCCCGGCGCCGATGCCGCCGCTGTCGCCGGTCGCCTCCGGGGTCCCGTCCGCTTCACCGCCCGTGTCGATCTCGCCCTTGTGCCTCTCACCGCTGCGATCGCCGCGCCCGGGCGGAGTCACACCGGGACGTCCCTCGCCAGTGCGGCCGTCGCCCGCCCGCCCCTGACCGGGCTGGGCGTCACCGCCGCCGATGCTGCCGACGATCGCACCGGGCACGCCCGTGCCGGGCGAGTAACCCACCCCCGGCGAACCCACCCCGGACTGCGGCGAACCGCCGAAGGTGCCCGCCGAAACGGCCCCAGCACCGAATCCCGCGCCGGCCATGCCGACCGGCGACGCCGACTGCGTGGTCACGGTCGCGGGCGGCGCCTCCGGCAGCGGCTGGTAGGTGTCCGCCTGGCTCACCGAGGTGTCGCGGTAGGACGCCAGCGCGGCCTGCGCGGCCTTCTTGTTGGCGTCGATCTGCTTGGCTTCCTGGTCGTAGTCGCTCTCGTAGCCGAAAGCGCCACCGGCCCACTCCGCGACGTTCTCCGACTGCTTGTGCCGCAGCTCGTCGGTGTTCGGCAAGGTGTGGCGGGCCGATTCGTACCCCCGGCCCTGCTCGTCGACGCTCTGCGCGGAGGCCCGCAGCGGGTCCGGGGCGTCGGACATGAACACCGCCTGCCGCTGGGTCGCGGCGGCGGCGAGGCTGCCCGCGTTGCCCTCCCAGGCGATCTGGAGCTTGCCGAGCTCGCGGCGCAGGGTGTCGTCCAGTTCGACGACGACCTTCACGCACTCGTCCAGCGCCCGCACCGCGGACTGCATCGACTCGGTGCCGATCCCCTGCTTGACCTTCGTGATCCACTCCTGGAGCTGGGGGATGTCCAGCCCCTCGAACCGGATGTCGCGGATCGGATCGATGCTCGTCACAACGTCCCCCTAGCCCTTGGCCTGCAAGGTCGTCACAGCCGCCCCAGCGGCCTGCTGCGCCTTCTCGCACATCTGCTCGTTGTTGAGCTCGCTGCCCCCGCTGAGCAGGCTGAGCGACGCCCAGAGCGTCTGCCCGTCAGCGGCGTCGACGAACACGTCGCAGCCGAGCCGCTCAGCACCGGCGATCTGGCTGCGCACCGCGCCGAAACCGTTGACGTCGACGGTCTTCCGCGATCCGTCGGCGCTGTTGACCTTCGCCAGGAAGGGTTCGATGCCCTGCGGCACGACGCGCAGCGAAATGCCCGTGCTCGCACCGGTTCCGTCGCTCAGGTAGCCGCAACCGTTGTAGTTGTTGCCGTTCTTCTGCACCGGGGCGGGACGCGCGACGTGCAGCTGCGACATCTGCTGCCCGGTCAGCCAGGTGCAGATCTCCGCGTCCTGCGCACCGGCGACCGGGAGTTCGGCGGGGCGCTTCGGCATGCCCGATTCCGCGCTGGCGGGAGCCGGTTCACCGGTCGGTTCCGGATCCGGTCCGTTCACCGTGCAACCGGCCGCCAGCAGCGCAGCAGCGGTCAGGCCGAGCAGACCGCTCAGCCGGTGGACGCGCGACGAACCACTCACATCTGCCCCTGCTGGACGTTGAAGGACGCGACGATCTCCTCGTCGGTGTACCCGTACTGCTTGGCCGCTTCTTCCAGCTGGCGCCCCAGGTCGATGACGTTGTCCACGTACTGCTGCAGCCGCGCGTAGTGGGAGTCCTGGTTGCCCACCAGATTCGCCGTCCACACCGCCGCGGACGTGGCGCTGACCTCGTCCTCGCCAGGCGCGGACACGACCAGGCTCGGCATCAGGTCGCGGAGCTTCTGCTGCGCCTCTTCCGCCGCCGCGAGAATGACCTTGCGGACTTCCAGGACGTTGTCCTTGTTGACGGTGAGGGTTTGGCCTCCACCTGGAGACGGCGGCGGTGGCGGGGCTGGCGTCGTCATCGCGGGAAAACCCCCAGTCAACGGCTGCTGATCACCAGGTCGTCCGCCGACCCTAGCAGCGGCGTTCAGCACCCGTCAGCAACTCGGGAGAACTTCACGCGAACCCAACAACCCCATGCGCGATCGCGAATGCGACGACCGCCGAATCGCGGAATCCGACAAACCTCCCGGCCGGACAACTGCGCAGGTCCGGAACGGTGCAACACCCCTTCCGGACGGGCCGATCGCGCATTAGTTGGTTGCCGGAAGAAAACGAGTTCCGCGAATCAGATCGGCGCCGAGGAATCACTCGGGAATCAACTCGACGACCACCGGAACCAGAGCTGCCGGAATGAGAGCAACTTCATGCGCATCGCCCCGCATTACCGCCGAAGGGAGCAATACGCGCGGTGATTCAACCGACACGGGGAGCAAGTTCGAGACGGCCCGGACCGATGAGTCCACTTGGTACAGTCCGTCCCCGTTTCGTCTGAATTCGTCCGCGTTGGGGAGGCGTGGGATCGATGACGCTTGCACACGTGCGCCCGGGAACCGGGTTTCCGCGCTCCGCCGGGGTTTTACGCCTCAGCGGAGTCCTGTTCGATCCGCCGGATCCGGCCGAGGAGCTGATCGGCGCGCTGGAGTCGTTCCGCGCCGACCGGACCTCGATCGAGCAGCTGGCCGAAGTCATCCGCGGCACCGGGTTCGTCACCCCGGTGTCCGATGAGGACGGTGGAGTCGCGCTGATCGCCGCCCGCGCCGGAGAGCTGTCCTGGCTGGGGGCCTTCACCTCGCTGCCCCGGATGGCCGAGTTCTACCGCGAATCCGGACGAGGTTCCGACACCGTGCGCTACGCGGAGGTGACCGGGGCGGAGCTGCTCGAGCAGTGCCTGCCCGCCCTGCCCAGGGGCACCGGTCTGGTGATCGACGCCGGGTCCGGGCACAGCACCGCGCTGGGCCCGGTGGCCGGGCTGGTACCTGACGAGATCGCGCTCACCGAAGGCGGTAGTTGATGGGGCACAACGGTTTTCGCGTCGACCTCGGCGCGCTGGCGGACGCCGAGGAGGGCATCCGCGGTGCGGTGTCCGAGATCGGCGGCATGGCGGGCTGGGGCAACGAAGCGATGGGCAAGCAGGGCATGGGCCTGAAGGGGTACGCGCTGAACTCCTCCAGCCTGCTCGGCAACGACCTGCTCGGCGCGGCGCTGATCCAGTTCGGCCAGTCCTGGGAGTGGGGCATCCGCTACCTCGTCGAGGACGGGCAGGCTGCAGTGGACGCACTTGGCGAGGCACGCGCCTCCTACCAGCAGATGGACGGGCAAGCCGTGCAGGAACTGCTCCGGGGGGCCGGCGCCTGATGGTCAGCAACCAGAGCACGTTCGACCAGGACGTCGCGTCGGTCGGCAACGAGCTGAACAAGATCGGCCAGATCACCGGGATCGGCCCGCAGGACGTGATCCCCGGTGACCTCCCCACCGTCAACGAGGTCGGCGAGCACCTGATCAAGCTCGGGGCCGGGTTCGAACGAGCAGGTCAGGGCATCAAGTCGATCGACTCCGGCGGCTGGACCGGGCAAGCCGGTGACGCCTTCCGGGCCAACTTCCTGGACAAGGCGCCGGGCGAATGGCTCAAGGCGGCCGACGCCATCTCCGAGGCGGGCCAGGCCATCCTGGAGTACCAGCAGGTCCTGGCCACCGAGAAACCGCGCGCGCAGCGGGCGAAGGAAGAGCTGGACCGCTCGATCGAGATCTCGGAAGCGGCGGCCGCCAAGCACAACGCTGCCGTCGAGGCCTACAACGCCGGTGGTTCGGGCCCGCAGCCCAGCGCGTTCGTGGATCCCGGCGCGGAAGCACGAGCACGCGCGCAGCAGGAGATCGCCGCGGCCAAAGCGGCGGTGCAGGCGGCCGGCGAACGCGCGGCGAAAGTGGTGATGGCCGCCGCCGAGGGCGCCCCGGCCGCCCCCGGCCCGCTGGCGCAGCTCGGAGCGAACGTCGTCGACACCGTCCAGGCCTTCGGCGACACCGCGTACGAGATCGGCGCCGGTGCGGTCGAAGGCGTGGTCGGCATCGGCACCGGCCTCTTCGGCCTGGGCAAGGCCTTCGTCTACAGCCAGCCCGCCATGCAGGTCATCGACCCGGAAGGCGTCGCGGAGTTCAACAAGGCCGCTTCGACGACCCTGCAGTCGGTGGTCGAGAACCCGTGGCAGGCCGCCAAGGCGATGGTCAACGTGGACGGCTGGAGGGAGAACCCGGCCCGCGCCCTCGGCTCGATGGTCCCCGACGTGGCGGCCAGCATCACCGGTGGCGGGGCGGCCGCCACGGTCGCGACCAGGACCGCCAAAGCCGCTGACAACGTCGCCGACGTGGCCGACGCCGCGGGCGACATCGCCCGCACGACCGACCGCCTCGGCGACGCGGCCCGCCACGCCCCGGACAACACACCGCCCTGGGCCGACCTCGACTCCGTCCCACCGCCGCGGACGCCGGAAACCCCGTCCACCCCGCAACCCTGGGACGGCCACGAATTCGGCCCCAAGGGCTCGGACCCGCTCCCCGACCCGGAACCCCCGCAAGGCCCGGCACCAGAACCCCGCAGCCGGGAACTGCCGGACTGGTTCCACGACGAAACCCCGGAGAGCTGGCTCGACGACGGCAAGGGCGCCCCGGAGCCCATGCCGGAACCCGTGCCGGAGCCCTCACCTCCGCACCCGCCCGCGCCGTACGAGCCACCGGGCCCGGCGACTGCACAAGTGGACGATGCCTGGCGAGGCCATCTGGATGAGCCGAACATCCAGAACGAACGCAGGGCGATCGAGGACCTTCAGCGGAAGTACGGCCCACAAGGGGGTAATGGCCTGTGAACCAGAACGTCTACGTCCGAGTGATCACTGAACTCAGCGGGCACTCGGGGCCCATGACCGCAAGTGCCGAGGTCCAGTGGCAACTGGTCAACGGCATGGTGCACATGCGAGTCGCGGTCCCGGAGAAGGAACCTGTCACTGTTCAGGGACCAACGGTGTGCGGTTGCTTGATGGGCGTCCGCGACAAGTTGCCGCGAGTCGTCTTCATGGCCCAGGGAGCGCGGCGGGATGCCTGGTGGGGAACGCCCGAGCACCCGTGCGCGGTCGACGAGGTGCTCATCTACCCCGCTTTCGGACAGCCGCCGCTCCCCACCCGCCAACCGGCCCTGGGGTTCCTTCCCGAGAAGGACCTGGGTTTCCTCGCCACCAGCTCCGCTGAGCAGATGATGTACCGCGCGGAGTGGGAGGACGACATCCCGCCCAGCGTGCCGCGTTGGAGCGTGCGCTACGCCCACCGCCGAAACCCGGTCTGAGCTCGCCCTTCGAGCACCGCCTCTCGGCTTGTCCGAGGTTTGCTCGGGGTGCTGGTTGAACCCGTGGTGAACAGCGGGTGATCTCGGGCTTCGGGTACCGGTTTCCGTGCTTACGCTGCACGTTCACCGGTGGTTCGGGTCTGGAGGCGGTGTTCGTGGGGGTCACGTGGGGCGATGCCGTGGTGGCATTGGCTTCGCTGTTCGGCGAGCACGTCGGCAGCTGGGTGCTGGGCGTGCTCGCCGCGGTGACGATCAGCGCTCCGTTCGTCGACCGGTTCTTCGTGCGGCGCAAGCGGATCCACTACCGCGTGCTGTACAACTCCAAGATCGGGTTGAGCCCCGTGCAGCTGCACGACGGCGAGGTCGAGCCCGCGCACGAGGACCTGACGCCGATCGCCAAGCTGGTGGACCGGATGAGCATCGTGGTCATCCGGGTCCGCAACACCGGCAGCTTCGACATCGAGGCGCGGGACTTCGCCGAGGACATCTCGTTCAGCTTCGGCGAGCGGATCGTCTGGGACGCGCGGATCTCCGAGGCGCCGAGTCAGGACATCCGCCAGCGGATCCGCAACAACCTGGTGTTCCTCCCCGAGGAGCAGGACGTCGGGCTCCCCGAGGGCAAACCCGCCGGGGAAGCCGGTCTCGGCGTGCTCCGGGCCTGGCTCGGGCGGCGGTTCGAGAGCTACGTGCAGGCGCAGCCCACCGGGCCCGCCGAGGTCGGGCCGCAGTGGCACGGGGTTCGGCTGTCGAAGCTGAACCTGGAGCGCGGGCAGAAGTTCAAGCTCGTGGTGGTGCTGCGGGAGCCGGACGACGAACCGGCGCACGCGGCCGGGGACGACTTCGCCACCAGCAAGGAGATCTCCTTCGCCGGCAGCATCAGCAACGGCCGCATCACCGACGAGAAGCAGCAGCGGCGCATCACCTGGCCGCTGATCACCACAGCCGTCGGTCTGCTGCTGGCCGGTGCGCTCGTCACGACGCTGCTCACCGGTGCTTCCGCCACCGCCGGTGGTATCGCCTGCGGGTCCGGGGAGCTGCAGGTCAAGGGGTCCAGCGCGTTCGCGCCGATCGTGGGCGCGGTTGCCGAGAAGTACGACGAAACCTGCCGGACCGACATCCGCGTGACCCCGACCGGCAGCCTCGGCGGACTGCGGGAACTGGAGCGGACGAACGAGCCGGACAAGCTCGCGGTGCTGTCCGACGGCCCGGCGAAGGACGCGAACGACTACGCCGGCCGTCCCGTCGCCGTCGTCGTGTACGCGCTGGTGGTGAACGAGTCGGTGGACGTGTCCGATCTGAGCACCGACGACCTGCGGAAGATCTTCTCCGGCGAGCACACCGACTGGAAGCAGGTCCGGGGCGGTGGCGAACCGCTGCCGATCAACATCGTCGGGCGCGGTGCGGAATCGGGCTCCCGCACCGTTTTCGAGCAGAAGGTGCTCGGCGGGCAGGAGCCGCCGCTGTCCTCGGACGGCTGCGCGAAACCCGACCGGCAGGGATCGACCACGCCGACCCGGTGCGAGCGGACCGAAACGCAGGACGCGATCGCCGCCATCGCCGCGACGCCCGGTGCGATCGGTTACGCCGACGCACCCGCGGTCCGGCGCGCGATCGCGGAGAACCGCCCGCTGCACATCGTCACCCTCGACGGCAAGGCCCCGACCGTCGACGACGCCCTGCGCGGCTATCCGTTCCGGACGGTGGAATACCTCTACACCAAGGGCGAACCCGCCGAAGACACCCTCCTGAAGCGCTTCACGACCTACCTGAACAGCGACGCTGGCCAAGCAGTGATGCACGACCGCGGCTACACGCCCTGCACTGGCCCGACCGGCCCGCACCCTCTCTGCTCCGACCAGCGATGACGTTCGGCCTGGTCAGGACCCGTGAGTACTTTGGGGTGCTATAGCGCCTCAAAGTACTCACGGGAGCTGACCAGCAAAAACGGACCTGCGCTGCGATCTCCTTGGTTACCTTGGGGGCAGTCGATATTGGGAGAGCGATGGGGCGGTCCGGTTCTGTTCGCAAGGCACGACCGCTGGTCCGCGCTGTGGTGGCGGCAGGGCTGTCGTCCGGTGCGGCGGTTCTGATCAACATCGCCACCTCCGAACCGGCCACCTGGTGGCTGTGGATCGGCGTCGCCGTCCTCACCGTCATGGTGGGAATCGCCAGCTGGTGGGGAGAACGTCATCAGGGCGAGCCGGCGGAGAAGCCCTCGACCGACGTGGCGGTGGCAGAGCGGCTGGAACGAGCTCGGCAACTTCGCGAAGAAGGCGACTACCCGGGTGCTGAAGCAGAATTTCGCGCAGTTCTGCGCCAGACCCGCGCGGAACTCGGCGACGAGCACCCGGACACGCTGACCGCGCAGCACGACCTCGCAGGAGCGCTGAAGGACCGCGGCGAACTAGCCGAATCCGAATCCGAGTACCGCGCAATGCTGAAGATCCGCCAGCGAGTGCTCGGCGACGAACACCCCGACACGTTGACCACGCGGAACAATCTCGCTGGAGTCCTGAAGGACCGCGGCGAACTAGCCGAAGCGGAATCCGAAAACCGGGCCGTGCTGAAGATCCGCCAACGCGTGCTCGGCGACGAACACCCCAACACACTCGTCACGCGGCACAACCTCGCGGTGGTCCTGCACAGCCGCGGGGAGCTAGCCGAAGCGGAGTCCGAGTTCCGGGCCGTGCTGAAGCTCGATCAACGCGTGCTCGGCGACGAACACCCCAACACACTGGTCACGCGGCACAACCTCGCAGGAGTGCTGAAGGAGCGAGGGGAACTGGCCGAATCAGAGGCCGAATACCGCGCAGTGCTGAAGATCCGCCAACGCGTGCTCGGCGACGAACACCCCAAAACACTCGTCACGCGGCACAACCTCGCAGGAGTGCTGAAGGAGCGCGGGGAACTGGCCGAATCAGAGGCCGAGTTCCGAGCAGTTCTCGCCCTGTCACGACGTGTGCTCGGTGAGCAGCATCCCCGGACGCTGGGTACGCGGCACAACCTCGCGACGGTGCTGAAGGCTCGCGGCGAACTGGCCGAAGCAGAGTCCGAATACCGTGCAGTGCTGAAGATCCGCCAACGCGTGCTCGGCGACGAACACCCCGACACACTCGTCACGCGGCACAACCTCGCAGGGGTCCTGAAGGACCGCGGCGAACTGGCCGAAGCGGAATCCGAATACCGCGCAGTCCTGAAGATCCGCCAACGCGTCCTCGGCGACGAACACCCCGACACGCTGACCACGCGGAACAACTTCGCAGGAGTGCTGAGTTCCCGCGGTGAACTCGCCGAATCAGAGGCTGAGTACCGAGCGGTTCTCGCCCTGTCATCACGTGTGCTCGGCGACCAGCACCCCAACACCCTGAGCACTCGGCACAACCTCGCAAGGGTCTTGGAGGAACGTGGGCAGCTGGCCGAAGCCGAAGCCGAATACCGGACCGTTCTGACCTTGCAACGGCGCGTCCTCGGCGACGAGCACCCCGACGTGCTGACCATGCGGAACAACCTCGCTGGGGTGTTGTACGCCCGCGATGACCTGGCGGGGTCGGAATCCGAATACCGGGCCGTGCTGGCCCTGCAACGACGCGTCCTCGGCGACGAACACTCCAGCACGCTGAACACGCGGGGCAACCTCGCAATGGTGCTCAAGAACCGCGGCGAACTGGACGAAGCCGAAGCCGAGCTCCGAAGCGTGCTGAAGATCCGCCGCCGCGTGCTCGGCGACGAACACCCCGAGACGCTCATCACGCGGGGAAACCTCGCACTCGTGCTGGACGACCGCGGCGGACCAGCGGAAGCCGAACCCGAATACAGGGCCGTCCTCGCCCTGCAACAACGCGTGCTCGGCGACGAGCATCTCGACACGCTGACGACGCGGAACAACCTCGCTGGAGCGCTGCGGGACCGCGGGGAGCTGGCCGAAGCGGAAGCCGAGTTCCGCGCCGTGCTGAAGATTCGCCGACGGGTGCTCGGCGAGCAGCATCCCGACACCCTGGCCACGGACGAGGCACTCCGCGAACTGCGCTCCGCCGAGTAGCCCCACGGGCTCAGAGTTCGAAGCGGTAGCCCATCCCTGGTTCGGTGATCAGGTGCCGGGGGTGGCTCGGGTCCTGTTCCAGCTTTCGGCGGAGTTGGGCGAGGTAGACGCGGAGGTAGTGGGTTTCGTTCGCGTACTGGGGTCCCCAGACCTCTTTGAGCAGCTGCTTCTGGGCGACCAGGCGGCCCTGGTTGCGGGCCAGGACTTCGAGCATCCCCCACTCGGTCGGCGTCAGGTGGATCTCCTCGCCGTCGCGCAGGACCCGCTTCGCGGACAGGTCCACGGTGAACGTCGCGGTTTCCACCACCGGTTGGTCGGCCGCGCCGGTGGTGCTGGCGCGGCGGACCGCGGCGCGCAGGCGGGCCAGGAGTTCGTCCATGCCGAAGGGTTTGGTGACGTAGTCGTCCGCTCCCGCGTCCAGCGCCAGCACCTTGTCCGTGGAGTCGGTGCGGGCCGAGAGCACGATGATCGGCACCGTCGTCCAGCCGCGCAGCCCCGCGATGACCTCGCCGCCGTCCATGTCAGGCAGGCCGAGGTCGAGCACCACCACGTCGGGTTTCCCGTCGCCCGCAGCGCGCAGCGCGGATGCGCCGTCGACGGCGGTGAGCACCTGGTAGCCGCGGGCGCTCAGGTTGATCCGCAGTGCGCGCAGCAGCTGCGGCTCGTCGTCGATCACCAGGACCTTCGTCATCGCTTCCCCTGTCCGTCCGCCACCGGCAACGAGAGCACGATCGTCAACCCGCCGCCGGGGGTGTCCTCCGCGCGGATCGTGCCGCCCATCGCTGTCATGAACCCCTGCGCCACGCTCAACCCGAGCCCCACCCCGGCCTGGCCCTGGTCGCCGCGCTCACCATGCTCGCCGAGCCGCTCGAACGGCGCGAACACCGCGTCCGCCGAGCCTTCGGGCAGGCCCGGACCGTGGTCGACGATCCGCAGCTCCACGCGGGCCGCGTGCTCGCTGGCGCGGATGCTGATCCGCCCGCCGTCCGGACGCCCGTACTTCAGCGCGTTCTGCACCACGTTGGCCACCACTCGTTCCAGCAGCCCCGAATCGGCCTGCACGGGTGGCTGCGACTCGTCGATCTCGACGTCGATGTGCTGCTGCCCGTCCAGTCCGGCCAGCGCGCCCGCCACGACCTCGTCGTAGCCGACCGGGCGCAGCCGCGGGGCGATCGCGCCGGTGGCCAGCCGGGAGGAGTCGAGCAGGTTGCCGACCAGATCGGTCAGCCGGTCCGCCGATTCCTCCACCCCGGCCAGCAGTTCGGAGGTGTCCTCCGCGGAGAGCTGGAGGTCGGGGGCGCGCAGGCTGCTCACCGAGGCCTTGATCGAGGCCAGCGGGGTGCGCAGGTCGTGCCCGACCGCGGACAGCAGCGCGGTGCGCAGCTGCGTCGCGTCGGCGAGCCGTTGCGCCTCCAGAGCTTCCGCGGCCATCCGCTGCTGGCGCAGCGCGACCAGCGCCTGCCCGGCCGCACCTTCCAGCACCGTGCGATCCGCCGCCGGGAGGGGCCGTCCGGACCGTTCGAGCACCAGGTGCACGTCCGGGTTGACCTCGATGTCCACATCGGACTTGTCCGGGCTGGTGCAGGGCTGCGCGCCGGTGGAAGCCGCCACCTGCCAACCGTCCTGGGTCCGCTCCAGCAGCGCCGCGGAGGTCAGGCCGAAGTTCTCCACCACCTTCTCCAGCAGCCGGGGCAGCGGATCCGGGTGGGTGAGCACAGTTCGGGCGTAGGACGTCAGCAGTGCTGCCTCGGTGCGCGCGCTGCTGGCCTGCTCGGCGAGGCGCGCCCCGCGGTCGACGGTGAAGGCGACCACCATGCCGACGATCATCATCGCTATCACCGTCACCAGGTTCTGCGGTTCGGCGACGGTCAGCGTGTACAGCGGCGGGGTCAGGAAGAAGTTCAGCAGCCCGCCGGACAGCAGCGCGGCGACGATCGCCGGTGCCATCCCGCCGACCAGCGCGACGATGACGGTGACCAGGAAGTAGCCGACGACGTCGGTGGACAGCGAGTCGAAGCCGAACTCGTAGGCCACCGCCGTGACCGCGCTCGGCAGCAGCACCGACAGCACCCAGCCCCAGACCTGGCGGACCGAGGACAGCGGGTTGCGGGCGATCCTCCTCAGCAGCGGCCGCCCGCCGGCCTCGGAGTGGGTGACCATGTGCACGTCGATGGCACCGGACTTCTGCACCGTCACCGCGCCGATGCCCTCGTCGAACACCCGCGCCCAGCGGGACCGGCGGGAGGTGCCGACGACCAGCTGCGTGGCGTCCGCGGCACGGGCGAACTCCAGCAGCGCCTCCGGCACGTCATCACCGACGACCGTGTGGAAGCTGGCACCGACCGCGTCCGCGAGCTTGCGCGCGCGGGCGACGCCCACCGGCGAGACGCCGGCGAGGCCGTCGCTGCGCAGCACGTGCACCACCTGGAGCTCCGCGCCCGCACGGGCGGCGATGCGGCGCGCTCTGCGGATCAGCGTCTCGCTCTCCGGGCCACCGGTGACGGCGACGACCACCCGCTCGCGGGCCTCCCAGGTGTCGGTGATCTTCTTCTCCGCGCGGTAGCGGCGCAGCGCCACGTCGACCTGGTCGGCCAGCCACAGCAGCGCCAGCTCGCGCAGCGCGGTGAGGTTGCCGGTGCGGAAGTAGTTGCCCAGCGCGGCGTCGACCCGGTCGGCGGCGTAGATGTTGCCGTGCGCCATCCGGCGGCGGAGCGCTTCGGGGGTGATGTCGGCGAGCTCGATCTGCTCGGCGCGGCGCACCACCTCGTCCGGCACCGTCTCCTGCTGGCGGATGCCGGTGATCCCCTCCACGACGTCGTTGAGGCTCTCCAGGTGCTGCACGTTCACCGTGGACAGCACGGTGATCCCGGCGTCGAGCAGCTCCTCGATGTCCTGCCAGCGCTTCTCGTTGCGAGAGCCGGGGACGTTGGTGTGCGCGAGCTCGTCGACGACCGCGACCTCCGGTTTGCGGGCGAGCACGGCGGCGAGGTCCATCTCGGTGAGCTCGACGCCTCGGTGCTCGACCGTCGCGCGCGGCACGACCTCGAGGCCGTCGAGCAGCGCGGCGGTGTTGGCCCGGCCGTGGTCCTCCACGAAGCCGACCACCACGTCGGTGCCGCGCTGGGCCCTGCGGTGCGCTTCGTTGAGCATCGCGTAGGTCTTCCCCACACCTGGTGCCGCGCCGAGGTAGATCCGCAGTTCCCCGCGCCGCCGTCCGCTCTCTCCCACGCTCCCAGTCTCCTACGACCCGCTGTTAATAGCGGCTGCACCGCTCCGTTGGCTGCTCGTGAGCGCTTTGGGGCGCCACAGCACCCCGAAGCACTCACGAACCTCATCCTGCCTGGTGGACGGCGACGTTGAGGGTCGTCGTGTTGACCACGCGCTCGGCGATCACCCCACCTGTGGTGTTCTCCGCGATCAGGCGCCGGACCTCGCCCAACGGCAGCCCGGTGACCCGAGCCACGCGCGGTGCCTGCAGGTCCGCGTAGGCCGGGCTGATGTCCGGGTCCACGCCGCTGGCCGACGCCGTCACGGCGTCCGCGGGCACCTGCGCCGGTGCCACGCCCTCTCGGAGGGCGATCGCGGCGCGCCGCTCCTGCACCGCCGCCAGCAGCTTCTGGTTGTCCCCGCCGTAGTTGGAACCTCCCGTGGCCGACGGGTCGCCGGAGGCCGACGGCCGGGTGTGGAAGTACGGGTCGTGCGCCGGGTCCGCCGGGACCGGGTCGATGCCGATCAGCGACGAGCCGACCGCCCGGCCGTCCACCACGATCTGCGAGCCCTCGGCGTTGGCCTGCAGGCCGGGGATCCGGCTGATCCCCCAGATCGCCAGCGGGTACGCCACGCCCAGCACGACCGTGGCCACCAGCAGCAGCCGCAACCCCGCCAACGCCTGCCGCAACAGGGTCTTCTTCATCGGATACCTCTCCAGATCTTCTGCAGTTTCAATTGAAACTGCGATCGGCCGCGCCCGGGTTCTGCAGTTTCAATTGAAACTGTGGTCCACATGGTGGGACTCCTCAGCCGATGCCGGGGACGAAGCGGATCAGCAGGTCGATCAGCCAGATGCCCAGGAACGGGGTGGCGATGCCGCCCAGGCCGTACACCAGCAGGTTCCGCCGCAGCAGGGCGCTGGCAGTCGACGGCCGGTAGCGGACTCCGCGCAGCGCCAACGGGATCAGCGCCACGATGATCAGCGCGTTGAAGATCACCGCGGCCAGGATCGCCGAGGTCGGCGTGGCCAGCCGCATGACGTTCAGCGCGTCCAGCTGCGGGTAGATCGCCACGAACATCGCCGGCAGGATCGCGAAGTACTTGGCCAGGTCGTTGGCGATGCTGAAGGTCGTCAGCGCGCCGCGGGTGATCAGCAGCTGCTTGCCGATCTCGACGATCTCGATCAGCTTGGTCGGGTCGGAGTCCAGGTCGACCATGTTCCCGGCTTCCTTGGCCGCCGCCGTGCCGGTGTTCATCGCCACCCCGACGTCGGCCTGCGCGAGCGCGGGCGCGTCGTTGGTGCCGTCGCCGGTCATCGCGACCAGCCGCCCGCCCTCCTGCTCGGCCTTGATCAGCGCCATCTTGTCCTCGGGTTTGGCCTCCGCGAGGTAGTCGTCGACGCCCGCTTCGGCGGCGATGGCCTTGGCGGTGAGCTCGTTGTCGCCGGTGACCATCACGGTGCGGATGCCCATCGCGCGCAGCTCGGCGAAGCGCTCCGCCATGCCCGGTTTGACCACATCGGACAGTCGAATCACCCCGACCACCCGGGTGTTCCCGCCGCTGCGCTCGGCGACGACCAGCGGAGTGCCGCCCTGCGAAGCGATTTCGCCGGTCAGCGCCACCACTTCGTCCGGAACGCCCCCGGCCCAGGCCCGAACCGCGCTGGTCGCGCCCTTGCGGATCTCACGGCCGTCGACGTCGATGCCGCTCATCCTGGTCTGCGCCGAGAACTCGACCTCTTCGGCCGCCAGCTCCGCGCCGCTCGCCTGCTCCGGCAGCGAGAACTGCTCGACGCAGAACGCCACGATGCTGGTGCCTTCCGGGGTCTTGTCGGCCAGGCTCGACAACCGCGCCACTTCGGCCAGTTCCCGCACCGTCGCGCCGCCGACCGGGATCAGCTCGGTGCACCGCCGGTTGCCGAAGGTGATCGTCCCGGTCTTGTCCAGCAGCAGCGTGTCCACGTCCCCGGCCGCTTCCACCGCACGACCGGACTTGGCGAGCACGTTGCGCTGCACCAACCGGTCCATGCCCGCGATGCCGATCGCCGACAGCAGCGCCCCGATGGTGGTCGGGATCAGGCACACCAGCAGCGCGGTCAGCGTGATCACCGACAGCAGCGAACCGGAGTAGCCGGCCATCGGCTGCAGCGCCACGACCGCGAGCAGGAAGATGACGGTCAGCGTGGACAGCAAGATCGTCAGCGCGATCTCGTTCGGCGTCTTCTGCCGCTGCGCGCCTTCGACCAGCGCGATCATCCGGTCCACGAAGGTCTCGCCGGGTTTGGTGGTGATCCGCACGACGATCCGGTCCGACAGCACGGTGGTGCCTGCCGTCACGGCCGAGCGGTCGCCGCCGGATTCCCGGATGACCGGGGCGGATTCGCCGGTGATCGCCGATTCGTCGACGGTCGCGATGCCGCGCACCACGTCACCGTCACCGGGGATGACCTCCCCCGCCTCGACCACCACTTCATCGCCGATCCGCAGCGAAGTGCCGGGAACCCGCTCCTCGGCCCCGTCGACCAGCCGCCGCGCGACGGCCTCTGTCTTGGTGCGCCGCAACGATTCCGCCTGCGCCCGGCCGCGCCCTTCGGCGACGGCTTCGGCGAGGTTGGCGAACAGCACGGTGAACCACAGCCACGCGGCCACCGAGATGCCGAACACGCTGGGCTCGAACACCGCGAGAACGGTGGTCAGCACCGAACCCACCCACACCACGAACATGACCGGGTTGGCCAGCTGGTGCTTCGGGTTCAGCTTGCGCAGCGCTTCCGGCAACGAGGTCCACAGCTGCTGCGGGCTGAACGCGCCCGCGCCGAGCTTGCGCGGACCGGTTTCGGCTCGTTCGGTGCGGGGTTCCGCCAAGGTCGTGGTCATGCGAGGGCCTCCGCGATCGGTCCGAGGGCGAGCGCGGGCAGGAAGGTCAGCGCCGCGACGAGGACAACGGTTCCGCCGAGCAGTCCGGCGAACAGCGGGCCGGTGGTGGGCAACGTGCCCGCCGTGGCCGGAACGCGCTGCTGCGCGGCCACCGAACCGGCCAGCATCAGCACCGCGAGGATCGGCACGAACCGGCCGAACAGCATCGCCAGCCCGAGCGCGGCCTGGAAGAAGTCGCTGGTGACGGTGAGCCCGGCGAAGGCGCTGCCGTTGTTGTTGCCGGTGGAGGCGAAGGCGTAGAGGACCTCCGAGAGCCCGTGCGCGCCGGTGTTGGTCATGGCGTCCGATGTGGACGGAAGCGCCAGCGCGATGCCCGCGCCGAGCAGCACCACCGTCGGCATGGCCAGGATCGAGATCGCCGCCGCGGTGACCTCCCGCCGCCCCAGCTTCTTGCCCAGGTACTCCGGGGTCCGCCCGACCATCAGCCCGGCCAGGAACACCGCGATCACGGCCAGCACCAGGATCCCGTACAGCCCGGATCCGACGCCGCCGGGCGCGACCTCGCCGAGCAGCATGTTCAGCATCGGCACCAGGCCGCCGAGCCCGGTGAAGCTGTCGTGCATCGAGTTGACGGCGCCGGTGGAGGTACCGGTGGTGGCGACCGCGAACAGGCCGGACAGGAACAGCCCGAACCGCGCCTCCTTGCCCTCCAGCGCGCCGCCGGCGGCCAGCGCAGCGGGGCCGTTCGGGTGGCTCTCGGCCCACCAGACGAGCGCGGTCATCAGCGCCATGATCGAGACCATCACCGCCAGCAGCACCCGGCCCTGGCGGCGGTCGCCGACCATGGTGCCGAAGGTGCGGGTCAGGGCCAGCGGGATCACCAGGATCAGGAAGATCTCCAGCAGGTTGCTGAGGCCACCGGGGTTGGAGAACGGGTGCGCCGAGTTGGCGTTGAGCACCCCGCCGCCGTTGGTGCCGAGCTCCTTGATGGCCTCCTGGCCGGCGATCGGCGCGGTGGCGATGGTGTGCGCCTGCCCGTCCAGCCCGACGACGTGGATGCCGGCGGCCAGGCTCATCGCCGCGCCCAGCGCGATCAGCAGCACGGCCGCGACCGCCGCGATCGGCAGCAGGACGCGGGTGCAGCCGCGGGTGATGTCCACCCAGATGTTGCCGATGCGCCCGGTGCCCGCCGCGGTGAAGCCGCGCACCAGCGCGATCGCCACCGCCATGCCGACCGCCGCCGACACGAAGTTCTGCACGGTCAGCCCGGCCATCTGCACCGCGTGCCCGAGCGACTGCTCCGGCACGTAGGACTGCCAGTTGGTGTTGGTCGCGAAGCTGATCGCGGTGTTGAACGCGACCGCGGGATCCACCGCGCCGCGCCCCAGGCTCAACGGCAGCCACGGCTGCAACCGCTGCAACAGGTACAGCAGCGCGACGGACATCGCGGAGAAGCCGAGAACGCCTGCGGCGTAAGTGGTCCAGCGCTGCTGGACGTCGGGTTCGACGCGCACCAGGCGGTACACCGCCCGCTCGACGCGCCAGTGCTCCTCGCTGGTGTAGACGTGCGCGAGGTAGTCACCGAGGGGCCGGTAGACCACCCCGATGGCCAGGACCAGGAGGCCGACCTGGACCAGGCCGACCGTCAGCGAACTCATCAGAACTTCTCCGGCCGGACGAGGGCGACGAACAGATAACCGATCAACAGCAACGCCAACGCGCCCCCGGCGACGTTGGCCAGCAATGCGCTCACAACCGCTCCAAACCGCGCAAGATCAGGGCGAGCACGAGGAACCCGCCGATCAGCACCACGGCGAAGGCCAGATCAGCCACCGCTGCGCACTCCTTCGCATCTCCGGGCCGCCGGGTCGGCGACCGCCCGGACCTAGCGAAGTCCTCGTGGCCGATCAGGTGAAGGCCCTCAGACGGCTCCTTGACGCGGCGGATCAACGCGTTGACGCGTTCTTGATGCACCGGTTTGAACCATTCCGCCCGGTGTGCACGGATCGTGAGTGGGACACTTCACCCCGTGAGTTGGTTTCATCGATGCAACGATCTCGTTAACCTCGGTAAATAGTTCCGGCACGCGTCCGGGAACCCCCTGAACTGCCCGCACGAAATCCGAACACCGAGAGGAGAACGGGCCATGTGCGGAATCTCCGGCTGGATCGACTTCCAGCGCGACCTCACCCGCGAACAACCCGCGATCGACGCCATGTGCGACACCATGTCCTGCCGGGGCCCCGACGCCCGCGGCACCTGGGTGGCCCCGCACGCCGCGCTCGGCCACCGCCGGCTGGCCATCATCGACCTGCCCGGCGGCACGCAGCCGATGACCTCCCCCGACGGCGACGTGGTGATCGTCTACAGCGGCGAGGCCTACAACTTCACCGAACTGCGCGACGAACTGCGCCGCCGCGGCCACCGCTTCGCCACCGACAGCGACACCGAGGTCGTCCTGCACGGCTACCTGGAGTGGGGCGCGAAGGTCGCCGAGCACCTCAACGGCATGTTCGCCTTCGCCGTCTGGGACAGCCGCACCGAGCAGCTGCTGCTGATCCGCGACCGGATGGGCATCAAGCCGCTGTACTACTACCCGACCGAGCAGGGCGTGCTGTTCGGCTCCGAGCCCAAGGCGATCCTGGCCAACCCGCTGGCGGAGAAGGTCGTCGACGCCGACGGGCTGCGCGAGCTGTTCACCCCGGTCAAGACGCCGCGGCAGGCCGTGTGGGCGGGCATGAGCGAGGTCGAGCCGGGCACGATCCTCACCGTCGACCGCAACGGCCTGCGCGAGCACACCTACTGGCAGCTCGACGCCGTCGAGCACACCGACGACCAGCAGGCCACCGTGCAGCACGTGCGGGAACTGCTGGACGACATCGTCGCGCGGCAGCTGATCTCCGACGTGCCGCGCTGCGTGCTGCTCTCCGGCGGCCTGGACTCCAGCGCCATCACCGCGCTGGCCGGCCTCGAGCTGAGCCGCAGCGGCGAGCAGGTGCGCAGCTTCGCGGTCGACTTCCTCGGCCAGGCCGAGAACTTCGTGCCCGACGACCTGCGCGCCACCCCGGACACGCCCTACGTGCACGACGTTGCCCAGCACGTGGGCTCGAAGCACCAGGACATCGTGCTCTCCCCCGACGCGCTGGCCGACCCGGCGGTGCGCCGGGCCACCGTGCAGGCCCGCGACCTGCCGATGGGCCTGGGCGACATGGACCAGTCGCTGTACCTGCTGTTCAAGGCCATCCGCGAGCACTCCACGGTGGCGCTGTCCGGCGAGTCCGCGGACGAGGTGTTCGGCGGATACCAGTGGTTCCACGACCCGGAGGTGCGCAAGGCCGACACGTTCCCGTGGCTGGCGGCGGTGCGCGCGCACCGCGACGGCGAGTCGCAGGTGCTGGACCCGCACGTGCAGGACGTGCTGAGCCTCGAGTCCTACGTGGCCGACCGGTACCGCGAATCGCTCGCAGCAGTACCGACCTTGGACGGGGAGAGCGCTTTCGAACGGCGGATGCGGGAGATCAGCTACCTGCACCTGACCCGGTTCGTGCGGATCCTGCTGGACCGCAAGGACCGGATGAGCATGGCGGTCGGCCTGGAGGTCCGGGTGCCGTTCTGCGACCACCGGCTGGTGGAGTACGTGTTCAACGCCCCGTGGGCGCTGAAGAACTTCGACGGCCGGGAGAAGAGCCTGCTGCGCCACGCCACCGCGGACGCGCTGCCGAAGTCGGTGGTGGACCGGGTGAAGAGCCCGTACCCGTCCACACAGGACCCGAAGTACGCGGCGGCCCTGCAGGCCCAGGTGTCGGACCTGGTCGCGGCGGGCAGCGAAGCGCTGTCGCTGATGAACGGCCCGTGGCTGCGCGAAGCGCTGGCCAAGGACCCGGCCACCATCGACACGCCGACCCGCTTCCACTTCGAGCGGGCCCTCGACCTGGCCACCTGGTTCGACATCCACAACCCGACGATCAAGCTCTGATCCCGCCGGGGTGCGCGGGCCCCTCCGCGCACCCCCGACCGGCTCAGGACAGCGGCAGCAGGAGGCGGAAAGTGCTGCCCCCAGCGGGATTCGCGCGGAGCTCGACGCGGCCGTTGTGGGCTTCCGCCAGGGCCGCCGCGATCGCCAGGCCAAGACCCGTGCCGCCCGCCTGCCGGGTACGGCCGTCGTCGACCCGGTAGAAGCGGTCGAAGATCCGGCTCGCGTCCTCCGCCGCGATCCCCGGTCCGCGGTCCGAGACCGACACCACCACGACCGGGCTGCCCACCGGCATCTCCGCCCCCGCGGACGCCGAAGCGCCGCTTTCGACCGCGCCGTACGCCACCTCGACGGTGATCGGCGAACCGGGCGTGCTGTGCAGCAA
Source organism: Saccharopolyspora oryzae (assembly GCF_027853915.1). Lineage (GTDB taxonomy): Bacteria > Actinomycetota > Actinomycetes > Mycobacteriales > Pseudonocardiaceae > Saccharopolyspora > Saccharopolyspora oryzae. The sequence continues at coordinate 27,636 of NZ_JAQGLA010000085.1, forward strand.
GGCGTTGCTCACCAGATTCGTCAGCACCTGCCGCAGCCGCGGACCATCCCCCAGCACCCGCAGCTGCTCCGGTGCGCGGGCGGTGATCTCCCGATCGGGATCGCGCGCCCGCCCGTCCGCGAGGACGTCCTGCACCAGCGGCACCAGGTCGAGCTCGACGAGGTCCACGGTGCGCTCCCGGTCCAGCCGGGCCAGCAGCAGCATGTCCTCGACCAGCCCTCCCATGCGCACCGCCTCGGATTCGATGCGGCGCATCATCATCCGCACGTCCTCCGGCCGGTGCTGGTCGCTGCGCCGGTACAGCTCGGCGAATCCGCGGATCGACGTCAGCGGCGTGCGCAGCTCATGCGAGGCATCCGCGACGAACCGCCGCAACCGCTGCTCGGACTGTTCCCGCTGCTGCAACGCGTCCACCAGCCGACCGAGCATCGTGTTCAGCGCCGATCCGAGCCGCCCGGTCTCGGTCCGCGGGTCCTGGTCCGGCACGCGCCGATCCAGCTGCCCCGCCGCGAGCGCGTCGG
>NZ_JAQGLA010000086.1 GCF_027853915.1 Saccharopolyspora oryzae
CCCGGCGTCTTGAGTGCCTTGCGGGGCTGGTGCGCGGCCAGGCACTCACGACCGCTACAGGTATCCCTGGCCCGCCAGGAAGGCCTTGCGCCAGCGGAGGATCTTGACCTCGGCGAACAGGTCGGCCCGGGTGAACGGGTCCTGGGCGATGAAGTCCTCCGCCTCGGCGCGGGTTTCGACGTCGAGCAGGTAGACCCCGCCCGTCGCCGCACCACCGTCGTCGGAGAGCTTGGCGCCGCAGGCCAGCAGCAGCTCCTTGTGCTCCTCGAGGAACGCCAGGTGCGCCGGCCGGTTGTCCTGCCGCACCTGCTGGTGGTCCGGTTTGTCGAAGGTCTCGATGAAATAAGGCATTTCCGCTCCTCTTCGGTCGGTCAGCCGAGGAATCCCCACAGCAGGATCGCGGCGATGTAGATCAGGCCCACCCAGAACATCATGATGACCGTGTAGCCCATGACGTCCTTGAGGCGCAGGCGGGACAGGGCCAGCGCGGGCAGGATCCAGAACGGCTGCACCAGGTCGTTCCAGGCGTTGCCGAGCATCACCGACATCGCCACGTCCGGCATCGGCGCACCGATCGCGTTGGCCGCGTCGACCATGAACGGACCCTGGATCACCCAGTGCCCGCCGCCCGAGGGCGCGAAGAAGTTGATGACGAACGAGCTGATCAGGCCCCAGAAGCCGAGCGTCTCCGGGGTGGAGATGTCGACGAACACCTTCGAGATCGTGCCGACGAGACCCGATGCGGCCATGATCGCCATGATCCCGGCGTAGAACGGGTACTGGAGGATGATGCCGGAGATCGTCTTGATGCCCTCGCCGAGCTTGGCGACGTAGGCCGCCGGGGTGCCCAGCAGCAGGATCCCCAGGAACAGGATGAAGAAGTTCACCAGGTCCAGGTCCGCTGCGCCGCCGTGCACGAAGTAGACGACGACGTAGACCATCCCCAGCGCACCGATCAGCAGGCTGAGCACGCGGCTGTTGTTCAGCCGCGAGGCCACCGTGATCCCGCCGAAGTCCCCGGAGCTGGTCGCCGGGGCCTTGGTCTCGGTGTGCAGCGCGGGGTCGATCTCCTTGACCGGCTGCCCCGGCTTGGGATGCAGCATCGCGTTGAGGATCGGCAGGGTGATCAGCACCGCGAGCGCGGTCAGCAGCATCGCCGGCGAGAAGATGGTCTCGGCCAGCGCGATGACGCCCATCTTGCTCTCCAGCGCGTGGCCGCTGGTGGAGATGGTCAGCGGGATCGTCGCCGAGAGCCCGAGCCCGTACATGGTGAACCCGCTGTAGGCCGCGGCGATGATCAGCGGGTAGTGCACGCCGGGCACCTTCAGCGCCAGCTTCTTCGCCACGATCCCGCCGATGACCAGGCCGAATCCCCAGTTCAGGTAGGACCCGACGGAGCCGATCAGGGTCGCCACCGCGACCGCGGTGCGCGGCTGGTGCACCCGGCCGACCACCGCGTCCAGCAGCCGGTCGGTGACCGGCGCGCTGGCCAGCACGTAGCCCATCGCCAGGATGACGGCCATCTGCGTGGTGAACGACAGCAGGTTCCAGAACCCGTCGCCCCAGGCTTCGGTGATCTCGATGAACCCCTTGCCCTCCACCGTCAGCGCCAGCAGCAGGGTCAGGAAGGTCAGCCCGATCGCGAAGACGAACGGATCGGGCAGGTACCGGCGCATCAGCTCGGTGAAGAAATTGGCGATCTTGGTCATCAGTGCTTTCCTTGCCGACCGGGCAGGACCCGGCGGGTGGTGTCAGAGGGTGGCGACCGGGGTGACCGGCGAACCGACCGCTCCGGGGAGGTTCAGCGGCGGTGCGGTGAGCAGGAACCTGCTTCGGAGGTGGGCTCGCAGGTGTTCTGCGAGCGGGGTGAGCCGCCACAGCTCGCCCAGGTGCACGCCGAGTTTGAACAGGCAGTGCTCGTGCAGCGGCAGCACCGCGTTGGGGCCCGGCGCTTCTCGAGCGGGGAAGGCTTCCACCGCGTAGTTGTCGGCGACCAGCGCGGCCAGGCCGGACTCGGTGATCCACTCCAGCAGTTCCGGGTCGCGTCCGTCGAGGACGGCGCCGAAGCCGTGCAGCACCTCGGGATCCGGGTCGCCGCCCATCGCCAGGACCTTCTCGGCGAAACCCGTGTGCAGGCAGACGATGTCGCCTTCCTCGACCACGACGCCGTCCGCGGCCATGATCTCGGCGAGCTGCCGGTGGCCGACGAGCGTCCGACCGTCGCCGAGGTGGGCGCGCAGGTCGATCAGCACCGCGCGGCCCTGCACGGATTTGCGGGCCATGTGGTCGATTCCGAGCGGGCCCGCGGTGGAAGTGCTGCGGTCGTGCAGCGCCGCCATCCCCGCATCGTCCGGATCGGACGGTCCGGCCACGTGCTCGGCGGCGCGGAATCCGTTGTAGAACACCGGTTCCGGCACCCCGTCGCCGTCGGCGTCGAACATCGATCCGGCGTGGGCCAAGGAGTCCCACTGGGTCGAGTACTGCAGGTGCAGGACCGCCAGGTCGTCGCAGAGCACGTCGGTGTGGCCGGGGTTCAAGCGATCCATCGCGAAGTTGAAGTTGATCTGCCCGGCCCGCAGGTTCGGGCGCAGCACCGGCGGGAACCTGTTGGGGTTCAACGCGGTTCCGCCGGGCAGGTCCAGCGGCAGGCTCAGGCAGAAGCTGCGGCCTTCGACGACCTCGGCGACGCCTTCGCGCACCTTCTGCGGGGTGATCAGGTTGAGCCGTCCGAGGTTGTCGTCCGGACCGAACTCACCCCAGTTGGACCCCTCCGGCCGGCGCACCCAACGCGGGTTCTCCATCGAAACCTCCAGGAAGGGGCGCGACTCCCCCTGTCAGGGGAGCCGCGCCCGTTCGGGTCAGGCCGGGACGGCCTCGGTGCTGGTGCTCGCGGACTGCGCACGCGCGTCGTAGTTCGGGCGGCGCAGGAGCAGCAGCATGCAGCCCAGGGTCAGCAGGACCTGGAAGATCGCGTAGGCGATCACCGCCGCGATCGAACCGGACAGGTTCAGCAGGAACTGGCCCACGATCGGCGTGGTGCCGCCGAGGAGCGTGCCGCAGAGCTGGTAGCACAGCGAGATGCCGGTGTAGCGGACGTGCGCCGGGAAGCGGCTGGCCAGCATGCCCGCCAGCGCCGCGTAGTACAGGCAGTGCGGGATGGTCGCGATGGCCACGCCGAACATCGCCAGGCCGTAGTCGTTGGTGCCGATCAGCAGGAACATCACCGGCAGCAGCACGACCTCGGGCAGCAGCATGATCGTCACCGCGCGGGACCAGCTGCGCATCTTGGTGGCGATGACCGCGCCGAAGGGCTGGGCGATGATCTGCACGATGTTGGCGACCAGGATGATCGTCAGGAACGAGCTCTTGTCGAACTCCAGGGTGCTGGTGGCCCAGGACAGCGCGAAGGTCGACTTGAAGTAGGTGGCCGACAGGCCGATCGTGCAGGCGCCGATGCCCAGCGCCAGCAGCGCCGGGTGCGAGCGCACGACCTCCCAGAACGGCAGCTTGGCGACCTTCTTGCTCTCGATCAGGTCGGCCATCGCCGGGGATTCGGTGACCCGCATCCGGATGAACAGGCCCACCAGCACCAGCAGCGCGGAAGCCAGGAACGGCACGCGCCAGCCCCAGCCCAGGAACGCTTCGTCCGGGAGCTGGCTGATGGCCAGGAAGCTCAGCGTGCTCAGGGTGTTGCCGACCGGCGAGCCCTGCTGGGCGAAGGCGCCGTAGAGGATCGACTTGCCCTTGGGCGCGTGCTCGGAGGCGATCAGCACCGAGCCGCCCCACTCGCCGCCGAGACCGATGCCCTGGACCATGCGGATGAGCACCAGCAGGATCGGCGCCCACACGCCGATCTGGGCGTAGCCCGGCAGCAGGCCGATCAGGGTGGTCGAGATGCCCATCATCAGCAGCGTGATGACCAGAGTCTTCTTCCGGCCCAACCGGTCACCGATGTGGCCGAAGATGATGCCGCCGAGCGGGCGGGCCAGGAAGCCGACCCAGAACGTCGCGAACGCCACCAGGGTGCCGACCGCACCGTCGAGCTCCGGGAAGAAGACCTTGTCGAAGACCAAGGCCGACGCCGTGCCGTAGATGTAGAAGTCGAACCACTCGATGGTCGAGCCGATGAAGGCTCCGATCCCGGCGCGGTTGGCCGTGCGGCTCTGCTCGCGCGCGCTGATCGCACCCATGCATTCTCCCTTGAAGCTTCGGCGCCGATGAGCGCTCAGCAGGCGCTCACGTCCCCGAGATGTGATGGGGGCAACCGTGTCACCTCACACCAAGACTGTCCAATACAGAATCAGTGCGACAGCGAGACGCAGTGCTTATCAATCAGCCGAGTCATCGCTGGTCAGCGGAGTCCGGGGTGGGGAGGGCCTCCTCGGCTATGCCCAGGACCGTGCGCAGGGCCGCCGAGCTGTTGTCGGTGCGCCAGGCCAGCGCCGCGTGCATCCGGATCGGATCGCCCTCCAGGGGCCGGTACACCAGGCCGGTCTGCTGTATGTGCTGGCAGGAAGTCAGGGTCAGCGTGACGCCGACGCCCGCCGCCACCAGGGCGAGGATCGTGTAGGAGTCCGGTGCTTCCTGGACGACTCGCGGGTTGAACCCGGCCGACACGCACGCCTTGACCAGCGCGTCGCGCAAGGTCGATCCGGCGTTGGCCGGGAAGCTGACGAACGGTTCGTCGGCGAGCTGCTCGATGCGGATGCGGCCCTGCTGGGCCAGCGGGTGGTCGGTGGGCAGCGCGCAGATCAGCTCCTCCACCTCGATCACCCTGGTCTCCACGCCCGGCTGGTTGACCGGGAGCCGGACGAAGCCGAGATCGAGCGAACCGTCGGCGACCTTGGCCAGCGCGACGTTGGCGTAGGTCTGCCCCAGCATCACCAGGTCCAGGCCCGGATGCGCGGCGCGCACCGCGCGGGTCAGCAGCGGCAGCGACTCGTGGCTGGAGGCCCCGGCGAAGCCGACGGTGACCCGGCCGTACTCGCCGCGGCCGGCGGCTTTGGCCGCGCGCACGGCCGTGTCTACGTCGTCGAGGACCGCGCGGGCGGGTTCCAGGAACGACTCCCCCGCGCTGGTCAGCCGCACCGATCTGGTGTTGCGCTCGAAGAGCTGCACGCCGAGCTCGCGCTCCAGCTGCCGGATCTGCTGGCTCAACGGCGGCTGCGCCATCTGCAACCGCTTGGCCGCGCGCCCGAAGTGCAGTTCCTCGGCGACGGCGACGAACGCGGTCAGGTAGCGAAGCTCCACGGCGGCCCTCGATCTTCCGGCGAATTCATTGGTGAGCGCTCTTGATCCGACACTAATTCAGTATTGGACAGCTATCAATGAGGGCTGGCAGCGTGAGCCCGAGCCGAATCGAACACCGAGGAGCCCCGCCGATGCACAACCCGGTCGACGAGTCGAAACCGCCGGTCCGCAGGCCGGACAAGACCACGACGATGCGGGACGCGATCGCCGCTCACGTCACCGACGGGGCGACCGTGTCGTTGGAGGGCTTCACGCACCTCATCCCGACCGCCGCCGGGCACGAGATCATCCGGCAGGGGATCCGGAACCTCACGGTGGCGCGGATGACCGCGGACATCGTCACCGACCAGCTGATCGCCGGCGGCTGCGTGCGCAAGCTGGTGTCGTCGTTCGTCGGCAACTCCACCGCCGGTTCGCTCGGCGAGCTGCGCCGCCGCATCGAGACCGGGCAGCCCGAACCGCTGGAGTACGAGGAGTACAGCCACTACGGCATGATCTGCCGCTACCTGGCCGGAGCCCAGCGGCTGCCGTTCTACCCGCTGCGCTCCTACGCGGGCAGCGACGTGCCTGCGGTCAACCCCGACATCCGCAAGGTCACCTCGCCCTACCCCGGCCCGGACCGCGGCGAGGAGCAGATCTACGTGGTGCCGCCGCTGAACCCCGACGTCACGATCGTCCACGCGCAGCGCGCCGACCGGGCGGGCAACACCCAGATCTGGGGTCTGACCGGCATCCAGGCCGAGGCCGTCTACGCCGCGCACAAGGCGATCGTGGTCGTCGAGGAAGTCGTGGCCGACGAGGTGATCCGCTCCGACCCGAACCGCACCGTCATCCCGGCGCACGCGGTGGACGCGGTCGTCGAGTGCCCGCGCGGCGCGCACCCGGCCTTCGCGCAGGGCTACTACGACCGCGACGGCGACTTCTACCGCAGCTGGTCGCACATCAGCAAGGATCCCGAACGGCTGCAGCAGTGGCTCGACGAGTGGATCCGCGGCACCGCCGACCACGCCGAGTACCTGGCCAAGCTGGGGTCCGAGACCCGGGAGCGGCTGTCGGTCGGCGAGGCGTGGAGCGAACCGGTCAACTACGGACGCCGGCAGTGAAGCACGCAGGAGGAATCGAGATGCCCGAGACAACCACCACGTCCTCCGAACTGCTCGCCGCGGTCGCCTCGCGCGAGCTGGCCGGCAAGAACACCGTGTTCGCCGGGATCGGCCTGCCCACGCTGGCGGTGTCGCTGGCGCAGCTGACGGTCGCGCCCGACATCGAGATCGTCTACGAGTCGGGGGTCTGCGGCGCGCACCCGTCGCACCTGCCGGAGACCATCGCGGACTCGGTGCTGATCACCGACTCCGAGGCGGTGCTGTCGATGCCGGCGCTGTTCGGGTACGTGCTGCAGGGCGGTCGGATCGACGTCGGTTTCCTCGGTGCGGCCCAGATCGACCGCTGGGGCAACCTGAACTCCTCGGTGATCGGCGACTGGCACGCGCCGAAGGTGCGGCTGCCCGGTTCGGGCGGTGCGATGGAGGTGATGGCCAACTCCCGCGAGGTGTTCGTGGTGATGCGCCGCCACGATCCCCGCTCGTTCCTGTCCGAGCTGGACTTCTGCACCTCCCCGGGCCCGGACCGCGCGCTGCGCGACGGGATCCGGCCGCGTGGCGCGGGCGTTACGCGGGTGATCACCGACCTCGGCATCCTGGCCCGCGAGGGCGTCGGCGAGGAGCTGCGCCTGGTCGCCACCCACCCCGGGGTGACGGTCGATCAGGTCCGCGAGGCCACCGGCTGGGACCTCGCGGTCGCCGACGACCTGATCACCGTCGAACCGCCCACCGACGCCGAACTGCGCCTGCTGCGCGACGACGTCGACCCGGACCGGGTCTACCTGCGCTGAGACTGGACCGTCAGGAGGGTTTTCCCGGTGACGGAGCGGGTTTCCATCGCCGCGTGCGCGTCGGCGGCCCGCTCCAGCGGGAACGTCTGACCGATGGTCGGGACGAGTTCTCCCCGCGCGGCGAGGGCGAGCGCCCGTTCCACCCGCTCCCGCCAGCCCGACTGGAGCGCGAAGAGCTGGTCGACCCCGATCACCTCGACGCCGCGCTGCTGGGCCCGGGCGGCGTCAATCTGGCTGGCGGATCCGCTGGCGGCGCCGTGGATCGAGAACCGGCCGCCGCGGGCCGCGGTCTCGAAGGCCTCTTCGCCGAGCGCGCCGCCGACACCGTCGAAGACCAGGTCCACGCCCCGACCGCCGGTGGCCGCCAGCACCTGGTCCGTCCAGCCGGGCACCGAGTAGTCCACGACCAGCTCCGCGCCGAGCGACCGCACCAGCTCGGCCTTGCGCTCGCCTCGCGCGGCGCCGATGACGTGCGCACCGGCCGCTCGCGCCAGCTGCACCAGCAGGCTGCCGAGCCCACCGCCGGCCGCCTCGACCAGAGCCCGCTCACCCGGCTTGATCGCGGCCCGGTCCGCCAGCCCCAGCGCGGTCGCGCCGTCGTCCTGCAGCGCGGCCGCCACCTGCAGGCCGAGCTGGTCCGGAACGGGGATCAGCGCTGATTCCTCGGCCACCGCCCGCTCGGCGTTGCCACCGAGACCGTCCGCGGTGTGGGTGACCACTCGACGTCCCACCCAGCTCTGCTCGACGTCCGGCCCGACCGAGCGCACCGTGCCCGCCACCGTCGCGCCCGGCACGTACGGCAGCTCGGGCAGCGGCGGGCCCGGCGTGAAGCCGCGCCGCAACTGGGTCTGCACGAAGTCGATGGCGGCCACCGCCACGTCGATCACGACCTGCCCCGGACCGGCCACCGGCTCCGGCACCTGCGCGGGCACCAAGACCTCCGGGCCACCGAACTCGCTCACTCGCACAACTCGCATGCGCCGAGCTTGCGATCTCCACCTAACTGGAAGTCAACCCCCGGGGCGGACACCCCCGGGGGTTGACGCGCCGACCTCGGCGGCGACCGGTCACGCAGCGGGCAGGCCGACCTCGGTGCGGAGCATCGCCCTGGTCCTGCGGGATCCGGCCGGTTCGGCGGGGTCGACGGGGTCGGTGCCGCGCCGTTCGCACTCCGCCACCACCGCCCGCAACTCGTGGCGGTGGCGCTCGACCAGGTGCCACTGCCGCGCTTGGCGGGCGAGGTTGAGCTGGTGTTCGGCGCGACGGGCGCGGTGGTCGAGCTCCTCGGTGGTGCAGCTGTTCAGGATCACGGCTGTCCTCCGGGCCTCACGCGGCGAGCCGCTGCTCGGGGACCACGCCGACTGCGGCTCGCACCGCGTCGAGGTGGGTCCGGTACACCGTGCGGGCGCTGTCCGGGCCGGGGTTGGCCCTGGTGCCGTGCTGATCGCAGATCCACGTGCCCATGAACAGGTTCCGGTACACGTGCGGTCGGTGGGAGGCGAGGTGGGGGGAGCGGGTTTCGAGCTGTCGGGAGGGGTACATCGCTGGTCGGGTCCTGGAGTCGTATGGTCGTTCGTGCCATTCCAGATTGGTCCCCGGCTCCCCCCGCGACGACGGGAGGACTACGTAGGCAGTACGTATTTCGGGACTTTGTCCTCTGGAGCTTCCCAGTTCCCCGTCGTGCGAGTCCGGGGTCGTGCTCGGCGAGTAGTCTCGGACGCGGAAGGCCGCAGCCGGGCAAAGCAGGGGGTTGCCATGGCGATGAGCGATGCACAGCGGATCGAGGCCCAGCGCCGCACGATCGCCGAGCACATCGAAGCGGAGAACGCGCACGACTGGCCGCGCGTGTACGGCACCTTCGTCCAGGACGAGCACGCGTTCTACGACGTCGTCCCGCTGAGCACCCGGTACGCGGGGTTCACGGGGGTGCAGGACTTCTACCAGATCCTGGACAGCGCCATCCCGGACTTCCGGATCACGGTGAACGCCGAGTACGACTCCCCCGGCGCCTCCGTGCGGGAGGTGACCATCGACGGGACCCACCAGGGCGAGTACTGCGACGCCCAACCGTCCGGACACCGCGTGACCTTCGAGCTGGCCGCGGTGTACATCTTCCGGCCGGAGGAGCCCGGGAAGCTGCTGGCGGAGCGCATCTACTTCGACAACGAGACCGTGCTGCGCCAGATGCGCGGGGAAGAGGACGCCCCGGCCGGGATCGGTTTGGCGACGAGGTGATCCGCTAGGCGTTCGCGTCCTGCCCGGCGGCGACCCAGGTGGCGATCTGCGTGCGGGACCCGAAGTCGAGCTTGGTCAGGATGTGCTCGACGTGGGCTTCCGCGGTGCGCTGACTGATCACCAGCTGGGCCGCGATCTCCTTGTTCGACAACCCCTGCGCGATGGCTTCGGCGACCTGGAACTCCCGGCGCGTCAGCGGTCCCCGGCGCTGTTCCCGGGCGGGCCTCGGTGCCGGCCGGGGCTTCTCCCGGACCGCCGCCGCCAGGCCCTGCTGGAGCGGCAGGCCCGCGGATTCGGCGGCGAGCTTCCCGAACGCACCCTCCCCCAGCGCCTCGCGCGCTCGTCCCTCGGCCTCGCGCCGGTAGTCGAGCAGCTGCTGCGCGCCCATCAGCGGGACCCCGACCAGCGGCCACAGGCGGTCGAGGACGCCGAAGATCCGGGCCGCCCGCTCGTGCTCGCCCAGCGAAACGTGCGACCACGCCAGCACTTCGGCGGCCATCCCGAGACCGAAGAGGTCGTTGAAGCGCGACTTGATGCCGATGCTCTCCCGCAGGTGCACCACGGCGTCGTGGGCGTCGCCCCGCATCCAGCTCGCGAGCCCTCGCACCACGAGCCCCCAGGACCTGGTCCACAGCTCTCCCGCCGCCGCGGTGATCTGCAGGCATTCCTCGGCGTACCCGGTCGCCCGGTCGCTCTCGCCTGCCAAGCAGGCCACCAGCCCGGACTGGACCAGCGACATCACCATCGGGCTGGTGATCTTGGGGTGCGTGCGGTGGCGCGACCACGCCCGCGTGGTCAACGCGCTGGCCTCCTCCAAGTGCCCTTCGGCCATCGCGTCGACGCCCAGCAGGTGCAGGCCGAAGGCGGCCAGCACGGCGTCATTGAGGTGCTCGGCCACAGCGCTGCAGCCTTCGGCCGTCGCCCGTCCCCTCGCCAGATCGCCCTGGTGGGAAGCCAGCCAGCTGCACACCCACAGCGCGGTCGCTCGCGGCACGGTCGGGGTGGCGTCCAGCGCCAGCAGGCGGTCCAGCCACTGCCTGCCCTCCGCGATCAGCCCGCAGGCCGTCCAGTAGAACCACAGCGCACCGGCGATCCGGAGGCCCTCCTGCACCTGGCCCGGCTGCGCAGCGCAGAACTCCAGGGCGGACCGCAGGTTGTCGTGCTCGGCGGAGATCCGGGCGCGCCACTGGAGCTGGTCCGGGCCGAACCAGTCGCGAGCACCCCGCTCGGCCAGGTCGAGGTAGTGGTCCCGGTGCAGCCCGCGCAACCGGTTCCGCTCGTCCTCCGACAGCAGGCTGAGACCGTACTCGCGGACCGTCGACAGCAACCGGTAGCGGGTGGTTCCGGTGGGCGCGTCCTCGCGGGTGAGGATCGACTTGTCCACCAGCGCCGCCACCAGCTCCCAGATCCGCTCCCGGGCGAGTCCGGTTCCGCTGCAGACCTGCTCGACCGCCGCGAGGTCCACGCCGCCGGCGAAGACCGACATCCGCGACCACAGCAGGCGCTCCTCCGCCGAGCACAGCTCGTAGCTCCAGTCCATGGTGGCCCGCAGCGTTTGGTGCCGCGGCAGCGCGCTCCGGTTGCCCGCCAGCAGCCGGAACCGGTCGTCGAGCCGGGCCAGCAGCTCCTCCACCGACAGGAACCGGGTGCGGGCGGCGGCCAGCTCGATCGCCAGCGGGATGCCGTCCAGCTCCCGGCACAGCTGCGCGACGGCGCGGTCCTGGTCCGCAGCGGGCTGGAACCCGGCGGCCGAGGCGCGCTCCGCGAACAACCGCATCGAGCTCCCGTTCCCCGCGTCGGGACCGGCCAGGTGGCCCACCTCGGACGGCTCCGGCACCGGCAGCGTGGACACCACGACGACGTGTTCGCCGTACACGTCCAGCGGCTGCCGGCTGGTGGCCAGGATCCGCAGCTCGGGCGCGACGTCGAGCAGCGCGGTGCAGGTCTTGACGCAGCCGTCCAGCACCTGCTCGCAGTTGTCCAGCACGACGAGGATCTCCTTGTCGCGGACGTAGTCGGCGAGCACGTGCTCCACGCCGCGGGCCGACCAGTCCTGGATGCCCAGCGCCTGCGCCGCGGTGTGCGCGACCAGGTCGTCGTCGTGCACCTCGGCCAGTTCGACCAACCAGCCGCCGTCGCGGAAGGAACGCCCCAGCTGGGCGGCCACCCGCAGCGCCAGCCGGGTCTTGCCGACCCCGCCGACACCGGTCAAGGTCACCATCCGGGACTGGGCCAGCGATTGCCTGACGTCGACGCACTCCTGCCGACGCCCCACGAAGCTCGTGCGCTCGGCGGGGAGGTTGCCCACCCGCCTGCGCGCCGTACGACTGGCCACTCCGGCCCCACTGTCGAAGGAGGTGAAACCGTGCACCGCCAGCCTACGACCGCCACCGCCCCGAAGCGAGCGACCAGCGGATTCCCGGCCCTCCCCGATGATCAGACCGCGCTGGGCAGGACCAGGAAGCACCACGCCAGCACCGGACCGGCACCGACGATTCCGGCGGTGTAACCCATGATCTGCTTGTAGAAGCGGTCGCGGTCCACACCTCGGGCGTTGCTGAGCACCAGGGCCCCGTTGGTGGAGAACGGCGAGGTGTCCACGATCGTCGTGGAGATCGCCAGGGCGGCCACCAGGCCCGCCGCGCTGAGGTGGCTCGCGAGCAGGAGCGGGACGGCGATCGGGATGATCGCGGTCAGGATCGCCGTGGACGAGGCGAAGGCCGACACGATCGCCACCACGAAGCACAGCAGCAGCGCCACGAACAGCGGCGCACCCATGCCCGCGGCACCCTGCGAGACGGCTTCGATCGTGCCGGCCTTCTCCAGGATCCCGACGTAGGTCACCATGCCCGCCACCAGCAGGATCGTCGACCAGCTGATGCCTTCGACCGCCTTGGCCTGGTTCTTCACGTCCACCAGGGTCAGCGCGGTCGCGGCCAGCAGCGCGAGGAAACCGATCTCCAGGTGGAACACCAGGGCGCCCACGACCAGCCCGGCCAGCGCCACCAGCGTCGCCGCTTGCCGCCAGGTCGGCCGCCCCGCCGCGAGCTCTTCGACCTCGCCGTTACCGGTGGTCCGAGCCCGCTTGCCACCGAAGCCGCCGAGCAGGAAGAAGGTCAACAGCGACAGCAGGAAGTTGAACCCGAAGCTGGCCAGGAACAGCGTCGACGGCGCCACCTCCAGCGGGGTCTGGTCGACCATGCCCAGCACGAGCGCACCGGAGACCGCGATCGGCGAGAACGCACCGGCGTGCGCCCCGCTGATCACCATCATGCCGACCATCAGCTGGCTGATGCCGAACCGGTGGGCGAAGTTCATGCCGACCGGCGCCAGCAGCGCCACCGCGGCCGGGGTGAAGGTGCCGAACGCGGTGAGCACGGCGGCGACACCGAACAGCACCCACGGGATCAGCGCGGCTTTTCCGCGCACGAGCTTGATCCCGGCTCCCACCAGCAGGTCGATCGTGCCGTTGCGCTGGGCGACCGAGAACAGGTAGGTGACACCGACGATGGTGATGAACAGCGAGACGGGGAATCCCTCGAAGATCTCGTCCTCGGAGAGTCCGAGCGAAGCCGTCCCGACGACGAAGGCGCCGATGAAGGCGAGGATCCCGATGTTGATGGGGAGCACGGTGGCGACGACGAACATGACGCCGAGGGCACCGATGGAGATCATTTCGGCAGACATCTTTGTCCTATGTGGTGGGTGTTCAGCGGATGCTAGGCCGGAAGCAGGTCGGGGACCAGGAGGTCGGCCTCGCAGAGGATTCGAGCGGCGCGTTCGACGGTGACCCGGAGGGGCTGCGCCCCGCGGACGTCGCTGCACGCGACCGCGATGACACCGGCCGGAGTTCCGATCCGCAGCGTTGCACCGGTCGTCGCCGACGCCCTGCGCACCACCGACCCGTCGAGCATCGCGGCGACCGCGACGCCGACCGCGGAGGTCAGGCCGATCGCCGGGTGCGGGGCGTTCATCGACAGCATCCGCACCGAGACGTCGTAGTCGTCGGCGGCGATGTCGTCGCCCAGCGAGGTCCGGTACGCTGCGGGTTTCCCGACGATGCCGACCTTCGGCACCGCGTCGTCCGGCACGTCTCCGGGGTTGGAGAGCCCCATCCGCAGCGCCGCGGCGTGGCGGACCGCGCGCAGCGGGTCGACCAGATCGCGCACCTCGGCGAGCGTTTCCACCCCGGTGCGGCCGATTCCGGCGGCGTCCAGCAGCACCACCGGTGCGCCGGCGTCGACCGCGGTCCCCTCGACGGGCAGGCCCGCGAAGGTGAACTCGTCGAGCACCCGGCCGGTCGGGGTGACCGAGCCGGTGGTCCGTCCCACCGGGTCGACGAAAGTCAGCCCCACCGCCACTCCCCCGGCCCGGGTGCCGGGGACGGTCCGGGTGCCGAACTCGTGGACGTGGCCGCCGGTGGTGTCCACTTCAGCCTCGAGCACGGCGCCCGTGTTGGTGTTGCGCAGGACCACTCGGGTCAGGTCGCCGGTCACCGGGACCAGCCCCCGCGCCACCGCCCACAGCGCGATCGCGGTGGCGCAGTTGCCGCAGTTGCTGCCCCACTCCACCCGCCCGACACCGATGCCGACCTGCCCGAACAGGTAATCGACGTCGATGCCGGGAGCGTCGGAGGCGCCGACGACGGCCGCCTTCGACGTGGTCGGGGTCGCGCCCCCGATCCCGTCGAGCTGGACCGGGTCCGCAGCGCCGTAGGCGTTGACCAGCAGTCCTTCCAGTTCTCGCGCGGTGGCGTCCACGCCGGTGGGCAGTGCCGACCGGTCGAACAACCAGCACTTGCTGGTGCCGCCGCGCACGAGTGTTGCGGGTACGTGCACTGGAACGTTCTTCCTTCTCCGGTGGTCCGTTGGTGGCGTTCACCCTGACAACGCGGAGGATTCAGTACAATGTCCAAGTTCTTACCCAGGCTTAAGCTGAACTAATAGCTCGCCGTGGCAGGAGGAGTCGCGTGCTGGACGTTCGACGGGTGTTGCTGCTGGTGGAGGCCGCCGAGCGCGGTTCGCTGACCTCAGCCGCCGAAGCCCTGCGGATCACCCCGTCCGCGGCCTCCCAACAGATGTCCAGGCTGGAGGCCGAGGTCGGCCAGCCGCTGCTGTACCGGCTGCCGCGCGGGGTCCAGCTCACCGACGCCGGGCACGCGCTGGCCGAACGCGGACGCGCCATCCGCCGGGAACTCCGCGGCGCGCAAGCCGATCTGACCTCACTGGCCACATTGGACGAAGGAACGCTGCGGTTGGGGTCGTTCCCCACCGCCAGCGCTTCGCTCCTGCCGCTGGCGCTGACCCGCTTCTCCCGCAAGCACCCCGGCATCCGCACCACCGTGCGGTCGGCGCTGTTCGCCGAACTCGTGGAGCTGCTGCACACCGGCGAGATCGAGCTGGCGATGCTGTGGGACTACGACTGGGACCGGGCCGACGCCACATCGCTGGTCGTCGACCACCTGCTCGACGATCCGACGGTGCTCGTCGTGCCCGCCAACTCCGAGCTGCTGGAGGAGGATTCGATCGGGCTGGCCGACCTCGCCGGGCACCAGTGGATCATCCGCGCCGACAACCACCCGGTCGCCGAGGTCCTGCGCCGCAGCTGCCGCCTCGCCGGCTTCGACCCGATCATCTCCTACGAGTCGCACGACTACCAGGAGGCGCAGGCGATGGTCGCGGCCGGGCTGGGGATCGCGATCGCGCCGCGGCTGGCGCTGACCAACCGGCGCCACGACGTGCGGCTGGTCAACTTCGCCACCGACGTGCCCGCACCGACCCGGCGAATCCTGTTGGCCCGACCGGCCAACCGCACGCCGACCCCGGCCGCTGCGGCGATGACCGAAATCCTGCACGCGGTGTCGCAGAAGTTCACCGACACCAACCTGCACCTGGCCCAGCTCGGCACCGTGCGCGCCCGCGGCGCGGGGTGAGGCGGAACGGATCTCCGGGCTCTGCGCAAGAGCATTCGGGCAGGTTCGGCGGGCTGTCGTGCGGGGTACAACCCAGGGAGCCATGCACCCGCTACCGGGGGACTCCATGAAGATCGTGTGCATCGGGGCCGGCCCCGCCGGTCTCTACTTCGCCATCTCCGCGAAGCTCCGCGACGCCGGGCACGAGATCACGGTGATCGAACGCGATCCGCCCGGCGCCACCTACGGCTGGGGCGTCGTGTACTGGGACGACCTGCTCGACACCCTCTACGTCAACGACCGGGAGAGCGCCCAGCGGATCCGCGCCGCGTCGACCGTCTGGCAGGACCAGGTCGTGGCGATGCGGGGCGGGCGCGGCTACCTCACCGGGTACGGGTTCAGCGTGAACCGGGCCGTGCTGCTGGACATCCTGGTCCAGCGCGCCGTCGACCTCGGGGTGGACGTGCAGTTCGAACGGGCGGTGGACGACATCGCCGAGTTCGCCGACGCCGACCTGGTGGTGGTCGCCGACGGCGCGAACAGCCGCAACCGGCAGCGCTACGCCGACCAGTTCGGCACCGAGCTGCACCAGGGGCGCAACCCCTACCTGTGGCTGGGCACCGGCCGGGTGTTCGACAAGTTCACCTTCGGCTACGAGCAGACCCCGCACGGCTGGATCTGGTTCCACGCCTACCCCTCCAGCGCCGGGATCAGCACCTTCATCGTCGAGTGCCAGGAGGAGACCTGGCGGGCGCTCGGCTTCGACCAGCTCGACGACAAGGCCACCACCCGGCTTTTGGAGGAGATCTTCGACGAGCACCTGGCCGGGCACGCGCTGATCAGCGCGGCGCGCGGCAAGCCCGCGTCCTGGCAGCGCTTCACGCAGGTCTACAACCAGACCTGGCGGCACGCCAACGCGGTGCTGGTCGGCGACGCCGCGCACACCACGCACTTCACCATCGGATCCGGCACCAGGCTGGCCATGATCGACGCGGTGGTGCTCGCCGAGAAGCTGCGGGAGAACGAGCAGATCGGCAACGCGCTCAAGGAGTTCGACGGCGAAGGCCATGCGGCGATGCGCGTGGTGCAGGCCGCCGCGCGCACCAGCATGGCCTGGTTCGAGAACATCGACCGCTACACCGACCGGAACGCCGTGGACTTCTGCTTCGCGATGTCCTCGCGCAGCGGCCTGCAACCGCCGTGGCGCTACCAGCTGCACCTGTTGATGCAGAAACCGTTGGTCCGCCAGGCTTTGCGGATCTTCGACCGCGGCATGCTGTGGGTCCGCGCGCGGCGGCGCGGTGAGTCGTGGTGGGTTCAGCCGACCCTGACGTAGAGCTGCATCCCCAGCTGCCGGTGATTGCCGACCGGGCACCAGAAGTCGTACACGCCCGGCGCCAGGGTCACCGTCAGATCAGCGGCGTCGCCGGGCCGGACCACCGGTGTCTTCGCGTTGTCGACGCCGGGCCCGTTGATCTCCAGGATGTGCACGGCGCGTCCCGCGTTGATCGCGTGGAACGTGTAGCGCCCCGGCGGGAACCAGGCGGGCTGATCGAACCCGAAGTCGACCATCCGGACCGGCACCACCTGCGGCGGCCCGAAGCCGGTCTGCGCCGGTTGCGCGGCGGATGCCGTGGTCGCCCCGGCGCACAGCGCGGCCAGCAGGGCGATCACCCCGAGCAGCACGCCGAAGCCCCGGCGACGTGTGGAAAACCTGTTCGCGTTCTTCCCTGCATGCATGGTCCGACCCCCTCGGAATCTCGCATCGGACCGGACGGGCCGTGCCGTCGGTCCCGTTCCGGACCGGGTGGAAGTGCGCGGATCCAGAGTAGGGCGGCAGCTCCTCCGGGTGGTGTCCGATGAGGTCGGTGGGGAGCGTGGCGCCGGTGTGCGGACTCTTGCCGGAGCGCCGCGTGGAGGCTCGCGGGGCGCACGCGCCCGGGTCGCCCCAGCGGGGGCAGGAACCGCTCGGACGGGCGGTTTCAACTGGCTGTCCCGGTGGTGGGCTGGTGTGATCCTGACGTGGGTGTGTCTACGGGTGCCCCGTCGACGGTCCATCGGCGCGGGCGGGCGGTGTTCAGCTGGGCGCTGTGGGACTGGGGCTCCGCAGCGTTCAACACCGTCATCTTGACCTTCGTGTTCACCGTGTACTTGACCGAGCGCGTCGCCGTCGATCCGGAGAGCGGGTCGAAGGCGCTCGGCGTGGCGTTGACCATCGCCGGTGTGTGCATCGCGCTGGTGGCGCCGGTGACCGGTCAGCGCAGCGATGCCGGCGGGCGGCGCAAGCTGTGGCTGGCGGTGCACACCGGCCTGGTGATCGTCTGCACCGCGGGGTTGTTCTTCGTCCAGAACGAGCCGTCGTTCCTGGTGCTGGGCCTGGTGCTGCTGGCCACGGCCAGCGTCTTCGCCGAGTTCGCCACGGTGAACTACAACGCGATGCTGCTGCAGGTCTCGACCCCGGCCACGATCGGGCGGATCTCCGGGTTCGGCTGGGGCATGGGCTACTTCGGCGGGCTCATCGCACTGGTGATCGTGCTGATCGGGTTCGTGCAGCCCTCCGTCGGCCTGTTCGGGGTGACCGCGGCCGACGGGCTCAACATCCGCGTCGTCGCGCTGTTCGCCGCGATGTGGTTCGCGGTGTTCGCGCTGCCGCTGTTCGCCTTCGTGCCCGAGGCGCCGTCCTCCGGCGAGCAGGTGCGCCACGCCCTGCTGGGCAGCTACGTGGTGCTCGGCAAGCGGCTGGCGTGGATGTGGCGCGAGGAGCGGCGCACGCTGGGGTTCCTGGTGGCCAGCGCGATCTACCGGGACGGGCTGGCGGCGATCTTCACCTTCGGCGGGGTGATCGCCGCGGGCACCTTCGGGTTCAGCCCCAGCGAGGTGGTGGTCTTCGCGATCTCGGCGAACCTGGTGGCCGGGCTCGGCGCGTTCCTGGGCGGCCGGGCCGACGACCGGTTCGGGCCGAAGGCGGTCATCGTCGCGGCGCTGTTCGGCCTGGTGCTCGTCGGCGGTCTGCTGCTGGTGCTGCCGCCCGGCAAGGCCGCGTTCTGGGTGTGCGGGCTGACGCTGGCGATCTTCCTCGGCCCGACCCAGTCGGCCAGCCGCACCTTCCTGGCGCGCATCGCCACGCCGGGCAAGGAGGGCGAAGTGTTCGGCCTCTACGCCACCACCGGGCGTGCGGTGAGCTTCCTGGGGCCGCTGGCCTTCAGCGGTTTCATCGCCCTCTTCGGCAGCCAGCGCGCCGGGATGGGCGGCATCGTGCTCATCCTGCTGGTCGGGCTGATCGCGATGCTGCCGGTGCGGTCGCCGGACCGCCCGCCCGAGCCGACCGAGGTTCCCGCCGCCGACGCCAGCTGAGCTCCTGCTGGTGCTCAGCGCACGTTGCGGCGCAGGCGCACTCGGTACGAGTAGTGCTCGGGCAGGAAGTGGCTGACCGCCAGTTCGACGGGTTGTCCCGTGGTGGACTGGTACATGCGGTCGATGCGCAGCAGGGACCGGTGCGGTTCGCAGCCGAGCTGCTCGGCGATCTCGGGCGTCGCGGTGCCGACGGTGATGCTCTGCTCCGCCTCCGCGATGGGGTCGGTCAGCCGGTCGTCGAGCAGTCCGATGATGGTCACCCGGCTGCGGGCACCGGTCTCGGTCAGCTCGGGCACCGACTCGACCAGCTTGCCCACCTCTGGCGGCAGGAACACGGTGGTCAGGCAGAACGGGACATAGTCGTGCAGGCGCAGGAACTCCAGCACGTGCACCCGGTCGGAGGCCAGCCGGAGCCGCCCCGCGGCGTCGAGGTCGACCTTGCGATGCAGCGGGGTGAGCAGCTGCATCGTGGTGTCGATGGACAGCCCCATCAGGTCGTCGATGGACCCGAACTGGCGCAGGTACTGCTCCTCGCGGGGCGCGGCGAAGGTACCGCGGCCCGGGATCCGGTAGACCATGCCCTCGGCGACGAGGTCCTGGAAGGCGCGGCGCACCGTCTGGCGGCTGACGCGGTGGCTCTCGGCGAGCTCGGCCTCGGTGGGCAACCGCTTGCCCTCCGGGTAGTCGTGCTGCAGGATCGCCGACCGCAACTCGCGCGCCAGGCGCAGGTACGCGCTCTCCCGGCCGTCCGCCACGTCATCACCTCCCGGCTCCTCGCCCCCGACCGTAGCGGAACCGCTCGGAGCCCGATCTTCAGCCGTCGAGGCCGCCGCGTTTGACGAGTTGCGCGGCGATCACGTTGCGCTGGATCTCGTTGGTGCCCTCGCCGACGATCATCAGCGGTGCGTCGCGGAAGTAGCGCTCCACGTCGAACTCCGTGGAGTAGCCGTAGCCGCCGTGGATGCGCACCGCGTTGAGCGCGATCTCCATGGCGACCTCGGAAGCGAACAGCTTGGCCATGCCCGCTTCCATGTCCACCCGGCGTCCCGCGTCGTACTCGCGCGCCGCGTGCAGGGTCAGCTGGCGGGCGGCGGTGAGTTTGGTGGCCATGTCCGCCAGGTAGTTGCCCACCGACTGGTGCTTCCAGATCGGCTTGCCGAAGCTCTCGCGCTCCTGGGCGTAGCGCAGCGCGTCGTCCAGCGCGGCTTTGCCCACGCCGAGCGCTCGGGAAGCGACCTGGATGCGGCCGGTTTCCAGGCCTTTCATCATCTGCGCGAAGCCCTTGCCCTCCGTTCCGCCGAGCACTGCGCTCACCGGCGCGCGGTAGTCGTCGAAGGACAGCTCGCAGCTCTCGACCCCCTTGTAGCCGAGCTTGGGCAGGTCGCGGGAGACGGTCAGGCCGGGTCCGTGCTCGACCAGGACGATCGAGATGCCCTTGTGCGCGGGCTGCGCATCCGGGTCGGTCTTGCACAGCAGCGCGATCAGCTGGGAGCGGCGGGAGTTGGTGATCCAGGTCTTGGCGCCGTTGATCACGTAGTCCTCGCCGTCGCGGCGAGCTGTCGTGGTCATCGCTTGCAGGTCGGAGCCGCCGCCGGGTTCGGTGAGCGCCATCGTCGCGCGGATCTCACCGGTGGCCATCTTCGGCAGGTACCGGCGCTTCTGCTCCTCGGTGCCGAACTTCAGCAGCAGCTTGGACACCACGCTGTGCCCGCCCATCGCGCCGGCCAGGCTCATCCAGCCGCGGGCCAGTTCCTCGACGATGAGCACGTAGCAGGGCGTGGAGACCGGGGTGCCGCCGTGCTCCTCGGGGATGGCCAGCCCGAAGATGCCCAGCTCCTTCATCTGCTCGATGAGGGCTTCCGGGTAGGTGTTGGTGTGCTCGAGCTCCTGCACCACCGGCTTGACGGACTTGTCCACGAAGTCCCGAACCGTTGCCACGGCGAGCTTCTCGTCCTCGTCGAGGATGTCCACTGTGCTCACTCCGCAGTGCCCTTCTCTCGGTGCCGCGCAAGTTCAATGGAAATTGGGCGTGCGATTTCAATGGAATTTGGACTGATCAGGCCGCGCGCGGGAAGGTCTTGCGCAGCAGGTCCCGGACCGTCGTCCAGTCGGCGTCGGCCAGCAGGGCCGGTACGTCCGGGCCGCAGGCCTTGAGCTTCTCGCCCAGTTCGGCGGATGTCGGCGGTCGGGACGGCGCGCCCGGCGGGTGTTCCAGCCGCACGTTCAGGGTCGGACCGTCGTGCTCGACGTCGATGTCCACTTCGCCGGTCAGCAGGCCGTCCGCGCCCGGGGTGTGCTCGAGTTCGACCTCGCGGAGCAGTCCCTGCGCCGCGTTCCGGTTGACGGCTTCGTCGGTGAAGGCGGCAAAGCCCGGGTAGTCGTCCAACAGCGCCGTGGCGACCGCGTACGGCAAGCTGAACTTGCCTTCCAAGCCGGTGGTGGGCCGGTCGTGGATCAGCGGTTTGACGGTGGCCAGCGGAGTGCGCACCCGGACTGCGCGCACTTCGCCGCGAACCTGGTCGCGGACGTCGCGCAGCGCGGCGATCGGGCGTTGCATGGCGTAGCAGCAGGGGTAGACCTTGATCGCCAGCCCACCCGGGACCGCCGGTCCGGACAGGTCCAGCTCGCCGCGGCCGCCGACCAGTTCCAGCCAGGCGTCCAGCGCGCCGGGGTCGGCGGTGGCTCCGGCCTGCGCCAGCTGCGCGGCGCGCACCCCGGCCTGGGCGGCGAAGCCGACCTGCAGGGACTTGCCGTGCGTGCCGAAGGCGTTCTGCACTCCACCAGCGGCTGGGACCGCGAGCGCCATCGCGGTGGCCAGCTGCTCGGCGGAGAGCCCCAGTGCGGTGCCTGCCGCGACGGCGGCGGCCGGGGCTCCGGCGGTGCAGGTCGCGTGCCAGCCCGCGGAGTAGTGCGACCAGCCGAGCGCGTTGCCCAGGCGGGCCATCACCCCGGCTCCGGCCAGGTACGCCCGCGCGTCACCGCCGGTGGCCAGCACCACCGGTACGGTCACCACGCTGATGTGGGTGGTGGAGTCGACGTGCAGGTCGTCGAAGTCCAGCACGTGCCCGACGGCTGCCCAGCGGGCGGCGTCCGGCAGTTCGGCGGCGATCGCGGTCAGCGGGTCCTCCCGCGCGGCGAGGGTCACCGCGGCGGTGTCGAGCAGGGAGCGCTGGGCCAGCGCCAGGTCTTCGGTGCTCGGTTCGAGCTCGGCCGCCCAGTTCGCGAGTGCTTCGGCGATGGATGCCATGGGAACCTTTCCGCCAGCGGGTCGACCCTACGCATTGTTTGTACGGCCAAATGCGTCGCGCGGTCAAGACCGGCTGCCGCCTGAAACCTGCTGCCCGCGCGGGATCACTGCCGCTGGTCGTTGACGCGGGCAGGAGCGGGGTCGAGACTGGCAGCAAGTTTGTACGGCCCAATTCGCGAGGAGGAGCAGTGCCGGGTTTGGACACCTACCTGCAGGGGTGGCGGCCGGAGCCGCTGGCCGAGACCGACGCCCCGAGCTCCGAACCGTCGCGCGCCCTGGCCGCCGTGCTGGAGACCGCCGCACCCGCCGACGACCTGCCCCCGCTGTGGCACTGGGTGCACTTCCTGACCTGGCCGCAGCACGGCGAGCTCGGTGCGGACGGGCACCCGGCGCACGGGCACTTCCTCCCCCCGATCCCCGACCGGCGGCGGATGTTCGCCGGCGGCCGCCTGACCGCCACCGCTCCCCTGCGCCTGGGCGCACCTGCCGAGCGCACGACATCGCTGGCCGACGTGGTGGTCAAGCAGGGCCGCTCGGGCGAGATGGCCTTCGTGACGACTCGCGCGGAGTACCGGCAGGACGGCGAGCTGCGGTTCGTCGAGGAGCAGGACTACGTCTACCGCAGCGGGGAGAGCTCGACCAAGAGCCCGAACACCTCCCGCCCCACCGAGCTGCCGACCTCCGACGCGCCGTGGCAGCAGCCCTTCACCGGCGACCCGGTGCGGCTGTTCCGGTTCAGCGCGTTGACCGCCAACTCGCACCGCATCCACTACGACGAGCCCTACACCCGCGAGGTCGAGTCCTACCCCGGGCTCGTCGTGCACGGCCCGATCCTGGTGCTGCTGATGACCGAACTCGCCCGCCACCGCGCGCCGGACCGCCGGGTGACCGGCGTCGACTACCGGCTGCGCCGCCCGGTGTTCGCCGGCGACCCGGTGCTGGTCACCGGCTCACCGGCCGGGGACATGGCGGTCCGGACGGCACCGGACGAGGTCATGGCGACGGCGCAGGTCACCTTCGGCTGATCAGCGGCGCGCAACCCGCTCCCAGGCATCCAGCAGCCGCGCGGCCGATCCGCCGATGGGTCCGACCGCGTCCGCGAGCACTTCCGGATCGGGCAGCTCCGCACCGTCCACAGCGGACACCGCGGAGCCGGCGTCGGTGATGGTGCTGGAGCAGACCGCCAGCAGGTGCTCCGGGACGTCCAGCGCCGGATCGACGCATCCCACCAGCGGAGTTCCCACCGCGGCGATCAGCGGGAACACCGTGCCGGGAATCCCGATGGCCGCTTCGGCCCGCGCCGAGGCCTGCAACGACGGAACGTCGCTGATCTCGAAGCGGCTCCACAGCGACGGGTCCTCCCGCGGGTGCAGGCCGACCAGGATCCGCTTGCCTGCGGCCTGGAGCTCGTCGGCCGCGGCCAGCAGCAGTTCGGTGCCGGGTGCGGCCGCACCGGTGTCGTCGGGGTGCGTGACGCTGGTGAGCACCAGGACCAGACCTGGTTCCGGTGCGCGCTGCGGCAGCGAATCCGCTTGCGGCGCACCGACGACCTGGATCTCGCGGTGAGTTCCCAGGTATCCGGCGAAGGCGCGGGCCTCCGCGGGCGAGGACGAGGTGAGCGCGCGCAGCCGGGGTCGCAACTGCTTGGCGCGTTCCGCTTCCCGCGGCCCGAGGTAGGCCAGCGAGCTGGCCGCGAGGGGCAGGGTCCGGAAACGGTCCGCGCACTCCACCGGCCAGTCCCCAGCGCCCGTCACCACCAGCAGGTCGGCGGCTGGAGCCTCGTCGGGCACCGCCACCGGCACCGGATCGCCCGGGGCGATCCCCGCCCGATCCGGCACCAGCTGGGTCAGCTGCCAGCCGCGCCGGTCGGCTTCGGCGAGCAGCGGTTTGACGTGGTAGGTGCCCCACGGCTCGTTCGTCGCGATCAGGACGCGGCGCGGCCGGCCCGCCGTCGCGGTACCGCCGAGCGCCAGCAGCCCCGCACCGGCCAGCGCTGCGCCCAACACCGTTCGCCGCGCGACCACCGCCCGCTCGTCGTTGCTCATGAGCACCGAACCTACGCACCCGAACCGACCAGGACGTGAACGCGCGACGAACTCGGCTGATCAGCGCGGTGCGTCGTCGAAAGCTCCCCGGTGGACCGCGGCCGGGTGGCGCGGGTTCAACCGGCCGGAGCCGTCGGCGAAGAGCTTCTCCCGGAAAGTTCCCGGGTGGTAGTCGGTCTGCGCCAGGCCGCGGCGGCGCAGCTCGGGCAGCAACCCGTCGATCACCTCCTGGTAGCTGCCCGGGATGACGTGGTTGATGATGTTGATCCCGTCGATCCCGGCGTCCTGCCAGTGCACCAGCTCGTCGGCGATCTGCTCCGGCGTGCCGACCAGCCGCATCCGCTCGGCGCGGTAGCGGACCATGTCCTCGATGGTCGGATCGCCGCCCGGCACCGAGTCGATGACCGCCTGCAGCACTCCCCGACCGCCTTCGACGTGCAGGTCCTTCAGCGGGGTGTCCACCGGTGCGTCGCCGAGGTCCACCCCCATCCCGCCGAGCATGTGCGCGGCCAGGCCGTCGATCGACAGGTGCTCGTCGAAGTCGGCCTTGCGCCGCCGGGCCTCGGCTTCGGTGCTGCCGACCACGAAGGACAGCCCTGCGAAGAACAGCACGTCCTCGGGACGGCGGCCGCGCTCCACGGCCTGCGCCCGGACGGTGGTGGTGATCTTCTCCGCGCTGGCCGGCGAACCGGCGAACATGAACACCGCCTCTGCGTTGCGCGCCGCGAAGGCCATTCCGGCCGGGGAGGTGCCCGCCTGGAACAGCACCGGCGTGCGCTGCTTCGAGGGCGCCACCAGGTGCGGCCCCTCCACCGAGTACCGCTCGCCCCGGTGGTGGATCTTGTGGATCTTCGCCGGATCCGCGTGGACGCCCGCTGCCTTGTCCCGCCGCAGCGCGTCGTCGTCCCAGCTGCCCTCCAGCAGCTTGTAGACGACATCGACGTACTCGTCGGCCCACCGGTAGCGCTCGTCGTGCGGGGTCAGCCCGGGCAGGCCGAAGTTGCGGTGGGCGTTCTCCAGCGCCGAGGTGACGATGTTCCACCCCGTCCGGCCACCGGTGAGGTGGTCGAGCGTGGCGGCGCGGCGGGCGAAGGTGAACGGGTGCTCCTGGATCACAGAGCTCGTCCACGCCAGGCCCAGGTGCTCGGTCACCGCACCGAGCGCGGAGATCATCACCGATGGGTCGTGCGACGGGATCTGCAGGCCCTCGGTGGCGAAGATGTCCCAGCCGCCGCGGTAGTTCCCGTACAACCCGACCACGTCGGCGAAGAAGATCGCGTCGAACTTGGCCGCTTCCAGCTGCTGCACGAGATCGGTCCACAGCGACAGCTCGTCGAACCGGTGCTGCTGCGCCTCCGGGTGCCGCCACTGCCCTTCCAGGATGTGCGAGGTCGTGGCCATGACGAAGGCGCTCAGCCGCAAGCGGCTCCTCCGGGCGCTCACAGCCGCTTGTCCAGACTTCGCACGGTCGCGTTGCCGACCAGTTGGACCAGCTGCACCAGCGCGATCATCACCAGCACCGCCACCACCATCACCCCTGTCTCGTAGCGGTAGTAGCCGTGGCGGATGGCGAAGTCGCCGATGCCGCCGCCACCGACCAGACCGGCGATCGCCGAGTAGGAGATGAAGCTGACCACCATGATGGTGATCGAGCCCGCCAACCCCGGCCGCGCCTCCACCAGCAGCACGCTCCAGATGGTGCGCAGCTTCGACGCACCCATCGCCTGCGCGGCCTCGACCACGCCCGGATCGACCTGCAGCAGGTTCTGCTCGACGAACCGCGACAGGTAGGCGATGGCGTTGACGCACAGCGGCACGGTCACCGCGACGGTGCCGACGCTGGTGCCCACGACCAGCCGGGTGATCGGGATCATCGCGATCAGCAGGATCAGGAACGGGAACGAGCGCACCAGGTTCACCACCGCGTTGAGCACCTGGTGCACCCGCGGCGACGGGCTCAGCCCGCCCGGTCTGCTCACCCACAGCAGCACGCCGACGGGGATCGCGGCAAGCACCGCCAGCGGCACGGTGATCAGCAGCATCAGCCCGGTTTCGCCGAGCGCTTCGAGCATTTCCGGCAGCGCGGCGGTGATGCGGTCAGCCGACACGGGTCGCCTCCGAGGTCCGCGGCTGCAACCGGATGCGGTCGTCGAGCATGAACCGGGCGATCTCGGTCTCGGGCTGCAGCGGCGACCCGTCCAGCCGCAGGTGTTCGACGACCTTGCCGCCGGCCATCACCGCGACGTCGTCGGCGATCGCGCGGACCACGTTCATCTCGTGGGTGACCAGCACGATCGTGATGCCGAGCCGTTGGTTGATCTCCTTGAGGTAGCTCAGCACCGCCACCGTGGTCCGCGGGTCGACCGCGCTGGTCGGTTCGTCGCACAGCAGCACCGATGGCTCGTTGGCCAGCGCCCGCGCGATCGCGACCCGCTGCTTCTGGCCGCCCGAGAGCTTCGCCGGGTAGGCGTCGGCCTTGTCGGACAGGTCGACCACGGCGAGCGCCTCGGCCACCCGCGCCGGGCGGGCCGCCTTGTCCACGCCGGCGATGCGCAGGGCGAGTTCGACGTTCTGCGCCGCGGTGAGGTTGGCCAGCAGGTTGAAGTGCTGGAAGATCATGCCGATCTTGCCGCGCCGCCGGCGCAGCTCGGCGTCGTCCACAGTGGTCAGATCGGTGCCGTCGACCTCGACCGCGCCCGAGTCCGGCCGTTCCAGGAGGTTGATCAGCCGGATCAGCGTCGACTTGCCCGCGCCGGAGAAGCCGATGATCCCCTGCACCGAGCCGCGCGGCACGTGCAGGTCGACGTCGTCGACGGCGGTCAGCGGTCCGTCCGGGCCGGTGAAGCGCTTGGTGACCCCGCGCAAGGTGATCAACGTCCGCCGTCCTTCCACCACTGGCCGAGCTGGGCCTGCGGGTCCTCGGTCCACGGCAGCGGCGCCCAGTCGCCGTAGAACCGCTTGAAGAAGCCGGCGACCTGCGGGCTGTGCAGCGCGGCCTGCAACGCCCGCGCCTTCTCCGACCCCACCTCGTCCGGCCGGCCGCCGACGACGATCCGGTACGGCACGGCGTCGACGTCCTTCTCGCGCAGCAGCGCGGAACCCTCGACGTCCAGTCCGATCTCGATCGCCTGCCGGGAGAACAGGAACCCGGCGTCGACGTCCGGCAGGGTCTGGGTGAGGGTCTGCTGGTCGACCTCCACGAACGAGTAGCGGTGCGGGTTGTCCACGATGTCGCGCTGGCTGGTGGTGACCACCTGCGCGCCGTCGCGCAGCTTCAGCCGCCCGGCCTCGGCCAGCAGGTGCAGCGCTCGCCCGTTGTTCGCCGGATCCACCGGCAGCGCGATGCGCGCACCGTCGGGCAGCTGCGCGATGTCGTCGTAGCGCGTGGAGTACAGCCCGGCCGGGGAGCCCACGACGTAGAACAGCGGGACCACGTCGGTTCCGTTGTCGCGGTTGAAGGTCTGCAGGTAGGCGCCGTGCTGGAAGAAGTTGAAGTCGGCTTCGCCTGCGCTGACCGCGTGGTTGGGCTGCACGATGTCGGTCACGTAGCGGACGTCGAGCTGCCAGCCCTGGGCTTCGAGCTGCCGGCGGGCGATCTCCAGCGGGTCGTGGTACGGCGGGCTGTCGGTGGCGACGATGCTGATGGTGCGGTCGTCGGAGGCCGTTCCACCGGCCAGGCCGCAGCCGCCGAGGGCCAGCACCAGCGCGCCGATCAGCGCGAGGAACGGGAAAGAGCGGGAGTTCTCGGGTTGCCGCGCGCGGGCGGACCGGTGGTGCGAAGTGGACACTCTCGTCGCTTTCTGCTGGGGCGGGTCAGATCTGGCCGTGCCGGGGCGGCCGGGTGCCGTTGAGGACGTAGCGGCCGATGTGCTGGACCTTCCAGCGCACCGGGTCGTGCAGGGTGTGGGTGCGGGCGTTGCGCCAGTGCCGGTGCAGATTGGTCTCGGCCAGGCTCGACCTGGTGCCGGAGACCTCGAACAGCGCGCTGCTGAGCTCGACCGCGACGCCGTCGGCGAACACCTTCGCGGTGGCCACCGCGATCGAGGCCGTGGCGGCGGAGTCGGCGTCGAGGTCGGCGCGCGCCGCGTCGAGCTCCGCGCCCGCCTTCTCCAGCAGTGCCTCGGCCGCGCGTAGTCGGACTGCGAGCTCGCCGAACCGCTGGATGGTGAGCGGATCCTCGGCGGCTGTCTCCACGCCCGCTTC
>NZ_JAQGLA010000087.1 GCF_027853915.1 Saccharopolyspora oryzae
TGGTGAAGTCGTACCACTCGATGACGCTGCCGATGGTGCTGGACGTCAAGGTTCTCGACGCCGACGAGACCCCGGCACGCGTCGTTGCGTTGGAGGACATGCGCGGTGCGCCTTTCGGTGTGGCTGGTCAGGACCGGGCGAAAGCGTTGGGCGCCCAGGGCAATTCGGCGCCGCCGAACTTCGCGGCCCGAACGTCGCCGGA
This sequence comes from Saccharopolyspora oryzae, assembly GCF_027853915.1. GTDB lineage: Bacteria > Actinomycetota > Actinomycetes > Mycobacteriales > Pseudonocardiaceae > Saccharopolyspora > Saccharopolyspora oryzae. The sequence goes on from NZ_JAQGLA010000087.1 coordinate 203, forward strand.
GCGGGCGTGGCCCTCGAACAGCTCGACGCGGGCCGCGCGGCCGCACACCTCGCCGAGCTGCGCGCTGGAGGCCGGGTCGGTGACTTCCTGGTAGGTCACGGTCTTGAGGTACTTGCCGACCCAGAGCCCACCGGTGTAGCGGGCCGCACCGCGGGTGGGCAGCACGTGGTTGGTGCCGATGACCTTGTCGCCGTAGGACACGCAGGTGCCCTCGCCCAGGAACAGCGCGCCGTAGTTGCGCATCTTCTCCAGCGCCTCGCGCGGCTGCGCGGTGAGGATCTGGACGTGCTCACTGGCGTAGGTGTCGGCCAATTCGTAAGCGGCGCCGAGGTTTTCGACGACGTGCACCTCGCCGTGGTCGCGCCAGGCCGCTTCGGCGTTGTCGCGGGTGGGCATCTCCGGCAGCAGCTCGTCGACGTGCTGGAGGACCGAGCGTCCGAGCTCTTCCGAGGTGGTGATCAGCACCGCCGGCGAGTCCGGGCCGTGCTCGGCCTGGCTGAGCAGGTCCACCGCCACCACGAACGGGTCGGCGGTCTCGTCCGCCACGATCAGGACCTCGGTGGGGCCGGCGAACAGGTCGATGCCGATCTCGCCGAACAGCTGCCGCTTGGCCTCCGCGACGAAGGCGTTGCCGGGCCCGGCCAGCATGTCCACCGGCGCGATGGTCTCGGTGCCCAGCGCCATGCTCACCACCGCCTGCACACCGCCGAGCAGGTAGATCTCGTCGGCACCGGCCAGGTGCATGGCGGCCACGGTGGCGTCCGGGACCTCGCCGCGGATCGGCGGCGTGCAGGCCACCACCCGCGGGACCCCGGCGGTCTTGGCGGTCAGGATCGTCATGTGCGCCGACGCCAGCAGCGGGTACCGCCCGCCCGGCACGTACGCCCCGGCCGCGGAGACCGGGATGTGCTTCTGCCCCAGGTGGACGCCGGGCAGGGTCTCCACCTCGAACTCCTGCATCGACGCGAGCTGCCGCTCGGCGAAGTTGCGCACCTGCTGCTGGACGAACTCGATGTCGTCGATGACCTGCTGCGGAACGCGCGCGATGATCTCGTCGATCTGCTCGGCCGACAGCCGGAACGACTCGGGCTGCCAGTTGTCGAACTTCTCCGAGTACTCGCGAACCGCCTGGTCACCGCGGGTGCGGATGTCGGAGACGATCGCCGCGACCTTCTCCTGCACGTCGGGCGAGGAGGTCGTGGTCCCCGCCGAGGTGGTGGCCGGGGCTTTGAGCGAGACAACCATGGGTTCCGTGATCCCTTCCGATGTTTACGTACACATCGAACCATAGGCCGCTAGCATGTTTACGTAAACCAGCAGGGCCAACTCCCTCGATACAGACCTCGGAGGTGCTCGGTGGTCACCAGCCGCGACGTAGCGCAGCTGGCCGGCGTTTCGCAGATGACGGTGTCCCGCGTCCTGCAGGGCAGCGACAAGGTCGCCGCCGCGACCCGGGAGCGCGTCCTGGCCGCGATGCAGGAGGCCGGCTACCGCCCCCACGCCGCAGCGCGCACCATGCGGACCCGGCGCACCTCGACCGTCGGCGTCGTGGTCGCCGACATCACCAACCCCTTCTACCCGCAGCTGCTGGAAGCGGTCGGCCAGGCACTGGAGGCGGCCTGTCAGCGCATGGTGCTCTGGAACGCACCCGATCCCGGCGGATCGAGCGCCCTGCAAGCGCTGGACGAGGGCACGGTCGACGGGCTGATCTTCACCACCATCACCGAGGGGTCGGACCAGCTCGCCGACGCGCTCCAGCGGGGCGAGCCGATCGTGCTGCTGCACCGCGGACTGGACTCGCTGGACTGCGACCAGGTCACCACCGACAACCTCACCGGCGGCCGGGCGGTGGCCGACTACCTGGTCGCCACCGGGCACACCCGGATCGGCTTCCTGCAGGGCCCCGAGCTGACCAGCACCGCCCGGCACCGCGAGCGCGGATTCCGCGACCGCCTGGCCGAACTCGGCCACCCGCTGGCCGCGGAGCTCACCGGCCAGGGCGGGTTCGCCCACGACCTCGCCCGCTCGGCGATGCGCGAGCTCCTCGCGCAGGACGACCCGCCCACGGCGGTCTTCTGCGCCAACGACCTGACCGCGCTCGGCGCGGTCGACGGCGCGGTGTCGATGGGCCGGCGCGTCCCCGAGGACGTGTGGGTGATCGGCTACGACGACATCGCGATGGCGTCGTGGGATTCCTACGACATCACCACGGTCCGCCAGCCCATCGCGGAGATGGCCCGCGCCGCCGTGCACCTCCTGCTGGAACGCGTCGACGACCGCTCGCTGCCGCCCCGGAAGGAGCAGTTCCCCAGCGAACTCGTGGTCCGCAGCTCCACGGCGCGCACCGAGGTCCGCTGAACGTCAGTCGTTCAGCGCGACCAGTTCCGGTGCTGCGCGGCCGGTTTCGCGAAGGTGGCGGTGGAATTCCGCCAGCGCCGTGGTGACGTGCGCGTCGCGGCGGCGCACGAACACGGTCGCGGATCTCGCGTCGACGGGCGCCGGTCGGTGCATGCGGAGCCGGGGGCGCAGTTCGGAGCGTTCGACCACCTCGCGGGGCATCATCGTGATCCCGAGTCCGGCGGCGACGCAGCCGAGGATCCCTTCGACGGTGCCGTAGTCGAGGACCTTCGGTTCCACCCCGCGCGACCTGGCAACGGCTTCGAGACCGCGCCGGTAGGCGCACCCCGCGCGGAAGACGAGCAGCCGGGCGCCGTTGGGGCTGCGCAGGGCGTCGTCGAGGTCGCGGTGGCGCACTGCGGTGACGACCGCCATCTCCTCGGTGAAGACCTCGTCCTCGTGCAGGTCTGCGTCGTTCACCGGTCCCGCGACGAGAGCTCCGTCCAGTGCGTGCTCCTTGACCATGACCACCAGCGAATCGGTGGGGCCGGTGAGCACGGACAGGTCGACGTCCGGCCAGGCCGCGGTGTAGGACTCGAGGACGGGCGGGAGCCGGAGACCGGCCGTGGAGTCCATCGCTCCGATCCGCAGCGGGCCGCTGGGCGTCTCGTCCCGGACGACGCGGGCGGCCTCGTCCGCCAGCGAGGTGATCCGCCGGGCGTAGTCGAGCAGCTGCTCCCCCGCCGAGGTCAGGGCGACGCCCCGAGCGTGCCGTCGGAGGAGGGTCGCCCCGAGCTCTCGTTCCAGCCCCGCGATGCGCGCGCTGATGCTGGACTGCACGGTGTGCAGTTCCGCGGCCGCGCGCGTGATGCCGCCGGTGCGCGCCACCGCGACGAAGATCCGCAGGTCGGACAGCTCCACGCGTTCTCCCGAGATCGAGGGTTCGCCTGTGGCGATGGCAGCGTTCGCCACTCATCGTTGGACACGATGGCAGGTGCAGCCTAGCGTCCTCCGTGCACCTCGGACTTCGGATCGACAGCTGGGAGAGCAGTGGTGGCGGGACAGCAAGTGCAGCAACGGGTTCAGGACTTCTGCGCGCGCTTCGGCCTGCGGGTGCCGATCCTGGAAGCACCGATGGCCGGAGCCTGCCCGCCCGCGCTGGCGATCGCGGTGGCCGAAGCCGGTGGGCTCGGCGCGAACGGCGTGGTGCTCGACCAGCCGGAACGCATCGCCGACTGGATGGCGGAGTTCCGCGCCGGGACGAACGGCCCGTGCCAGCTCAACACCTGGATCCCGGACGAGCCGGTGGACGCGCCGGACCGGGTGCGGGCGGCCGAGCAGTTCCTGAACCGGTTCGGCGAAGCGGGCGAGCCCGCGGGGCCCGGGCCGGTCTTCGCCGAGCAGTGCGAGGCGATGCTGGCCGCCCGGCCTGCGGTCATCTCGTCGATCATGGGCCTGTTCGAGCCCGACTACGTCGAGCGGCTGCACCGCGAGGGCATCGCGTGGTTCGCCTGCGCGACCAACATCGCCGATGCGATGGCCGCCCAGGAAGCCGGTGCGGATGCCGTCGTCGCCCAGGGCATGGAAGCCGGCGGGCACCGGGGCAGCTTCGACCCGCAGACCGCCGAGCAGATCGACGTCGGCCTGTTCTCCCTGCTCCCCTACCTGGCCGACCGGCTGCGGGTTCCCATCATCGCCGCTGGTGGCATCACCGATGGCCGCGGCGTGGCGGCCGCGCTGGCCCTCGGCGCGAGCGCGGTCCAGGTGGGAACCGCGCTGCTGCGCTCCCCCGAGGCCGGCATCGACCCGGCCTGGTCCGCCGCCATGGAGGGGCTGTCCCCGGAGCAGACGATCCCCACCCGCGCCTACTCCGGCCGCCTCGGACGCGCGGTGCCGACGCAGTTCGTGGAGGCGTGGACCGGCGACGGAGCTCCCCTGCCCGCCCCCTACCCCGACCAGCGACGACTGGTGGGCCAGTGGCGCCGGGGCGGTGCCCGGGTCGACCGCGCCAACAACTGGGCCGGTCAGAGCGCGGCCCTCGCCACCACGGCACCCGCGGGGGAGATCATCGAGCGCATGTGGGCGGACGCCCGCGAGCTGCTCGCCTGAACCGCGGTCAGCAGATGACGAAGCCCCGCACCTGAGGCGCGGGGCTTCGTCGTCCGGTTCCTCGCTCAGGCGCCGGAATCGAAGGCGAACACAGCACCGCCCCCGGAAGCGACGACCGCGTCACCGGTGAACGCGAAGAAGGTGTTGGCAGCACCGGGAGCGACGATGAAGGTGGGGGATTCGGCAGCCGAAGCGACCCCGGTGCCCACGAGGGCGAGTCCGGCGGTGAGGATCGCGACAGCAGCTGCACGCAAGCGCATTGTGAAACTCCTTGACGTTTCGGAACGAAGCGCCTCGATCTTGCTGTCCGCCCCGGCCCCTCGCCCGCCGCACCACCAAGTCGATCGACGCCCAGGAGGGTGAGCCGGAGCAGCAGGCCCTCACGCATCCGGCACTGGGAAGACCTGCGGTTCGTGGCCCTTGTAAGCGGTGAGCACCTCGCGCACCGAACCGCGCATCCGGATCCTCCCCTCGTCCATCCAGATCGCCGTCGTGCACAGCTCCAGCAGCAGTTCGTCGACGTGCGATGCGAACACCAGCAGCCCTGATCGAGCGACCAGGTCCACCATGCGCTGCCGCGCCTTGGCGATGAAGGCGGCGTCGACCGCACCCAGGCCTTCGTCGAGGATCAGGATCTCCGGGTCGATCGTGGTGACCACGCCGAGCGCCAGCCGAACCCGCATGCCCGCCGAGTAGGTCCGCAGCGGCATGTGCAGGTAGTCGCCGAGTTCGGTGAACTCCGCGATGTCCTCGGCCCGCTCCCGCATCTGCCGTCGGGTCATCCCGAGGAACAGACCGCGGACGATGATGTTCTCGTACCCGGAGACCTCCGGATCCATCCCGACGCCCAGGTCGAAGACCGGCGCGACGCTCCCCTCGATCCGGGCGGTCCCGCGCGTGGGCTCGTAGATGCCCGACAGCAGGCGCAACAAGGTCGACTTCCCCGCCCCGTTGTGCCCGACCAGGGCGACCCGGTCGCCGTCGGTCAGCGACAGCGTGATGTCGTGCAGCGCCTCGATGACCGGCACCTTCGCCCCGGTGCCGATCCGGCCGCCGACCTTGCCGAAGACCTTCTTCTTCAGCGATCGCGTCTTGGCGTCGAAGATCGGGAAGTCGACGCAAGCGCCGCGCACCTCGATGTTGACCATGCTCTGGACCCGCTCCCGCCGCAGTGCCGGACTGAATGCGAACGGAAATTACCATTCGCATCTGACCGGTGGTCCGCACCCCTCGCGGCGAGCGGTAACGTCCGGGGAGTGAGCGCTCAGCACGCCGAGCCCGGCTTCCGACCCCCGCAGCAGGCCCGCAGCCGGGAATCCCTGCAGAAGGTGCTGACCTCCGCTGAGCACGTCCTGAGCACCGGCGGCATCGACGAGTTCACCGTCGCAGCGGTCGCCGAGCACGCGGGCGTGTCGGTCGGCGCGATCTACCGCCGCTTCACCGGCAAGGAGCAACTCCTGAAAGCGGTGAAGGACGACCTGCTCAAACAGCTGGAAACCGGTGTCGCCGAAGCACTTCGCGCGGCCTCCCCCGGCCTGCGCGGTGCCATCGGCGCCTTCACCGATGCGATGGCGCGCACCTTCTCCGGTCGCACCCGGGCCTTCCCGGAGCTGCTCGGCGGGCAGCCCGCGGAAGGCGTCGAACGCGGTCTTCAAGCGCTCGAGACGATCCAGCGGGCGCTCGTCGAATCCGCTGAGCCCTACCTGGACGACGTGGCACAGCACGATCCGCGGAACGCCGTGCGGTTCGCCGCGCGCAGCATCATCGGCTCCTGCGTGCACCGGGCCGCCACCTGCCAGTCGTGGCCGGACGGCCTGTCCTGGCAGGCGTGGGCGGACGCGACGACCGAGATGGCCATGACCTACCTGGCCTCCCGCCCGCAGGAACCGTCCGAGGTCGAGTAGCGGTTCGGTCACACCGCTTTGACCGGGACTCCTTCGGTGGTGAAGCGGTCGACGAGTTCGCCGGGGGCCGTGGAGTCGGTCAGGAGCATGTCGATCGAGGCCGTCGGGCAGATGTGGGCGAAGGCCGTCCGGCCGAGCTTGGAGCTGTCCGCGACCACGACCACCTGGTCTGCTCGTTCGGTCATGAGGCGGTTGATGTTCGCCTCTCCCTCGTTGTGCGCGAACGCCCCGCGGGTCGGGTCGACCGCGTCGACGCCGAGGAACACGATGTCGAGGGTGATCTCCTGGAGCAGGTGGGTGCCGAGCGGGCCGGTGAGCTCGAAGGACTGCGGTCGCGCCACGCCTCCGGTGACCACGGTCTTCACCTGGGGTCGCACGACGAGCTCGTTGGCGATGTTCAGGGCGTTGGTGACGATGGTCAGCGAGGTGCCGCTGTCACCGAGGTCCGCGCGGGCCACCAGGCTGCGTGCGATCTCGGTCGTCGTCGTGCCGCCGTTGACCCCGACCACCGCACCGGGGGCGACCATCGCCGCCGCTGCTCGGGCGATACGTTCCTTCTCGCGGGCGTTCCGGGCGGCCTTGTAGCGCAGCGGCAGGTCGTAGGCGATGTTCTGCGCCACGGCCCCACCTCGGGTTCGGGTCAGCAGTTGCTGCTCCGCGAGGTGGTCGAGGTCGCGGCGGACCGTGGCCGCGGAGGCCTCGAGCTCGGTGGCGATCTCCTCCACGGAGACCTTGCCACGCTCCCCGAGCAGGTCGAGCAACGCGGACAGCCGCGCGTGCCGGTCCATCGGTATCCCTCATTCCTCGGCCGTACGCAGGATCGATCAGCCAGTATCGCGCACGACCGATCACCTGATCACAGGTGCTCGACCTCGATGCGGTCGGCGATGTCGCGGAACACCCGGTGGTCGAGCTCGCCCGCGACAGGTGCCGCTGCTGCAGCCGCAGACCAGGCCACGGCACGGCGCAGGCGAGCGGGCCAGGGCTCCTGACGCTCGATGCCGGCGGCCAACGCCGCTACCGCCGCGTCACCTGCGCCCGTCGGGTTTCCGCTCACTGCGAAGGGAGGCGCTGCGCGCCAGACGCCTTCACCGGTGACCGTCAGCATCCCGTCCGGGCCGAGGGAGACGACCACAGCCGCCGCGCCGCGCTCGCGCAGCTGCTGAGCTCCCGCCAGCGGGTCGTCGTGTCCCGTGGTTTCGCGGAGTTCAGCGGCATTGGGCTTGACGACGTCGGCTCCCGCTTCTGCCGCGGCGAGCAGTGCGGGACCGGCGGTGTCGACCACCGCTAGTACCGCACGGGCATGGGCGTCCCGGACCAGTTCGGCGTAGCTGTCCACAGTGCACCCGGGCGGCAGGCTCCCCGAGCACACGAGAACCGACGCACCGTCCAACCGCGCAGCGACGAGTTCCCGGAACCGCCGCCAGTCCGCTTCTCCCAGGTGGCTGCCGGGTTCGTTGAACAGCGTCGCTTCTCCCGGAGTGCCCTCGTCGGCGACCACCGCGATGGTCCGGCGGGTGGGCCCGGATACCGGCAGCAAGGAGTGCTCGATGCCCGCCGCGGTGAGGTCATCGCGAACCGCGTCGCCTAGCGCGCCTCCGACGGGAGCGGTGGCGAGCGTGGCGATGCCCTGGTCGTGCAGCACCCTGCTGACGTTGAGCCCTTTGCCGCCGGCGCGTTCGTGGACGCTGCGGACGCGGTGGGAGGCACCGATGCCGACGTGCTCCACTCGGTAGCTGATGTCCAGCGCCGGGTTCGGGGTGACGGTGACGATCATCCGCGCTCCGAGCCGGTTTCGAAGCGCAGGACTCCGAGCAGGCGCGCGGTTTCCGCGGCGAGGGCTTCCCGGCCCGCGGTGAGGTACTTGCGCGGATCGACCAGGTCCGGCTTGGCCGCCAGGACCTCCCGCGCCGCCTCGGTGAACGTCTTGTTCAGGTGCGTCGAGATGTTGATCTTCGTCATTCCACTGCGGATCGCGGCGCCGAGGTCGTCGTCGGAAACACCCGAAGACCCGTGCAGCACGAGCGGAACGTCCAGTGCCTCGTTCAGCCGCTCGATGAGCTCGAAGTCGAGCGCGGCATCACGCGTCACCATCGTGTGCGAGGTACCGACCGCCACGGCCAGCGCGTCCACGCCGGTGGCGGCCACGTAGTCCGCGGCCTCACCGGGGTCGGTGCGGACGCCCGGCGCGTGGACGCCGTCCTTGCCGCCGACCTCGCCGAGCTCCGCTTCGATCCACAGGCCAGCGTCGTGGCAGCGGGTCGCGACCGCGCGCGTGCGGGCCACGTTCTCCTCGTAGGGCTGCTTCGAGGCGTCGAACATGACCGAGCCGAAACCGAGCTCGATGGCCTCGCCGACCAGTTCTTCGGACTCGGCGTGGTCCAGGTGCACGGCCACCGGCACCTCCGCCTTGCGGGCGCGGGCCAGCGTCGCGAGCGCGATCGGTTCGAGCCCGCCGTGGTAGCGCACGCAGTTCTCGCTGATCTGCAGCACCACCGGGGCACCCGCGCGTTCCGCTCCGGACACCAGGCCGTCGGCGTGCTCCAGCCCGATGACGTTGAACGCGCCGACCCCGAGACCTGCGCGGACGGCGGCCTCGACGACGCTGCCGGTGCTGACCAAAGGCATGACTACTCCCCCTCTTCCCCGTGGTTGTGGTTCACCAGCTCGGCAGCGAGCAGCGCCGCGCCGAGGCTGCCCGCGCGATCGCCGAGAGCTGCGGGCACGATCCGCGGTGCGCGCGCGAGGTTCCAGTCCGCGTCCAAGCGGCGGGTGAGCGGATCGAACAGCATCGGCCCTGCCTGCGACAGACCTCCGCCCACGACAACGACTTCCGGCGCCAGCAGCGCGGTGATCCAGATCAGCGCGCTGCCCAGGGCGTCGACCGCCTCGTCCCAGACAGCGGTCGCGACCGGGTCTCCAGCGGCGACCCGCTGCGCGACGTCCGCTGATCCGGCCACCGGAATTCCGGTCCGTTCCTGGTAGCTCCGACTGATCGCGGCAGCGGAGGCCACCGTCTCCAGCCGGGCACCGCCGACCGGGACCTGCCCGATCTCACCGGCATATCCGCCTCCGGCGTGCAGCCGACCGGCCTGCACGTACGCCGCCGAGATGCCGGTGCCGACCGGGAGGAACACGGCGTCATCGGCATCGCGCGCGGCGCCGAGCTGTTGTTCCGCCAGAGCCCCGGCCCGGACGTCGTGACCGAAGGCCACCGGCATTCCGAGCCGAGCCCCGAGCAGCGAGGCGAACGGGACGTCCGACCACCCCAGATTCGCCGAGAACACCGCAACACCGCGGGATTCGTCCACGATCCCGGGAACGACGAGCCCGACGGCCGTCGGCGCGACGCGCGAGGACAGCTCGGTGACCAGCGAACACGCCAGGTCCAGCACCTGCTCGACCGTGTCGAGCGAGGGCGGTGGTGTCGTGCCACGCCGCTGCGCCAACACTGCCCCCGAGGCGTCGACCAGGACCGCTTTCGTCTCGGTCCCTCCCACGTCGACACCGATCACGGGGCCGTGAAGGTTCACACCTCGTCCAGGACGATCGACCGGGTCAGGTTGCGGGGCTGGTCCGGGTTCAGGTCGCGCCCGACCGCAGCGGCCACCGCGACTCGCTGCGCGAGCACCAGGTGCGCCATCGGATCGCGCTGCCCGCTGTCGACGAAATCCGCGCCGGCAGCGGAGATCTCGGCGGCGAGCCCGGTCGGGGCCTCGCCGAACATCCAGGTCGTCCGGCCGGGTTCGGCGATGCTGATCGGACCGTGCCGGTACTCCATGGCCGGGTAGGCCTCGGACCACAGACCAGCCGCTTCCCGCACCTTCAGCGCCGCCTCGTGCGCCAGCCCGACCGTCCAGCCCGTCCCCAGGAACGTGATCTGCTCGCTGGTCGGCAGCGCACCGAGCTCGGTGTTCAGCACGGCGCGCGCATCCGAGACGGCGCTGGTCAGGTCCTCGCCGAGCGAAGCGCGGAGCAGGGCCAGGGCGGTCGTCGCGAAGCGCGTCTGCACCACGGACTGCTCATCTGCGAACTCCAGCCCGATCAACTCGTCGCAGACCTCCGCGATGGGCGCGTCGGGGACCGCGGTGATCGCCACCGCGGGAGTCGTCCCCTTCAGCTGCCGCAGGAGTTCGAGCACCTCCGTGGTCGTTCCCGAGCGGCTGATCACCAGCACGCGGTCGTAGGAGCGGCCGAGCGGCACCTCTGAGGCGGGGAACGCGTCCGTGACGCCTTGACCAGCGGATTCCCGCAGGGCCGCGTAGGCCATGGCCATGAACCAGGATGTGCCGCACCCGGCCACCGCGACCCGCTCGCCGCGCGCGGGCAGCACCCCCGCCACCTCCTGGGCCAGCTCCGATGCGCGCAGCCAGCACTCCGGCTGGCTGTCGATCTCGCTGTCCACGAGGTATCCGCCAGTCGCCATCAAAGCCCTCCAAGACCGTCGATCTCCGCGGCGCGCGTCGTCCTCCGCGCACCACTTCGCCAGACTAGATGCACAAAAGTGATTCAACAAGCATCCGTTCAATCATTAGCAATCATCGAGATCGACGAAGCGGCCACCAGGCAAAAGCCGCCCGTAGCACTCCGGACACGTGATGTCACGGGACGGGACCGGCTTCCGGCCGATGTGGATCTGGGTAGTGACAGCCACCACGGGCCACGTTAATAATGACCCAACTTGCATGAAGTTGCTCGATAAATCGGATTAACGAGCACACATGCGCAAGCTCGTTGTCTGAGCAAGGGAGAGCAACAGATGGCCCAGAAGCTCCGGAGGCGGCTGGTGCTCGCTGCCGGGATGTGCCTGGCGCTGCTGGCGGGCTGCGGCGCGCACGACACCGGCAGCGCGCGGGTGCTGCAGGTCGCGCAGTACCCCGACCCGGATGAGCTGAACTCGCAGCAGGACGAGGGCAGCCAGGTCTACATGGGACTGTGCGAACCGCTGGTCGGGCTCGGTTTCGCCGATGCCGGCGACATCCGGATGCGCGGTGCGGAACGCATCGACACCGCCGACGGCCGGGTGTGGACGATCAAGCTGCGCCCCGGCCGGAAGTTCCACAACGGCGAACCGATCAGCGCGCAGACCTACGCCGACACCTGGAACGCCGTCTCCTACGGACCCAACGCCTACAAGGCGAGCTCGACCTTCAGCGCCATCGACGGCTACGACGAGCTCAACGAGGACGAGCCGAAGCGCGACACGCTGCGCGGGCTGGAAGTGCTCGACGAGCTGACCCTGCGGGTCACGCTCACCAAGCCCGACTACGACTTCCCGAAGATCATCGCCTCCTACAGCGCCTGCCCGATCCCGAAGGAAGGCTTGGCCGATCCGACCGGCTACTCGCAGGCGCCGATCGGCAACGGCCCCTACCGCTTCGTCCGCTGGGACCGCAACGAGCGGATCGTGCTGCAGCGCTGGCACGACTACCAGGGCGAGCTTCCGCCGGACGCGGCCGAGGAGATCCACTTCAATATCTACCAGTCGCAGGACACCGCTTACCGCGACGTGCAGGCCGGGCAGCTCGACGTTCTGCGCAACATGCCCGGCGGCCTGCTCCAGGACGCCCGCAACCAGCTCGGCGACACCGGGCTGTTCACCATCCCGCAGCAGCGGCAGATCACCCAGATGCTGATCCCCGACTACGTCGAGTCGTTGCACGATCCGCGGCTGCGCAAGGCGATTTCGCTGTCGCTCGACCGCGACGCGATGGCCGGGGCGCTGATGCGCGGGTCGGCGACGCCCGCGCGTTCCCTGCTGGTCAGCGCCGTCGGTCCGGCCTACCGGGCCGACGCCTGCGCGGACTGCCGGTTCGATCCGGACCGGGCTCGCCAGCTCGTGGCCGAGGCCGGCGGATTCCGGGAGCCCGTGGTCATCTGGTACTCCAACACCGGCGGCGGTGGCGGCACCGAGATGTCGCAGGTCGCGCTGGCGATCGCCAACGCGCTGCGGCAGGAGCTGGGCGCCGACGTCCGGTTGAGGCCGGTGCTGCCCGCCCAGCTCAAGCAGGCGCAGAACGACGGAACGCTGACCGGTCCGGCGCTGAGCTTGTGGGGCGACATCTACCCCAGCCCCGACCAGTACCTGGGCATGTTCCGCGAGGGCGGCGACGGCAACGAGTACACCCAGTACGACAACCCCCGTGCCAACGAGCTGATCAACCAGGCGCTGGGCACCGGTGACGAGCAGCAGGCGGCGCAGCTCTGGCAGCGCGCCGAGGACCTGATCCTCGCCGACATGCCCGCGATCCCGCTCTACTACCCGGCCATCTACGCCGCGCACACGCCGTGCGCCACACCGGAAACGCTGGGCGGCGACCTGCAGTACTACCTGACCGCGTTCAAGTGCGGCCCCGGCCGCGAGGAGTGAGGCCGACGTGCTCGGATACCTCGTACGCCGCATCGCGGCGATGCTGCCGGTGCTGTTCGGCGTCACGTTCCTGATCTTCGCGCTGGTCTACGCGATGCCCGGCGACCCGATCGCCGCGCTGGCCGGCGACCGGCCGCTGCCACCCTCCACAGTGGAGGCGCTGCGCGAGCGCTACCACCTCGACGAACCGCTGATCACCCAATACCTGCTGTACATGGGCGGTTTGCTGCGCGGCGACTTCGGCACCGACTTCTTCGACCGCCCGGTGCTGGAGATGATCGCCGAGCGGTGGCCGACGACGCTGCAACTGGCGCTGACCGCCTGGGTGCTCAAGCTGGTGATCGGCCTCGGGGTCGGGATCTTCGGCGCGCTGCACCGCGGCCGCGCCGGCGACCACCTGGCGCTGGCCTTCACCGTGCTGTTCGTGGCACTGCCCGGGTTCGTGATCGCGTTCATGGTGCAGCTGCTGTTCGGGTTGAAGCTGCAGCTGTTCCCGATCGCCGGCATCGCCGAGGGCTGGCCGGTGAGCTTCCTCCTCCCGGCGCTGGTGGTGGCGCTGGAAGCCGCCGCCCCGCTCGCCCGGCTGACCAGGTCGAGCCTGGTCGACGCGATGAGCGCCGAGTTCATCCGGACCGCGCGGGCCAAGGGGGCCTCGCCGGGCCGCGTCGTGTGGGGGCACGCGCTGCGCAACTCGATGATCCCGGTGGTCACCTACCTCGGTCTCAGCCTGGCCGCGATGCTCGGCGGCGCCGTGATCGTCGAGAGCGTGTTCAACCTGCCCGGCATCGGCGGACTGCTGGTGCAGGCGGTGCAGACCCAGCAGGGCACGATCGTGGTCGGCGTGGCCACCTTCATCATCCTGATCTACCTGCTGGTCAACCTGCTCGTGGACATCAGCTACGGAATCATCGACCCGAGGGTGCGCAATGGCTGACCGAACCGACCTCTCCCCCGCCGCCACGACCGCGCCCCGCCGCAGGCTCACCGTCGTCGGGCGGCTGCCGAAACCGCTGCGCGCCCCGCTGTTCGTGGTCGCCGCGCTGATCGCCGCCGGTTACGTGCTGATGGCGGCCTGGCCGAGCCTGTTCACCTCCGCCGATCCGATGCACTGCGAGCTGCGGCTCAGCGGCGCGGGCCCGGCACCGGGCCATCCGTTCGGCTTCGACATGCAGGGCTGCGACTACTTCGCCAACGTCGTGCACGGCGCCCGGCCGTCGATCGCGATCGGCCTGCTGGTCACCGCGGCGACGTTCGTGGTGGCCGCGGTGCTCGGTGCGCTGGCCGGTTACTTCGGCGGCGTCGTCGACGGCGTGGTGTCGCGGATCGCCGACGTGGTGTTCGGACTGCCGATGATCATCGCCGCGATCGTGGTGCTCAACATGTTCGAGGACCGCACGATCTGGACGGTGAGCCTGGTTCTGATCGTGTTCAGCTGGCCCGGCGGCATGCGCTACATGCGCGGCTCGGTGCTCAAGGTCCGCAACCTGGAGTACGTGCAGGCCGCGCGCGTGCTCGGCGGAAGTCACCTGCGCATCATCGGCACGCACATCGCGCCGAACGCACTGACCTCGCTGATCGTGCTGAAAACCCTGGAGATCGGCGGGATCATCGCCGCCGAGGCAGCGCTGACCTTCCTCGGCATCGGGCTCCAGCCGCCCGCGATCTCGTGGGGGCTGCAGCTGTCCACCGCCCAAGCGCAGTGGCAGGCCAGCCCGCACCTGCTGCTCTACCCCGCGCTGTTCCTGACCGGCGCCGTGCTGGCGTTCGTGGTCCTCGGCGACAGCCTGCGGGAAGCCCTCGACCCGAAGGGAAAGCAAGCATGAACGCCAAGGCGCGGTCGGCACCGCACCAGGACGGGGCCGCGGTTCTCGACGTGCGCGGACTCAGCGTCGACTTCCACACGCCGGCCGGACGGCTGCACGCCGTGCAGGACGTCAGCTTCAGCGTGAGCGCGGGCGAAACCCTCGCCGTGCTCGGTGAATCGGGCTCGGGCAAGAGCGTCACCGCGCAGGCGATCATGGGGATCCTCGACACCCCGCCCGCCGAAATCGTCGGCGGCACCGTCGAACTCGGCGGTCAGGACCTGCTCGCGCTCCCCGACCGCCAGCGGCGCGCGGTGGCGGGGTCCCGCGTGTCGCTGATCTTCCAGGACGCGCTCACCGCGCTGAACCCGGTGCAGCCGGTGGCCAAGCAGATCGGCGAGATGTACCGGCTGCACCGCGGCGCGTCCCGGCGGGAGGCGTGGCAGAAGGCCGTGGAGATGATGGACCGGGTGCGGATCCCCGCGGCGGCCAGCCGCGCCGGCGACTCCCCGCACCAGTTCTCCGGCGGCATGCGCCAGCGCAGCCTCATCGCGATGGCGCTGGCGCTGGACCCGGAGGTCGTCATCGCCGACGAGCCCACCACGGCGCTGGACGTGACCGTGCAGGCCCAGATCCTCGACCTGCTCGCCGAGCAGCAGGCCGAACGGGGTCTGGCGCTGGTGCTGATCACCCACGACCTCGGCGTCGCGTCCCGGATGGCCGACCGCGCGCTGGTGATGTACGCCGGGCAGGTCGTCGAGCGCGGGCCGATCCGCGAGCTGTTCACCTCGCCGGTCCACCCGTACAGCCGGGGGCTGGTCGCCTCCATCCCGCAGCGCTCGCACCGCGGCGGCCCGCTGCCCGCGATCGGCGGTCTGCCGCCGAGCCTCACCGATCGCCCGGCGGGCTGCCGCTTCCACCCGCGCTGCGGCATCGCGCGGGAGCACTGCGCATCGGTCGAACCGGAGCTGCTGCTGCTGGAGGACGGCAGGCAGACCCGGTGCCACTTCTGGTCGGAGGTCTCGTCGTGACCGAGCAGCACATCCTCGACGTCCGGGACGTCACCAAGCACTACCGCAAGCGCGGCGGCGGGCGGTTCGGACTCGGCTCGTCCACCGTCAAGGCCGTCGACGGGGTGAACCTGCAGCTGCGCAAGGGCGAAGCGCTGGGCATCGTCGGCGAATCCGGCTGCGGCAAGTCCACGCTGACCCGCCTGCTCACCGCGCTGGAGAAGCCCACCAGCGGCCAGGTCCGCTACCGGGGCATCGACGTCCACCGCGCGAAAGGCGCCGAGCAGAGCCAGATGCGGCGCAACATCCAGATGGTCTTCCAGGACCCCTACGCCTCGCTCAACCCGCGCAAGACCGTCAGCTCGATCCTGGCCGAACCGTTCCGGATCCACCGCGACGCGGTCCCCGGATCGGGCCTGCGGCCGAGGCTGGAGCAGCTCCTCGAACAGGTCGGCCTCCGCCCGGACCACCTGGACCGTTATCCGCACGAGTTCTCCGGCGGCCAGCGCCAGCGCATCGGCATCGCCCGCGGCATCGCGCTGAACCCGGAGGTGCTGATCTGCGACGAACCGGTGTCAGCGCTCGACGTCTCGGTGCGCGCGCAAGTGCTGAACCTGCTCGCCGAGCTGCAGCGCGAGCTGTCGCTGACCGTCGTGTTCATCGCGCACGACCTCGACGTGGTGCGCCACTTCTGCGACCGCATCGCGACGATGTACCTGGGCAAGGTGGTCGAGGAGGGCGACTGCGACGCGGTCTACGACCGGACCGCGCACCCCTACACCCGAGCGCTGCTCTCGGCGATCCCCCGCCCCGGCTTCGACGACGAACCGGAGCAGCAGCGCATCGTCCTCGAAGGCGACCCGCCGTCGCCGATCTCGCCGCCACCCGGCTGCCCGTTCCACACCCGCTGCTGGATGGCCCGCCCGGACTGCTCCACCGCAGTCCCGACCGGGCACGACCTGGGCGAGGGGCATGTCTCGCATTGCCACTACGCCGCTGAGGTCGCCGACGCGGATCCCGCTGCGAAGCACTGAACCCACACCCCCGGCGCTGCGGTGCGGCGCCGGGGGTTCTTTTGCTGCGTTGGTGGGCTTTTTTGGGGGATCGGTGCGTCGTCGGGGTCCGGTGGTGATACCGGGTGGGGGTTCGCGATGTGGTGTGCGGCAGGTGCGGGGTTGCTTTTGGGTTCCAAGCGGTAGGTGGTTGCTTCGCGTTACGCAATTTCAATCGAAATTGGCGCCGTTTTCGACGGAAGTCACGGTGAGCATTCAGCCAATTTCAATCGAAATTGCGATCGTCACCACTTCGTCGTCGGGTCTGGAATCGTTGTCGACATGGTCATCCAGCAGTAGCGGAGCCCTCTTCAAGCACCCGCTCAGGACGCGCTGGCGTGCGGGTGCTCGAAGTAGTCGAGCAGGGCAGCGTCGGGGGCTTTCACGTCGACCGGTTTTCCACCGTTGCGGAGGGATTCCGTTGCGGCACAGCCTGTTGCGACTGCTTCGCGGGCTGCGATCGGCGAGGTGACGGTGGAGATGTCGGCGCGGACGAAGTCCAGGAATTCCGCCACGATGCGCGGATCCGCTCCGCCGTGGCCTCCGCTGGCTCGTTCGACCTCCACCACCTGGTCGCCGTCCGGGGCGTAGCCGCGGTGCCTGCGGTTCCAGACCTTGACCACCGCGCCTGAACCGTCGCCGAAGTTCTCCAGCCTGCCTTCGGTGCCGATGACCGTGTAGTTGCGCCAGTAGTCCGGCGTGTAGTGGCACTGCTGGTAGGTCGCGAGCACACCGTTGTCCAGCTGGAGGTTGACCATGCTCAGGTCTTCGACGTCCACCACCGGGTTGAGGCCGGTTTGGCTCAGCGGCGGCCAGTTCTGCTCGTACTCGTCCCAGTCGTGGCCCGTCTTGTAGGTCTCGTGCTCGTTGCGGTCGGTGATGCCGCCGTAGACGGTCAGCGCCCCCATCGCGTTGACCCGCCTGCTGTACCCGCCGGCCAGCCAGTGCAGGACGTCGATGTCGTGCGCGCCCTTCTGCAGCAGCAGGCCCGTGCTCTTGCTGCGGTCGGCGTGCCAGTCCTTGAAGTAGAAGTCGCCGCCGTGCCCGACGAAGTGGCGGCACCAGATCGAGGTGACCCGCCCGATCGCACCCGACTCGATCAGGTCGCGCATCGTCCGGACCACCGGCATGTGCCGCATGTTGTGCCCGACGTAGAGCTTGCCGCCGTGCTGCTGCGCGGCGGTGAGGACGCGGTCGCAGCCCTCCGCGGTGATCGCCAGCGGCTTCTCGAGGTAGACGGCGAGCCCGGCCTCCAGGCAGCGGATCGCGTGCTCCTCGTGCAGGTGGTCGGGGCTGACCACGAACACCGCGTCCAGCCCGCATTCCAGCAGCTCGTCGAGCGTGCTGGTGGTCCGGACGCCGTCGCCGTAGCGCTGCGCCGCGGCCTCGGCCCGAGCCGGATCCGGGTCGCACACCGCGACGATCCGCGATCCCGCACCGGGCTGGTGGGCGTGATCGGCGATCCCCACCCGCAGCCCGCACCCGAGCACACCAGTCCTGACGTCCATGCCCCACCTTCCCGCACGCGCACATGTGCTGAATTCTGATCGATACAAACCTATATCGATCACTTGTGCGCAACCACCCTATGTTCCCGACGCCGCCCGCACCACCCCCGCGACGGACGGGCGGCCGCGATCTCCACGGGCTCGGGATGGCCGCGAGTCGCGGCCAGCGGCGGGAAGTCCCGCGGAGGAGAATCCCGGGACGTCCCGTGCGCCAGCAGACAGCAGAGAGGCAGAGCATGCGCATCGATCTCAGCGGGAAGACCGCTCTCATCACCGGATCCTCGTCGGGGATCGGTTTCTCCATCGCGCGCGGACTGGCCGGCGCCGGTGCCGACGTCGTCGTCAACGGGCGCTCGGAGGCGACCGTCACCGCCGCTGCGGACAAGATCCGGCAGGAATTCCCCGACGTCGCGGTGCGCGCTGCCGCTGCCGACGTCACGACCGAGGACGGGGCGGACCGGGTCGTGGAGCTGGCCGGCGGGGTCGACGTCCTGGTCAACAACCTCGGCATCTTCGGCGCCATCCCGGCGCTGGAGATCACCGACGAGGACTGGCGCCGCTACTTCGAGGTCAACGTCCTCGCCGCGGTGCGGCTGACCCGCCTGCTGCTGCCCGCGATGATCGAGCGCGGTTGGGGCCGCGTGCTCAACATCGCCAGCGACTCCGCCGTGGTCATCCCCGAGGAGATGATCCACTACGGGATGAGCAAGACCGCGCTGCTCGCCGCGTCCCGAGGTTTCGCGAAGGCCGCCGCGGGCACCGGGGTCACCGTCAACTCGGTCATCGCCGGTCCGACCCACACCGGTGGCGTGGAGGACTTCGTCTACCAGCTCGTCGACCGCTCGCTGCCCTGGGACGAAGCGCAGCGCGAATTCATGCGCGCCAACCGGCCGCAGTCGCTCCTGCAGCGCCTCATCGAGCCCGAGGAGATCGCCAACATGGTCGTCTACCTCGCCTCCCCGCTCGCCTCGGCCACCACGGGCGGAGCGGTCCGCGTCGACGGCGGCTACGTCGACTCGATCCTGCCCTGACAGCTCCCGCCGCCGAGCGGCGTCCCCCAGTGCACAAAGGACATCGACCTGAGGGGACGCCGCTCGGATCAGGCGGCGAGCCGCAGCACCACCGCGATGAGCGCCAGCAAGCCCGCGCCCATGAACGCGGCGCTCGCCACTGACCGCAGCTCCCGCATCCTGGCTCGCTGAACGGAACTCGCCGCCCAGACCAGGCACAGCGCGACCGCCAGCACGGCGCCGAGCGCGCACACTCCCGCCCACCCAGCGCGGGCGTGCACCACCCCGGCCAGGGCCGAGCCGATAGCACCGCCGGCGAAGTAGCACGTCATGTACGCGGAGGTGATGCGCCCGCGCGCGTCCGGGCGCAGCGCGTAGATCAGCGACTGGTTGGTGATGTGCACGCCCTGGTGGGCCAGGTCAAGCAGAACGATCCCGGCGATCAGCAGCACCAAGCTGTGCGCCCCCAACAGCAGCAGACCCCAGGACGCGAGCAGCACGACTGCGCCGACGAGCGTGGTGTGCGTCGTGAGTCCGCGGTCCGCGAGTCGCCCGGCCAGCTGCGCGGCGATCGCGCCCGCAGCACCGAACAGGCCGATCAGCCCGATCTCACCGTCCGACCAGCCATAACCCGGCCCGGACA
Organism: Saccharopolyspora oryzae; assembly: GCF_027853915.1. Lineage (GTDB taxonomy): Bacteria > Actinomycetota > Actinomycetes > Mycobacteriales > Pseudonocardiaceae > Saccharopolyspora > Saccharopolyspora oryzae. The sequence continues at coordinate 19,948 of NZ_JAQGLA010000087.1, forward strand.
GCAGGAAGGCGAGCGAAGTCCAAAGCACGCTGAAGCAGGCGAAGGCCAGCATCCCGATCGCCGCGCGCGCCCGCAGGACCGGTTCGTCGACCAGCAGCCGGGCGGTGGAGCGCACCAGTCCCGGGTAGCTCGAGGCCGCGGTTCCCCGGAACTGCGGGAGCGCGCGGTGCAGGGCCGCGGTCAGGGCGAGCATGGCCAGCGCCGCGACCACGTAGATCGTCCGCCAGCCCCCGACGATGGCCAGCGCTCCGGACGCGGTGCGGGCGAGCAGCATGCCCAGCACCAGACCGGTCATCACGGTTCCGATGATCCGGCCGCGTTGGTGCGGCGAGGCGAGGTCCGCGGCGAAGGGCACGAGGATCTGCGCCGTGACCGACAGCAGACCGGTCAGCGCAGCGCCGACCAGCAGCAGGGCGCCGCTCGGGGCGATCGCGGTCAGCGCCAGCGAGATCGACGTGGCCAGCGTCAGTCCGCACACCAGGCGGCGGCGTTCCAGCAGATCGCCCAGCGGCAGCAGGAAGACCAGCCCCAGGGCGTAGCCGACCTGGGCGACCGTGACGATCAGCGATGCGGACGCCGACGACATGCCCAGGTCGCCGGCGATCGTGCCCAGCAACGGCTGGGCGTAGTAGTTGCTGGCCACGCACAACCCCACGGCCACGGCCAGGAGCAGGACCGTGCCGCGGCGCGGGCCATCACGGGTGTCCGGGCGCGCAGCGTTGTGGAGCGAGGGCTGCTGAGCAGCGGAGGAAGCCACGACGTTTTCCTTCCGGGAGAACGAGTACGCGAGCGCAGCGCTGGTGGAACTGGGCGGATCCGGCCACTCGCCGATGCTCTCCCGGCACGCGCGCATCGGTCCAACAGGTAGTTGCCATAGGACCTATCGGAGATCACGATGGATGCGTGGAACTCCGCCAGCTCACCTACGCCGTCGCGGTCGCCGAGACCGGCAGCTTCACCCGAGCCGCCCAGCGCTGCTTCGTCGTCCAGTCCGCGCTCAGCGAGCAGATCGCCCGGCTGGAGAGCGAGCTGGGGGTCCGGCTGTTCGAGCGCACCAGCCGCCGCGTCCAGATCACCCCGGCAGGCGAGGGATTCCTCGAACCGGCCCGGGAGGCGCTGGCCGCGGCCGAACGCGCTCGCAGCGAGGCGGTGGCCCGCAGCAGCGAGATCCGGGGCAGCCTGGTCATCGGCAGCATCGCTCCGCTCACCGCCGTGAACCTGCCCGACCTGCTCGCCACCTACCGGGAGAAGCACCCGGCGGTCCGCGTGACCTTGCGCTCCTCCCTGGTCCGGGACCAGCTGCAGCAGGTGCGCGAGCGCACCTGCGACATCGCTTTCGTCGACGTCGGCCCGGGTGAGCTCCCCCGCGGCTTCGCCGGGCGCGTGCTCAACACCGACGATCTCGTCGCCATCGTCCCGCGCGGCCACCGGCTGGCCGGGTCCGCGGAGGTCACGCCCGCGCAGCTGGCGGAGGAGGACATGGTCGACATGCCCCTCCGCTCCGGCATCCGGGGCCACAACGACGCCGCGTTCGCCGCAGCCGGGGTCACCCGCACCGTCGCCTTCGAGGCCAACACCACGGCGATGCTGGAACAGCTCGTCGCGCGCGGTCTCGGCCTCGGCGTGGTCTTCGCCGCCGTCGCCGCCCGAATGCCCACAGTGGACAGCGTCCCGACTGCCGGAGTAGCACCCCGCACGGTCCAGGCGGTGTCGCTCACATCCGGCGTTTCCCCCGCCGCACGGGCATTCCTGGAACTGCTCGACGAACAGCGATGACTGTCCACACCGGACTACGACGTCGGCGCACGACGGTCAGCGCTGCAGTGCCTGCGCGGGTTGGGTCAGGCCGTGGAGGGCTTCGACCAGCGGGGCGAGCTCCGGGGTTTCGGTCGCCTCGGCGAGCGCGGCCTCCAAGGCGGCGTCGTGGGTCGGGCGGGCTCGCTCCAGGAGCGCCCGGCCCGCGTCGGTGAGCTCGGTGTAGATCCCGCGGCGGTCGTCCTTGCAGAGGATGCGGGTGAGCAGCTCGCGGTCTTCCAGGCGGCTGACCAGCCGTGTCGTCGCGCTGCCGCTGAGCGCGGTGGCGCGGGCGAGCTGCTGCATGCGCATGTGCCAGCCGTCCTGGCGGCCGAGCGCATCCAGGACCGTGTACTCGACGACCGAGAGGCCGTGCTCGGCCTGGAGTGCCTTCTCCAGCGCGGTGTCGAGCGCCCCGTGCAGCGCGGCGAGCGTGCGCCAGCCGTGGGCGCGGACCTCGACGGCGTCGTCGGCGATTCCCACTGAGCACCTCCTATCAGCTGACCTACTACCAACGTTACCAGCTTGCACCCATATGAGGCGTGTGCAACTATCTGCCACATCACAATACGCCTCATTTGAAATAGCGCGCGTGTGCAATTATTGTCGACGCTTGTAAGACACAGACGCAGTCGGACTAGGAAGGCCTCGACATGCCTCTCGCGCTCCTGGCTCTCGCCATCGGTGCCTTCGGGATCGGCACCACCGAGTTCGTGATCATGGGTGTGCTCCCGCAGGTCGCCGGCGAGTTCGGAGTCAGCATCCCCGCCGCGGGGTGGCTGGTGTCCGGCTACGCGCTCGGCGTCCTCGTCGGGGCACCGATCCTCACCGTCCTGGGCACCAAGGTGTCCCGGAAGAAGATGCTGCTGTTCCTGATGGGCATCTTCATCGTCGGCAACGCGCTCTCCGCCGCAGCACCGACCTTCGGCGTCATGCTCACCGGCCGGGTCGTCGCCTCGTTCGCGCACGGCGCGTTCTTCGGCATCGGCTCCGTGGTCGCCGCCGACCTGGTCGCCCCGAACAAGAAGGCCTCGGCCATCTCGCTGATGTTCATGGGCCTGACCGTCGCCAACATCGTCGGCGTCCCCGGCGGCACCTACGTCGGGCAGGCCTTCGGCTGGCGGGTCACCTTCACCGTCGTCGCGCTGCTCGGCCTGGTCGGGTTCCTCGGCGTCGCCGCGCTCGTCCCCGAGCAGGGCAAGCCCGAGGCCGCGAAGATCCGCACCGAGTTCGCCGCGTTCCGCAACGTGCAGGTCTGGCTCGCGATGGCGATGACCGTCCTCGGCTACGGCGGCGTGTTCGCCGCGATCACCTACATCGCGCCGATGATGACCGACGTCGCGGGCTACTCCGAGGGCGGCGTGACCTGGCTGCTCGTGCTGTTCGGCATCGGCATGTTCCTGGGCAACCTGCTCGGCGGCAAGTTCGCCGACAAGGCCCTGATGCCCATGCTGTTCGTCACGCTCGCGCTCCTGTCCGGCACCCTGCTGCTGTTCGCGGTCACCGCGCACAGCCAGGTCCTGGCCGCGATCACCCTGCCCGTCATCGGCGCCCTGGGCTTCGCGACCGTCCCGCCGCTGCAGAAGTGGATCCTCGACCAGGCCTCCGCCGCGCCGACCCTGGCCTCGGCGGCCAACATCGGTGCCTTCAACCTCGGCAACGCCCTCGCCGCCTGGCTCGGCGGTGTCGTGATCGCCGCCGGGTTCGGCTACACCTCGCCCAACTGGGTCGGGGCCCTGCTCGCCGGCACCGCGCTGCTGCTGTCGTTCCTCGCGGCCTTCCTCGACCGCCGCACCCGGGCGACCGCCGCCGTCCCGGCGTCCGAGGGCGCCGAGCCGGTCGCCGCCCACCACTGACCCGATCCGCAACGATCACCAGGAGTTCCACCACCATGGTTCCCACCACCACCCTCAACAACGGCGTCGAGATCCCGCAGCTCGGCTTCGGCGTCTTCCAGGTGCCCGACGAGGAGACCACCGCCGCGGTTTCCGCCGCCCTGCAGGCCGGGTACCGCTCGATCGACACCGCCGCGATCTACGGCAACGAGGCCGGCGTCGGCCGCGCCATCGCCGAATCCGGGATCGCCCGCGACGAGCTGTTCATCACCACGAAGCTGTGGAACGCCGACCAGGGCTACGACTCGACCCTCGCCGCCTTCGACAGCAGCCTCGCCAAGCTCGGGCTGGACCACGTGGACATGTACCTCATCCACTGGCCGACCCCGGCGCGCGACCTGTACCTGGACACCTGGAAGGCCATCGAGGAGCTGGTCGCCGACGGCCGGGTCCGCGCCGCCGGTGTGTCCAACTTCCAGCCCGCGCACCTGCGCAGGCTGATCGACAACAGCTCGCTCGTCCCGGTGGTCAACCAGGTCGAGCTGCACCCCGGTCTCCAGCAGCGCGAGCTGCGCGCCGTGCACGCCGAGCACGGGATCGCGACCGAGGCGTGGAGCCCGCTGGCGCAGGGCGCGATGCTGCGCGAGAGCACGCTGACCGACATCGCGGAGCGGCACGGCAAGTCGCCCGCCCAGGTCGTCATCCGCTGGCACCTGCAGCTCGGCAACATCGTGATCCCGAAGTCGGTCACCCCGGCCCGCATCCAGCAGAACATCGACGTCTTCGACTTCGCCCTGTCCGAGGACGAGATGACCGCGATCGCCGGTCTCGACCGGGGCCTGCGCACCGGCCCGGACCCCGACACCCTCAACTGACCGCCCGCCGGGCAGGCCGCGCGAGCCGTGCGGCCGGCCCGGCTCCTCCCCCGCAGGAATCACGATGCCTTCCGAATCCACCGCGCTGGACCGCCTCGTCGCCCCGACCGGTCTGCCGACGCTCGGCCTCGAGCTCCCGCTGGACAACGACTGGGGCGAGACCCGGCTCCGCACCGGGGAACGGCTCTTCGGCGTCCCGGACCTCTCCGAACACGCCCGCCTGGCCCAGCTGGCCGACGACCTCGGCTTCGCCGCCCTGTGGGTGCGGGACGTCCCGCTCCACGACCCGGTCCAGTTCGGCGACGCGGGTTCGGTCTTCGAGACCTTCACGCACCTGGGGCACCTGGCCGCGATCACCAAGCGCGCGGTGCTCGGCACCGCCGCGGTCGTGCTGCCCCTGCGCCAGCCCTGGCTGGTCGCCAAGGCGGCGGCCACGGTCGACGTGCTGTCCGGAGGGCGGTTCGTGCTCGGCCTGGCCAGCGGTGACCGGCCGGTCGAATATCCCTTGTTCGGCTTGGACTTCCACACCCGCGGAGCCGCGTTCCGCGAGGGCGTGGAGATCCTCCGCGCGGCCTGGGCGCCGCGTTCCCCGGGCGAGGGCATCGATCTGCCGGACATCGGGTTGACCGCCGACCGCCGGCTCGAGGTGCTGCCCAAGCCGACCGGCTCGACGATCCCGATCGCCATCGCCGGTTCCGCGCAGCAGTCCGCCGAGTGGATCGCCGAGAACGCGGACGCGTCGCTCAACTACCCCCGTCAGTTGGGGGCGCTGCGCAAGAAGACCGACGAGTGGCGGCAGCTCACCGGGGACGCCTCGAAGCCGTACCTCACCCCGATGCAGCTCGACCTGCTCGACGACCCCACCGCAGACGCCACCCCGCTCCGACTCGGCATGCGGACCGGCCGGCTGGCCCTCATCGAGCAGCTGCGCGCGATGGGTGAGCTCGGTGTCGCGCACGTCTCCTTCAACCTCCGCCCCGGGGACCGCCCGGTCGAAGAGGTGCTCAAGGAGCTGGCGCACGAGGTGCTGCCGCACTTCCCCACCAGCTGAGTGCCTTACCGCCCGCTGAATCGTCCATCGTGGACTTGTTCCACGATGGACGATTCGGTGCTATGCGGCGTTGCTCGTGCCGAGGACGGTGGCGCGGAACGCGGTCACCACGGGCCGCAGGTCGATGTGGTGCCAGGCGGCCCACAGCTTGACACAACCGTCGTGCCAAGGGAGTTCGCGCACCTCGATGTCCTCCGTGGTGGCGCCTGCCATGCTCTTTTGCACCAGCGCGAGTCCGAGCCCCGAGGCGACCAGACCGAGCGCGGTCAGCGGTTCCGCGGCGTCGAGGCGGATGTCCGGAGTGAAGCCCGCGGCAGCGCAGGAAGCGACGAAAGTGTCGCGCCAGGCGGGATCCTGGGCGTTCTCGATCGCGATCCACGGCTGGCCGTCGAGGTCGCTCGGCGCGATTTCCCCTTTGGCAGCAAGCGGATGCTTCGCCGGCATGGCGAGCAGCAGCGGGTCCTGGAGCAATGGCGCCGATACCAGGTCGGGGTCGTCCTCGGACGGCGGCGCGTGCACGAGCGCGATGTCGAGGCTGCGCTGCCGCAGACCTTCGAACTGCGCGCTGGGCAACAGGTTGTACAGCGCGATGTGGACGTCGGGTTGTGCGTCGTGCAGCGTCCGCAGTGCACTGGGGAGGATTCCGGTGTGGATGGCGTCGGCGACGTAGCCGATGCACAGGCCGCCCTCTTCTCCGCGGCCCAGCCGACGTCCCAGGTTCTCCAGGCGGTCGGCGTGCTGGAGCAGCGCACGGGATTCGGCGAGGAAGACCTGGCCGTCCCGGGTGAGCCGGATTCGCTGCTGGGAGCGTTCGAACAGCGTGAGCCCCAGGTTCTTCTCCAGCTGCGCGATCTGCCTGCTGAGCGGCGACTGGGAGATGTGCAGCCGCTCGGCGGCCTGACCGACGTGTTCGGTTTCGGCGACGGCGACGAAGTAGCGGAGTTGCCGCAAGTCCAACATATTGAGACCTCAGAAGACTTAACTGTGTCCAAGCAAGTCTTGGACAGTCTTAAGTTTCGTCCCTAGCCTTGAAGTTGTCAACCGACGGAGCGAGCACCGGATGCAGGTGCGATTTCCCGTCACAGCCCGCAATTCGAGGGATCACTCAGCATGTCCATCACTTCCTCCCTGCCCGGAAAGCTGGGCTTCGGCACCGCACCGCTGGGCAACATGTTCCGCGCCATCCCCGACGAGGAGGCGGCGGCCACCGTGCAGGCCGCGTGGGACAACGGAATCCGCTACTTCGACACCGCCCCGTTCTACGGCGCGGGCCTGGCCGAGATCCGGCTGGGTGACGTGCTGGCCGACCGCCCGCGCGACGAGTACGCCCTGAGCACCAAGGTCGGCCGGATCATCCTCGACGAGGTCGAGGACCCGGCTTCCCGCGATCTGGGCGAGAAGGGCGGCATCTTCGAGCACGGCCGCCCCAACAAGATCGTCCCCGACTACTCGGCCGACGCCACCATCCGGTCCATCGAGGACAGCCTCAAGCGGCTGCGGACCGACCGCCTCGACTTCGTGTGGGTGCACGACGTCGCGCAGGACTTCTACGGCGACGAGTGGGTGGCCGCGTACGAGTCCGCCCGCACCGGCGCGTTCCGCGTCCTGCAGAAGCTGCGCGACGAAGGCGTCATCAAGGGCTGGGGCCTCGGCGTCAACAAGGTCGAGCCGCTGGAGATGACGCTCGACCTCGACGAGCCGAAGCCGGACGGGTTCCTCCTCGCCGGGCGCTACACGCTGCTCGACCACGACCGCGCCCTGCAGCGCCTGCTGCCGGCCGCCGAGGCCCAGGACGTCGACATCGTCGCCGGCGGTCCGTACAGCTCCGGCATCCTCGCCGGCGGGCAGCACTTCGAGTACCAGAAGGCCCCCGCCGCGATCATCGACAAGGTGGAGCGCATCAAGTCGCTCGCCGCGCAGAACGGTGTGAGCATCAAGGCGGCGGCGTTGCAGTTCTCCCTCGCCCACCCCGCCGTCGCCGCGACCATCCCCGGCGCCACGCGGCCGAGCCGCATCGCCGAGGACGTGGCCGCGCTCAACGAGACCGTCCCGGCGGCCTTCTGGGAGGCCTTGCGCGCCGAGGAGCTGATCGCTCCGAACGCCCCGGTCCCCACCGCCTGACCCCAACACGCCAACTGCCCAGGAGAGAGATCATGGCGTCCACGACCACGAGCGTCGACATCCCGGTGCCCGCGGACCGCGTCTGGCAGCTCATCGGCGGCTTCGACTCGCTGCCCGACTGGCTGCCCTACATCCCCACCAGCGAGCTCAGCGAGGGTGGGCGCGTCCGCAGCCTGACCAACGAG
>NZ_JAQGLA010000088.1 GCF_027853915.1 Saccharopolyspora oryzae
GTCCAAGACCGACGCGCCGGTGCCACTTCTGCGTTTCGCGGCGGCGCTGGCAGCGCTTTCGGCGGAAAAGTGCGACCTGGGCGCACATTTCGGGCAAGATCGGCGGAGGTCACCACTGCGCGAGCGCGATGGCGCGCCCCGGCGAAAGGACGCGATGCCCGTGGAGGCAGCTGCTCTCGTTCGAGGCGATCGCCTCCTCCTCTCGGACGCGTCCCCGGCCGATGAGGTCGCCTCCTTCGCCCGAGGCGCTGGATTCGAGCAAGGCCGCGAGAACGACACACCGCACGGGTCGGAGCACGTCTGGATCATCCGCAGCGGGCTCTTCTTCCACCACGTCGAGCACGCGAAGGCCGACGTCCGCTACGTGCAGGTGACGGGCGACGACCGGGCGGACGTCCAGCAGTTCACCTGGCTGGCCGGGGAGTTCTTCACGACGGTCGGTGACAACGAGCTGCTGTCGGACGTCCGGGCGGCCAGGACGGCGGAAGAACGCGCCCGGGCTCTGACCCGGCTCGCCGTGGGACTGCCGAGCGAACCGCGCGAGGACGGAATCCGGGCCGTTCTAGAGGGATTCGACGCCAACGACCCGACCGTCCGGCGCGCCGCCCTGCTGTCCGCGCTGTACCTGGACTGGGAGCACGTCGGGCGGAGGGTCCGGAAGATGGCCGAACACGACGACGCCGAGAGCCTGCGGCTGCAGGCCAACTACTTCGTCGATCGCCACGACCGCAGCACAGGGCGCTGACGCGGCCAATCCAGCGAAAAAGCTTCCAGCACTTGGCGGATCAGCCCCGGACCGTCCAGCTCGGACGATCCGGGGTGCCGGTCAGAGCTTGGTGAGCGGAACGCTGCCGATCAGCATGAGGCGGACCTTCCCGGCGCTGCCGAAGTCGATGGTCGCCGTCGCCCTCGGGCCTTCGCCCTCGGTGGAGACCACCGTGCCGAGGCCGTACTTGTCGTGGGTGACCCGGTCACCGGCCTCCAGCTTGAGGGCGACGGTGTCCTTCCAGCCCTTCATCGAGGTGCTGCGCATACCGCCCGCCGACAGGCGGGCCTGGGCCGAGTCGGAACCGGTGCGGTCGAAGCCTCCGCCGCGGCTGCCCCAGGTGCTGCGGACCTGCGGAGCGGCGCGCTCCGGTTCGATCCGGCGCCAGTGCATCAGCTCTTCCGGGATCTCGGTGAGGAACCGGGACGCCGGGTTGGTCATCGGCTGGCCCCACGCCGAGCGCATCAGCGCGCGGGACAGGTACAGCCGCTGGCGGGCCCGGGTGATGCCCACGTAGGCCAGGCGCCGCTCCTCGGCCAGCTCGGCCGGTTCGCCCAGGGCCCGCATGTGCGGGAACACGCCGTCCTCCCAGCCGGAGCTGAACACCACCGGGAACTCCAGGCCCTTTGCGGTGTGCAGGGTCATCAGAGTGACCACCCCGTCGCCCGACTCGGGCAGCGAGTCCGCGTCCGCCACCAGCGATACCCGCTCCAGGAACGCCGACAGCGAATCGTCCGCCGGTAGGCCCAGCGCGGCTTCCTCGTCGTCCTCGGCGGCCGGGACCGCAGCGCCGACCACGGCCTCCGCCGACGGATCGCCCTCGCCCTCGGTCTCGGCAGCGGGGGCGCCCGCGCGCGCTTCGGTGAACTCGCGGGCCACCGTGATGAGCTCGGTCAGGTTCTCCACCCGCGTGGCGTCCTGCGGGTCGTCGCTGGCCTCCAGCTCGGCGCGGTACGCGGTGCGCTCCAGCACCTGCTCCAGGGTTTCCGCGACGTCGGACTCCGCCGCCACCTGGTGCAGCTCGTCGAGCAGCGCCACGAACCCCGAGATCGCGTTGCGCGCCCTGGTGTTCAGCAGCGCGACCCGACCGGCCGCCGCATCGCGCAGGGCCTGGCCGAACGAGATCCGCTCCTGCTCCGCGTGCACCGCGACCACGGCCTCCGCCCGGTCGCCGATGCCGCGCTTGGGCACGTTGAGGATGCGGCGCAGGCTCACCGTGTCGTCCGGGTTGTCCAGCACCCGCAGGTAGGCCAGCGCGTCCCGGACCTCGCGGCGCTCGTAGAAGCGCACCCCGCCGACGACCCGGTAGGGCAGGCCGAGCCGGATGAACACCTCCTCGAACACCCGCGACTGGTTGTTCGTCCGGTAGAACACCGCGATGTCGTTGAACGTCGCGTCGCCCGCGTCGACCAGCCGGTCGATCTCCCCGGCGACGAACGCCGCCTCGTCGTGCTCGTTGTCCGCGACGTAACCGACGATCGGTTCGCCGTCGCCCGCGTCGCTCCACAGCCGCTTGTCGCGGCGGTTCGGGTTGCGCCGGATCACCGCGTTGGCCGCGGACAGGATCGTCTGCGTGGAGCGGTAGTTCTGCTCCAGCAGGATCGACCGGGCCGACGGGTAGTCGCGCTCGAACTCCTCGATGTTGCGGATCGTCGCGCCGCGGAAGGCGTAGATCGACTGGTCGGCGTCACCCACCACGCACAGCTCGGCCGGTTCGACGCCGCCCTCCGACACCTCGGTGCCCACCAGCTCGCGGACCAGCACGTACTGCGCGTGGTTGGTGTCCTGGTACTCGTCCACCAGCACGTGCCGGAACCGCCGCCGGTAGTGCTCGGCGACCGCCGGGTGGTTCTGCAGCAGCTCCACCGTGCGCATGATCAGGTCGTCGAAGTCCATCGAGTTGGACTCGACGAGCCGGCGCTGGTAGGCGGCGTAGACCTGGGCGACCTTGCGCTCCATGTCGTTGCCCGCCTGCTCCGCGGCGGCCTCCGGGCTCAGCAGCTCGTTCTTCAGGTTCGAGATGTGCACCGCGAGCGAGCGCGCCGGGTAGCGCTTGGAGTCGAGGTCCTGCTCCCGGGCGATCATGGTGATCAGCCGTCGCGAGTCGTCGGCGTCGTAGATCGAGAAGTTCGACGACATCCCCAGGACCTTGGCCTCCCGGCGCAGCACCCGGACGCACATCGAGTGGAACGTCGACACCCACATCGCGTTGGCCCGGCGCCCGACCAGCTCGGCGACGCGCTCCTTCATCTCGGCCGCGGCCTTGTTGGTGAAGGTGATCGCCATGATCTGGCCCGGGTGCGCCCCGCCCGCGAGCAGGTAGGCGATGCGGTTGGTCAGCACCCTCGTCTTGCCCGACCCGGCGCCGGCCACGATCAGCAGCGGCGACCCGGTGTGCACCACCGCTTCGCGCTGCTGCGGGTTCAGACCTGCGAGCAGGGCCTCCGGATCCGTTCCGCGCGGCTCGGCGCGATCGGGTTCGGCGGACGCGAACGGGTCGTTGTTCCACTGGAGGTCAAGTGGGGTGCTCATCGTCCATCCACGTTACCGGCCGCCCCGGACAAAACCCGAATCCCGTGGTACGGCATCCTCCCGCGGTACCCAGCCCGCCCGGCGCGGCGCAGGACCGACCGTTCGCACCGCGGTGTCCCCGAACGGCCGGGCCCCGACGACCGGGTCCCGATTTGCGCACAACGGACATGAAGATCAACAATGGCCACTCGACCACTCACCCCCACCGCAGAACGTGCTGCCGCGTGCGCCTGCTCCGGAAACCGGCCGGCCCGGCACCGGCCGCAGGCCGGCCCCGTGAAGTTCCGAGCCCGGACGCCGGACCCCGGGCCGGCTCAGGGAACTTCCCCGATCCGCAGCACGGCACCGAACGGGACGGTGGTTCCGTCCCCGCCCGAACTCGCTGCGGAATGAGCCATGCATGGACCTGATCAACCAGATCGACGTCGCGATCCGGGAGTTCATCGCCTGGGCCGCGACGCTGGACCCGTGGCTGTGCGTGCTGGCCGCACTCGTCCTCCTCGCGTTGGAAACCTCCCTCTTCATCGGTGTGCTGATCCCCGGCGAGGCGACCCTGCTGCTGACCGTCGCCGTCCTCGGCGCCGGCTGGGCGCCGGCCCTGTTCGCCGCCGCGGTGCTGGGCAACCTGATCGGCTCGAGCGGCGGCTACTGGCTGGGCCGCCTGCTCGGCCCCGGCCTCCGCAACACCTGGGCGGGGCGGAAGATCGGCGCCGAGCGGTGGCGGACCGCCGAGCAGGTCGTGCAGGACAGCGGCGGACGGGCGCTGATCACGATGCGCTTCGTCGCCGTGGTGCACGCGGTCATCCCGGCCGTGGTGGGCACCTTGCGGATGCCGTACCGCCGGTTCCTCGGGCTCGTCGCGATCGCGGCGATGCTCTGGGCAGGCGTGCAGACCGCCGTGGCAGTGGCCTTCGGCGAAGCAGCCCGCGCGGTCGGGTACGGGTGGACGATGATCGCGCTGACCACCGTGGCGGCCGTCGCCGCGGGCCTCTTCGTGATCCGCAGCGTCCGTCGTCACGCCTCGCGGCGGGTGCCGGAACCGGTGGAAAGCTGCGCTGGGCGGAACGCGTTCTGATCTCCATGGGGTCCAAGATCCCGGCCGGGCAGCGCGGACTTCCACCCGAATAACTCGAACTGGTGATCGAAAGACCGATGTGTTCACCCAGTGGGATGAGTGGCTCACCACATGGCTGTGCGCAGGCGAGTTGTGGCACACTGAGTCCGTGCGAGCGCAGACTTACGAGTTTTACTACGGGCCCGGGACTCCGGCGCCCGTAGTTGCGTGAGCTCGAAAACCACTACGAACGCCCTGGAGTCCCTCGGACCCGGGGCGTTTCGCGTTCCTGGGCCGGGGGCGGGGCCGGAGCCGGAGGACAACGCCCGATGAACGCCACAGTGGACGGTGACCAGCCGCAGGCCGAGCAGACCTCGCCCGAGCAGGCCGCGGCGGCGATCGACAACTTCCGCGACGAGATCGACCACTTGGACGCCGAGATCCTGCGCCTGATCAAGCGCCGCGCCGAGGTCTCCCGCCAGGTCGGCCAGGCCCGGATGGCCGCTGGCGGCCCGCGCATCGTCTACAACCGCGAGATGGACGTGCTCGCCCGCTACCGCGAGCTCGGCCCCGAGGGCCGCGAGCTCGCGATGATCCTGCTCCGCCTGGGCCGAGGACGCCTGGGTCACTGACCGCGCAGCACCTGACGGCTGTTCTGCAGCGAACGGACCGCTCGCCCCGCACAACGGGACAAACGGTCCGTTCGCTCCAGAGCCGCACTCGCCGAGCGGCGGACGCGCCACAACCGAGGGCGACCCCCGGCGGAACGCGCGTCCGCTCCGGGAACCTCAGATGCCGTGGTCGGCGGCCAGGTCCCGCTCGCGGGTCTCCGGGGACCGCACCACCGCCACGATCGTGACCACCGAGCACAGCGCCACGTAGATCGAGATCGGCACCGCCGAGCCGAAGGCCGCGAGCAGCGCGGTCGCGATGATCGGGGCCAGCGAGCCCGCCACGATCGAGGCCAGCTGGTAGCCGATCGACGCTCCCGAGTACCGCACGCGGGTGCCGAAGAGCTCCGCGAAGTACGCGGCCTGCGGGCCGTACATCGCACCGTGGAACACCAGGCCGATGGTGGTGGCGACGGTGATCGCGAAGAACGACTTCGTGTCCAGCATGGTGAAGAAGAAGAACGCCCAGACCCCGGTGCCGATCGCGCCCACCAGGTACACGGGCCGCCGCCCGACCCGGTCGGAGAGCGCACCCCACAGCGGGATGCTGATGAAGTGCACGACCGCGGCGATCAGCGACGCGTTCAGCGCCACCGAGCGCGGCAGCTCCAGGAACGTCGCGACGTAGGTGAGCACGAACGAGGTCAGCACGTAGTAGACGACGTTCTCGGCGAACCGCGCGCCCATCGCCGTGAGGACCTCGCTGCGGTACCGGCGGAGCACCTCCAGGATCGGCGGCTTCTGCTCTTCGCCCTGCTCGGCCGCCTTGCTCGCCGCTTCCAGGAACAGCGGCGACTCGGCGACCGCCAGCCGCACCCACAGGCCGATCAGCACCAGCACCCCGGACAGCAGGAACGCGACCCGCCAGCCCCAGGCCAGGAACGCCTCGTCGCTCTGCACCGCGGCCAGCACCGCCAGCACCGCGGTGCCCAGCAGGTTGCCCAGCGGCACGCCCGCCTGCGGCCAGGACGCCCAGAAGCCGCGCTTCTCGGCGGACCCGTGCTCGGAGACGATCAGCACCGCCCCGCCCCACTCGCCGCCGATCGCGAAGCCCTGCACCAGGCGCAGCGCGGTCAGCAGCAGCGGAGCCGCCACCCCGACCGCTTGGTAGGTGGGCAGCAGACCGATCAGGAAGGTCGCGCCGCCCATCATGATCAGGCTCAGGACCAGCAGCTTCTTGCGGCCGAGCCGGTCGCCGTAGTGGCCGAAGACCAGCCCGCCGAGCGGCCGCGCGACGAATCCGACCGCGTAGGTGATGAACGCCAGCATGGTGCCCACGAGCGGGTCGTGCGCCGGGAAGAAGAGCTTGTTGAACACCAGGGCGGCGGCCGAGCCGTAGAGGAAGAAGTCGTACCACTCCACGGTGGTGCCGACCAGGCTCGCCACCACCACGCGGGCGGTGGACGATCTCGCCGGGACTGACTCGGTGGTCATGCGCTGTCCTCTCTGCCGAGCCGGGATCCAGTTGCCTCAGTTCGCGGTCCAGCCGCCGTCGATCGGGAACGTGGCCCCGTTGACCGACGCCGTGCCCGGTCCGCAGAGCCAGATGGCGAGGGCGGCCACCTCGTCGGGTTCGACCAGGCGCTTCACCGGGGTGCGCGCCAGCAGGACGTCCTCCACCACCTGGGTTTCGGGGACGCGGTGCAGGCGGGCCTGCTCGGCGACCTGGCGCTCCACCAGCGGGGTGCGGACGAATCCGGGGCTCAGGCAGTTCGAGGTCACGCCGTAGGGCGCGCCTTCCAGCGCGACGGCTTTGGACAGCCCTTCGATCGCGTGCTTCACGGTCACGTACGCGCTCTTGTACGGCGAGGCGCGCGATCCGTGCACGGAGGAGATGTTGATGATCCGCCCCCAGCCCTTGCCGTACATGCCCGGCAGCGCGGCGCGCACGATCCGGAACGGGGATTCCACCATCACCCGCAGCATGCTGCTGAAGACGTCGGTCGGGAACTCGTGGATCGGCGCCACGTGCTGCATCCCCGCGTTGTTGACCACGATGTCGGCCCGCTTGCCCAGGTCCGCGGCGGCGTCCAGGTCGTCGAGGTCGATCACCAGCGCCTCGGCGCCGATCTCGGCCGCCAGCGCCTCGACCTTGGCCGCGGCCCGATCGACGGCGACGACCTCCGCCCCGGCGTCGGCCAACCGTCGTGCCACCGCCGCGCCGATCCCGCTGGCCGCGCCGGTGACCAGAGCTCGTTTGCCCGCCAGACCCGTGGCGGGCTCGGTGCCGGTTCGATCCGATCCGGTCGAGCGATCACTCATAGCCTTCAGAACCTAAGCGTGACCCGGATCTCAATCCAGAGGCTGAGGCCAACCAATTCCGGCGCTTCCGATCAGCGGATACCCCAGATCACCGCGGCGACCCGCGCCACCGCGGAGCCGACCGGGCGCCGGCGCTGGGCCGCTCGGGCGAGCCCCGGAGGAGATTCAGGGATATCACCCATACCGGGCAGGGCGGGGACAAGGCAGACTGTGGTCATGGTTGGTCTTGTGGCCTTTCTCGTGACACTCGCCGCGGTGCTCGCCGCCGCCGGACACGCGGGGTACCTCGCGATGCTGAGCTCGGCCGCGAAGAAGCGGGCCGGTGGTCAGCCCGCCGTCGACTTCGCCAAGAAGCGGCTCCCGATCGCCGGGGTCGGCCTGGGCGTGACGCTGCTGGCGTTCCTGATCGCCGCGGGTGGCGGGGTCGGCGCGGACGTCTTCGCGATGATCCTCGGCGCGGGCGGCGGGCTCGGCTCGCTCAAGGCGCTGCAGAGCACGCAGAGCCGATTCCGCAACGGCCAGTACTGATCGACGACGCGCTGCTGGGTCGTTCGGAGTAGATCCGACCGCTGAACGACCCACAGATATCACTCAGCGCACACGTTCGACCCCGCTCTGGAGTTTTCCCGGCTTCGCCGTAGCCTGTGGCCATGACCACCTCGTCGGGCAGGTTCCAGCGCGCGCTCGTGGTCACCGCACACCCCGACGACGTCGACTTCGGCTCCGCAGGCACCGTCGCCTCCTGGGTCGCCGCGGGCGCGGACGTCACCTACTGCATCTGCACCTCGGGGGACGCGGGCGGTTTCGACAGCACGCCGCGCGAGGACGTCCCGCGCCTGCGGCAGAACGAACAGCGCGCCGCAGCAGCCGCCGTCGGGGTCACCGACGTGCGCTTCCTCGGCTACCAGGACGGGCAGGTCGTCGCGGACCTCCGCCTGCGCCGGGACATCGCGAAGGTGATCCGCGACGTCCGCCCGGACCGCGTGATCACGCACTCGCCTGAGATCAACTGGGCGCACCTGGCGGTGTCGCACCCGGACCACCGCGCGGTCGGTGAAGCCGTGCTGGCCGCCGTCTACCCCGATGCGCGCAACGCCTTCGCGTTCCCCGAGCTGCTCGAGGCCGGGTTCGAACCGTGGACCGTCGGCGAGCTGTGGATGTCGGAATCCCCCGAAGAGCGGATCAACCGCGCCGTCGACATCACCGATCAGTTCAACGCCAAGCTGGCCGCGCTCGCCGCGCACCGCTCGCAGACCGCGCACCTCACCGACCTGCCGGACCGGATCCGGCGGCACCTGACCCGCACGGCCGAGCGGCACGGCATGACCGGCCGGTTGGCCGAGGCATTCCACGTAGTCGACACGTCGTGACTCCCCGCGAGTCGCAGGAAGTCGAGACCTCCGATGCACAGCGGCAGAACCCTCGGCTGGAGCGGCCAGCTCGACTGGCCGCCGCCGGCCCCGGAAGCCCCGACGGGCGGTCGGCACCGCAGGACCGACCCGGCGGCCGGCTGGACACCGGCCCCCCGAGTTGCGACCTCGCACGCGCTCGATCCGCTGGTGGACACCGCGCCGGTCGGCGGGCTGCACAAGTTCGACCTGGGCATGGTGCCCGCGTCGGTCACCCCGCCGCGCAGCTGGCGGCAGGCGGCGTGGTTCGCGATCGCCTCGTCGGCCGCGGCGCTGGGCGGGTTGGTGATGGTCACCTCGATGCTGGCCGGGAACACGACGACGATCGACGCCCTCGACCTGCCGAGCATGCCCCGCGGCCGGGACTACCCGCCGCTGATGCCCGACGGCGACCGGGACCGCTTCTTCCTCACCGGTGATCCGACCAGGCCGGAGGCGGTGCGCCCGACCGGTTCGGTGCTGCCCGCGTTGCCGCCCAGCGCGGGAAGCGCTCCGCCCGCTCTCGGCACGACTCCGACTCCCGGCACGACTCCGACTCCCGGCGTGCCCGGTGAGGGCACCGGATCGCCCAGCCCGGCCCCGCCGACGACGACCACGCGCCCCAGCACCAGCGAGATGCCGAAGCTGCTCTCGTTCACCGACACGGAGGGGATGAAGCGGCGCAGCGACGACTACTACGCCGCGATCAGCCGCGGTGACCTGCGCGGGGCCTACGCGCTGACCACGGGACGGCTGAAGGACGAGGGCTACGAGGCCTTCGCCGCGAGGTACTCCGGCGCGAAGTCCATCGAGGTCACCAACGTCTACGTCACCCCCACCAGCACGGTGCACACGCTGCGGGTGACCGAGTCGGACGGTTCGGTGCAGACCCAGCGGCGCGAGCTGCGCTACGCGCGGGGCGACAACCCGATGATCAACTCCGACGAGCGGCTGTCCTGACCGGTCACGGATGGTGCCCGGCGCTGCTCCATTCGGGAGGACCCGCCCGCCTCTTCCGGTGAACTCGGCGAAATCCCTTCCGGATCGAGGGCGCGCCGGGGTACGTGTTCACGCCGTGGAGACTCCTTCGCCCGGCCGACGGCGCGATCAGACCTCGGATTCGATCAGCGTCGCCGAGCTGATCCGCCGCACTCCCTTCACCGTCGACCACGAACGCCTCGCCGGCGCGCTCATGCAGGACGACGACACTGCGGGCGCCCAGCCGCTGACCGGTCGGATCGCCTTCGGAACGCTGGGCGTGCTGCTGTTGCTGGGCGCGACCCTCTCCACCGCCACGATCGTCTCGAAGCCCGCCGACGCACCCCGCCCGACCGCCTCCGCCGCTCCGATCGAGGGCGGGCTCGCGCTGCGGCCGGACCTGGTTCGGGACGCGCGCTGGCCGTTCGCCGCGAACGGCGGCTTCGCCGATGCCGAACCCGACGGCGACGCCCCCGAGCAGCCGGAGGCGCCGCAGCTGATGACCGCCAACCCGGCGGCGGGCAGCGCCGTGTCCGCGCTCACCGTGGTCCGCGACTTCTACCAGCACCTGCCGCACGACACGACCGGCGCGCTGTCGATGATCTCCCCGGACCTGGTCGCCGGGCAGCAGACCTCGCTGTCGCGGGCGTGGCGGGACGCCGAGTCGGTGCAGGCCGAGCCGTGGAGCGAGCCGGACGGCGCGGTGCGGGCGGACGTGGAGGTGCGGTACCGGGACGGCGACCGGGTGGTGCTGCACCAGCGGTTGACCGTCGAGTCGGACTCCGCGCCGAAGATCGACGGCGTCGAACTGCTCGGCGCCAAGCACTCCGCTTCCCGCTGAGCCACCTCGCCGCTCACCGCCTGTTGGCCGACGCCGCTTCCGCGAACGCGGACGGTTGCGGCGGCAGGTGCTCAGACAACAATGCGGCAACGACCGGGAGCCGCCGAGATCCCGCAGCGCAGGACTGGGCGAACCGGGCAACGCGGATATCGCCATCTGGAGCAACCGGTTCGAGCCTCGGAACGGGTACTGCGCCGGGCCCGTCAAGAGCAACATCACCTGCGCAAACAGCTGTGACGAGCACCCCCATCGACCGACTCCGGGAACCCCGGCGCGTACCGTCGAGAAAGGTTGCGCAGATCTTTTCCAGTTCGGACCTACGCCGATACGGCGTCGGCTAGGCTCCCGTAGCGCGGTTCGGTCGTCGGCCCATGCGGCCAACCCGGTCCGCGCTGAGAACGTGTACATGTGGGAGGACCGGAGCCGGTCCGCCAAATCCGCCCGATGTCCGGTGGGGGTTGCGTTCCGGGACTCATTGTCCCGGATCTTCGCGAATCCTGCTGAGCATCGATAGCAGTACGGGGAGACGTCGGTGAGCGACGAAGGTCGCCTGGTCGCCGGACGCTACCGAGTGCAGCGACGCATCGGCAGTGGCGCGATGGGCGTGGTGTGGGAGTGTGTGGACGAACGCCTGCACCGCACTGTCGCGGTCAAGCAGTTGCTCCTGCAGCCCGGATTGGATCCGGGTGAGGCCGAGGAAGCGCGGCAGCGGGCTATGCGGGAAGGCCGCATCGCGGCCCGACTCCAGCACCCGAACGCCATCTCGGTCTACGACGTGGCTGAGGACGAGGGTCAGCCGGTCCTGGTCATGGAGTACCTGCCCTCCACCAGCCTCGCGGCGATGATGTCCGATCACGGGCCGCTGCCGCCGCGGGAGGTGGCGCGGATCGGCGCGCAGGTCGCTTCGGCGCTGGGCGCCGCGCACGCGGCCGGGGTGGTGCACCGCGACATCAAGCCGGGCAACATCCTGCTCGGCGACAACGGCGACGTGAAGATCACCGACTTCGGCATCTCGCGGGCGCAGGGCGACGTGCAGGTCACCAAGACCGGGATGCTCGCGGGCACGCCGGCCTACCTGTCGCCGGACGTGGCGATGGGCCAGGAGCCGACGCCCGCCTCGGACGTCTTCTCGCTCGGCGCCACGCTGTACGCCGCGATCGAGGGCCACCCGCCGTTCGGGCTGAACGAGAACACCCTCGCGCTGCTGCACGCGGTGGCCGCGGGCCGGGTGGAGCCGCCGCAGCAGGCCGGGCCGATGACCCACCCGCTGCTGGCGATGATGGCCAACCGGGTCGAGGACCGGCCGGACATGGCGCAGATCCGGGAGATGCTGCAGGCCGTGGCCGACGGCGGATCGGCGAGCTCGATCCCGACCATGGCCGCGCCGATCCCGCCCGCGCTGGCGCCGGAGCCCGGTCCCGACCAGGCGACCAGCGTCGTCGGCCAGGGCCAGGGCCAGGACGGGACGGCGGTCGCCTACTACGGCGAGGACGACCCGTACTCGGAACGACCGTACGAGGACGCCACCTCGTACATGGGCGCCGACACCCGCGGTGACGACGCGATCTACGAGAAGCCGCGCAAGAGCAAGCGCCCGGTGGTGATCTCGGGCATCGCGCTGGTCGCCGTCGCGGTGATCGCGGTGCTGGTCACGTCCGCGCTGTGGGGCAACAACGACAAGCAGGATCCGGTGGTCAACGTGCAGCCGACGAGCGAGGCCGCGCCGCCGCCCCCGCCGCCGGAGACGACCAGCGAGGAAGCGCCGCCCACCACGCAGGCCACGCGCACCAGCCAGAAGGAAACGCCGACCACCACGCGTCGGCCGACCACCAGTGCTGAGCAGCCGACGACGAGCAAGGAACAGCCGACGTCGGAGGAACAGCCCACGTCGGAAACCGGCCAGCCCACCTCGGAGGCCTCGAGCACCGGGACGGCGGAGTAATCGAGTCGCGAACACCGGCCGGGGCGCTCACCACGAGGTGAGCACTCCGGCCGGTGTCGTTCATCGCCCCGGTGTGTACCGGTACGTCCGGTGCCCAGTAACGTTGCACTCCGTTGGGTGAAAGCTGACCACGGGGGTCCGGTCAGTCGATTGTCGAAGAGGTAGTTCAGGCAGCAGAGCCAGGACCAGGAGAACCGGTGAGCGCCGAAGGTCGTTTGATCGCAGGCCGGTACCGCTTGCAGCAGCAGATCGGCAGCGGCGCCATGGGAGTGGTGTGGCAAGCCGTCGATGAGCGCCTGCACCGCACGGTCGCGGTGAAGCAGCTGTTGCTGCAGCCCGGCTACACCCCCGAGGAAACCGAAGAAGCCCGTCAGCGGTCGATGCGCGAGGGCCGCATCGCTGCCCGCTTGCAGCACCAGAACGCGATCGTCGTGTTCGACGTCGCGGAGGACGAGGGCCAGCCGGTGCTGGTCATGGAGTACCTGCCCTCGAAGAGCCTGGCGTCGGTCATCGACGAGCAGGGCGTTCTGCCGCCGTTGCAGGTGGCGCGGATCGGCGCGCAGGTGTCCGGTGCGCTGGCCGCCGCGCACATCGCGGGCATCGTGCACCGCGACCTGAAGCCGGGCAACATCCTGCTCGGCGACAACGACATCGCCAAGATCACCGACTTCGGCATCTCCCGGGCGATCGGGGACGTCGCGGTGACCAAGAGCGGCATCCTGGCGGGCACTCCCGCCTACTTGGCCCCCGAGGTGGCGCTGGGCCGCGATCCGGCCCCGGCCTCGGACGTGTTCTCGCTCGGTTCGACGCTGTACGCGGCGATCGAGGGCGGTCCGCCGTTCGGCACCGACGAGAACGCGATCAGCCTGCTGCACCGGGTCGCGCGCGGGCACTTCGACCCGCCGCGGCAGGCCGGGCCGATGACGCCGGTGCTGATGCAGATGCTTCGGCCGGACCCGGTGGACCGGCCGACCATGGCCCAGGCCCGCGACCTGCTGCAGGCGGTGCTCGACGGCCGTCCGGTGCCGAACGCCGCGCCGAGCGCGGGGTGGCAGCGTCCCGGCGGAGCCCCGCAGCCAACCCCGCCGGGGGGTACTCGGATGGGTCCGCCGCCTGCGGCGAACCCGCCGACGATGGTCGGTGGCGCCGCGATGGCGGCCGCCGAGCCCTCGCCGCGGCGCAACTACAAGCAGGCCGCGCTGTGGATCGTGGCGATCGTGGTCGCCGTGCTCGTGGGCGTGCTCGCCGCGAACGCTTTCGGCGACGACTCGCAGCCCCAGGGCGAGCCCGCACCGTCCACCCCGCCCACGCCGACCACCCAGGTGCAGCAGACGTCCACTGCGCCCACCACGTCGGCCACGACGACCAGTTCCGCGCCCACCACGACCGCGGCGACGACCGCTGCCCAGCAGCCGTCGTCGAAGGAGATCGTCGCGGTGGTGAAGAGGTACTACTCGCTGGTGCCGAAGAAGCTGGACCAGGCGTGGAAGCTGCTCGGTCCGAAGCTCCAGGAGCAGGGCCAGGACAAGTACGAGGGCTTCTGGAAGACGATCGACGACGTGAAGATCATCGGCGACCCGGTGCAGTCCGGTGCCAACGTGATCGTGACGGTGGAGTTCACCAAGGACGGCAAGAAGATCGTCGAGCAGCACGTCCTCGGGATGGTCACCACCCAGGACGGCAAGCCGCTGATCAACACCGACAGCCGCAACTGACGCGTTCGCGAGGCGCGATTTCGCCGGGGATTTCCCCGCGAGATCGCGCCTTTTCGCTGATCAGCTGGCGGATTCGTGGAGGGTGGCCAGCAAGGACTTGGTGGCCGGGCGGTCGGCCACCGCTTCCCGGACGGCCGCGTAGAGGCGGCGGACCGGTTCCGGCCGGCGGATCGCCCGGACGACCACGCCGGGGTGCACCACGTCGAGCCCCAGGCGCGGGACCAGGGCCACGCCCAGCTCGGCGGCGACGAAGCCCTGCGCCGAGTAGCTCCCGTCGGTCTCCAGCGCCACCTTCGGCTTGAAACCCGCGCTCGCGTAGGCCTCCTGGAGCAGCTGGGAGCAGATGTCGTCGGTGTCCAACGCGCTGTTCACCCAGGGCTCGGCGGCCAGCTGGCCCAGGTCGATGCACTCCTGCTCGGCCATCGGGTGGTTCTTCGGCAGCACCACCCGGTAGGGGTCGTCGGCGAGGTGCACGAACCGCACGCCGCGCCGCTCGGGCACGTCGCGCCCGACCACGACGACCGCCACGTCCGACTCGCCTGCGGCCAGGTCGTCGACCAGGCCCACTTCCTGCATCCGCAGGTCGAGCTGCACCTCCGGGTGCTCGGCGCGGAACTTCGCGACCGCGACCGGGATCAGCCCCACCGAGGCGGTGTGGAAGAACCGCACCCGGAGCAAGCCGGTGCGCCCGGCGCGGATGTCGGCCAGCTCGACCTCCGTGCTGCTGAGCAGCTCGGCGAGCTGTCCGGCCCGGTCGGCCAGCAGCATCCCGGCCGGGGTCGGCTTGAGCCCGCGGCCGACCTTCTCCAGCAGCGGGATACCGGCTTCCTTCTCCAGCGTCGACAGCTGCTGGCTGATCGCCGAAGGGGTGTATCCGAGGTTCGTCGCCGCAGCGCTGACCGACCCGCTGGTGACCACCGCTCGCAGCACCTGCATCCGCCGCACGTCCAACATGAGCTCAACGATACAGCAGATCTAAAAAGTTCTGTGTCTTTTTTTCACTTGTCCTTATGCGGGGACCGGAGCAACGTAGAAGGCGGAAGAACGCTCCAGCGATACCGCCCATCGTCCCGGCGAATCCGACGACCCGCACTCGGGGTCTTGCGCGAACCCGGAGAGGACCATGAACAACCCCGCCAACTACCTCCGACTCGGCGCCCTGGCGCTGCTGTGGGGCTCCAGCTTCCTGCTGATCAAGCTGGCCCTGGCGGCCCTCGCGCCCACGCAGATCGCGCTGACGCGCATCGTGCTCGGGGCGCTGGTGCTGCTGGCGCTGTGCGCGGCGCGCGGATTGCGGCTCAGCCGCGATCGCGCGGTGTGGCGGCACATCGCGGTCGCCGCGCTGCTCGGCAGCGCTCTGCCGTGGGTCCTGTTCGGGATCGGCGAGCAGACGGTCGATTCCGGGCTGACCGGGGTGCTCAACGCGACGACTCCACTGTGGACCGTTCTGGTCGGGCTGCTGGTCAGCCGCGAAGCTCCGCCACCGGCTCGAATCGGCGGGCTGCTGCTGGGATTCCTCGGCGTGATGCTGATCTTCGCGCCGTGGCAGGGCACCAGCATGCTCAGCTGGGGTGTGCTCGCCTGCCTCGGCGCGGCCGTCAGCTACGGCATCTCCTACGTCTACATCGCGCGGAACCTGACCGGCCAGCACGGGTTGCCGCCGCTGGCGCTGGCCGCGATGCAGCTGACCGCGGCCACCGGCTACGGCGTCATCTCGCTGCCGATCGACGGGCTGCGCCCGGTGCAGTGGGACCTGCTCGCGATGGGTTCGGTCGCGGTGCTGGGCATCTTCGGCACCGGCCTCGCGTTCGCGCTGAACTACCGGATCATCAGCGACGAAGGCGCCACCACCGCCTCGACGGTGACCTACCTGATGCCCATCGTCTCGGTGCTCCTCGGCTGGCTGCTGCTCGACGAGGAGATCGGCCTCCGAGTCCTGCTCGGCATGGCGGTCGTGCTCACCGGCGTGCTGCTGACCCGCCGCTCCCCCGACCCGAAAACCCCTGCTGCTCCCACGAATCAGGAGGAAGAGATGTCCGAAGCGACCGCCGTCGAGGAACGCCCCACCACCGAGGCGCTGCCCCCGGTCGAGGAGCCGAAGGGCTGGGCCCGGTTCCAGCTGGCGCTGCTCCGCGGCTCCCAGCTCTACGCCGACCTGGCCACCAACCACCCGATGAAGTGAGCGGTGCCGGGGAGCTCTCCCCGGCACCGCCCGATCAGGCCGGCTGGTCGTCGCGGGTTTCCGCGGCGACCGGACCGGCGTGCATCGACTCCAAGCTGCGCCCCGCCGTGCGCAGCCCCAGCAGCGCGAGCACCACGGCACCGACCAGCAGGAGACCGCACAGCACCGCGAAGACACCGGCGAATCCGAGGTCGGCGTACAGGTAGCCGATCGCCACGGGCGCCATGATCGCGCCGACCCGCGCGGTCGCGCTGGCCAGCCCCATCCCGGTCGCCCTGGACTCGGTCGGGTAGATCTCGGAGGTGTAGGCGTACAGCGGCCCGGCGACGCCGTTCATGAAGAACGAGAGCGCGACGATGAAGCAGAAGATCGCCACTTCGCCGTCCGCGGTGGCCAGACCGGCCGCGCAGGCGATGGCGCAGCCCATGAACACCACGATCGTCCACTTGCGATCGATGCGTTCGCTGATGGCGGCCGCGAGGTAGTAGCCGGGGATCTGCGCGACCGCGCTGGCCAGCGCGAACGAGAAGCTCTTGGCGATCGTGAAGCCCTTGAGCACCAGGAGCGTGGGCAACCAGGTGCCGTAGCCGTAGTGCGTCGCCTGGATCGCGAACCACACCACGCACACGACGCCGGTGCGCACGGCCAGCCCCGGTCCCCACAGCGCGGCGAACTGCCGCCACAGGTTCCGCCGCGGCGCGGGTTCCCCGGTCGGCTCGGCGACCGGCGGCACCGGCGGCAGCTCGCCCTTGACCGCGGTTTCGCGTTCGAAGCGCTCGACGATCGCAGCGGCTTCGGCGATCCGCCCCTGGCTGATCAGGAAGCGCGGCGATTCCAACAGGTCCCGGCGCCACCAGAGCAGCAGCAGGATGGGCGCGACGCAGATGACGCACGCGATGCGCCACCCCGGTTCCGGGTTCGGGCTGATCACCGCGACCGCGGTCAGCCCGGCCAGGACGTAGCCGAAACCGAGGAACATCATCGTGTTTCCGATGTTGCGGCCCCGGTTCGAGGTGGGCAGGAACTCCGAGATGTAGGGCACGATCATGGTGGCTTCGGCGCCGACCCCGATCCCGCTGAGCACCCGCCAGAGCATCAGCTCCCCCGGGCTGGACGCGGTCGCCGCGACGAGCGTGAACGCGACGTAGACCAGGAGCGCGTACATCAGCACCCGGCGGCGTCCGATGCGATCGGCGAGCGCTCCCGCGACCAGGGCGCCGATCAGGTAGCCGATGAACACCGAGGCCAGCAGCCATCCGGCCAACCCGGACTCGACCGACCAGAGGGCGACCACGGCCGAAGCCGCGTATCCGAGCAGCACGGCGTCGTAGGACTCGAAGAGGTAGCCGAGCCCGCCCTGCAGCATCAGCCTGCGATGCGGTTTGCCGACGGGCAGCCGGTCCAAGCGGGCGAGGAGTTCCGTACCAGTGGGCAGTGGTGCGGCGGTCACCAGCGGCTCCTTCCATCCGGTTTGCGGCATGGTCGGCGGACGCGGCGCGGGCGTTGTCGAATGTCGGGGAATCCGTCATGATCTCCGGCTGTGACGCGGAGATCCGCCATGCTCAGCGAGTCCGACCTGGCACTGGTGAACGCGCTCCAGGTCTGGCCGCGCGCCCCCTGGACCGCGGTGGCCACCTCGCTGGGGGTCCGCTCGGCGGAGGCGGTGGCCCGGCGGTGGGACCGGTTGTCCACCCGCGGCGACGCCTGGACGACCGCGTACTTCCGCGCGCTGTCCACCGGCGGCTGCATCGCGCTGGTGACGGCCCGGTGCCGACCGGGCACCAAGGAGCAGGTCGCGGCCACGCTGGCCGAGGACTCCTGCTGCATCTCGGCGGACATCACCGCCGGAACCCAGGACCTGCTGCTCACCATCGCGGCGCAGGACCTCGAAGCGCTCAACCAGTACCTCTTCCAGCACGTCGAGCAGGTACCCGGCCTGATCGCCACCACGACCGCGCTGGCGACCCGGTTCTACAGCGAAGGGGCGAACTGGCGCCTGCACGCGCTGGGCGCTTCAGCGCACGCCGCACTGGACCCGGGTTTCGGCCAGCAGTCCACCCAGTCGACCCCGTTCGGCAGCCTCGACCGGAAGTTGGCGGGGCTGCTGTCCGCGGACGGCCGCACCTCCTACGCGCAGCTCGCCGAGGAGTCCGGTACCAGCGAGGCGACGGCACGCCGCCGGATCACCGCGATGCTGCGATCGCGCGTGCTCGCCCTGCGCTGCGAGGTGGCCGCACCGCTGGTCGGACTGCCGGTCACCGCCACCCTGCGCGGGCGGGTCGCCGCGTTCGACCTGGACCGGGTGGGGGCCGGGTTGGCCGGTCTGGCACCGGTCCGGATGTGCGCGGCGGTCACCGGCGAGCACAACCTGGTCGCCACGGTCTGGCTGCCCTCGATCAGCGCGGTCCAGCAGTTCGAGCAGGTGGCGACCCGGAACTTCCCCGCCCTCGTGGTGCACGACACGCTGGTGAACCTGCGAACGGTCAAGCGCATGGGCCGGCTCCTGGACCACTCGGGGCGCGCGACCGGCTTCGTACCGATGCGCGCCTGGTCGCACCAGTCGGAGGGATAGCACGAGTCCGGCCCGGTGTTCCGGGCCGGACTCGTGGGGCTCACTCGCGGTAGGTCGCCGTGTAGGGCTCGAACGCCGCGCCTTCGCCGGTCCGGTTGCCCACGCCGAAAACGGTGCCGTCGTCCTGGACGGCCGCGCCGTACACGCGGACCATGGGCGGCGCGATCAGGCCCTGCCACCCGGCCCCGTCCCAACCCAGCCGGAAGGGCTCGGCGTTGGGCCCGACCCCGAACAACTGGACCTGGTCGCCGACCTGGAGGAGCTGGGTGATCGTGCCGGCCTCCCCGAGCTCGAAGGTCTCCCACGCCCGGCCGTCCCAGTGCGCGGTGAACGGCACCTCCTGGCCCTGCACGGTGCGGTGCCCGCCGACCCACACGTCGTCCGGGGCCAGGGCGAGGACGTTGTCGAGCGCTTCGATGACGCCGGGATCCTCGTCGACGTCCGGAACCGGCACCTCCGTCCACGCCCGGCCGTCCCAGTGCAGGGCGATGGTGCGGCTGCCGTTGGGCCAGGTGCTGTAGCCGACCGCCCACAGGTCGTTCGACGCCACGCCTTCGACGTCCGTCAGCTTCCAGGACTCGTAGTCGTGCTCAGCGAGGTCGGGGACCGGAACGTCGGTCCACGCCCGGCCGTCCCAGTGCTGCGCCGTGCCGCGCCCGGCCCCGCCGACCGCCCAGACATCGTCCGCGGCGAACGCCTTCAGCGCCACCGGGTCCGGAGAGGTGCCGGGCGCCGGATCGACCCGCGTCCACGTCTGACCATCCCAGTGCGCCATGCCGCCGGGCTTGGTCTTGGTCGGCACTCCGACGGTCCAGACGTCGTCGGGCGCCAGGACCTCGCCGTCCACCAGACGTCCGAAGTTCTCGATCGGAACCTGCTGCCAGCCCTGCTCGTCCTTGCGGTAGACCTCGCTGGTCTCGTTCGGGGAACTGTCGCTGTTGAAGCCGAAAGCCCAGGACTCCCCCGCCGCGCTGCCCGCAGCCGTCAACATGCCGGACTTCGCCGACGTCGGAACCGGCTCCTCCGACCAGCTCCCCACCGCCGAGGCCTGCCCGACCGATCCCACGAGCAGTCCGGCCGTGGCGAGAAGAGTGGCCGCTGTTCGTCTCATCCGCTGTGCTCCCCAGTTCGCTCAACAGGTACACCGCTAAGACGTCCCTGGCACGCACGGGGTTGTCCTTCGAGCCGAAAGCGCTGGCACGCATGAGGATTGGCACCCGCGAAGACGGGAACTCACACCAGGCGGCGGTCGGAGGCCCAGCGGGAGAGCTCGTAGCGGTTGGACAGCTGGGTCTTGCGGAGCACGCTGGAGACGTGGGTTTCCACCGTCTTCACGGAGATGAACAGCTCCGAGGCGATCTCCTTGTAGGCGTAGCCGCGGGCCAGCAGGCGCAGCACCTCGCGTTCGCGGGGCGTGAGCAGGTCCAGCTCGGGGTCGCCGACCGGCGCCGAGTTCGGGCCCTCGGAGAAGGCGTCCAGCACGAAACCCGCCAGGCGGGGCGAGAACACCGCGTCCCCGGCGCGCACCCGCACGACCGCGTCGGCGAGCTCGCGACCGGAGATGGTCTTGGTGACGTAGCCGCGGGCGCCGCCGCGGATCACCGTTATCACGTCCTCGGCGGCGTCGGAGACCGACAACGCCAGGAACACCACGTCGGGCTGCTGGGGGCGCACCTGCCGCAGGACCTCGGCGCCACCGCCGTCGGGCATGTGCACGTCCAGCAGGACGACTTCCGGCTTGTAGTGCGCGATCCCGGCGACGGCCTCGGCCACCGAACCGGCCTCGCCCACCACCTCGACCTGATCGGCGGCGGCCAGTTCCGCGCGCACCCCGGCGCGGAACAGCGCGTGGTCGTCGACCAGGAACACCCGGACCTGGTTCGGGGTGGTGTCGTCACCGGTCACGATCAGCCTCCATCGCCGTTCTCGCCCGAAGGGTACGCGAATTCACGCCGCCGCCCTCGGCATTTCCATCTGCACCTCGGTGCCCTCGCCGAGCGAGGTCCGCACCTTGACCTTGCCGCCGTGCCGCTGCACGCGACCGCGGATCGAATCGGCCAGGCCGTGCCGGTCGTCGGGCACGGCGGCCGGGTCGAACCCCTTGCCGCGGTCGCGGACGAACACCGAGACCTGCCCGGCCTCGACCTCCGCGTACACGCTCACCTCCGCGACCTCGGCGTGCTTGGCCGCGTTGACGATCGCCTCCCGGGCCGCCGCGAGCTGCGCGAAAAGCCGCTCGTCGACGTCGCAGTCGCCGACGACCACCTGCTGGACCTTGATCGCGAAGGTGTCCTCGACCTCGCCGCAGATCCGGGTCAGCTCGGCGGAGAACGTGGCGGCGGGCGCGTCCTCGACCGCCTGCCGCTGCGAACCGTAGCCGTCCGGGCCGTACAGCCAGCTCCGCAGCTCGCGCTCCTGGCCGCGGGCCAACCGCCGCACCTCGCGCTCGGAGTCGGCCTGCTTCTGGATCAGCGCCAACGTCTGCAGCACCGAGTCGTGCAGGTGCGCGGCGATCTCGGCGCGTTCCTGGGAGCGGATCCGGCTGGCCCGCTCGATGTTGAGGTCCCGCACCAGGCGCACCCACCACGGCACGGTCAGCACGGCGACGCCGACCAGCGTCGCGCCCACCGCGAGCAGCGCGAAGCGCACCTCGTCCAGCGACGCCGACCCCGCCAGCAGCACCACGATGCCGACCACGACCAGGGCCGCCCCGGCGAGCACGCGGATCATGGCCGAGCGACCACCGCCGCCGAGCAGCGCGCCGACTACGTTGGTGCGCGCGCCCTGCCGCCAGCGGCGGCGCTGCGACTCGTCGGCTTCCCGCCACACCACGGCGGCGCCGACCAGCACCACCACCATCGGCGCGCCCAGCCAGTTCGGCATCGAGACCAGGCCGCCGATGGCGACCATCGCGCCGAGGCAGAGCAGGATCACGCCGAAGCCCTGCTGGCGCTCCCGGCTCGACACCGGTTTCTCGACACCGGTGGACTGCGGCACGAACACCCACAGCAGCCCGTAGGCGAGGACGCCGGCCCCGCCGCACACCGCGAGCACGGCGAACCCCCCGCGCACCCACAGCACCGGCACCCCGAGGTGTTCGGCCACCCCGCTGGCCACGCCCGCGACCAAGCGCCCGCTGCGACGTCGACGCAGCTGCTCCACGCTCCGCGGCCGCTGCGCCATCTGCTGCGTGGCAGCTCCCGGCCCGGTGTCCTGGTTCAGCTGGTCTCCCACGACACCGATGGTCACACGCACGGACGAGCACGAGCATCAGGGACCGTCCCTGACATTCCGGGCCGAGTCAGGGGCGTCCCTGATGCCCTCTGGCCCGCTCGGCACGGATAGTGGTCGGCATGAGCAGCACGAAGCACGCCGGGGCCGCCGCGGCGTTCGAGGACACGCTGCGGGACTTCTGGGCGACCCGCCCGGTCCGGCCGCGCATCGGGGGCAAGGTAGGAGGCGTGTCCGCCGCGATCGGCCGCAGGTACGGCATCGACCCGGTCCTGGTCCGGGTCGCGTTCGTCCTGGCCGCCATCTACGGCGGGGCCGGCGTGGTGCTCTACCTGCTGGGCTGGCTGCTGTTCCCGAAGGAGGGCGAGCCGGTCCCGGGCAATCCCAGCCCGAAGCCGGAGCCGACCTCCAGCACGCTCGCCGTGATCCTCGTGGTGCTGCTGATCCCCGGCGTGTTCTGGCTGACCAGCACGCCGTCGATCATCGGGCTCGCGGCGGGGCTCGGCGTGCTCTACCTGGTGCACCGCACCTACGGCGAGCGAAACGTGGCACCGCCGCCCACCCCGGCACCGGCGCCCAGCGCGAATCCGGCCGCGACACCGGTGGACGAGAACACCTGGGTCTACCCCGGTTCCGGGACGACCGCGGCCGCCGAGGCGCAGTCCCCGCCCAAGTGGGATCCGCTCGGCGCCGCGCCGTTCGCCTGGGACCTGCCCGAACCCGCCGAGCCCGAACAGCCGGAACCGCGACGTCCGCGGCGCCGCTGGATCACCTGGACGACGCTGGTGCTGGCGGCGTTCGCCGGCGGCCTGACCAGCTCGCTGGGAGCACCGCTGGCCATCGCGCTGGCCATCGCGCTCGGCGTGCTGGGGCTGGGGCTGATCGCCGGCTCGTTCTTGCACGGCGGGCGGGGGCTCATCGCCGCAGCGGTCCCGCTGGCAGCGGTGGCGATGCTGGCCTCGGCGCTGCCGTCGAGCACCTTCACCGGCCGGATCGGCGACTACACCATCGTCCCCACCAGGACCGTCGAGCTCGACCCCAACTACGAGCTGTCGGCCGGGACGGTCACCTTGGACCTGCGGGACCTGAAGCTCGCTCCCGACGAGAACGTCACCACCTCGGCCAACGTGGGAGTCGGCGACGTCACCGTGCTGCTGCCCCCGAACGTCGACGTGACCGCGGGGTGCAAGACGGGGCTCGGCGACGTGCAGTGCCTGAACGCGATGTCCAGCGGCGGCGCCGCGGACCAGACCGCGACCGACTACGGCGCGGACGGCCTCGGTGGCGGTCACGTGTCCCTCGACCTGCAGGTCGGGGTGGGAAGTGTGGAGGTCTCCCGTGGCTGACGAGCGGAACCGCCCGGAACGCACCGGCCCCGACCTGGTCGCGCTGGTCAGCGGCCTGATCACGATCACCATCGCGGGCACCGTGCTGTTCGGCCTCGGCGGTCAGCTGCAGTGGCTGCTGGCGGTGGCCGCGGTGATGATCGGCGGGATCATGCTGATCGCCTCCCGGCGCACCCGCAACTAGCCGATCGCGCCGAGCACGATCAGCGCGATCCCGGCCAGCGCGGCCAGCGGGATGCCGACGGCGAGCAGCCGGTGCTGGGTGCGGGCGCTCTTGCGGAGCTGGTCCTCGGTGCGCGTCGAGATGACGAAGTGGCCGTCCTGCTCGGGTTTCCCGATCACCAGCGGACCGATCCGGTCGTGCACCTCGCCCAGCACGTACAGCCGCTGGCCGGGCCGGATCACCCACTCCTCGTACTCGTAACCGATGGTGCTGCTGTCGTCGAAGATGTTCGGCAGCTGGAACCCGAACACCGTCGGGCCCTGCTGGCGCTGGTACGGCTCGAACCGGCTGACCACCTGCTCCGGCTTGTCCGGCGCGGTCCCGTTCGGGTCGACGCCGATCAGCACGCCCCGGTCGTCGCGGAGCGCGTAGCCCGCCCACGAGGTGTGCTCGGCGACGGTCTCGGTCTTGCGGGTCCGGTTCGGGCGCCCGTTGCTGTCGTACCGGCGCTCCTCGAAGCGGCGCTTGACCACGTGGCGGTGCCAGACGCATTCGGTCTTGCTGAACTCGGAGACCAGCAGGCCCTCCGGACGCGGGTACGCCGCGCCGACCACCTCGCACTGCTTGCGGAACCCGCCGCGAGCGCCGAGCTCGTCGGAGATCTGGCGCAGCCGTTCCAGCTCGTCCACCGGCAGCGTCTCCGCGCCGATCATCGCGTGCAGCTGATCGCGGGTGCGGCGCATGAAGTAGAACCCGACGCCGGCGGCGACCACCAGCAGAACCCCGAAGATGACCATCTCGCCCTCCCGACACTCGCGGCAGACCCTAGTTCCCCGCCGCGCGGGGCAGCCCGGATTCCGGCTGATCCGAGAGGTGGATCTCCGTCCAGAACTCGCCAATCGCCCCAACCGGCCGAACCGCACCGCGATACTCGATCGCTCAAGACGCGGTTCTCCCCGAAGGAGCGCTCATGGTCCGGAACGCCTTGCTCGCGACGGCCGCCGCGCTCGCGGTGGTGACCGCGGTACCGGCCGGTGCCGAGCCCCGCGCCGAGGTGTTCTTCGACGACTTCTCCGGTGCCGAACTGGACCGCGCCAAGTGGGCGGTCGAGGTCACCGGCGAGAACTTCGGCACGGTCAACCAGGAGCAGCAGGCCTACGTCGACTCGCCCGAGACCATCTACGTCGAGCACGACCCGGCCACCGGGGCGGAGAACGGCGCGCTCGCGCTGCACCCCCGGTACGCGCCCGGCACGCAGGCCCCGGACGGGCAGACCTACGACTTCGTCTCCGGCCGGGTCAAGACGCAGGACAAGGTCGAGTTCACCTACGGCAGCTACGCGGCCCGGCTCAAGCTCCCGGAGAACGCCACCGGCAGCGGGCTGTGGCCCGCGTGGTGGTCGCTGGGCGCGAACATCGACGACGGCGAGCCGTGGCCGGACTGCGGCGAGATCGACGTGATGGAGCACGTCGGCGAACCGTGGACGAGCTCGGCGCTGCACGGCCCCGAGTACCACGGCGACACCCCGTTCACGAAGCGGCAGGACTTCGAGGGCGCGGACCCCGCCGACTGGCACGTCTACCGGGTGGACTGGACGCCCGACGGGCTGACCTTCTTCGTCGACGACACCGAGACCTACCGGGTCACCAAGGACGAGATCCAGGGCAACGGCTGGACGTGGGCGTACGACGACCCGCAGTTCCTGATCCTGAACTTCGCCCTCGGCGGCACCTACCCGAACGGCGTCAACGGCGTGACGGAGCCCTACTTCGGCCTTCCTCAGTCCACAGTGGACAGGATTGCCGCCGGCGAGGTCCGCTACCTGGTCGACTGGGTCCGCGTCGAGCAGTGACGAGCCGACGCGCGAAGGGCGCCTCCCGCCGAAGCGGAAGACGCCCTTCGAAGTGCGGGGATCACTCCCACTCGATGGTGCCCGGGGGCTTGGACGTCACGTCCAGCGTTACCCGGTTGACCTCGGAGACCTCGTTGGTGATCCGGGTGGAGATCCGCTCCAGCACGTCGTAGGGCAGGCGGGTCCAGTCCGCGGTCATCGCGTCCTCGCTGGACACCGGGCGCAGGACCACCGGGTGGCCGTAGGTCCGGCCGTCGCCCTGCACGCCGACCGAGCGGACGTCGGCCAGCAGCACCACCGGGCACTGCCAGATGTCGCGGTCCAGACCGGCTGCGGTCAGCTCCTCGCGGGCGATCGCGTCCGCCGCGCGCAGCGTCTCCAACCGGTCCGCGGTGACCTCGCCGATGATCCGGATGCCCAGGCCCGGGCCGGGGAACGGCTGCCGGTGCACGATGGTCTCCGGCAGGCCCAGCTCCAGGCCGACCCGGCGCACCTCGTCCTTGAACAGCGCGCGCAGCGGCTCGACCAGCTCGAACTGCAGGTCGTCGGGCAGGCCGCCGACGTTGTGGTGGCTCTTGATGTTCGCCGCGCCGGAACCTCCGCCGGACTCGACCACGTCCGGGTAGAGGGTGCCCTGCACCAGGAAGTCGATCTGCTCACCGGCCTCGCCGGCCTCCGCCTGCAGGTCGCGGGCGGCCTGCTCGAAGACGCGGATGAACTCCCGGCCGATGATCTTGCGCTTCTCCTCCGGGTCGGTCACGCCGGCCAGCTCGCCGAGGAACCGGTCCACCGCGTCGATGGTGACCAGCCGGACACCGGTCGCCGCGACGAAGTCGCGCTCAACCTGCGCGCGCTCACCGGCGCGCAGCAGGCCGTGGTCGACGAACACGCAGGTCAGCTGGTCGCCGATGGCGCGCTGCACCAGCGCGGCGGCCACCGCGGAGTCCACCCCGCCGGACAGCGCGCAGATCGCGCGCCGGTCGCCGATCTGCTCCCGGATCGCCGCGACCGTGTCGTCGACGATGGAGGAGGTGGTCCACTGCGGGCGGACCTTGGCGATGTCGTGCAGGAAGCGCCGCAGCACCTCCTGGCCGTGCGGCGAGTGCACCACCTCGGGGTGGTACTGGACGCCGGCCAGCTGCCGTTCGACGCTCTCGAACGCCGCGACCGGGGTGTCCTTGGTGGAGGCGGTGACCTCGAAGCCCTCGGGGGCCTTGCTCACCGAGTCGCCGTGGCTCATCCACACCGGGTGGTGGCCGGGCATCTCGGCGTGCAGCGTGCCGCCGTCGCCGCTGATCTCCAGCTCGGTCCGGCCGTACTCGCGGGTGCCGGTGTGCTCCACCGCGCCGCCGAGGGCCGAGATCATCGCCTGGAAGCCGTAGCAGATGCCGAAGACCGGGACACCCGCGCTGAACAGCGCCGGGTCGACCTGGGGCGCGCCATCCGCGTAGACGCTGGACGGGCCGCCGGAGAGCACGACGGCGGCGGGGTTGCGGTGCTTGATCTCCTCGACGGAGATGTCGTGCGGAACGACCTCGGAGTAGACCTGCGCCTCGCGAACCCGACGCGCGATCAGCTGCGCGTACTGGGCGCCGTAGTCGACAACGAGAACAGGCCCCTGGGCGCTGTTGCTTGCGGAACCGGACACGTCGCCGCGACCTCCTAGCATGAACCGGTGAGCTGAGGCCATTGTCCCAGGTAACCAAGGCCACAGCCGCATCGACCCCGGCCAGCCCCCGAGACGCCCCGCAGCCAGCACCAGGACCGCAGTTTCAATTGAAACTGCGATCCGCCGTGGGTGAGATCCGCAGTTTCAATTGAAACTGCAGTCCCCCGGCGTGGCGGGCGCCGGACAGGCCGAGGCGCGGCGGCCCCCGACGCGCCGAATCCTGTGGACAGGGCGTCCGGGCGGTGGAGAACTTCAGCAAATTGAA
>NZ_JAQGLA010000089.1 GCF_027853915.1 Saccharopolyspora oryzae
CCCGGTAGCTAAGCTCCCCAGCGCTGATGGTACTGCACTCGACAGGGTGTGGGAGAGTAAGACACCGCCGACACACTATGTGAGAAGGGGGCTTCCCGGACTTCGGTTCGGGAAGCCCCCTTTTTTTGCGTTCTCGGAAGGGCGGTCCCGCGGATTGCGGGACCGCTGTTCAGCCGAGCTGGTTGACCATGACTGCTTCGTGAGCGCTGCCGATGAGGCCTCGCTCGTCGTACAGGCGGGCATTGGCCACACCGATGCCGGTTGGTTGGACGTCCCGGTCGATCTCCATGCCGAGCCATTCGCCTTCGAACGGGCGGTGCAGGTAGAGCGTGATGTCGGTGTTGATCCACGGGCCGAAGATCGGTCCGACCGGGCTGGCTGCGCTGATGCAGTCGACCAGGATCGCCACGTGCGCCAGCGGGCTCAGCGCTTCGCAGGGAACCAGCGGCATCGGCATGTGCATCCACGCCTTGCTGGAGCTGGTCGCCCGCTGGTCTTCTCGCCAGCGGACCTGGACCACGTCGTGAACGCCCCAGCGCAGTCCGAGCTCCGGGGGCAGCAAGTGCCCGTCCGGTAGTTCGGCAGGTCCGGGGAACGGGGCCTTCACCTCCGGGACGGTGCCGTCCACCTCGGTTCGCCGCAGCATCTGGGCGGTGGCGCGGGCCGAGGGCTTGCCGTCGACGGTGAGGGTCGCTTCGCTCACCTGGAGGCGTTTCCCGGTGCGCAGCGGTTCGGCGGTGACCGACAGCGGCTTGGCCGGCACCGGTCGCATCAGGTCCACGGTGAGTCGGGCGATGAACAGGTCCGGGTCGTTGCTGGTCAGCTCCACGGCCCGGGCGAGCAGCCCGGCCACTGGGCCGCCGCCGACCAGTTCGCCCCAGGGGCTGCAGGCAGCTTCGCTCGGTACGAGCTGCTCGCCGGCGGGGGTGAAGAGCGCCTGGATGTCACGCATCCCTCGATGTTACTTACCAGTAGTCGCAGCTGGTACTGGTCGTTTGCCATCTTTCTGGCGAGTTCGCGCGAGCTCGCGCCGCAGGGCGGTGATCGTGTGAGCATCTTCTCGACGGGCGGGTTTATTTGAAGCTTCACGTATGCTTGTTGGCAACGCAGACCCACTCCTCGAAAGGTCTTCCCATGCAGCACCGTCTACGCGACGTGATGGCCCTGGTCGCCCGCCTGGTGGTGGGCGCGACCTTCCTCGCGCACGGTTACCAGAAGTTCGTGCTCTACGGCATGGACAACGTCGTCGCGTCCTTCGGCAAGATGGGCCTGCCCGCCGTGGCGGCGTGGTTCACCGCGATCGTCGAGGTGGTCGGCGGGCTCGGGCTGATCCTGGGTGTGCTGCTGCCCGTCGCCGGCGTCCTGCTCGCGGCGATCATGATCGGCGCGCTGTTCACCGCGCACCTCAGCGGCGGCTTCTTCAACAGCGACGGCGGATTCGAGTACGTCCTGGTGCTCGCGGCGACCTGCCTGGCGCTCGGCTTCAGCGGCCCGCGCTACACGCTTTCCGGGCTGTTCAAGGGGAACTCGGCGAAGGTCGAGCAGCCCGCGGCCTGACGCATGAAGAACGGCCTGTCCCGATCCGGGGCAGGCCGTTCTTCATGCGCGGGGTCAGTTGCCGAGTTCGACGGTGGTCCGCTCGGATTCGCGGCGGCTTTCCCGCTTCGCCGGGTCGAGATTCGTGCAGTGCACCAGGGATGATTGCCCGGCGAGCACCGCCAGCAGGCCGTCCACCACGCCGTCCGGCAACGTCCATTCCAATGTGGACAGAACGCGGTCGGTGGGTCCGATGTGCAGAGCTCCGGCGCGTTCCCGGGCGTGGGCGACCAGTTCGTCGACGGACCGGTCGAGCAGCGCGGGGGTGTCGCCGTCGATCGGCAGCATCGGGCTGAAGTCGTCGCCGTGCACGCGGATGTCCGACACGTAGTCGACGACGCCGTCCGGCAGTCCGCGCAGCGGAGCGCCGAGCGCGTCGAGGCCGACGGCCGCCACGGTTCGGGCGCCTTCACCGCGCTCCAGGTCCGTCGCGGGCACGAAAGCGACCTCGGCGCCTCGCGGGTCGTTGGTGATGTGCGCGCCGCACCACCAGGCGCCGAGCAGCACGCCGACGGTTTGCCAGTGCGCGGGCAGCGCCACCAGCACGGGCGTCTCCGGCTCCAGGTCCATCTCGTCGACCAGCCAGTTCGCCGTCTTGGCCGCCCAGTTCGCGGTGGTCGCCCGGGACAGCTCGATGCGCGCCCCGGTGGCGTCGTCGTAGTGCGTGATCAGCGGCTTGGGTGCCCCTTCGGCCAGCAGCGGGCCGAGCAGCGCCTGGGTAACGCTCATGCGCCGAGCCTAACCGCCTCGAGGTCGACCTCGAGGAGCTGTGCCCGGCCTGGGATTCCCAGCTTCCGGAACACCTTCTGCAAGTGGTAGCCGACCGTGCGGTGGCTGATGAACAGGGTGGTGGCGATCTCCCGGTTGGTCAGGCCGCGGGCGGCGAGACCGGCCGGATCTGCCGGAACGACCAGTCCCGGTCAGTCCACGCAGGGGATGCTGCTGTCCGAGGTGATCGGCTGTTCGGTGCGGGCGGTGCCGTCCAGCTGCAGCTTCGGCTTCGCCGCCAGGCCGGGTGGCGTGGTGGCCAGACCGGCGAAGAAGCGGTGCGCCTCGGCGGGATCGACGTCGATGATGCTCTGGCCGCGGTCGTCGCGGGCGTTGGTGTTGGCCACCGGCATCGTCATGAACGCGACCCGGCCGGCCGCGATCTCCTGCATCTGCTGGACGAAGCCCAGCGGTTCCCAGCCCTCGTCCAGCACCACCGCACGGCGCGCGGCCTGCACCAGGTCGTTGACCATCGCCGGGTCGGTGAGCGTTCCGGTGGACAGCACCTTGTTCGCCAGCGCCGCCATGAACACCTGCTGGCGCACGATCCGGTCCAGGTCGCCGCGGGGCAGGCCGTGCCGCTGCCGGACGAACGACAGCGCGTCGCCGCCCGAGATGGTGTGCTGGCCGGCGGTGAAGTCGGCGCCGGAGTCCTTGTCGCTGGTGGCGTTCTTCAGGCACACCTCGACGCCGCCGACGGCTTCGGTGAGCTCGTAGAAGCCGAGGAGGTTGATCTCCGCGTAGTGGTCGATGCGCAGGCCCGTGAGGTTCTGCACCGTCTGCACCAGCGCGCGCTGCCCGGCCTGCTGCGACTCGCGCTCGACGTCGCCCTCCGGGCGGCCCTCGGAGCGGAGCTTCTCGGCGGCGGCGTTCTTGGTCAGGCCGTAGACCGCGTTGATCTTCTCCGGGCGGCCGCCGGGCACGTCCGCGTAGGTGTCGCGGGGGATGGACACGGCGGTCGGCTGAGCGTTGCCGTGCGGCACCCGGATCACCACGAGGCTGTCGGTGTTCAGGCCGCCGATGGCTTCGGTGCGCAGCTGCTTGAGCACGCTGTTCGGCAGCGGGTTGCCCTGCGCGTCGGTGCGGCTGTCGCTGCCGACCAGCAGGACGTCGGTCGCGCCGTCGTCATCGCTCTGCTGCTGCGGCGGGTCGGCGAGCACGTTCGCGGAGCTGACGTCGCTGAGGCGGTCCACCACGATCCAGCCGACGGCGGTGATGCCGAGCACGATCGCCGAGACCAGCGCGATCGCGCTGCGACCGGCGATGCGGAACCCGGTCCGCTGCTGCGCGGTCGGCTCGACCGCTTCGTCGGTCTCCTGCTCCGGTTCGCCCACTGAGCCTCCCCCGCCGCGGTGCGTTGCCGGACAAGGTTAACCGCTGCCCGAAGCGGGGTCGTGCACGCGATCGTGTGACGCCGGTGTCACTCGACGCAGGGAACTCCGTCGGGGGTGATGGGCTGCTCGTTGACGTCCTGCTGGGTGTGCAGCGGCGGCAGCTGGCGGAAGCCGTCGAGCTTGACCGCGCGCGGGCCGGCGAAGTTCTGCGTGCCCGGGCCCTTGTAGTCCTTGCCCAGGTAGACCTGGACGCTGCCGGCCTGGACGTTGGCGTTCGCCTCGGTGGGCAGCCCGCCGAGGGCCTCGGCCACCTCCTTGGCGGCCTCCTCCCCGCCTGCGGCGTAGTAGACCACCGACTTCGCCATGGTTTCGGCGTTCGAGCTGCTGCCCGCCGTGAAGCCCTGCCCGGACACCTCGTCGAGGACCCGGGCGGCCAGACCGCTGACGCCGGAGGCGTTGTAGACGCTGACCGAGGTCTCCGCGCGGGCCTTCTGCGCCGCCATCTTCTGCTCCCGCTCCTGGGGGTTCAGCAGGAGATCGGCCGCGAACCGCCGGGTCTCGGGGATGTTGATGGTGACCTGCTCCTTGCCGGACGGACCGACCAGGTGCACCGGGGCGGTGTAGAACTGCACGTCGCCGCCGGCGATGCCCTGCATCTGCTGGGCGAAGCCGAGCAGGTCGTCGGCCAGCGCCGGGTCCAGGGTGACCGACTTCTTGATCGCGTCGATCAGATCGGTCAGCTTCGCCGGGTTGGTCAGGGTGCCGCTGGACATCACCTTGCGGGCGAGCCCGGACATGAACACCTGCTGGCGCTTGCCGCGGGAGAGCTCGTTGATCAGGCCGTGCCGCTGCCGGACGAAGGCCAGCGCGTCGGCGCCCTCGATGGTCTGCTGGCCCTTCTTGAAGCTGGCCCCGGACAGCGGGTCCTTGGTGTCGTCCTTCAGGCAGACCTCGACACCGCCGACGGCCTTGGTGATCTCGTAGAAGCCGAGCAGGTTGACCTCGGCGTAGTGGTCGATGCTGACGCCGGTGAGGTCCTCGATGGTCTTGCGCAGCAGCTGCTTCCCGGCGAGCCGGGACTTGGTCTCGAGCTCCTTCTCGTCGGTGGTGCCTTCCTTCTGCAGCTTCTGGCGCTCGGCGGCCATGCCGTTGTTCAGCGTCTCGGTGAGCTTGGTCTTGCCCAGGCCGAGCCCGACGTCGACGAGCGTGTCGCGGGGGAAGGAGATCGCGCTGGCGCTGCCGCCGCCGTTGGGGATGCGCACCAGGATCATGGCGTCGGTGAGGTCGCCGCCCTCCTGGGTGGTGCGCAGTTCGCGGAGCATCTCCTCGGGCAGCGGGTTGCCGAAGGCGTCGGTGCGGCTGTCGTTGCCGATCAGCAGGATGTCGGTGGCGCCGTCCGGTGCGTTGAAGCCGTTGCCGATGACGTCGGCGGTGGAGGTGCCGCTTCCGCCGGGCCGGAACATCGCCCAGCCGAAGCCGGTGGAGGTCAGCACCAGCACGGACAGCAGCGCGACCAGCAAACGCCCGGTGGTGCGGGCGCCACGTCCACCGCGGCCGCCGCTCTTGGTGCGGCGACGGCTCCAGACGTCGTTCTCCGGCGGGAGGTTCGCTTCACCTGAACGGCCCGACGGGCGCTGGCGCGCTTCACTCTGCGGAGTCTTCCGGCCGGGGCCGCCGGCGGGTGGCGCGTTGCCCGCGCGACCGGCGCGGCGAGCGCTCGAAGCGGGGTTGCCGGGGGTGCCGGGACGGTTGCGGCCGTTCCCGCGCGGCGCTGCGGGCCTCCCCGGCTGACCCTGCGGGCCGCCTGGCCACCTGGGCCGATCCTCCACGCCGCTTCCTCCTTGGACTGCCGCGAGCGTTACACCTTCGGGAGGTGATTTTGCTCGTGTTCTCGTTGCAGGCTAGCGGGGCCCTTGGGATCGGTGGGCAGATCCCGGTTTTGGGGTGATGACGCTCATAAGAGTGAACTTGTTCCAATACGCTGCGTGACTGGGGAGCGTGGCCGCTGCCGGGCGCAGCATGCCAGACTTCGCACGTCGCCCTGATCGCGGCGGTGCCCCGCGAGGAATTCAGGCGAAGCGGCACGAACAGGAGAGAAGGGCCTGATGCGGATTCTCGTCACCGGTGGAGCCGGGTTCATCGGCTCGCACTACGTGCGGCAGCTGATCGGCGGCGCGTACCCGGCGTACGCCGGCGCCGACGTCGTCGTGCTCGACAAGCTCACCTACGCGGGCAACGAGGCGAACCTGGCACCGGTCGCCGACGACCCGCGGCTGGAGTTCGTCCGCGGTGACATCTGCGATCGCGAGGTCGTGACCCGCGTGATGTCCGGTGTGGACGTGGTCGTGCACTTCGCGGCCGAATCGCACGTGGACCGCTCGATCACCGGATCCGACGCTTTCGTGCTGACCAACGTGGTGGGCACCAACGTCCTGCTGCAGGCCGCGCTCGAGGCCGGGGTCGGCAAGTTCGTGCACATCTCCACCGACGA
The DNA here is from genome assembly GCF_027853915.1 of Saccharopolyspora oryzae. Lineage (GTDB taxonomy): Bacteria > Actinomycetota > Actinomycetes > Mycobacteriales > Pseudonocardiaceae > Saccharopolyspora > Saccharopolyspora oryzae. Next base: position 6,190 of record NZ_JAQGLA010000089.1, read on the forward strand.
GGTGTACGGCTCGATCGAGTCCGGCTCCTGGCCGGAGGAGCACGCGCTGGAGCCGAATTCGCCCTACTCGGCGGCGAAGGCGAGCTCGGACCTGCTGGCCCGCGCCTACCACCGAACGCACGGCCTGCCGGTCTGCATCACCCGCTGCTCCAACAACTACGGGCCGTACCAGTTCCCGGAGAAGGTGCTGCCGTTGTTCATCACCAACCTGGTGGATGGCCACCAGGTGCCGCTCTACGGCGACGGCCTCAACGTGCGGGACTGGCTGCACGTCGACGACCACTGCCGGGGCATCCAGCTGGTCGCCGAGTCCGGGCGACCGGGCGAGATCTACAACATCGGCGGCGGCACCGAGCTGACCAACAAGGAGCTCACCGAGCGGGTGCTGGCGGAGCTGGGCATGGACTGGTCGATGGTGCGGCAGGTGGAGGACCGCAAGGGCCACGACCGCCGCTACTCGGTGGACCACGGCAAGATCGTCCGCGAGCTGGGCTACCAGCCGCAGAAGGACTTCGAAGCCGGACTGCGCGAGACCGTCCGCTGGTACCAGGACAACCGCGCCTGGTGGGAGCCGCTGAAGGCCCGTTCGGCGGTGGCCCGATGACCCGCCTCGCCATCCTGGTACCGGGCGGCCGCGGCCAGCTGGGCGCCGAACTGGTCCGAGTCATGTCCGCGCGTCCCGGTGCTCTCGTGCACGCCCCGGGATCCGCGGAGCTCGACATCACCGACCGCGAGGCGGTCGCCGACGCGGTGGATTCCTTCGCCGAGACCGCCCGCGACGCCGACCTCCGCCCGGTGGTGATCAACGCTTCGGCCTACACCGCGGTGGACGCGGCGGAATCCGACGAGGAGCGGGCGAGGCTGGTCAACGCCGAAGGTCCGGCGCAGCTGGCGAAGACCTGCCACCGCAACGGAATCCCGCTGCTGCACGTGTCCACGGACTACGTGTTCGGCGGCGACGCCGACCGCCCGTACGAGCCGACGGACGAAACCGGTCCGCGCACCGTCTACGGCCGCACCAAGCTCGACGGCGAACGCGCGGTCCTGGACTCCGGCGCCAGGGCTTGGGTGGTGCGCACTGCGTGGGTCTACGGAGCCCGCGGCGGGAACTTCGTGAAGACGATGGTCCGCCTGTCCGGCGAACGCGACTCGCTGTCCGTCGTGGACGATCAGATCGGCTCCCCGACTTGGGCGGCGGACCTCGCGAACGGCCTGGTGGAGCTGGCGGAGCGAGTGGCCGAGCGCCGAGGACCGGACCAGAAGGTGTTGCACTGCACCAACTCCGGCCAGACGAGCTGGTGCGAGTTCGCCCGCGCGATCTTCGCGGAACTGGGGCTGGACGAGTCCCGCGTCCAGCCCTGCACGACGGAGGACTTCCCGCGCCCGGCGCCCCGTCCGGCGTACTCGGTCCTGTCGGAAGCGGCTTGGCGAGAAGCGGGCCTGACCCCGATGCGCACCTGGCGGGAAGCCCTGCACGCGGCGTTCGAAACCGACCCGGAAGCACTCCGCGGAGCGACGGGGTAACCCGAAGAGGTCAAGTTGACCTTGAAAACCCGCGCCAGGGCCTTATCGGCTGGTGTGCGGAGCTTGGGCTGTGCATAATAGGCGGTGCCTGATCCCGCGGGGAGATGGAAGGAAGGCCAGGTGGCCCGGGGCATTACCGGGAGCCTGGCCTGACGCATTTCTATGGGTGGCAGCCAGTGCTGATCTCGACGTCGTACACGCGGTTGGCCAACATTTCTCTGTGCTCAGTCTTGCCCAGGTGAGCTGCACGGCAAACACCTGCGACGATGTCAGCTGCCCACAGCAAGGGTTGGGCGTCGCCTGGGGAGTGGTCAACGCGGAACTTGGCTGCTTTGGGGAGAAGGCGCTGCCGTGCTCCTGCCACTGTTCGCAGGTCGCGCTGGTTGAGGTCGGGTGAACGACCCTCAAGGACTAGTAGGTCGATTCCGAGGCTGTAGAGCTCCACTACGAAGAGCTCCACTACGAGCTGATTCAGACACATGGCGCGGGCACGTTCTTGCTTCTGCAACGGAACTGGTGACCCGATGACCACGATGTGCATGCCCTCTAGATCCGCCAGTTTCTTGACGACTCGCTGTTGTTCTGCGGCGTCCATGCCATGCCAGTGAAGTTTCTGGCGCCTTCCCTTTAGCGAAAGGAGGGTCTCGTGGGCTTCGTCGAGCATTCGTGGTTCGAAGACGACTCCGGTGAGTACGTAAAAGCCGTGTTCTGAGTGCTCGCGGAAGGATTCGTCGCCGTATGCGATGGGCACGAACAGACACGGTACGGGGGCAGTCGAATTCTCTTTCGAGCGATACGGAAGTTGGCTTGTGATCGCCTGATTCGGTGATGTTCTCCCATTTTTGGAAAATCAGGCGACTTTTAGGTTCGATGCATCCATCATGGGCGGTGCCTGATCCCGTGGGGTGATGGAAGGAAGGCCAGGTGGCCCGGGGCATGACTGGGAGCCTGGCCTGACGCATTTCTGGGGTTAGTTCGCCGCTCGGCGGTAGGCGGCGGTGGTTGCTTCGGCGCAGGCTTGCCAGGTGAAGGTTTTTGCTTGCGCTCGGCCGGATTCCGGGTCTGGCGGGTTCGTCAGGGCTTGGTGCAGGGCTTCGTTGAGCGCGTTCGGGTCGCCGAAGGGGAAGTAGGTCGCGTGACCGGCGGTGACTTCCCGGAGGGCGGGGATGTCCGAGCAGACCACGGGCGTTCCGCAGGCCAGTGCTTCCAAGGTGGGGAGGCCGAAACCTTCGTCGCGGGACGGGAGAACCAGAGCGCCGGCGCCGGCGACCAGGTGGCGCAGGTGGTCCTCGGGGAGGTAGCCGGTGCGGATCACCGATCCGTCGTTCCCCGGCTCGCCGGGACCGGCGATGACCAGCGGTGGCAGGTCCGGACCGTGCGCTTCCAGCAGTCCGGCAAGGCCTTTGCGCGGTCCTTCGGCGCCGACGAAGAGCAGGTATTCGGTAGGAAGTCCATAGTGGACTCGCAGTGCGGAATCCAGTGGTGCAGCCGTGAACCACGCCGGATCAACGCCGAGTGGAGTCACCACTACTTTGTCGCGCGGGACATCGAGCCGGGCGCTGACCGCATCGGCGACCGCAGCGGTCGGTGTGCACACCACCCGCGCCCGCTGCGCCGAACTCCGCACCAGCACAGGAAGATCGGCCTCCGCCAGCGAAGGATCATCCAGAAAAGCCAGGTCGTGCACGGTCACGACCCCGGCACCTCGGACGGATGGCGGCAGCACGAAGTTCGTCCCGTGCACCACGTCCGCCCGTCCCGCGAGCAGTTCGATCGGCGGGAAAGCGCCGCGCTGCCACAGCATCCGCAGCACCTGGGCCGGGATCGGCGGCCCAACGGCCCGCGTCCCCGGCGGCGCCACCTCGCGCAGCTCCCGCCAGCCCCGAGTCGTGAACCCGATCAGCCGGACGTCCACCAGCGCCGCCAGCTCCGCGACCAGCGACGCCGTGTACCGGCCGATCCCGGTGCGGTTGCCCAGCAGCGGCGTTCCGTCGAGCAGAACGCGCAGGTCAGCGGCCACGGAACCGCTCACCGGCGAGTCGCCGCAGTCGCCCGCCGGCTCGCTTGGCGACCTCCAGCGGCCCACCGGCGTCCAGGTACTCGCGCAGCAGCGCGAGGTCGCGGCGCACCGCCTCGGTGCCGTTGATCTGCGGGCTTCGCACCAGCGGCGAGGACGCCTTGAGCCGGTCGGCGGCCGGGCGCGGGTCGCGGCAGAACTCGGTGAGCGGCGCCAGCACCGATTCCCAGGTGAAGCGCTCCCGGACCGGTTCGATGCGGCGGCGGCACTCCGCGGCGAACTCCTCGTCGTAGAGCACCTTTTCCAACGCCTCGGCCAGCGCGTCCGGGTCCTCGGCGGGTACCACGACGCCGATGCGCTCCGAGCGCACCAGGTCGGCGAACGAGTCGCCGTCGGTGGTCACCACCGGCAGCCCCGACCACAGGTAGTCCAGCACCCGGGTGCGGAACGCGAACGTCGTCTCCACGTGCTCGAAGTGGGTGGTCACACCGCAGTCGGCGTCCAGCAGGTAGTTCTGCCGCTCCTGGTAGGGCACCCAGGTCTCGTTGAAGAACGCGAACTTGTCGGTCAGCCCGAGCCGCTGGGCCAGCGCGCGGGTCTGACCGGCCATGCCCATCTCCGGCACGTCCGGGTTCGGGTGCTTCATGCCCAGGAAGAACAAGCGGATGTCGTTGTGCCGCTGGGAGATCCGGTGCACCGCGTGCAGCAGCGTCAGCGGGTCGAACCAGCTGTAGACGCCGCCCGCCCACAGCACCACCTTGTCGTCGGCGGAGATGCCGGGGTGGACGGCCTTGATCGCCGGGCTGGTGCGGCGCGGCGCCACCGACGGCAGGCCGAACGGCACCACCGACAGCAGCGAGCGCACCGTCGGATCGTTGTCGTACAGCCCCGGCGTCAGGCGGCCCAGCGAGGCCAGGTGCCCCAACCAGAAGTGCCGCTGGCGTTCGGAGGCGCAGAGGAAGAAGTCACCGCGCTGCAGCTGGGTGTTGAGCACCTTCGTCACCCCGGCCAGGTCCTTGGCGCGGCGCTCGTCGTCGGTGTCGCGGCCCTGCTCGAGCAGCTCCAGGTGCATCGGGTCGTAGACGTCGCAGACCACGATCTTGGTGGAATCGACCTTCTTGAGCGCGGGCACCATCTCCAGCACGTGCCCCTGCAGCACCACGATGTCGGCCCAGTCGACGTGCGCACCGAGCTCGCGCCGGGTCGCCGCGTGCACCTCGAACTCCGCCGGCGGCGGGCTGACCAGGTCGTTGACGCTGACCAGCCGCACCTGGTGCTCGACGGAGAGCACCTCGGCCATGTGCCAGGCGCGGATCGCCGGACCGGCCATCCGCTCGGTGACCGCGTCGCCGGTGATCACCACGACCTTGCGGGGACGGCCGAAGACCTCGTCCAGGCCGAAGGCCTCCACCAGCGCGTCATGCGCGGCGAGGTAGCGCGGCAGCGGGTAGGCCGGTTCCATCGCCTTGCGCATCAGCGGGACCAGGTCCGCGTCGGTGCGCACCCGCGCCTGCTGCTCCTCGTCGCGGGACTGCTTCAGCGACGGCAGCATCTCCACGAACTGGTCGATGGCCAGCATCCCGGCCAGCGCGGAGCGGTCGATCGGCACCGGCGAGTCGTCCTCGGACTCGCTGCGGCGCGTGATCTCCAGCTGCGTCGGGTCGATCTCGCCGCGCGCGGTGGCCCGCCGCACCGCCAGCGCCATCGCCGCGGGCAGCGCCTTCGCCAGCGTCTCGTCGGAGACGTTCTTGTAGAGCGCGGCGAGCGCGTTGCGCTCCAGCAGGTAGTGCTCCCGCGAGGAGGCGATGTCGGTCATCGACGCGTGGTGGCGGTGGAAGGTCAGCGACCGCGGCTCGTAGCGGACCCGCCAGCCGCGCAGGTTCAGCCGCCAGCCCAGATCCACGTCCTCGTAGAACATGAAGAACCGCTCGTCGAAGCCGTCCAGCGCGGCGAACAGCTCGGCGCGCACGAACAGCGCCGATCCGGTGCCGAACAGCACGTCCCGCGGGGCGTCGTGCGAGTGGTCGTCGACCTCGCCGGCGTGGCGCTTGTAGCCCATGCCGAACCAGGTCAGCCCGCCGTCGACGAAGTCGATGTGCCGCCCCTCCCAGTCCAGCACCTTGCTGGCGACCGCGCCCACGGTCGGCTCCGCCCGCAGCACGGCGACGGCCGAACGCACCCAGTCCCGGTCCGGTCGCGCGTCGTTGTTGAGGAACGCCAGCACCTGGCCGGAGGCGTTGCGGGCGGCGAGGTTGCAGCCGCCGGCGAACCCGAGGTTGCGGTCCGACTCGACCAGCCGCACGTCCGGGGCTGCGGCCCGGATCCGCTCCGCGCTGCCATCACCGGAGGCGTTGTCGACGCAGATCACCTCCAGCCGCTCGGCCGGGTAGTCGAGTTCCTCGCGCAGCGCGCGCAAGCACTCGACGGTGTCGTCGGCGCCGCGGTAGTTCACGACGATGACGGACACGAGGGGCAGGTTGCTGAGGTCGGAAGTTCCAGCCACGCCTCAAGCCTGCACCATGCCGGGAGTCCGATCCGATCCGCCTACCCGATTCGATGGCCTTCCGTTAGGAGACGACGCGGCTCGGTTTGCGCGGCGGTTCGGGTTCGGCGTTCCCGGACTGAAGATCGAGGACCGGTCAGCGGCCGGCCCAGCGCTGCCAGATCTGCCGGGTCGGGGCCGACCTGGTGATCTCGCGGCGTTCTCGCAGCGTTGCGGGGAGGCGGCGGAGGACCTCGGCGAGTACTCGGAGGCGGAGGGGGACGCGGAAGTTCGCGGCATCGGGGACGTTCTTGCGCAGCGGCAGCGCGAGCGTGATCGCGGCGAAGCGGGCCAGTTCGCGGGTTGCGACCTCTGAGGGGGCGCAGCGCAGCAGCATGAACAGGCGATTGCGCTCGTTCCAGCGGTGGAACTGCGCAGAACCGGGTTGTGTCGTCGCGCCGTGAGCGTGCGCTGCGACGGCCTCGGGCGTGGAGACGATGCGGTGCCCGGCGAGGCGTAGGCGCCAGGACGTGTCGGTGTCCTCGTAGTAGCAGAAGAAGTGAGCGGGGACACCGCCCGCTTCGCGCAGCAGGTCGGTGCGCAGCAGCGCTGCGCCGCCGCAGAAGCCGAACACCTCGCCGGAGGCTTCAGGCGCGTCAGCGCCGTGGCCGTCGGCCGTGAGACGCACGCCGGCGGACTGCGTGCGGCCGTCCGACGTGCGGAGCACGGAGGTCGCCGCAGCCGCGGAGCGGTCCGCGTCGAGCGCGGCCTCGAGCGCCGCGAGCCAGCCGGAGGCTGGCGCAGCGTCGTCGTTGAGCCACGCGACGTAAGGCGTGGCGACGCGCGCCAGCGCGGCGGCGATGCCGCCGGCGTAGCCGAGGTTGCGGCGGAGCCGCAGGACCTCGGGGGCCGACGGGTGCGCGGCGATCAGTTCGGCCGTGCCGTCGTCGGAGGCGTTGTCGACCACGATTGTCCGATGTGGACGGTCTTGGGTGGCCAGCGCGTCCAGGCAGGACTCGATGTGGTCCCGCCCCCGCCAGGTCACCACGACCACGGTGCTGCGCACCTGTTCCGACGTCACGGCCGTGACGTTACGCGCCCCCGGCGCCGAGCGGTCCTCGACTCAACCACCTGCGAAAACGGAGTGGGTGGTCAATTTCGCACTTCGGGCCGTGGGAAGCTGGGCGGGTGCCCGAGCTCGTCGCGATCGCTGAGCAGCTGCTCGCCCCCGTCCCCGGTGGGACCGGCCGCTACACGCGGGAGTTGCTGCGCGCGATGGCCGAAACCGCGCCCGACGGCTGGGAGATCAGCAGCGTGATCAGCCGAGGCGGCGACGTCGAGGCCGCGCGGGTGCCCGGAGTGGCTGGGCCGCGAGTGCTGCCGCTGCCGCGACGGGCGCTGATCGCCTCTTGGGAACGCGGTGTTCCGCTCTGGCCGGGCGGCGACTCCGTGCACGCCATGACACCCCTCGCGCCGCCGGCCAAGCGCGGGCGCGGGCTCGTGGTGACCGTGCACGACACCGTCCCGTGGACGCACCCGGAAACCCTGACGCCGCGAGGGGTTTCCTGGCACCGCAGGGCGATCAGCCGGGCCGCCCGGCAAGCCGACGCGCTGGTCGTGCCCACCTCCGCGGTGGCCGCCGAACTCGCCGAGCACACCTCCGCGCCCCGCGTGCAGGTCATCGGCGAGGGCGTCACCCCGTCGCTGCTGGCCGAGCCGGATCCGGCGGTGCAGCTCGATCTTCCGGAGCAGTACGTGCTGGCCATCGGCACGATCGAGCCCCGCAAGGGCTACCCGCACCTGGTGCGGGCGATGGCCGACGTCCCCGACGTCCCGCTGCTGGTGGTCGGCCGCCAGGGCTGGGGCGACCTCGACCTGCGGCAGATCGCCGCGGACTGCGGAGTCGGCGACCGGGTGCGCGTGCTGTCGTCGGTGACCGACGGCGAACTCGCGGTCCTGCTGCGCAACGCGAGCGCGCTGGCCGCGCCCAGCCTCGCGGAAGGCTTCGGCCTGCCGCTGGTCGAGGCGATGGCGCTCGGAGTTCCCGTCGTGCACTCCGATGCGCCCGCGCTGGTGGAGGTCGCCGGGGGTGCAGGAATGGTCGCTCCGCGTGCCGACCCGGCTGCGCTCGCCGCTGCGCTGCGCGAGGTGCTCGGCGACCCGCGGCGGCGGGCGGAGCTGGTCGCGGCGGGGCACCGGCGTGTTGCGGACTTCACCTGGACGCAGGTGGCGCGGGAAGTCTGGGCACTGCACCTGGACATCGCCTCGGCATAGGCCTGAACACATTTTCACGTACTCGTCCCGGGCTGGGCTTTTCGCCCCGTACTCTGCTCTGGTGCACAGAGGCGAGCCGCACATCCTCATCGACGCCACCGCGGTACCCGCGGACAGGGGCGGCGTCGGCCGGTACGTCGACTCCCTGCTGGCGGCGCTGGACGCCGACGGCGCCCGGCTCACCGTCGCCTGCCAGCCCCGCGACGCGGAGCTGTACGCGACCATCGCGCCGCGCACCGACGTGGTGCCCGCCGCCGAAGCCGTCGCCACCCGCACCGCGCGGCTGACCTGGGAGCAGACCACCCTGCCGCTGCTGGTCCGGCGGCTCGGGATCGACGTCCTGCACTCCCCGCACTACACGACACCGCTGGCCAACCCGGCGGCGTCGGTGGTGACCCTGCACGACGCCACGTTCTTCACCAACCCGGCGGTGCACTCGCCGGTCAAGGCCCGCTTCTTCCGCGCCTGGACGCGCACCGCGCTGCGCCGCGCGACGCTGTGCATCGTGCCGAGCGAGGCGACGGCGGCCGAGCTCGCCCGCTCCGTCGGCGCCGACCGGACGCGGATGCCGGTGATGTACCACGGCGTCGACCCGGACCGGTTCCACCCGCCGACACCCGAAGAGGTCCAGGCGGTCCGCGACCGGCTGAGCCTGCACGACCAGCCGTACGTGGCGTTCCTCGGCGCGCTGGAGCCCCGCAAGAACGTGCCCGCGCTGATCCGCGGCTTCACCCTGGCCTGCCGGGGGCGCACCGATTCGCCCGCGCTGGTGCTGGCCGGTCAGCCGGGCTGGGACACGCGCGTGGAGCGGGCGCTGGAAGCGGTGCCGCACCGGATCCGCGTGATCCGGGCCGGCTACTTCCCGTTCGGGCAGCTCGCCGGGTTCCTCGGCGGCGCGGACGTCGTCGCCTACCCGAGCATCGGCGAGGGCTTCGGCCTGCCGGTCCTGGAGGCGATGGCCTGCGGCGCCGCCGTGCTCACCACGCGACGCCTGAGCCTGCCCGAGGTCGGCGGCGACGCCGTCGCGTACTGCGGGGTCGGCGCCGGAGACATCGCCGCGGGGCTCACCGAACTCCTCGACGACCCGACCCGCCGGTCAGCGCTGGCCGCCGCCGCGCAGCGCCGGGCCAAGGAGTTCACCTGGGCGGCCTGCGCCACCCAGCACCGCGCGGCCTTCGCCCGCGCCCACCACATCCACCTCCGCACCCGCTGATCTGGCATACATCAAGTCGGGCACCCGGAGTCCAGGCGGGCGCTGAGGTTCCGCCACCCGCACCGCTACGCAGGACGAGGAGGGAAAAACCTCGTTGAAACTGCGGTCGGATTCCCGGGCTCGGGGCGGTTCGGCAGAATGTGGTGGCGTGACCGACGTGCGCACCTACGGCGACGAGCTCGCCGTTGTCACCGTGACCTACTCGCCGGGCGAGACGCTGGACCGGTTCCTGGACACCTTGCAGCAGGCGACGGACCGGCCGGTCCGGGTGATCCTCGCCGACAACGGGTCCACCGACGGCGAACCCGAGCGCGCTGCAGCCGAGCGCGCCAACGTCGAGTTCGTGCCCACCGGCGGCAACCTCGGCTACGGCGGAGGCGCCAACCGCGGCGTGGCCGCGCTGGGCGAGGAGTACGGCTGGATCGTCATCGCCAACCCCGACCTGGAGTGGCGGCCGGGGTCGCTCGACGAGCTGCTGGCCGCGTCGAAGCGCTGGCCGCGCGGGGGCTCCTTCGGCCCGCTGATCCGGGAACCCGGCGGCGAGGTCTACCCGTCGGCGCGGATGCTGCCCTCGATCGGGCGAGGGGCCGGGCACGCGGTGTTCTGCAAGATCTGGCCGAACAACCCGTGGACGCGTGCCTACCGGCAGTCCGAGGCGGAGATCACCGAACGCCCGGCGGGCTGGCTGTCCGGTTCGTGCCTGCTGCTGCGCCGCGAGGCGTTCGACTCCACCGACGGCTTCGACCCGCGCTACTTCATGTACTTCGAGGACGTCGACCTGGGCGACCGGTTGCGCCGCAAGGGCTGGCTCAACATCTACGTGCCCGGAGCCGAGGTCATGCACATCGGCGGGCGCTCCACGGCGAAGGCGGCCAAGCGGATGCTGCTGGAACACCACCGCAGCGCCTACCGCTACCTCGCCGACCGCCACCCGGGTCCGCTCTGGGCGCCCGTGCGCCTGGCGCTGCGCACCGCGCTGGCGCTCCGGGCCCGCATCGAAACGCGCTGATCAGTACTGGGGGTACTGCTGACCGGGTTGCGAACCGAGCGGTCCGAACTCGTTCGGGCCGCGCTGCGAGTGGTACGGGTTCGGCGGCAGGTTCTGCTGCCCGTAGTCCTCGGTCGGCCAGCCCTGCTGCGGCTCGGCCTGCGGCTTCGGGGCGGCCTGCGGCGGCCCGGGCACGGGCAGCGACGGTGCGGTGTCCGTGGGGTCGACGTGATCGACCACCTCGCGCGGGATGCGCACGGTGTTCGCGGCGTCCATCGGCGAGGTGGCGTTGTCCGGCGTGACGACGAACGCGCCGCGTGCCCGCGCGCGAGCAAGTGCTTCGTCGGCTCGGAGGAGCGGGTCCATGGGGATGCCCTCTCAGTCGTTCGCAGTCGGTGGTCCGCCGGGGGCGGGCGTCGAGCCGTGCGGGGACGGGCCCGGTGTTCATTATGCCGTTGGCCCTGCCAGAGTATTCCCCCCAATGGGTTTTCGTCAGTGAAGTCCGTGAGGTACAGGAGGAGCTACGCCGATGTCCGCGGATGATCGGGACCGGGCCGCACCGCCGGCGGCGGAGGCCGTCGTGCTGGTGGGCGGGCGCGGCGTGCGGCTGCGCCCGCTGACCCTGTCGGCGCCGAAGCCGATGCTGCCCACGGCCGGGGTGCCCTTCCTGCGCCACCTGCTGTCTCGGATCCGGGCCGCCGGCATCGAGCACGTGGTGCTCGGCACCTCCTACAAGGCGGAGGTCTTCGCCGAGCACTTCGGCGACGGCTCCGACCTCGGCCTGCGGCTGGAGTACGTGGTCGAGCCGCAGCCGCTGGACACCGCCGGGGCGATCCGCAACGTGTCGGACCGGCTCAGCGCCGACGACGTGCTGGTGTTCAACGGCGACATCCTGTCCGGAGTGGACCTCAACGAGCTGATCGCCACCCACCGCAGCACCGCGGCGGACGTGACGCTGCACCTGGTCAAGGTGGACGATCCCAGCCGGTTCGGCTGCGTGCCGACCGATCCGGACGGGCGGGTCACCGCGTTCCTGGAGAAGACCGAGAACCCGCCGGTGGACCAGATCAACGCCGGTTGCTACGTGTTCCGCCGCGAGGTGATCGACCGCATCCCGGCCGGTCGGCCGGTGTCGGTGGAGCGCGAGACGTTCCCGGAGCTGCTCGCCTCGGGCGCACGTGTGCAAGGCCACGTCGACACCTCGTACTGGCTGGACATGGGAACCCCGCAGGCGTTCGTCCGCGGCTCGGCGGACCTGGTGCTGGGCGTCGCACCGACGAACGCGCTGCCGGGGGAGCACGGCGAGGCGCTGTGCCTCGACGGCACGTCGGTCGACGCTGGAGCCCAGGTTAGCGGTGGCAGTGCGATCGGTGCTGGCTGCGTCGTCGAGAGCGGTGCCAGCGTCGTGGAGTCGGTGCTGTTCGACGGGGTCCGCGTGGCCCGGGACGCGGTGGTCGAGAGCAGCGTGATCGGAGCGGGCGCGACGATCGGCGCGGGTGCGGTGCTGCGGGGCGCGATCATCGGTGATGATGCGCACATCGGCGCGGGCTGCGAACTGCTCGACGGCGTCCGCGTGTGGCCGGGCGTGACCCTGCCCGAGCACGGAGTCCGCTTCTCCGCCGACTGCTGAGCCGAACCCCGGCGTGTCCGCACCCGACACACCAGCACCCCACACCGCAGTTTCAATTGAAACTGTGGTCTCCACGGCGTGTCCGCACCCGACATGCCGAGGGGGTACCGCAGTTTCAATTGAAACTGTGAACCGTCGGCGTGTCGGGACCCGACATGCCGACACCTGTGGACAGGTCGTCCTCCCTGTGGAGAACTTCCGAAAATTCAATGGAAATCGGACCTCCGATTTCCATTGAAATTGCGGCCCACGATGACGGCGGAGCGGGTCGGCATACCCTCTGAGGGCGATGACTGACGCTCTGACCAGGATCTGGTGCCCCTCGTACCCGGTGGACCTGCCCCGGGTGCTGGCTCCGCTGCGCCGCGGCAGCGGCGATCCCACCACGCGGGTCGATCCCTCGGGCGCGGTGTGGTGGGGCACCACGACGCCGAAGGGCCCGACGACGTTGCGGCTGCGGAAGAACGGCGCGGGAGAAGTCGACGCCGCAGCGTGGGGGCCCGGCGCGCAGCTGGTGCTCGACGGCATCCCGGACCTGCTCGGCGACTCGGACGACGCCAGCGGGTTCGTCGCCGTGCACGACGTCGTGGAGCGGGGGCGGAAGGCCTCGCACGGGGTGCGGCTGTGCGCGTCCGGCCGGGTGTGGGACGTGCTTGTCGCCGCGGTCCTGGAGCAGAAGGTCACCAACCGGGAAGCGTGGCGCTCTTGGCGGGAGCTGTGCTGGCGCTTCGGCAGCCGCGCACCAGGACCGGTCGAGAAGCTGTGGGTCGCACCGGATCCCGTGCAGCTGCGCGGGATCCGGGACTGGGAATGGCATCGCGCGGGCATCGACGGAGCCCGCAGGCGAACGCTGCTCGCCGCCGCATCGGTGGCAGCGAGGTTGGAGCGCGCGGCCGAGCTGCGCGGCGTCGAAGGGCGCGATCTCCTGCAGAAGGTGCCGGGCATCGGCCCGTGGACGGCGGCGGAGATCGCGCAGCGGGCCTGGGGCGACCCGGACGCGGTGAGCGTCGGCGACTACCACCTGCCGACGATCGTGGGCCTGGCGTTGGCGGGCCGCCCGCTCGACGACGAAGGCATGCTCGAAGCCCTCGCCCCCTACGAAGGCCACCGCCACCGAGCGGTCCGCTACCTCAGCGCAGCAGGCGCGACCCGCCCCCGCCACGGCCCCAGAATGCCCGCCCGCAACTACCGCACCATGTGAGCCCAAGCGCCAGACCTCTTCGGGTGAAAGCTGATCACGACGGGCGAATTTGACGCATTGCGATGCAATGCGTCGTGTTCTACTCTGGCTGTGCGCGAAATTTTGTGGACGGAGCAATCCGAGCAGCACATAGCCAGGCATTGCGTCGTGCCGGGCGAGGTCGAGGAGGTGCTGTTCGGCGGCACGCTCGCTGGTCGTTACCTGTTAGTCGTCTTGGCCGATGGAGCGGACGGGCGTTGGTACGTGGTGACGGCACGAGAAATGACCCATAGAGAGCGCCGTGCCTTCCGGCGTAAGAGAAGGTGAGGGACATGGCGAAGTTGAATGAGCTCGCGCAGCACTACGACAACACCGACGTGAGTGCGGAGATGGACGCCGGGCACTGGGAGACCGAGCCCGCGCCGTCCGATCCGATGATCACCACCTCGCTGCGGCTGCCGAAGTCGTTGCTGGATCGAGTGCGCGTTCGGGCTGCTCAGGAAGACATGAAAGCCACAGCCTGGATCCGCGTCCTGATCGAGACGACCTTGTCCGGTTCCGAGGCGGACAGCATCGAAGCGCGCGTGCGGCGGCTCGAAGCCGCCGTGTTCAAGGAAACCGCTTGATCAGAGCCGCTGGCGGGCGGCGGTGATCAGGGGGTCGATGTCGGTGTTGTCCGGGAGGGCGTTCACCGGCCACCAGCGGAGGTCGAGGGACTCGTCGCTGCGGGTCGGCTCGGCTCCTTCCGGGGCGCGGACGACGAAGCGGACGTCGAAGTGCCGGGTCGGCTTGCCCAGCGAGCAGGTGATCGGGTGCACGTCGAGGTGCACCGGATCCGGATCCACCACCAGACCGTCCACACCGGACTCCTCGGTCGCTTCGCGCAGCGCCGCCCCGGCCAGCGTGGTGTCCTCCGGCTCGCAGTGACCGCCCAGCTGCAACCACGTGCCCACGCGCGGGTGCAGCGTCAGCAGCACGTTCTCGCCGGCCGCGTCGAGCAGCACCGCCGAGGCGGTGACGTGCCCGGGCTCGCAGGCTCGCAGGCACGCGTCGGCCCGGGCGTCCAGCAAGGTCAGGAAGGCGTGCCGCAGCGCTTCCTGCTGCGGGTCGGTCGGGCGCCAGTCGCCGAGCACCCGCAGCGCGTCGGCCTGAGGTCCGCTCACAGCTCCACCAATCCGTCGTCGAGGTCGCGGGGTTCGCGCGGGCCGTCGACCGGCTCGGCCGGGTGGCCGACCGCGACGGCGCCGAGCGGTTCCCAGGAGTCCGGCAGGTCCAGTGCCGCGCGCACCACGTCCGGGCAGAACATCGTCGAGGACACCCAGCACGAGGCGAGCTCCTCGGCCGCCAGCGACACCAGCAGTCCCTGCACCGCAGCGCCGCCGGCGACGGTGAACATCTGCCGTTCCGCGTCCCCGCGCCGTTCGTCGGGGTAGTCGTGCGCACCTTCGCGGACCAGGAACGGCAGGACCAGCTCCGGGGCGGCGTAGAGCAGGTTGCCCCGGTTCACGCGCCGCTGGGCGGCGTCCTCCGGCATGCCGTCCGCGCGCAGGTCGTCCAGCCAAGCCGTGCGCATGGCGTCCAGCAGCTTCGACCGCAGCGGGCGGTCGCGCAGCCACACGAAGCGGACCGGGCGGGTGTGGTGCGGGGCGGGCGCGGTCAGCGCCGAGCCGACCGCGCGTCGCACCGCGTCCTCGTCGACCGGGGCGTCCGCGAACTGCCGCACCGAGCGGCGCATCAGCACCGCTTCGCGGCGGCCCTGCGCCAGCGCCTCGGCCGTGCCCATGGCGAACAGGTCCTCGTCGACCGTGCGGACGAGGTCCCGCGCGGACGAACCGTCGTCCACAGTGGTCAGACCGCGCACCACGGCGACCGGGACCGCGCCCAGCTTGCCCTTGACCAGGTCCGCCGCGGCGGCGATCTCGTCGGCCACCGCGACCAGCGTCACGGCCAGCTCGTTGCCCTGCGAATCCGTGCTGCCCGCGTAGTCGTGCAGCACGCCGACACCGGCCGAACCGATCGCCACGTCGGTCTGACCGACCCGCCAGGCGCGGCCCATCGTGTCGGTCACGACCACGCCGACCTGCACCCCGAGCCGCTCGGCGAGCCCGGCCCGCAGGCGGCGCGCGGAGGCGTCCGGGTCCTCCGGCAGCAGCGCGATCTGGTCCTGCGGCACGTTCGAGGCGTCGATGCCGGAGGCCGCCTGCACGATGCCGAGCTTGTTCTGGGTGATCAGCGTCCGGCCGCGCCGGGCCACCACGTGGGTGGCCTCGGACAGCACCAGCTCGCGGCGCAGCTCGTCGCGCAGCTGCGGGTCGAGCGGGGCGGACACCATCCGGTCCTCGACCTTGGACACCACCTTGCTGGTGACCACCACGACGTCGCCGTCGCTGAGCCACGGGGCGGCCGCCGAGATCGACGCCGCCAGGTCGTCGCCGGGGCCGAACTCCGGCAGCCCGGGAACCGCGAACAGCTGCAACCCGCCTGCCGCCGCGTGGTCCTTCATCGCGCCTCCCGCGCCAGGTCGAACGCCGCCTGCGCCATCGCGGCGGTGGCGTCCACATCGGACATCAGCAGCGGCACCGAGCGCACCTCCACGCCGGGGATCTCAGCGGAGTCACCCGTGTGCACCAGCCAGCCGTCCAGAACGCCCTCGGCGTCCTGCCGCGAGCCGTAGTGCCGACCGACCGCCTCGGCGGTGCTCTCCACGCCGATCGCGGTCAGGCAGGCGTCGGCCATGCCGCGCAGCGGCCGTCCGCCGACGATCGGGGACAGGCCCACGACCGGCGCCGAGGTCTCCCGCAGCGCGGTGCGGAAACCCGGCACCGCCAGCAGCGTTCCGATGCTGACCACCGGGTTCGACGGCGCCATCAGCACCACGTCGGCCTGCTGCAGCGCGTCCAGCACTGCAGGCGTCGGCTTCGCCTCGTCCGCCCCGACCGGCACGATCGCGTGCGCCTTCGGCTCCGCGCGGTGCCGCACCCACCACTCCTGGAAGTGCACGGCCCGCTGCTCACCGGTCTCCGGGTCGTCGATGGCGACGTGGGTCTCCACCCGCTCGTCGGTCACCGGCAGCAGGCCGACGCCCGGACGCCACCGGTCGCACAGCGCCTCGGTGACCGCGGACAGCGAATAACCCGCGCGCAGCATCCGCGAGCGCACCAGGTGGGTGGCGATGTCGCGGTCGCCGAGCCCGAACCAGCTCGGTTCGGCGCCGTAGGCGGCCAGCTCCTCCTTGACCGACCAGGACTCGTCGACCCGACCCCAGCCCTTCGCCTCGTCGATGCCACCGCCGAGGGTGTACATGCAGGTGTCCAGGTCCGGGCACACCCGCAACCCGTGCATCCACACGTCATCGCCCACGTTGACCACCGCGGTGACCTCGTGCTCGGACTGCTGCTGCGGCTCGCCCACGGCGGGCAGGCCCAGTGCTGCCTTCACCCCGAGCAGGAACCGCGCGCCACCGACTCCACCGACCAGAACTACGACCTTCACGGTTCCGATCCTCGCACGGAGCCCGCTCCAGGAGGATGCGGAACCTCAGAGTCCGGCTTCGATCCCGGTTTGTGATCTTTTGCTTGTATGCGCCGCAGGCGCATAGCCCACCCTCGGCGCTGGCGCCGCTGCGGGTTCTCAGCGTTCGCCTGGCGAGGACGGCCTGACCGCCGTGTATTGGCATACATAAGGTCGGGCACCCGGAGTCCAGGCGGGCGCTGAGGTTCCGCTACCCGCACCGCCACGCAAAACGAGTTCGTCAGACAGGTTCTCAGAACCCGAACACGCTGCGGAAGATCGCCTGCCCGAGCGCGGTGAGCGTCGTGTCGCCGCCGACCAGGCCGAAGACGAAGTAGGCGAGCTGGAAGAACATCCGGCCGACGAGCGGAACGCCGATCAGCAGCAGGAACAGCACCAGCGGCGCCCACGGTCGCGCCTTCTCGCCGAACTGCCGGGCCGGGGCGGACAGGTACGGTTCGATCGCGCCGTAGCCGTCCAGGCCGGGGATCGGCAGGATGTTCAGCACGAATGCGATCACCTGCAGGAAGGCCAGGTAGGACAGGCCGGAGGCCAGCCCGATCGGCATCGGCACCGCGGCGACCGCGGTGGCGATCAGCAGGCCCAGCACCAGGTTCGTCAGCGGTCCGGCCAGCGACACCATCGACTCGGTGCGGCGCGAGCGCAGCGCGTGGTGGTTGATCCACACCGCGCCGCCGGGCAGCGGGATCCCGCCGAGCGCCACGAAGATCAGCGGCAGCACGATGCTCAGGATCGGATCGGTGTAGCGCCGCGGGTCCAGCGTCAGGTAGCCCTTCGAGCGCACCGAGAGGTCCCCGCCGCGGAACGCGGTGACCGCGTGGCCGAACTCGTGCAGGCACAGCGACGTCGTCCAGCCGCCGAGCACGAGCAGCAGGACGCCGGTGGTCCGCGCGAGGTTGCTGTCGAAGGTGGCCAGCACGCCGCCCAGCACGGTCAGTCCGAGGAACGCCAGGAACAGGGGGCTGATGCGGGTCGTGGAGCTCTTCACGACCCCAGTGTCCACGAACCGGGCGGCCACGCGGCGGGGCACGAGTGATCGCGTAGTGGTATTCATGATCTCGGGACTCCGTGCGGGGGATCTGTTCCGGCGGACGGAGTACTGGCGCTGCGCCGAAAGCGTGCGTTCAGCGGAGCTCGGTGGTGGTGCGGTGGCGCTGTCCGGGTGTCCCCCTACGGATGGTCTCCGCTTGACCGCAAGGAGCTACACGGGTGTAATCACAGCAGTGTCATTCACCGTTGAAATGATCATTCCTCGGGAGGGGAGATCGCGACAGCGGGACGACCGGGTGCGGGAGACCTGGTCGGGCACGGGGTCGGTCGAGGTGCCGCTGGCGGAGAGAGGGCGAGCGGCGCACCCGGTCGGCGACGGCGCCGCCGTCGGAGTTGCGAGGTCCTCGTGAGGGGCCAGACCACCCGTGAGCATGGAGTGCGTCCTGTTCCGGCCCTGGGGAGGGCCGGCGGGAACGGGAGAAATCGGGGGAAGTCCAGCGATGTGGGAATCAGGAGACAGCCGCTTGGCGGAGCGTGGGGACGCACCCGCCGTCGCGGAATTCGACGTTCTTGCCGAACTGTTCGAAATGTCCGAAGAAGAGCAGGAGTGGCAGGAACGGGCGCTCTGCGCGCAGACCGATCCGGAAGCGTTCTTCCCGGAGAAGGGCGGCTCCACGCGGGAGGCGAAGCGGATCTGCCAGGGCTGCGAGGTGCGCTCCGAGTGCTTGGAGTACGCGTTGCAGCACGACGAGCGCTTCGGGATCTGGGGCGGACTGTCCGAAAGGGAGCGCCGCAAGCTCAAGCGCCGCGCAGTCTGAGGCCGCTGCCCGCCGATCACGCCTGAATCAGGTCATTTCGGCGGGTTTTCTTCCGCTGCTGGTGCATTACCGTTCGTGCGGTGGTGGATCTGCTCGGCAGGAGGAAGACTTTGAGCGCGCCGGTGCTGGCGGTGTTGGTGTGTCGGGACGGCGAAGCGTGGCTGCCGGAAGTGCTCGCCGCGCTCGGTGAGCAGTCCGAGAGACCGCGCCGCGTGGTCGTGGTGGACACCGGTTCGGCCGACCGCAGCGCGGAACTGCTGGAGCAGGCGCGCGCGGATCAGGTCGTCGACGACGTGCTGACGTTGCCGCGGGACACCTCCTTCGCCACTGCGGTCGCGGATGCGGTGGCGCTCGGGAAGCGGCGGTGGGCCGACCCCGGGCGCTGGTTGTGGTTGTTGGGCGGCGATTCCGCGCCGAAGCCGGAGCAGCTGGCCGAACTGCTGGCGGCGGCCGGGGACGATCCGGCGGCTGCCGAGGTGGAGCCGGGCAAGCTGATCCGCCGCGACGTCTTCGAGCGGCTGGAACGTCGGCCTTCGCCGTCGCCGCGCGACAACGCCCGCGGAGGTTTGGTCAGCCGCGGCAGGGTGTTGCGGCTGCTGTCGTCCCCGCCCTTCGTGCTCGTCGCCGCGCTGCTGCTGTTCGCGCTGATCAACGCGTTGGTCGCCGGGCGGCTCGGATCGGGTCTGGCGGGTGGGCGACTGCTTCCGGTGGCCGACCTCGGCACGACCTGGCGGGACTACGTGGCCGCGTGGCATCCGGTCGACGGCGGCACGAGTTCTCCGGCGTCGCCTTCGCTGCTGGTGCTGGCGCTGCTCGGCAGTGTCCTAGGTGGACCGTCGGTGGTGGTGTCGCTCCTGCTGCTGTTCGGGGCTCCGCTCGCGGGGCTCAGCGCTTACTTCGCGACCCGGGGGCTCCCGGTCCCGCCGCTGCGCCGCGCGATCGCGGCAGGTGCGTACGCCGTGCTGCCGGCGGCTCTGCTGTCGGCGGGGCAGGGGCGTGTGGACGTGGTCGTCGCGCACATCATGGTGCCGCCGCTGCTCGCCGGCATCGCTGCGGTGATGAGGCGTTCCGATCGCAAGTGGCTGGGCCGGGTTTGCCTGACCGCGCTGGGCCTGGCGCTGCTCGGTGCGTTCTCCCCGCTGCTGCACCTGTCGTTGATCGTGCTCGCGCTGCTCGCGCACGTCCTGCTGCCGGGGGAGAACGCGCGCAGCCAGCACCGGGTGGCCGGGCTGGCCGCGGTGGTGCTGCTCTCCGTCGCCTGCCTGCTGCCGTGGCCCGTGGTGCTGCTGAAGAATCCGGAGGTGTTGCTGCACGGGCTCGGCGCTCGAGCTGTGGAGCAGCCAGCTGGTGCGTGGTTGCTGGCGTTGAGCCCGGACGGTTCGGCGGCGAGCGTGCCTGGAGTGCTGTTCGTCCTGGCCGCGGTGGTGGTGCTCGCGTTCGCTTGGGACAAGCGGATGCTGCCCGCGGTCGGAGTCGCGGTCTTCGGCTGGTTGCTGGCGGCCGCGGTGGACGGTTCGGCGGCCGAGCCGATCAGCGGTGGCATCGCGACCGTCGGCTGGACGGGCGGGCCGCTGGTGCTCGTCGCGGTCGGGTGCAGCTGGATCGTGCTGCAGGCCGGACAGCTGAAGATGCCCGCGAAGTTCCCCGCGGTGCGGCCGGAATTCGGCCTCGCCGCGCTGGGCGTCGTACTGCTCGGACTGGTGGTCAGCTCCGCCTTCGCGGTGATCAGCGGCCCGCTCGGCCCGCAGCGTCCGCTGGCCGGGCCGACTGGAACGCGGCTGGTGCTCGACCCGGGGCAGCAGCCCGCGCGGCTGGTCACCGGTTCCGGGCCGCGCTTCGGCGACGACGACCTGGCACCGGCCGGAACCGCTGCCGACTGGCTCCGCCAGGTCGACGGCGATCTGCGCTCCGCCGATCCCGGTCGGGTGCGGGAGGCGCTCGCCGCGGTGGCCGCTCGGGGCGCGGAGTTCGTGGTCGTGCCGAGCGACTCCCAAGTGTCGGAGCTCGGCCACGGCCTGGTGAACGAGCAGGAACGGCTCCCGGACGGCAGTCGGGTCCTGCGCCTGCTGCTGCCGAGTTCGCCGGTCAAGCTGGTCGGTCCCGACTTGGCGCGCCAGGCGCAGACCGAACCGGAACCGACTCCCGAAGCCCGTCCGCTCCCGGTCGCCGCGCAGCTGCCGAACTTCACCGTCCGGGTCTCCGAAGGCGGACTCGGACGCGCGCTCGTCCTCGGCGCGGAGAACGAGCCCGGCTGGTACGCCCGGGTCGACGGGAAGGAGCTCCCCCTGACCACGGCCTGGGGACACCAGGTGGCGATCCCGTTGCCGGAGAAGGCCGCAGAGGTCCAGGTCGGGTTCACCGAGCTGCCCCGCACGGCCCTGCTGTCCCTCCAAGCCGCGGCGGTCTTGTTCACCCTCGTCGCGGCGATCCCCAGCCGCCGCCGCAAACCCGACCCCCGCCCCTGACCACCACTGAGGGCTGAGCGCCGTGGGCTGGCACAGC